>NZ_PEDM01000010.1 GCF_002742685.1 Anoxybacillus flavithermus
GCCTTCGCAGTTCGGGACTTTCACCCTATAGATTGCACCCATGCCGAGCACACCAAAAAACCGAAGGCGAATTGCCTTCGGTTAAAATGGCCGTGGAAACGGGCCAGGCCCTGGACAAACAACATGTTGATGTGATACATCATTCACAACAGATTGCGTATGCGGAAAATAATGTTGATGCTGGAACACATGATGATTCACATACGTCGTATGTGACGGATGAATGTGTGGCACAATCGTTGTTTGCATTTGATGTTGTGTACAACATTTTGTTGGATGAACGATTGGCGACATCATATTTGGACGACAACGCATATTTCATACCCCTTTCGCATTTAAAGTTTGTTACACTTCTAGCGTATGTGCAAAGGGGTATACATGTACTAATGGAAACACCTATTTTACATGAACGTATAAATGTTATGTTTCATATTCGCAAAAATGACAACTGTAGCTCCTATTAAAACAAAAAATAAATATAAAATTTTTTTACTCATCGCTTCTCTCTCCGCTGTTCTTATTGTTCACAAATAAACATTCTACTTTATTCTCTTTTATTCGACAAGTAGGGGAAACTTTGTCATTTTTTGCGCTTCCCTCGGAAATAACATAAAAAATTTCCTTCTTCTTTTTGCCGTACATGATATAATATTTTAGGGGATTTTTTATGAAAACTGGAGGGGAAACAATGTCAAAATGTCCATTTCACACTCTATTCAATGAACATGGGGCTATTCAGCTGTTCCGCAAAAAACATCAAAAAGAAAATGAAGATACGAATGTTCGTCCTTCTGCATCTTCACATGTTGCAACGTATTATCGACAACTCCTTTCAAGCGATCGTAAACAGCAAGTTTCTTTCGTTGGATTAACAGAGGAAGATTTGCAACAACTTGTTTCGATTCGTCCGCTCTTTGCTAAACATGTCGAGCGAATTGTCAACGCGTTTTACGATCAAGTTGGGCAAATGCCACATTTGAGACGCATTATTGATAATCATTCAACGATTGATCGCTTAAAACAAACGTTGCGCGCTTATTTAATGGATATGGTATCGGGGGAAATTGGTGAGCAATATATCATTCGTCGGAAAGTAATTGGCAATGTTCATAACCGAATCGGTTTATTTCCAGAATGGTATTTAGGCGCTTATACAATCATTCAAAATGAAGTGCTTCGCATATTGATGGAAGAGCTACCTCCAACAGAAGCAACAAACATTTACCGCTCATTTGCTAAACTTTGTTCATTCGATATGCAAATTGCGATTGAAACGTATATTGAGTCATATACATCGTCCATGATGAAGTTAAACGAAATTGCAGAACTACAACATCGGTTAACAGAATCATCTACAACGCTTGCTTCAAGCGCAGAAGAAACGACTGCTTCTATTTTTGAAGTACAAAAAAATGTGCAAAGTATGTTGAATGAAGTGACAAGTATTCAGCGTCAATCTGTTCAAATGAGCGAACGAGTTGAAAAAGGAAAAGAAGATGTAAAACAAACATTAACCAAACTAGATAGCGTGGCTACATTAATTGAAGGAACAAAGTCGCTTACGAACGAACTGACAGATAGCTCGCGAAAAATCGGAGAAATCGTCAATGCGATTCGCAACATTTCAAATCAAACAAATATTTTATCTTTAAATGCTAACATCGAGGCTGCACGTGCGGGTGAACACGGAAAAGGATTTGCAGTCGTCGCAAATGAAGTGCGAAAACTTGCAACGCAGACCGAACAATCGCTCGACTACATTCAAAATCACATTGATATTGTTCAACAAACGATCCGTAAATTTGAACAGGCGTTTCAACAAATTGTAGAGGAAACGCGAGCATTCCGACAAGCAAATGAAAGCATTATTCATATTTTTGATCAATCTGTTACTGATGTAAAGTCAACAAGTAGAAAAATTGATCAATTTACTTCACTCATTGAACAGTTTCATCAAATGTTTGATGAAATTTCATCTGCTGCCTCACAAATTGCTGAAATGGCCGAACAGTTAAACGATTTAAACCAAGAGTTAACAGAAAAGTTTAATTCGTAATAGTTAAACGGAGGAAGATGACGATGAAGCATCCACGGCTAAAATACGAGCAACGAACGTTTGCTCATATCGACGAAATGGCAGAAACGTTGCTTCACGAAGTAAACGAGCAACTCATTCGCATCGATATGGGGCTTCTCCCAAATGATGTACCGTCACGCAACTATGCGAAGTTTCGTCTCATGCATTTGCAACGTTCATTCGGAGAGAGCATCCCGCTCCCGTTTCGTTCAACATATAACTCTTTATGGAGTCAATTATATCGTCTCGAGCATCAAGGTGATTATAAACATCCTTATATAAAACAACTTTTGATTCAGTTAAAAAACAATGATTCAAACTCAGCTAAATGAAACAAATTATAGCACAGTGATTTCAGCGATGCTCGAGCAAATAAACGATTGTATTCAACTAGACGAAATACAAAAATACACCATTCAATTAATATTGTGGGAGCTCGTCTCAAATGTCATCCGACACTCTACAAAAAAATATGCTACTGTGCACATCAGCTGGTCAGATGAAGAGATCGTCATCGAAGTCATGGATGAAGGAGACGGCTTTCAATGGGAGGAAAAACTCAACGCTCCTCCTCCTGATTTCACTTATCAAGGAGGACGGGGACTTTTCCTCGTTCAACAACTTGCTTCACATTTTTCATTTGACGAAAAAGGAAAACATGCCATTGTCGTTGTCGCACGAAATAAAGGGGGAGAAATATGATCGACATTGTTACATATGATGATAAAATCGTTGTCTCTTTTCAGCAAGATATTAACTTTGAAACATCACGTGTCATGGAAGAAACGATTCAATCACAGCCGTGGGAAACATCTCATTTGCAAATCGATTTATCTGCTGTTCGATTTATTGATAGCTCAGGCGTTCGTTTGCTGATTAGCTGGTTGTATCCACTGAAAGATCGAATGCGTATTGAAATGACATGTGTTTCAGCACCTATTAAACATATATTATCGATCTGTCAATTGGATCAATTTGTAGACATTAAATAAAGGGGCCGAAATAGAGCCCCTTTTTTGCTATTTTACATGAATAGAGACGAATGTAATATCATCATTCCCTTTGCCATCTTGCGTTTTTTCATTTATGTTCTTTACCATCTCATCAAACGTATGAGCCGTTTGCATCACGCCGGCAAGTTGTTTTGCGCATTCTTCACCTAACACTTCCATTAATCCGTCTGTGTAAATCATAAGATATGCATCATGCTGAAAAGAAATTGTGCCTTTTTTATACGGAGCATTTGATACAATGCCAATTGGAATGCCCCCTTCTTTAAGAAGCATTGTTTTTTGATTAGTCATCAATATAGCTGGAGGATGACCTGCGTTTACATACTCCATGACTTTCTTTTTTACATCAATTGTTCCATAAAAAGCAGTAAAGTAATATTTCGTTTCCTTTCCAAACAATTGAAAAGCATGTCGATTTAATTCATGCACAACGAGAAGAGGTTCTGTTACTTTCGTCATTAACCCATGTAATAACGAACGAATCGACATAGCGACAAGCGCAGATGCGACGCCATGCCCCATGACATCAATTACAATAAAAGCATACATATGCGGACGAACTTGTTGCCAAAAATACAAATCGCCAGACAGTTGTGAAGAAGGAATATACGTCCCGACTAAATGAATATGCTCATTATTCATCGGCTCAGGAAGCAAACCTTCTTGAACGAGTCGAGCTAAGTGTAAGTCTTCATTCATCTTTTTTTGCATCGTCCACATATGCCGATAACTTTCTATATATGCTTCATTCGTTCGTTTCAGTTGATCCATCGTCTTCTTTTGGCGATACGCCAATTGAACACGCGAAACGAGTTCGACCATTGTAAACGGCTTGCGAATGTAATCAAACGCTCCTGCCGCAAACGCTTCCTCTAATTTTTGTTCATCATCGTAACCTGTAACCATTAGTACAGGGATATGGCGCAGCTGCTCATGTTGCTTAAATCGGCGACACCATTCAATACCGTCTGTTTTCGGCATACAAATGTCCATTAAAATGACATCGACATGTTGAGATAAAATGTATGCGTACGCCTCATCCGCATCTTCAAACGGATGAATGGAGATTCCCTCGATATGTTCAAGCATCGCCTCCATCATTTCTAATGTCGGCATGTAATCGTCAATCATCACTACTTTCATCTTCAGCCGCCCTTTTCGTTATATTGTTCTATATTTCATTTATACACGTTGCAAACCCGAAAAAGATAGCTTAAAGATGAAAGTTTTTCAAATTTTTTATTTTCCGCTAAAATGTGGACGACGCTTCTCTAAAAAGGCGCGAATACCTTCTTCGTGGTCTTTTGTTTTACGCATTTCCGCTTGATACGCTGTCTCCATTTGAAACGTGTTCAACAACTGTTGTTCGCTTAAATGAGCATATAACTGCTTCGTTGCAATCATCGCACGAATTGGTTTTGCTAGCCACTCAGCCACTTTGCGTTGAACGGCTTGTTCATCGCCGATTTCATCAATAAGCCCCACTTCATATGCCTCTTGCGCACTCATTACTTTTCCTTCCCATATCACTTGTTTTGATTTTACTTCTCCAATTTTCCGTTTTAAAAAGAAATGGCCTCCACCATCTGGAATTAAGCCAATGCCGATAAAATTCATTGCAACACGTGCTTGTTCATTTGCAATAACATGATCGCAAGCGAGCGCTAAGCTAAGCCCTAATCCTGCAGCAGCGCCATGCACGTAACTGATCGTTAGTTTCGGCAAATGATGTAGTATGAGGGCAATTTGTTTAATCGTTTCCATTACTTCTATGAATGAATGTTCATTCGCTGATTGCAACATTGTTTTAATGTCGCCTCCTGCACAAAACCCATTCCCACGACCGCGGATAATGACAATATGTGCCTCACTTTTTTCAACTTCCTTTAACGCCTGTAGCAACTCTGTTAACATTTGTTCGTGTAAAGCATTCAATGCATCTGGGCGATTCAACTCGATTGTTGCGACTCGATCTTCATATGACAATACGATATGTTCCATCTTTCCCATCTCCCTCTTTCATATGTTCGC
Organism: Anoxybacillus flavithermus; assembly: GCF_002742685.1. Taxonomy (GTDB): domain Bacteria; phylum Bacillota; class Bacilli; order Bacillales; family Anoxybacillaceae; genus Anoxybacillus; species Anoxybacillus flavithermus_E. Next base: position 5,122 of record NZ_PEDM01000010.1, read on the forward strand.
TGTTTTTTTCGACATATGTGAGTAAAATCCTGCACAAAAAATAGAAAAAGACGACATTACCTGTCGCCTTTTTGTTTTGTACGCATGACAATCTCATACAGTCGTTTTGTTTGTTCACAAATATGCTTAGCACGGCAAATGGCAGAAATGACAGCAATTCCGTCTGCCCCTGCTTCGATGACTTGTTTAGATGTTTGTTCTGTAATCCCGCCAATCGCAACGAGTGGAACATGTTTTTCATGCGCACGAATATGTTCAATCATCGTCAGTCCACATGCTTGCTTTGCATCATCTTTTGAAACAGTTGGGAAAATCGGACCTAACCCAACATAATCGGCGCGAACCGCAATCGCCTTTTTTACTTCATTCAAGTTGTGAACAGATACCCCTAAATATTTATGATCGCCTATGCGATCACGAACGCGTTCAGCCGCTTCGTCCTCTTGTCCGACATGAACCCCATCTGCCTGTAAGGCAAGCGCTAAATCAACATCATCATTTACAATAAAAGGAATGTTGTGAGCCAGACACCGCTCAAGCAATTTCTCAGCTAAACGATATTTTTCAATTCCCGTAAGCGCCCCCTTTCCTTTTTCGCGAAACTGAAACATGGTAATGCCGCCTTCAATCGCTTCATCTAACACAGCAAGTGGATCTTTCGTACAATCGACACTTCCCATAACAAAATACAACGATAACTTCTGTTTCATCATTTATTCTCCTCGAATATGTGCGTATTCATCTACTTCTTCTTCACTCGTTTCGTATAAAGCATTTAAAAAAGCAAGTTGAAAAGACCCAGGTGCTTGAGCTTGTTTGGCTGCTTTTTCAGCCGCTACACCGTAATAAGCGAGCGCAGCAACAGATGACATCATCACATTTTCCGCTACACTAGCAAATGCGCCTAACACCGAACTTAACAAACAACCTGTCCCGGTTACTTTCGTTAACATCGCATCACCATTTGAGACGATTACAATACGTTCTCCATCTGTCACCACATCATCTTTCCCAGTCACAACAACTGTACAACGAAACATACGCGCTGCTTTTTTCGCTACATGTTCGAGATCGCCTTGAACATCTCCTGCATCTACCCCTTTTGTACTCACTTGTTCTCCAACAATACTTGCGATTTCGGATGCATTTCCACGTAAAATGGTAACGTTGACTTCGCGTAATATACGTTGGGCTGTTTCGGTGCGGTACGCTGTCGCACCAGCTCCAACAGGATCAAAAATGACAGGAATGTTTGCCTCATTTGCCGCTTTTCCAGCAATTAACATCGCCTCTACGTCTGTTTCGTTTAATGTGCCAATGTTTAACACTAAAGCACGAGCTAACCGAACCATATCCGCTACTTCTTCTTTGGCATACGCCATAACAGGAGATGCGCCTACAGCAAGCAAACCATTCGCAACAAAATTGGTCACCACGACATTCGTCATATTATGTACGAGCGGTGACTCCTTCCTAACACGTGTTAACCATTGTCCTACATTCATCATTCATTCCCCCTTAAAAAATAAAAACTAGTCGGACAGAATCGACTAGTTTGCATATCGAAAACATAGCCTACTTCCCTCCGCTGGTACAAACCAGATCAGGTTCAAAGGGTTGGAAAACTGATTGCGCGTTTTCCTCTCAGCCATCGCCATCCGGCACCCCTAGTAGTTTGATTGATTCAATTTTCTTTCATTTTAATACATTCTTTCTCTTGATTCAATATGGATTATTGTCAAATTTCGTTCATATTTTTGTATGAAAGTGTGATATGTATCACTTACGACGTACGCATTTTCCCCTATTGTTAAAGTGTCAATAAGAAAAGGAGGGGTTATAATGTTTTGTCATCAATGTGAACAAACACCAACAGGGGGATGTACTGTTGTCGGAGTTTGTGGGAAAGATGAAACAATTGCAAGTTTGCAAGATACGATCGTATTTGCATTAAAAGGAATTGCAGCATATCGCACGCACGCACACCAACTTGGATATACCGATCCGTTCGTTGATACAACGACACATGAAGCGTTATATATGACGTTAACAAACTCTAACTTTAACGTACAAGAACATATAGACATGGCGATGAAAGTCGGAAGAGCCGCCATTCGTGTAATGGAGCTACTCGACCGAGCACATACAGAACGACTCGGCATTCCTCAACCTGTTCGTGTAACGCAAAATAAAATTGAAGGAAAATGTATTCTCGTTACAGGACATAACTTATTTGCCCTTGAACAACTATTAAAACAAACAGAAGGAAAAGGAATTAACATTTACACACATTCCGAAATGCTCCCAGCACATGGTTATCCGCAATTAAAAAAATATAAACATCTGAAAGGAAATGTCGGAAAAGCATGGTACGATCAACGTCGCTTATTTGAAAAATTCCCTGGCGCCATTTTAGCGACAACCAACTGTGTTATGCCAATAAAAGGTTCATATGCTGATCGCATGTTTTCATACGATGTAGCCGGTTTAGAACATGTGCAAAAAATCGAAAATGATGATTTCACGCCGTTAATTGAGAAAGCTCTACAACTCCCAGAAGCAAACATTGAATCGGATGAAACGTTAGTGACTGGGTTCCATCACGAAACCGTTATTCAAATTGCACCGGAAATTATTCAAGCTGTAAAAGAAGGAAAAATTGAACGCTTTTTCGTTATCGCAGGTTGCGACGCTCCTGGAAAAGGCGGTGAATATTATCGAACGTTAGCTACATCGTTACCGAAAAACACCGTCATTTTAACGACATCCTGTGGGAAATTCCGCTTTAACGATGTCGACTACGGGGTTGTTCCTGGCACGAACATTCCACGATATATTGATTTAGGACAATGCAACAACTCGATTTCGACTGTCAAAATTGCAATGGCTCTTGCAGAAGCATTCGGCTGTGAGGTCAATGAGTTACCGGTCAGCATCGTTCTTTCATGGTTTGAACAAAAAGCAGTTGCGATATTACTCGGATTGTTTAGTTTAGGCATTCAAGACATTCGAATTGGACCGAAAGCACCGCACTTTATTTCTGAAGGTGTGTTACGCGTCCTACAAGATATGTTCGGTCTCAAACTTATCGGCGATGTAAAAGAAGATATGCAAGCGATGCTCGCACATTAAAAGGGCTGTTTCATCCAGCCCTTTTCACATTTACGAAGCTTTATTTAACCATACACTCATATTAAATCCTTCTTCTGTCACGTATCCATCGACACTCCATATTCGTTTTTTTGCTTTTTTCGCTTTTTCCTGTACTTTATACAATCTTTTTGCATATTTTGTGTCCGGTTCAAATACGTAAGCAACACGCGCAAACCCTTCTTGCACGATTTTTTCTTGGTATAAAGTTCCATCCTCTAACCATATGTACGCAAGCAATCGACCATAACGATCGTACGGTTGTTCTTTTGCGCTTAGTTCAACTGTCACTTTTTTGTGAAGCAAAACGTCTTTAGCGAATTGTTTTGCTTCTTCACCATACACCTGTTTTTCGCGATACGTTTCCGGTGTATCGATATTTAGTAGACGAACCGTTACGATTTCGCCATCTTTTTTTATTTTTACTGTATCCCCATCAACAACATATTCTACTGTCGTAACAAATGTTTTCTCTTTATTTTGCGATGTACAACCGACAATAAAGACAATTGCCGTAAAAAACATAATCCATTTTCTCATAAATGTGTCAGCTCACTTTCAAGATGTGAAATGTCTGATTCACATTCCATATTCCACTTTTCCCCGTCAAACGATACGATCGTCACACTCGTACCGTATACACGGCTATTTTTCCACAATTCCGCAAGTGTTTGTTGTTTCCAATATACAAGAAGCGTGCGAATCACCATGCCATGTGTAACGATAAGAATATGACCTTCTGAATGATTTTCAGCTATATGTTGGATCGTAGCAATAGCTCGACGTTGAACATCAAGAAACGTCTCGCCAATAATCGGCTTGTATGCATCTGGATCATGATAAAAATGATAATGATTTTGCTCGTCGGATTGCGCAATTTCTGCAATCGTTTTCCCTTCCCAATCACCTAAGTGAATTTCACGTAGCCGTTCATCAAAATATATTGGCACATGACGTTGCCCTAGCACAATTTGCGCCGTTTCTTTTGTACGATCACTTGGACTACAATACACCGCAGTAAACGGAACTGTACGCAACCGCTCATGTAAAAGTACAGCGTGTTTTTTTCCCTTTTCAGTTAAAGGCGAGTCTTTCCATCCTTGCATTCGTTGTTGCACATTCCACTCTGTTTCAGCATGACGAATGACGTATAACTTTAACATCTTTCAATCCCTCCTCCAAATGAAAAAAGCAAGCTATATTCGCTTACCTTTTTCAGTATGACATATGTTGTGAAATTTGTGCAAAAAATATAGACTCTAACGATTTTCCATCTTGACAAAGCGCGGAAACCGAATCGTATATAAGCATTTGTCCTTGATGAATAAATGCGACAGTATCTGCAATTTCTTCAACCATTGAGAGCATATGTGTCGAAAAAATAATAGCTTTTCCCTTTTCTTTTTCAGAACGAATAAGTTGTTTAAATTCCCATACCCAATACGGATCTAAACCGTTTGTTGGCTCATCTAGAATAAGCAATGGAGCGTCTGCTAAAAGCGCTTGCGCAAACGCGAGTCGCTGTTGCATTCCTTTTGAATATGTCTTTACTTGTTTATGTCGATCATTTGTTAATCCGACAACCTCCAAACATTGTTTCACTCGCTCGTCTGTTGCCCCTTGCCACCGTCCAAATAGAGATAACACTTCATAACCTGTAAACAGAGGAGGAAATTGCAAATGATCTGGCATAAACGAAAACCATTGCTTGTCGTTGCTTTGAATCGGTTGTCCGTTTACATATATGTCTCCTTTCGTTGGGGGGAGCTGCCCGATTAACATTTTAATGATCGTGCTTTTTCCAGCACCGTTACCGCCGCATAACGCTAAACATTGTCCTTCTTGAACAGAAAAAGAAATGTTTTCTACTTTATTTTGTTCGTTATATATTTTCGTCAATTGTCTCACTTCAAGCATGTTATTTCCCTCGTTTCAACCACATGTTCACTAAAAATAACGGCACAATCACCCATACACATGCGATCATAATAAATGTAAACTGTCCATTTACGCTTTCTGCCCATTTTGACCATTCGTATAATTGCGGTCCAAATAGTGCGCTACTTTTCAAAGCCGCTACAGTCCAAACACGCACGAGTTCAACCGGATTCAATATGATAGATAAAACAAATAAAAAAATGGTCCATTGCTTTGGAACAATTGATAACAAAAATAATACGATAAATTCATAAAATAAAACGAAAAACGCCCAAATAAATAAACTGACACCGAGAGCTTGTAGACGATTAGAGGAAACAAGTCCAACGAATAAAGCAATCGCCAAAAAAATACTTGTTAATACAATGGTTAATACAAACGAAAGGAAAAGAAACGTCGACCATGTTCCTCCTGTTACAAAAAGAGCGACACTCGCACTTCCATATCCGAGTGCAACTACTGTCCATAATGATATACAGCTTCCCACATATAAACCAAACGTTAAAGAACGAGTAGAGATCGGATATGTTAATATAAGTGATAATCGACCGTCCTCCTTTTCACCCGCAATAAATAAACTACCTGCTAATAAAGCAACGAGTGGAACAAGCAAAAGCGACAAATTTAACAAAGCCGCTGTCGAACGTGTAAATACTCCTGCTGCCTCGTGTCCGCTACTTGCGATCACAGTTGATGATAGGACGGCAAACAAAACGGCAAAAGTGATAAGCCATTTGCTACGAATCATCATCATCCATTGATACTTTATCGCTGTATTCATTGCTCAAATCCCCATCGATGTTTTTTTAGTTGCTCGTACGTCCATAACTCCCCTTTTCCTTCTTGTTCCATGTACATTTTGGCATGTTTTTCGTTTGCAAATGAAACGACTCCATAACTCATCGGCGTCCAATAATTTGGATTGTATACATAAACAGCGTGCTCAAGCTCAATCCATTCTCCGTTTGTTACATCGCGAACGTATTTCTTTGCAATGTCCTCATTGTTTTCATTCATCCACTCGATCATGCACCCAATATCATCAAACTTATGCACCGTTCCATCTTTTAAAATTATTTCTGTAGCATATGGCTCTGCTGTTATACTCATATTACAAACTACACATACATCAATATCTGGATTAATTTCTTCAGGCTCATACGTTTTCGCTCCACTACATGCGACGAGAAAACATGCAAAGAAAAGGTTAGCGATTTTTTTCATATGTCATTCTCCTTCCATATCCGATCATAAGCAAACTGCTTACAAATAAAATGCTTCCAAACAGCAACAGTTTCCAAGATCTTTCGGTTGTTTTGTTTTTATTGTGATCAACTTCCATAAGTGGAAAGCGGTCTTCCCCTTGCGCCTGTGCTTGCGTAAAAAATGACTCCGTTGTATCAAGAAGTGATAACGCCGGACTTTGAAAATAAAATTGCACACTTGGCCATTTCCGCAACAGTCGACTATACATAGAACGAATGCGATGTGGGGTATCACCGATTCCATCATCGTTGAAATCATAAAACCGATAATTGTCCCAATAATTCCCTTTTCGTCCATCATCAAATGCAATGGGTGCTCCTTGGATAAGCGCGTCTTCCATATTTCCTAAAAATTTATTTTTGACAAAAATTATACCGGGGTTTTCATATAAACTGTGCAATGCACGATAGTTACCGATAAATTCATTGTCTTTTATATGACAATGACGTGCATTTTGTAACGATAAAGCGGTGCTATTATAAAGAAATGTATTGTTGTGCATCACTACATGTTCGCTATCGTAAATGAGTGCCCCATATCCACGATAGTCTAATTGTTTAGCAATCGTATTATGTCCAATCGTAAACTGCTTGGACATCATCATCATCATTCCATTAATATTTTCTGTGAGCATATTTTCTTTTGCCATCCCGTCTTCAGCATACATGAAATGAATGGCATAGCGAGCATTCGTTACTTCGTTTTTTTCGATCATTGTATGTTTAGCCCAATCTAAATAAATGCCATCTTGCACACGTGAAATATGATTTTCGCGTACAACAACCCCGTTTGTCTTCAATAGGTGAATACCGTTTCCTCGTTGAGCGAAATGAATATCTCGTCCACGAATAACATTGTTTAAAAGATTGATATTTGTCCCTTTTTCTACATAAACACCGTAATGCACATGTTCTATACGTACGTGTTTTAACGTAACATGTGAACTTTTTTGAATGAGCACGCCAGCTCCTTTTCCATGTGCGCTGTTGCGCACTGTTAATCCTTCGATATGAACGCGAGGAGCACGAATGGTAACAACATATTCGCATCCTTCCCCATCAACTACCGCTCCGTGTTCAGCAACAAGATGAATTGGCTTATGAATGATAATCGGACCTTTGTATATTCCTTTTTTCACGATTAACACGTCGCCAGCATGCGCTTCATCAATAGCTTGTTGTAGCTGTTTATGTACTTCGATCTTTTCTCCATATACCGTTTTTGCAAATAAAAGTGTAACGATCGATGTGAGCAAAAAAAATAAGTTACGCATGTTCACTCCGTCCTCGCGTTTATCATTTATACGTCCACATTAATGTAAATTTGTGAAGAAAAAAGAAAATATATGTGAACAAAATGTGAAAAGAGACGCTAATGAAGCGCCTCTTTCGATTGATTATGTTGTTCGAGCCATTGCAACAACTTTTCTGCTTCTAACGACTGACTAAAGTAAAAACCTTGTGCAAAATCACAATCCATTTTTTGTAATAAAGATACTTGTTCGTCACGTTCTACCCCTTCGGCAAGCACTTGTAAATCTAAACTTTTTGCTAAGTGGATAATGGTATCGACGATCGTTGCATCTTTCGAATTATCTGTAATGTCACGGATAAACGAGCGGTCGATTTTCAATAGTGAAACAGGCAAATTGCGAATATAGGCAAGCGACGAAAAGCCGGTACCAAAATCGTCAATCGCAACTTGAATGCCGACTTGTTGTAACTCTGTTAAAATATGTTTTCCTGTTTCGATATTTTCCATTAGTCCACTTTCTGTTATTTCTAAAATTAAATAGTGAGGTGGAAACTGTGTTTCTTGTAAAATACTTTTCACATGCGTCACAAATTCTTTGCGATTTAGTAAAAATGGTGATAAATTTACTGCGAGCTTTAATGTCGGAAAATGATTTTGCCATTGTTTTACTTGTCGACACGCTTCTTTTAACACCCATGTTGTAATTTCAAAAATGAATCCGTTTTTCTCAGCAATTGGAATAAACTCTAATGGTGAGATCGCTCCAAGCGTCGGATGTGTCCAACGCATGAGCGCCTCAACCCCCATGATTGCCTTATTATCTAACGACACTTTCGGTTGGTAGCATAAATAAAATTGGTTGTTTAACAACGCTAGGGGCAATTCTTGTTCAATCATCGTTTTTCGATTTTGCTGTGGATGATAAAAATGATACCCTTTTCCTCGTTCCTTCGCATAGCAAAGCGCTTGGTCAGCTTGTTTCAACAACGTGTCTAAATTCGTACCGTCTTGCGGAAAGAACGTCACTCCAACAGAAAGGCTTGATTGGATGACGTGCTTTTTATATCGAAATGGCTCTACGAACGATTGAAGCAAATGCTCCATGCGCGCAACAATCGTCTCTTTGTTCACTTCATGTAACACGATGACAAACTCATCACCACCGATGCGAGCAAAAAAGTCTTCTCGTTGCAAATGTTGCTGAATGCGACGAACAGCTTCTTGCAAAAAGAAATCCCCTGCTTGATACGAAAAACGATCATTAATCCATTTAATTTTGTCAAAATCAATGTAACATAAGGCAAATGGTTGCTGTTGTTGAATCATATGTTGCACATACGTTTCAAAATAAAAACGATTAGGAATATTCGTTAACGAATCGAAATTCTTTAGTTTTACAAGTGCTTCCTCGCAGCATTTCCATTTCGTAATATCTTTTGCCACAACAATCACGTGTTCAATTTCATTTCTTTCATTTAGTAATGGCTGGGCATGCATATAAATCCATATAAAGTGCCCGTCACGTGTTCGCCAACGACATTCAACAGTTGTTTCCTTTTCTTTCGTCGCATAAATCGTATGTAACTTTTCCATCAACATGGGGATGTCATCATGATGAACAAAAGAAAATAGCTCGTGATTGCAAACTTCTTCTGCACATTTCAACACATGTCGGGCGCTTGGCGAAACGTATGTAATTTCGCCCTCTGATGATAAAATAAATGTAAATTCGGACGCCATTGAAGAAAGAGAAGCGGTGAGACGCATATCAATAAACGGTTCATGCTGGTATGTTACAACAATGGCTTGTAGCGCACCCTCTTTGTTACATAAAGCAGTTGCTTGTACATATACATTTTTTTGTTCATTTCCTTCTTTCAACATGTCATACGAAACGATGCGACCATGTTTTGCATCATCAATAAACTTTTTTAACAGTTCGCGATTCACATCAAGATGATAAAAATGGCGGAAAAAATGTTCATCCGCTCCTAAAATTTTCCCATTCGGAGCCATAACAGCGATTGCTTGCATCATTTTATTCATCCTCTTTGTTGTTAAAGTTCTATCTTCATTTTCACTAAAAACGGTGAAAAAATCAACAACGTTTCTAATATTTCTGAATAATATCCTTTTTTTTGAAAAGCGCACAACTTTACATCGTGCGCTTTTCCCATAAAATAAATAAGCTAAGTATGCTAACGAAAATCGTTGCCCCCATATCCGATAAAATGGCGATCCATAATGTTAACCAACCTGGAATGGTTAATAGTAGCGCCGTTGCCTTTAACGAAAGGGCAATTGCGATATTTAAACGAATGGTGCGATTTACACGCCGGGCAATAACAATCGCCTCTGGCAATTTCTCGAGATGATCTTGCATAAGCACGACATCAGCAGTTTCAATGGCGCTATCTGTTCCTTTCCCCATCGCGATCCCAACGTGAGCATGAGCAAGGGCAGGGGCGTCATTCATTCCATCTCCTACCATTGCCACTATATCTGTTTTCATTAACTCCTTTATTTTTTCTACTTTTTGTTCTGGAAGAAGTTTTGCGAATGTATGTGTCACTCCAACTTGTTTAGCAACTTGTTTAGCTGTTTTTTCGTGATCTCCTGTTAACATGACCGTGCGCCGAATACCAATACGGTGTAGTTGCTGAATGATCTTTTTACTCTCTTCACGTATTTCATCAGCGATACCAAATAAACCAAGTATACGTTGTTCATCTGCGACAAAAACAATCGTACGCCCTTCACATTTTAACTTTTCTGCATCTTGTTGAATTTGTTCGGTAAACAATTGGTGATCAAACATTCTTTCGTTTCCGATACGATACCATATCCCATCGACTTTTCCTTCCATACCGCTTCCTGTTCGTGTTTCGACTTGTTCTGGTTGTTTGTATGCAATATGATGTTGCTTTGCTTTTTGGACAATGGCTTGTGCAAGCGGATGGGAAGATACACTTTCTAAAGACGCAGCAATATAAAGCAGTTCATTTTCATCGCTATATGCAATCACATTTGTTACGTGCGGCTTTCCTTTTGTTATCGTTCCTGTTTTATCAAAAGCAATCGTCCGTATGCGTCCAAGTGTTTCTAAATGAACGCCTCCTTTCACTAACACGCCGTTCTTCGCGTTCCGCGTCATACCCGCTAGCAAAGCAATCGGGGAAGATAAAATAAGGGCGCAAGGACATCCGACAATTAATACAGCTAACCCTTGATATAACGAATCATGCCAAGACGCTTCAAACCATAACGGTGGAACGAGCATGACGAATAGCGAAACAATCATAATGAACGGCGTGTAATATTTCGCAAAACGATGAATGAACAATTCAAGCGGTGTTTTTGTCTCTTGTGCTTCTTGTACGAGATGTAAAATTTTTGACAAAGAACTGTCTTTATATTGTTTTGTAATTTGAACATGTAACATTCCCTCGTTGTTCACACTTCCACCGTATACGTTCATTCCTACTTCTTTTTCGATCGGCATCGCTTCGCCTGTAATCGCTGCTTCATTCACAGAGCTTTTCCCCTCAATAACGACACCGTCTGATGGAATTTTTTCACCAGGGCGAACAACTACCACATCGCCAACTTGTAGCGAATCAATGGAAACGACACGCATGTTTCCGTTCGATATAAGAAGTGCTTCTTTTGGCGCTTGTTTCAGCAGCATATCAAGCGAGCGACGCGCTCGTTCCATCCCTAGTCCTTCTAAATATTCGTTAATACCAAATAAAATGGCAACGACAGCCGCTTCTTTCCATTCACCAATTCCAAATGCGCCGATTAAAGCAATCGTCATTAACGTATCCATATTGAAACGAAAACGAATGATATTTTTCAATCCTTTAACAAATGTTTTATATCCGCTGAGCGCGATCGTAGCCATATAAATAATGATAATGATGCTCGCACCATCTATGTCCAAATGCTCAAGCACAAGCGCCATCAAAAAAAGAACAAGAGAGGCACCTACGAAATAGAGGAGCGGATTTCGTTTTTTTTGCGCCTGATCATCGTCTGCTATATATGCTCCATCTGTCGCTAAAATCGCCCGTACTTTTTCTAAATCAATGTGTTCATGCACGCGTAATTTTCCACTATTATAGTTCAACGTTGCCCCTTCGCCATATGGAAGTGACTGAATTTGTTCTTCTAATGCCCGCGCACAATTGGCACATGTCAATCCTTTGATTTCATACTCTTTCATTTGATTCCCCCCCTAATGATCGCGCGCATGGCGAATCGTTTGTTCAAGAATGTGCAAAACATGTTCGTCATCATGCGAATAATATAGTGTCGTTCCTTCCCTCCGATATTTAACGAGACGTAAGTTTTTCAAAAATCGAAGTTGATGGGATACAGTCGATTGTAAAAGTGACAACCGATTCGCAATTTCAGTTACTGAAAACTCGCCAGATGAAAGCAAATGTAAAATACGAATACGCGTCGGATCACTTAACGCTTTAAACGTTTGCGATACGATGAAAAGCGTTTCCTCATCTAACGGCTCATATAATTCTTCCATATAGATCCCCTTTCTTTCAATATATGAATATATGCTCATATAAGTTAATGGAATTGTATAATTTTTCGTAAAAAAAGTCAACATTCATTTACGAACGTTGACTAAGTAACGCATATAAGTCGTGCAACGTATCAATTTGTAACTGTTGCAACTCTATAAACACTCGCTTCCACATTTCAAATAAACTCATGACATCTCCTTTTGCTGTATGACGATCAATCGGAGTTAGATGATAAAATGAAAGAGCATCATCAAGCGTCGGAAATGAGTCGTGATATATACATTCCATAATTTTTCTCATTTCTATTGTTGTTTGTTGTAAAACTGTACGATAATTTCGTGATAAAAATTCATTTAAAAACGCCACATCATGCTGAATATGATAACCGAGTAAAATGCCATGGTTCAAAAAAGAAAGAATATGGTGAATTTCCTCCTCTAATAACGGGGCGCATGCAACATCGTCGTTTGTTATCCCTGTAAGCACCTCAACATGTTCGGGAATGCGGCGTTTTGGTCGGAAGTTGGAACAATATAAATCAAGCGGTTCACCGTTTTTTGTTTTTAAGGCTGCAAGTGAAAAAATTTCATCTCCCCTTTGTGGAGAAAAACCTGTTGTCTCTGTATCTAATAAAATAAACGTCACGTCAGAAAGCGGCGTTTCGAGCGAATACGTATGCTTCTTTACTTCTTTCATTATTTTTCGAATCCACGCCTCTTGTTGAAAAGCTGGACCGACCGCTGTTGCTTGATCGTATCGAAGACCAAGCGATAGTATGCGACTGATCCATTGAAACGGTCGCTCCATCAATCACACCCACTTCCTTGCATCACGTTGTACTCGTTTGGCTACTGCTAGCGCTCTTTTTAGTCGCTTTTTTTCTTCTTTCGATAAATGATGGATGACTAAATTAGTTCCTTCTAACGAACAACGTAAACGGAAATATAAAAACGTCTCAAGTGCCTCTTTTATGCGTTCAAATTGCTGTTGTGTACAACCATTTTCATCATACCAACACGTTAATCGCTCAAATGTTGAATGCGCATCAATAAATTGTTTTTGAACAGCAACCCATTTTAACATATGATTGAGCTGAACATATCCCCCTTGCTTTATATCAACCATGCCGCTTTTCTCCCCCCAACGTTCGACGTACACCCGTCCAAAAGGTCCAATCGGCACAAAAGGAATACGAACGCTATCAATCATTCGACTACGTAAAGAAAAAGTCGCCGCAATCTTTTTATATAATGTCGTTTTCAGCTGATTAGCAAGTGCATACTCACCGTAAATTGGCCGCATATCAGCTAACATAGATAAATAACGAATATCATCTATATGTTCGTTTGCTACATATTTATCAATTTGTTCATTCCAATCATCTGCCTCTTTTAGCCATCTTTTATTTGTTGCCATCACATACCCACTACAATATGGATACCCTATTTCATTTAAAAAAAGAACGCCAATGCGCGCATACTCACGCATATATACGTAGCATTCTTCTTTTTCATTACAAAAGCATGAAAAAATTACTCCGTTATCTTGATCTGTCCAAATGGTCGGCTCCTTCCGTCCGCTGCTCCCCATCACAAACCAACAGAAAGACGAGGGCTTTTTGCCAATTCCTTTTCGATCAACCTCCCGTTCAGCTAACGACAGCGCCTGTTTCATAAATGCATCGTGGCACATACAAAGCATATCGTATACTTCAAATATACAGGCAAAAGAAATTGAAAAAGAGGAGAGGAGAAAAGCAACTTCATCGTGAAGTTGCTTCAATTCTGACATATTATTGCATTGTTCCGCTCGAACGATGATTGCTTCAAAATTATTCATGACATCACCATCTTCATGACGAACGAGATGAAACGACTGTTGTCGTTTGTTTATAAGCTGGATCTAATTGTTCTGGATACCCATATGAACCATGCTCACTAATATCAAGTCCAGAAATTTCTTGTTCAGGTGTCACTCGTAAGCCGATCGTCTTTTTTAAAGTATATAAAACAATAAATGAGACAATCGCCACGTACAACGCTGCCCCTAAAACACCGACCGTTTGAACGATAAGCTGATCAGTTCCTCCACCATAAAACAATCCCGGTTTTCCAATTCCTGTGATCTCTACTAAACGTGGTGAAGCGAAAAAACCGGTTGAAATCGTACCAACAATGCCGGCGATACCATGAACTGAAAACGCGTAAATCGGATCGTCAATGCCTTTTCGCTCAAAATATACAGACGTCCAAAATGTAAACGATCCCGCAACAGCACCAATGACTGCAGCTGCCCATGGCTCAACAAATGCACATGCTGCTGTAATCGCAACGAGAGCTGCTAATACACCGTTGACCATGGCTGGAATATCCGCTTTTCCAACGAGCCATTTTGCCGTCAAAATGGAAGCAATCGCGCCAGCTGCTGCCGCAATATTTGTCGTTAACGCTACATAACCGAAAAATCCATCTGCAGTTCCCATTGTGCTTCCCGCATTAAATCCAAACCAACCAACCCATAAGACGAAGCCACCGATAACGGTATATACTTGGTTATGCCCTGGGATGTAGTTCGGCGTCCCATCTTTGTTGAATTTTCCAATTCGAGGTCCTAATAACAGCGTTGCGACTAATGCGGCAATGGCTCCTTGTAAATGAACAACTGTTGAACCCGCAAAGTCTTGCATTCCCATTTCTCCGAGCCAGCCACCTCCCCATACCCAATGACCGATCACAGGGTAAATAGCGACGGTAAAAATCGTCCCGAAAATAAAGTAAACAGATAATTTCGCTCGTTCAGCGAATCCTCCCCACGCAATCGCTAAAGATACACCAACAAAAGCAAGCTGGAATAAAAATTTTAACTCAAGCGGTACATTCGCCCATGAAAGCGAGGCAAACGTTTCTGTTCCTTCCTTCAAAAACCATCCTTCTGTACCAATGAATCCATTTCCTTTTCCAAATGTAATGGCGAAACCTGCTGCCCAAAATGCAAGTGAGGCAATCGCAAAACTTAATATTTGTTTTCCAGCAACATGACCAGCATTTTTCATTCGTGTCGAACCCGCTTCTAACAAAGCAAATCCGACTTGCATTCCAATGACTAAAATGGCACCTAACATGACCCAAAGTGAATCAAGCGCCAAACTCAACTGTACTTCATTCATTCTCATCTCTCCTTTATGTCATTTTTTATAACATTTATGGTTATAATATATTACACAAAGAGATAGAAATGCAACATTTTTTTGAAAATTTTTTATTTATACGTTACTTTTTATAACATAGAAAAAAGAGTGCCTCGTTGGAGACACTCTTTATAACTAAATAAGAAACATCGCAACCACTGTCGTTACAGTTAACCCGACAATAACCGGCACAACATTTCGTCTCGCTAAATCAAATGGACTGACACCACAAATGGCAGCTGCTGGAATGAGCGCCCAAGGTACTAACGTTCCTCCACCAACCCAAATGGCTGCAATTTGACCAAGTGCTGTTAATGTAGCAATTCCTGTTCCGATTGCCGTTGCAAACAATTTGGCAATAGAACCAACAAGAGAAATGCCTGAAAACCCTGATCCATCCAATCCGGTAATTGCTCCTACTCCTGTTAACGTAATCGCTCCTACCTCTTTGCTTAATGGAACGACACTCGATAAAGCAACACCTAAGTCATTCACAATGCCATGGGACGGTTTCGGTAAAAAGTCACCGATAATCGTTTGAAATCCTGAATCTCCTAAATAAAAGAATGCAGCGATTGGAATGACCGGACCGAACACTTTGAAACCAAATTGGAATCCTTGAATGAATAAGTCTGTGATTTTTTCTAAACTTTTCTTTTTATATGCAATAACGGATAAGAGAGATAAAATAAAAATGGCTGTTCCACCAATTAATGCGGTTGCATCTCCGCCTTGCAATTGAAAATAGTACATTGCTACAACGTCTAATCCAAATAAAATCGGAATAAGAAACGCAAATGTCACTTTCATCCGTTTCGTTAATAAATGATACTGTACTTCATTTGCCTCAATCGAAACTACTTCACTTTGTGGGATATTGCCTTTTTTCATATCACGACGCAACAAGAAAAATGCGGTTGTAACGGTTACAATCCCCATAACAAAGACGAGCGGAATGCTTGCTGAAATAACTTCAGATACAGGAATACCTGCAGCATCTGCTGTTAATTTCGGTGCCCCTTGAATAATAAAATCACCTGATAGTGCAATGCCGTGCCCGAATAAGTTCATCGCCATCGCTACCCCTAATGCTGGCAAACCAACACGAACAGCGACGGGCAACAACACCGCTCCAAGTAATGCTACTGCGGGAGATGGCCAGAAAAACCATGAGATCACCATCATTAATATCCCAATCGTCCAATAAGCTAGCGTTGGGGTTCGAATGAATTTCGCAAACGGTGCAATCATCACTTCATTCATTCCTGCAATTGTAAGAAGCTTACTCATTGATACGATAATAGATATGACAAGAATGGTCGGAAGAAGTTCGGTGATTGCGTAAATGAAACTTTTAAAAATCGTGCTGATAGAAAGCGGCAAAGAGCCTGTCGCTGTCATCGCTAACAAAAAGATGCCAATCATACAAGCTAGCGATGTATCTTTACGCCAAATCATTAACGCGATAATGATACAAATAAACGAGACGTAAATCCAATGTAACGCTGTTAACTCCACACCCATCGTTCTCTTCCCCTTTTCATAAACTGTAATACAGCATATGAAAAAGAGGGGGATGTGTGCGAACGCCTAACGATTTTTATGTCCAATTAAAAAATGAAGCTGCTCAACAAGATGTGGTTTATCGATGAACGGATTACGGTTTCCTTGAATGCGGAAAATGGCCGCGTTGCGATGTTTTTCATACATTGTAATCGGAAACTGTTTATGCCATTGAATGAGTAGTGAAATATTAATTTGAGCAATAAACGGCTGTTTGATTGCTTGCGGATAACGAACAAGGAAATACAACATTGCTCGCGCCACCGCTCCTTTTCCGTGTTCAGGTTCAAAATATTCTCCGTATGCTACTCCACAGTCATTTTGAATCATTTCATCAGGAGACTCTGGTTCATAAAACGGAAAATCGGCATAAGGAAAATTGGAACGAATCGAATTACAACGTGGTTCGCAAACGAATAAATGATGCAAATCCCCTTTCATTGGTTCCTTCGCCCCAAACCAAGATTGTGGCACAACATGCTCCGCATTAAATTTGAATTGTCGATCGACCATTTTTATCTTTTGTTCAAGATCGAGTTCACCTTTTTTCGCTTTTTTCACAAGTTGAATGAATTGTTCATATCGCTTTTGAATCGTCTCATAGTCTTGTAAAATAACTGTGCGCGGATCTTTCTTTTTTCCTGAATAAATGCTTTTTACTGTTCCATCCGGCTGCAAATCAACCCATGTGTACAAATAGTAATCTTTGCTTAAAAAATATGGGATGCGTCGAATGTGTGTCCGCTTTATTAAATCATGATACGCTTGAAATAAAAACGCTCCGTCCATTTGATCATTCATATGTTCATAATATCGTTCAATAATGCGCGCCTCTTCTTTTTCGTTATAATATAAAGCGTTTTGTTGTTGAATTTTTTGTTGGTTTTCAATTAATTCTTGCAAAATCTCTTCTTGTTTTTCTTCCCAATGCTTCAACTGCTCCGCATGTTGAAGTACAACATCTTCCACCTTTCTTCTCTCCAATCATTTTTACTATAATGTATTCGTATATTGTCCATCATGACGCGGCTCTTTTGTTTCATACACCTATTATAGTCAATATGTACACAATAAAAATAGAACGGAGCATAGCCACTCCTGATTCTATTTATTAACAATATATCTCTTAATAAAGATAGATGTTTTTTCCTTTCATTTTTAACGATAAGCCTTTCTTTTGATAAAATAGATAGTGACTATACACATATTTTTTATTAATACGAACAAAGAAATTATATAACAAAATGGAATATTCGAACGAAACACCCATATTGGAGGAGAAAAAATGAGAAAGCGATATGAAAATTTAGATGGCGTCCCAACAACGAAATCGTTTGCTGACTTGCGGAAATGGTATGCGGAAAGAAGACAAAAAAAGAAAGACTGGTCATATATTTTGCCTCGCGAACATATTCAACCTTCGTTGCTACATACAAATACGGAGCAAACACTACTCACATGGATAGGGCATGCGACATTCATTATTCAAATAAACGGATTGACGATTGTTACAGATCCAGTTTGGGCAAAACGATTAGGAACGATTCGCAGACTAACGGCGCCCGCTCTATCGATTGATGATGCACCTCCCGTTGACGTCATATTAATTTCTCATAGTCACTACGATCACCTACATTTTTCGAGCATTAAAAAACTGAAAGGAAACCCACTCATTCTTGTACCGAGCGGGTTACGTTCGTCCTTTCTGAAAAGAGGGTTCGAGCATGTTGTGGAATGCAATTGGTGGGACACCGTTGTCGAACAAGGTGTTTCGTTTACGTTTGTTCCTGCACAACACTGGTCAAAGCGAACACTATTTGATACAAATACATCCCATTGGGGCGGATGGGTGATGGAAGTAAAAGATAAACCGACGTTTTATTTTGCAGGAGATAGCGGATATTTCCGAGGATTTCGCGATATTGGAGAGCGTTTCCATATCGATTATGCTTTATTGCCGATTGGTGCATATGAACCAGAGTGGTTTATGGGCCCTCAACATGTGACACCAGAAGAAGCCGTTCAAGCATTTGTCGATTGCCGGGCAAAAACATTTATTCCGATGCATTACGGTACATTTCCGCTAGCTGACGATACACCAAAAGAAGCGCTAGATCGCCTTTATGCCGAATGGAAACGTCGCAATTTTCCGAACGAACAACTACGTGTGCTGAAATTAGGCGAAATCGTACATTGTGAAACCGCCACATAAAGCGTGGCGGTTTCAATGAATACATTCAATTTACATACATATGTCTTCCTTTACCCCATTTTGCAATACGTACATGCGATAATACAGTCCTCGTTTTGCAAGCAACTGTTGATGAGTGCCGCGCTCGATGATTTCTCCTTGGTGCAAGACGAGAATTTGATCTGCATCCTGAATTGTTGATAAGCGATGAGCGATAGCAATCGTTGTTCGCCCTTTTCTCATCTTTTCAAGCGCTTGTTGAATCGCTTCTTCTGTTTCTGTATCAATGTTTGCTGTCGCTTCATCAAGCACTAATATTTTCGGATTCATCGCCATCGTTCGGGCAAACGCAATGAGTTGGCGTTGTCCGCTTGAAAACGTCGTGCCCCTCTCTGTCACAGGATGATCATATCCTTTCGACAACTTTTCAATAAAAGAATGGGCTTGAACAAATTTGGCAGCTTGCTCAATATGTTCATCCGTCAAATGTTGATGATGGAGCCGAATGTTATCTCGTACCGTCCCATAAAACAAAAATGGGTCTTGAAGCACAAGGCCGATATGTTTCCGCAACTCTCTCTTTGGATACTCTTTAATAGAATGACCATCAATCAAAATATCACCGCGTTCAAACTCATAAAAACGCATGAGCAGTTGAATAATTGAACTTTTTCCGCTTCCGGTATGACCGACAAGCGCGACGGTCTCCCCAGGCCGAGCAATAAACGAAATGTTTTTTAGCACATCTCGTTTTCCATCATAACTAAACGATACGTTACGAAATTCAACCGTCCCCTTTTCAATCACGAGCGGTTTTTCAGCTTGTTTCGGTTCTTCTTCTTTTTCATCTAACAATTGAAATACACGTGAGGAAGCAACGAGCGCTTGTTGAAACATCGATAACCGCATCATCATTTGGTTAATTGGTTCAAAAAAACGCTCTAAATAATTGACAAAAGCGTATAACACTCCAATTTCAACCGGGCTTTGAAAGGAAGAAATACCGAAGTAACTTAACACAACAATGAGCGAAAACACATAAACTAAGTCTGTTGCTGGACGAAGCAATAAACTATCTAGTTTAATATTTTTCATCGCTGCCATATAATGTTTTTCATTAATGGCCCCAAATTGCTCTTTCATCCGCTTTTGTTGACGGAACGGTTGAATGATCGCCATTCCTTGAAGCGATTCATTTAACTTCGCATTCAGTTGGCTTAATCGCTCCCGCAAATCGCTATAAAACACCGAACTGTATTTCCGATACGTACGAATAATGAGATAAATAATCGGTAAAATAACTAAACAAAAAGCAGCTAATCGAACATCAAGCAAGAACATTGCAACAAACACGCCGACTAAGAAAAAAGCACTTTGAATAAAGGTGACAAGTACTTCAACAAACATTTCTTTAATGGCTTCCGTATCATTTGTCACTCGTGATACAATGCTCCCTGCTGGCGTGCGATCGAAGTAGCGCATCCCTAACGATTGTACTTTCGCAAATACATCCATGCGAAGCTGTTGAATAATTTCCAATGCAATTTCTTGAAATTTCAATAATTGAAAATAAGAAAGAAACACTTTTCCGATATGAATCATGATATACGCTGTCGCTAGTCCGATCATTGCTTGAAGCGGAAATGTCATCTGCGCTAAATAATCGTCAATAAAAATTTTTACAATGATCGGACCGAGCACGTCTCCTGCGGTCGTTAATGCTAAAAGAAAAAAAGCAAGCAACAACGACTTTCGATGCGGAATCGCATAACGCATCAACCGCATAAACACTTGTCGCTGATTTATATTCGACTTCATTGTATACCCCCACGTTCCACAGATTGTTCAAGCTGTTGGCGGATGTACATCTCCCGATACCATCCGTCTTGTGCAACAAGCTCGTCATGCGTGCCGCGTTGAATAATTTTTCCATCTTCAAGCACTAAAATGAGATGCGCATGTTGAATGGCGCTTAACCGATGCGTTGCAATCATCGTCGTCTTTCCCGCACGATTTTCTTTCAATGAATGCAAAATACGCTCTTCTGTTTGTGCATCGACTGCCGATAAGGAGTCGTCTAAAATGAGTACTTCTGGATCAAGCAACAATGCACGCGCGATCGACAAGCGTTGCTTTTGCCCCCCAGATAAAGACACTCCTCTTTCGCCAACGACCGTTTCGTATCCTTCTGGAAACTGTATAATATCATCATGCACTTGAGCCAGTTTAGCGACGCGCTCCACTTCTTCTTGACTTGCATCTGGACGAGCGAACGCAATATTATCTCGAATGGAGGTAGAAAAAAGAAAATGGTCTTGTGGTACATAACCAATCGCTTCGCGCAATCGTTCTAACCGATATTGTGTAATCGAATGTCCACCAAAATAAACGTCTCCATCCATTCCAATAAACTCGCGCAATAACACTTTTAAAAGCGTCGTTTTTCCGGATCCTGTTTTTCCAACAATTCCTAACGTTTCCCCTTTTTTTAATGTAAACTGAATGTGCTGTAATGTTGGCTTCGTTTCATTCGGATATGTAAAGGAACGAATATCGTATGTGATGTCACCGGTTGGCACTTCATCAATCAATCCATCATCTTCTTGTATATCCGGCTTTTCACGTAACAATGATGACACACGGTCATACGAAGCACGACCGCGCTCTACAATGTTAAATAACCAACCGAACGCCAACATTGGCCAAATGAGCAATCCCAAATACATCGTAAAAGAAACGAGCTGTCCAATCGTTAACTCCCCTTGAACGACAAAACGCGCTCCAAAAGCGATCGCTAAAAAAAACGAAACACCAACAATAAGTGAAATTGTTGGATCAAACAACGAGTCAATTCGGGCAACTGCCATATTTTTTCGAACGACATCATCTACCTGTACTCGAAACGATTCAATTTCTTCTTTTTCTTGTCCAAACGTTTTTATTACTTTGATTCCAGCAATGCTTTCCTGTACTTTATCGTTTAAAGAAGAAAATGCCTCTTGTGCGTAATGGAACCGTTGGTGCAGCAAGGAACCATAGTAACTTGTTAAATACGCCATAAGTGGCATTGGCAATAAACAAATAAGCGTTAGTTTCCAACTAATTGTAAATGCCATTGTTGCAATGACAAATCCCCCGATACACAATGAATCAACAAGCGTCAAGACACCAACACCCGCTGTTTGCTGGATCGCTTGTAAATCATTTGTCGCATGTGCCATTAAATCGCCGATGCGGCGACTTTGATAAAATGACGGTGACATCATCGTAAAGTGCTCATATAGCCGATCGCGCAACAAGCGTGCAAGCTTTGCTGCTGAGCCAAAAATCATCGTCCGCCAAACGTAACGACAAACATACATACAAAGCGCAACACCTGCAAGCAAACTTAACCACATAATCAGCTTTTCTTTCGTCAGTTCCCCTGCTTTTACAGCATCCACAACATGCCCAATCACTTTTGGAGGAACGAGTTCAAGCAATGAAACGATCGCAAGTAGTATGATCCCTGTCACATACGCCTTTTTCTCCTGTTTAAAAAACCACATTAAATCAAGAAATACTTTCACGTTCTCCCCTACTTTCTAACCTCCTCATCTGCACTCCGTTTCATTTTATCAAATATTCCAAAAATAAGAAAGTTTTTTGTTATGTTAGTATATAACTTGTCGCATACTTTTACATATGCAGGTCAATCTAAAAAAGACCAAAACGAACAAGAAAGGTGGTTGTAGCCATGGATTTGCAAACAGGAAAGTTATACTGGCCAACGACGGTTCCCGACGTTCCTTCGTATCCACCACTAGACGAAGATATCCAATGTGACGTATTAATTGTCGGTGCGGGAGGTTCAGGAGCGTTATGTGCTTATTATTTGAGTGAAACGGATTTAGACGTTGTTGTCATCGACAAACGAAAAGCAGGATACGGAAGTACAATGACAAACACAGCACTTATTCAATGTCTTGGAGATAAAATGTTTTTTGAACTTGTGAACAGTTTTGGCGAAGCGTATGCCGCTCGTCATTTGACACTTTGTCAACAGGCGGTCGATGAGCTAGAGCAAATCGCAAACAAATTACATATCGATGTAGAATTTCAAAGAAGAGATAGTTTGTATTACGCAAGCGTAGCAGAAGATGTTCAAAAGCTTGAAAAAGAATATATGGCATTAAAAAAGCAAGGATATCCTGTTGTTTGGTTAGATGAACAACAAATTCGTCGCCATTATCCGTTTACAAAGCATGCCGCTTTATATACAACGGGGGATGGAGAATTAAACCCATATAAACTGACAATTGGTTTATTAGAATATGCAAAACAACGTGGGGTACGTATTTTCGAAGAAACAGAAATGAACGGAAAAAAACTTGAACAACATATGGCAACATGTTATACGAAAAACGGATATACCATTCAAGCACGAAAAGTCATTTTCGCCGCAGGCTACGAAACGTTAGAAGTGAAGCAAGAAAAAAAGGCGTTGCTCGTTAGTTCATATGCCGTCGTTACCAATCGTGTTGAAGATTTTTCAAGTTGGTATAAGCGAACGCTCATTTGGGAAACGGCGCGCCCGTATGTATATATGCGCACAACGGCGGATGATCGCATTATTATCGGCGGACTAGATGAAAATACCGCTTATGCGGATGACCGTGACGCCAAACTGATGCATAAAAAAGAACGACTGATCGAAGAATTTCATCGACTGTTCCCCGATATTCACGTCGTTCCAGAATTTTATTTAGCTGCCTTTTACGGCGGGACGCACGATGGCCTTCCGATGATTGGAGTGTACGATTCCTTTCCAAACTGTTATTTCGTCTATGCTTACGGAGATAACGGAACTGTGTATAGTACAGTCCTTGCTCAAATTTTACGCGACGTCATCATTGAAAAACAAAATGACGACTTCTATTTATATATGCAAACGAGACCGAAACTCCCACAAACGTAAGTGGGAGTTTTATGTCGTAATCGCCCATATAAATGACCTTTTTCTCTTTTTATTCGGTATCGCTTTTTCTGGAATGGATGGTTCAACGTGTGAAATCGGTTCAATAGATAGTTCTGTAACAGCTTGGTCGAGCGTTGCTTCAGTAGAAACAGTTACCGGTGCTACCGAAAGATCGATTTGTTCGACATGTTGCCATACATGAAGCAAATCTGATGCCACGCGCTCCCAACGATAAAGCGATGTCGCTAATTTACGCCCGTTTTCTCCCATTTTCTTCATGAGTGTACGATTAGATAGCACATATGTCATTTTTTCCACAAAGTCTTGCGGATCTTCTGGTCTTTCGACGACAACACCGTTTTCATTTGGAACGATGACTTCTGGATTCCCACCACGAGCGGTTGTCACAATCGGAAGCCCTGCCGCCATCGCTTCATAATGAACGCGAGCAAGCGGCTCTTGCCATTGCGATGTACAAACGAACAAATCAGCAGCGGCAAACCAGTTTTGAATTTCGTTTGGTGGCACGAATCCGGTCGCCACAACGGGGATTGGCAATCTTTTAGCCAATGAGCGAACGTAGGCAATATAGTCCGTTGTTCCTTCTTCGCTAAACCATTTGCTTCCGACAATGACGAGCGCTAAATCATTAAACCGTTTCGCCAGTTCTGGCAACGCTTGAATGAGTTTATCCACTCCTTTATTTGGCGACAATCGACCGGCAAATAAAATGACGGTTTTTTGATCGATGCCATGCGCTTGACGTAGCTGTTTACGAATCGACGCCATATTCGGATGATTCCCTGGTAAAAATCGTTCCGAGTCGACACCGGAGTAAATCGTTCGTAATTTTCCTTCTGCTTCTGGGTATAGTTCGCTAATGACTTGGCCGACATAGTTGCTAACGGTGACAATGGCGGATACTTGTTTCACCACTTCTTCAGCTTCTTCACGGTTAATTTTCGTAATTTGAAACATATCGTTATGCATGCTGAGCGTAATTTTGGCATGAGGAGCGACTTGACGAATAGGTAAAACAAGACGAGGCCTATTGAAAATGTGGATCAAATCAAACGGATGCGCTTGCACATACTGAACGACATGATCGCAATACGTATCAAATATACCTCCTGGGATGCGCACATAGTGAATGCCATCGATCGTTTCTTCGTTTGGTAATGTTTCATGTTGCACCCCTAGTACAGTAATGCGATGAGCGGTGCGAAGATGAGGAAGAATCCCAGCAATATACGTTTGAATCGCACCCCCAAGCACGGGAGGAACAGGTAATTTTTCTGTACAAATCATTAAAATGTTCATCGATTTCCGTTCTCCTTCCAATCGTTTTCAATTTCAGCGAGTACTGGCCATTTTGTTGCATCTGTGGCAACAATCGTCTCAATGAGTTACATCGTTTGTTCGTTTAAAAACAGCTCTGGATCATATACTACTTCTTTTAAATTTTTGTAAAATTCATTCGGAAGTGACAAATCGATCATCAACACGTCATATAATGAAGCGTCGATCGGATTTGCCTCATCATACGCTCGAATCATTTCACGCACCCAATGAACGTCCCAACGGTATAAATCAGCCATCGTACCGGAAATAAGTTTTCGTAAATCACGAATCGGCAAATCGTATGCGACGCCATCTAAATCGATAATCCACATACCATTTGCGCCCATTTGTCCGTTCGACCAGCCGTAATCTTGATGCACGAGTCCCCATTCACTATTTCCTCGTTCGACTAATTGATGATACGAAGATTGTTGAAGTCGCGCAAAACTTTCACGGGCCTGTGCTTGAAAATGATCGACAACTTCCAATAACATGGCACTTGCGGGCATCTCTTTATACGCCTTCGCTAATTGACGAAACCAATCCATTTTGTTTATCGTTTTTTCGTACGTTTTCGGCCATTTGTATAACCGTGAAGCGATTTCTGCTCCCTTTGGAGGGACATATCCTTTACTTAAACGATGAAATTCACCAAGCGCATAACAAAGCTGTTTCGCTCCTTCTAAATCTTTCGTTACAGGAAATAACGGCTCGATCCATTCAGCAACAAACCATAGTTTTCCTCCCGCCTCTACATAATCCGTTCCTTCTTTCGTTTGTACAATCGGCGGGACATTTGCGTTTTGCACATCGACTAAATATCGCTGAGCGCCAAGGCTAAACAAGCTGCGCGTTGGACGGCGATGAAGCAATTTTAAACTTTTCGGACCTTTGTTCGTCTCTAATTTCCAAATCGCTCCCCCTTTATCTGGCTTCGTCGTCACGACTTGCCTACTTTGAACAGACAAATCGTAATGGCGCAAAACGTCTTCTGCCATTTGTTCAATATAGTCCGGTACGAAAAATTCGTGCATCGTTTCATCTACAATCCATGGCTCAATGAACATATAACCCCTCCTATTTGACATAAATCCCTACTATCTCAACATATGCACTAAAAAAAATTTCGTATAGACATATCCATTACGCCCAACAAAAAACCGCCTCTTTTCATTCAGAGACGGTTTCACTAAGCAATTGTTCAATATGTTGTTCTAGTTCTAACGGCTTTGTTGTTGGTGCAAACCGCGCGACCACTTGCCCGTTTCGATCAACTAAAAACTTTGTAAAATTCCATTTCACCGCTTTCGTTCCTAACACACCTGGCGCTTGCTCCGTTAAGTAAACGAACAGTGGATGGGCGTTTGGACCGTTTACGTCCACTTTCGCAAACATCGGAAACGTTACACGATAATTCAATTGGCAAAATTGTGAAATTTCTTCTTCCGATCCCGGCTCTTGATTTCCAAACTGATTGCACGGAAAACCGAGCACAACAAAACCACGATCTTTATATTTGTCATATAGCTGTTGCAATTGTTCGTATTGCGGCGTCAATCCGCATTTACTTGCTGTATTGACGATGAGTAATACGTTTCCTTTATACTGCGCTAACGATTGTTCTTCTCCTTGAATCGTGCGTACGTGAAAATCGTAAATGATCATCTCACATTCCTCCTTTAGCGCTATTGTAACATATGGATCATTTTTTCTGCACAAACAATGCTTCAATTCAGACAAATGAAAAAATGTTCGTTATAATGGTGAAAAAAGACAAAAAAGAAGGTGTTTTCATTGAAAATGCGTGTTAGTGCGGTTCAATATCATTTACATACGATTCAATCGTTTGAACAGTTCGCAAAACAAGTGGAACATTATGTAAAAACAGCGCAAGAATTTGGGGCTGAATTTGTCCTATTCCCTGAGTTTATGACGACACAGCTCATGTCCATTGGCGATGACACGAAAGAAGCGTTAACGATTGACGAGCTTCCAACGTTTACAGAAGCATATCGCTCGCTATTTACCACGCTTGCGAAACAGACGAATATGCATATTATTGGCGGGACACATGTCATAAAAAGAGAAGATCGACTATATAATGTGGCACATTTATTTTATCCCGATGGAACGATTGCCGAACAGGCAAAGCTACATATTACCCCGACGGAAGTGAACGAATGGAATATGCATGGCGGCGACACATTGCGCGTCTTTCCAACAACGAAAGGAACCATTGCGATTTTAACATGTTATGACATTGAATTTCCTGAAATTGTGCGCATGGCGCGTGCAAAAGGAGCGGACGTCATTTTTTGTCCGTCGTGTACCGATGATCGTCACGGGTTTCATCGCGTGCGCTACACATGTCACGCCCGTGCGATTGAAAATCAAGTATACGTCGTCACAACAGGGACAGTTGGTTCATTGCCAACCGTTGATTTTATGCGCGCAAACTTCGGGCAAGCAGCGATCATTACACCGAACGATATTCCGTTCCCGCCACGCGGTATTTTAGCGGAAGGAGAAATCAATGACGATATGATCATTACGGCTGATCTCGACTTACAGCTTCTTTACGACGTTCGCGAACGCGGTTCGGTAACAACTTGGCGCGATCGGCGCACGGATTTATATACAGATTGGACATAAGGGGGAGAACGATGTATAAAAAGCAACTTTACGTCTTTCATGGCGACCGTCCGATTCCTGCGACCATTCGTAATTACGGAGAGAAAGACATCGATGCGTTAATTCGCATTCAGCAAGAAAGTTTTCCACCTCCTTTCCCATCTGAACTATGGTGGAATAAAGAACAGCTTATGAACCATATCACACTTTTTCCAGAGGGGGCATTATGTGTCGAAGTGGACGGGGAAGTCGTCGGATCGATGACCGGTTTGATCGTGAACTTTCATCCAAGCGATGCCGATCATACGTGGGAAGAAATAACGGATAACGGATATATTCGCAACCATAACCGAAACGGCAATACGTTATACGTCGTCGACATCGGTGTCCGCCCATCATATCGAAAACTCGGCTTAGGAAAATGGCTAATGCAGTCGATGTACGAAGTTGTCGTCCAGCAAAAGCTTGAACGACTATTAGGTGGCAGTCGGATGCCGGGGTATCATCTGTACGCGAGTGAAATGACGGCCGAACAATATGTACATGAGGTAATCCAAGGAAAACTAAAAGACCCTGTCATTACGTTTTTACTTCGTTGCGGTCGCACGCCAGTGAAAGTCGTCGCCAATTATTTAGAAGATGCCCAATCGTGCAACTACGCCTTGCTTATGGAATGGCGCAATCCGTTTTTATAGCCGCCCGTCCACACCGTTCCTCTCTCTCGTTCATACGCTAAAGTAGAGAGGAGGAAACGAAATGAAAAAATGTTGTTGTGCACCGACGCGCCATAAACCAATGCCGCCACAACGCGATGAATGCCCATGCTGTGTCGAAGGAATGAAAGATGTACTAGCACAGCTAAACGGAAAAGAAGTCGATATTGCCACGCTCGATCAAACAGGACTAGGACAAGGGAATAATAATTTTATCGTTGGTGCGATCGTAAATGACTTGATTGTCACGGGTACGATTCCTGGTAGCGGACAAAATAAACGTTCGGCAGCGTTTCCCATTTGTAATGTCGTCGGGGTGAGAGGAGATGTGCTAAAAAATATTCCTCTTCCCGCCATTGACGAAACGTGTGATTGTTGCGAACGTTCAATTACAAGCTTTTTGCAAGGCATTCAAGGACAAACAGTAGATATCGACACGTTAGCAGGAGGGCAGTTTAACAATATAGAAGGCGTCAAGATTGATGCCGTTGGGAAAGGAACAGTGCGTCTGACAAAAACAAATGAAACATGGATCGTTAGCAGTTGTTTTATTTCGGGCATATTTGGCTTTACGCGATAAGAGAGCTTCGCTTGACGCGTCGCTCTCTTTTTATAACGGACAACTGGGTATGTGATGTGGTGGGCATATGTCAACTTGTTGTTCGATGCGCGGCGTGCATGTTGTTCCTTCAATTTCAATTTTGACACGTCCAACTGATTGAATATGCTGAAAAATATGAACAGAAATGAATATTTGTGGGCAAGTTGTTGAAAGAAGCGCTGCTTTACAGTCAGCAACAACCGTTTCACAAACGATATTTGTCTCTGGTGGGGTACATAATAATACGTCCTCGATCGTTGCTAATGAAATCGGTTTTGTTTTCCATACCGTCCCATCTTTTCGTGTACATTGTAATACGACAAATGTTTCAACAAGAACATATATTTTTTGCAATGCAACCCGTTTTCCGTTTGGCAACATGATATGCACCGTCTGTCGTTCATCAAGCACGCGACAAGTGATCTGTTCTGGCGCAATCGGCTGTCCGCACGCATCGGTCAATATGCAGCGAATATGTTCACAATCGCCAAGACGATCGAGCTGTTGATGAAGTTGAATGCATACACGTCCGATGCACGTACCATTTCCTTTACATTCAACATGCACGTCGCGTAAATGTGACATCGTCAATGAACGGGATTCCCCTTCTTGTAATGAACATGCGATTTCTCCGTTAATCAAAACGTCCATTTGTTGTCCGCATCCTTGTTCATATACAACCGTCACCGTTCCAAACGCATACACATGTTCTTCTGCTGACCATACGATCGTTTTTTCGCCGCACGGCGCACAAATGTTAACACAAATATTATGCTCGACAATCGGCTCGGTCAACGTCTCTCTTTTCGTTAATTTCACCGAACGCGCAACCCAATCAAACACTTTCTCCACATGAATACAATGCTTCTCCACCTGCCACTCCCTCCTTTTCATTCGATATATCATACTATGTGTCGATGTACATTCGTGCATAGGCGTACGATGAAAAAATGTGATAAAAAATAGGTGCGAAACACAGGACAACATCCTACACACTTTTTTGTTTGCTGCATTGTATATAGAGGAAGATCATTCTTCTAATAAAAGATGAGAAGGAGCGGATATAATGAGCTGTGGCGGATGTTGTCCAGACCGTCCAATCGTGACGGATGAAGTTTGTCAAAATTGGGAGTTTCGTTGTGACAGTACAGATCGTACGATTTGGCAAGCTGATGGGGATGTCATTAAACCATTTGGAACCGTAACGGTATTAGTGGAAAATAGTTGTGATGGTGTGGAAGTACGTGTGAACGATACATTAATTGCTACGTTAACAGAAGGACAATCGTTTTCTAAAACATTTAATAGTTTAAAAAAAGTATCGATTCGTTGTTTAGAAGGATCTGGCGGCTCTATTTGTTGCGGTAAATTATGTATGACTGTGCACTATAAAAAATGTTAATAAATGAAGGTGTTCCGCTAGCTGGAACACCTTTTTAGTGAATATACGTTTTCGATACTGGTTGTTCCTCAGCAGATAGTAACCGTTCAAGAAAATCGGTGCGCTCTTGTAGTTGAGCGACTTCTTTTTTTATTTCTTCCATTTGTCTCTCCACTTTCGTTACACGTGCTTCGAGGCTCCACGTTTGTTTTTCGAGGGCGATCATGTAGTTCCACATGCGCATAAATTGTTCGTCAGACAGCTCATAAGGCGCCTCTAACTGAATAATCATTCGCTTCCTGTAAACTTTTTCAATCGCTTGTTCAATGTGAGGCATATACAACGCTTGTATCCAATTTTTTTGCAGTGGGTTTGTACAATGAATGATGACTTTATCGTCTTCCATCGTCGCTGTCGTTCCTTCAATCCATGTTTCAAAAGCAAGTGAGGACATCGTGCGAGATAAAACGTTTTTCACTTCTGACCACATTGTTTTCCCCCCTTTCACACATGAAATTAAACAAAAATAAAAAAATTCCTGCTTATTTTTTTCGAAACGCCCACCATTGTTTGGTCACTTCATGAGAAATGCAATCATACAATTCATCCGTTGTTGTCGCTTTAACGACTTCGCCATCGATTAGGACAAACGGGCAATGTTTGCATGTTTTACATTTACCAACGCAATCTTTTCGTTTTATTTTGACATGTTTGAATGTTTGTTTTAGAAACATATATAACGTTTTTGTTGCAAACTTATTTTTCTTGCAAAAGTGCACTTTTTTCATTTCGTCACACTCCAAGTATGATAACTATAATCATTTTCATTTCTATCATACTTCGAATGTTTGCTTCCTTCAATGATTTTTACGCGGCATATTGTTGTAATTGCTCAAGCGAACGAATGATGTAGGGGATCATCTGCAATAAATCGTCGACATGACTTTCGTTAATCATGCGTTCGAAATCAATCGTCACTTGATGAGTATATCGCTCATGTTTTGGGTATGTATATGTTAACGTTTGTATAACTGTCCGCTGTTCCCCCCAAATGTGCTTTAGCGTCTGTTCTACAGCTTGGCCATCGACATGTGTAGCCGAAAAAGAAAACGAAACGGTCACCGTACAGCCTGCATGCGTTGCATCTTCATATAACAGCTCGTTCGCAATATGTTGAAGCGTCATCGCAAGAGAAATTGTGCACGTCACTTTATGCGCATGCCGCAATTGAAAAGAAAGTGCGTATGCGCGCGTGAATTTCGCTAAATCAACGATGTCTGAGCGATCAACAACTGTGATACGTTCATCTGTTACATCTAAATCATAAATGGCTCCTTCTACGACCGTTTTTAAATTGTCGAAAATCGTTGGGTCAAACATACGCTCATCCTCTCGATCTTTTATATATTTTTGAGCGAACGGTACGCCGATCGACTTCTGTCAGATTAACGGTGTAACCAATTCCAATTTGTTGTCGAACAAAAATTCGTCCATTGTCAACCGTTACTTCTGGATCAATGAAATCCCGTTCCCAATAATTTGCTGATGCCGCTGTATCCCCTGGGAGAGAAAAATGAGGGAGAGTTGCTAAAGCAATGCTATGCGCTCGTCCGACCCCGCCTTCTAACATACCGCCACACCATACAGGAATATGATGTTGTTGACATAAATCATGAATGCGTTTCGCTTCTGTTAATCCACCGACCCGACCAATTTTTATATTGATCACGCGGCAACTTTTTAACTCAATCGCCCTTTTTACATCTTCATATGAACAAATGCTTTCATCTAAACAAATCGGCGTGTTCAAATTCGCTTGTAATTTCGCATGATCAACGATGTCATCGACAGCAAGCGGCTGTTCAATCATCAACAACTCATAGTCATCAAGCGCTTTCAGGCGGTCGATATCGCGTAACGAGTAAGCGGAGTTTGCATCAACCATGAGTGGAACATGCGGGAAATGATGACGAATCTCTCGAACAACATCAACATCCCATCCGGGCTTAATTTTTATTTTTATACGTTTATATCCTTCCGCAAGCGCCTGTTCGATCCGTTTTAATATATTTGTGATCGGCTGAATGCCGATGCTTATGCCAACTTCCACTTCTTTTTTTTCACCGCCGAGCGCAGAGCTTAACGACACCCGTTGTCGTTTCGCAAACGCATCCCAAACGGCCCCTTCAAGCGCGGCTTTTGCCATGTAATTGCGGCGAACAATCGAAAATCGGTCATGCAATTCGTCAGGATGATAAACGGGGGCTTGAAAAAGAAGCGGAATTAAAAAGTTTTCAAGCATATGCCACGTCGTCTCGATCGTTTCTTCTGTATACCACGGAGCAGAAAAAGCTACACCTTCTCCCCAGCCACGCACACCATCTTGATCTATGACTTCAACTAATAAAACCGGACGCGTTTTCATCGTCCCAAAACTTGTTGTAAACGGTGATTTTAATTCCATTTCTAAGTATCGTAAAATCACTGTATGTATTTGCACAAACATCCCTCCAAAACAATTATACAAAAGGCGCTGGCTTTTGTCGCCATGCGCCTTTTATTCATCCTAAATATGCTTCCCGTACTTGTTCATTTCCAAGCAACTCTTTTCCTGTGCCTGACATTGTAATTTCTCCTGTTTGAATGACGTAGCCACGATGTGCAATTTGAAGCGCTTGAAACGCGTTTTGTTCGACGAGCAAAATCGTCATTCCTTCATCGTTTAACTCGCGAATAATATGAAAAATTTGTTCAACGATAATTGGGGCTAAACCCATTGACGGCTCATCTAACATAAGAAGTCGCGGCTTCATCATTAAAGCACGACCGATCGCTAACATTTGTTGTTCTCCACCGCTCATCGTTCCCCCTTTTTGTTGTAGACGCTCTTTTAATCTTGGAAAATAATGAAACACCCGTTCCATTCGTTCAGCTATTTCTTTTTTATCCTTCACCGAAAACGCACCCATTTCTAAATTTTCTTTTACCGTCAATCTAGGAAAAATGCGCCTTCCTTCTGGAACATGTGCTATACCTGATAAAGCTGTCATATGTGGTGGGGTATTCGTTATGTCTTTTCCTTCATATAAAATATTCCCGCTTTTCGCCTTTACTTGTCCACTAACGGTTTTTAACGTCGTTGATTTTCCTGCACCATTGCTTCCGATTAACGTAACAATTTCTCCTTCGTATACTTCTAAATCAATTCCTTTTAACGCATGAACTCCGCCATAAAATGTATGAACGCGCTCTAGCCGCAGCAAACTCATTCGCTATCCCTCCCTACGATGCAGTGGTCGCTCCTTTTCCTAAATAAGCTTCAATTACTTTTTCATTGTTTCGAATATCATCTGGTGTTCCTTCAGCAATTTTTTCTCCGTGGTCTAGCACGATAATATGTTCGGAAATTTCCATAACAAGCTTCATATCATGTTCAATTAAAATGATCGTGAGTTGTAATTGTTCTCTCATATGGTAAATGAGCTTCGTTAATTCTGCTGTCTCTTTCGGATTCATTCCCGCAGCTGGCTCATCTAACAGCAACACTTTTGGCTTCGTCGCTAATGCGCGGGCAATTTCTAATTTTCGTTGCGCCCCATAAGGTAAATTTTTTGCTTCTTCGTTATAAAGCGACTGTAAGCCAACGTATTGCAAAAGACGATACGCCTCTTGTTTCGCTTCTTTTTCCTCTTTGCGCATGAATGGAGTAGAAAAAATGGTATGAAATAACCCGCTACGCAAATGTGTGTGCATACCAACCATGACGTTTTCTAAAACCGTCATCGCTCCAAATAAACGAATGTTTTGGAACGTGCGCGAAATGCCTTTTTGTGCAACTTGATGCGGTTTTAAACCAACGATTGACTCGCCATTCAGTAAAATATCGCCACTCGTCGGTTGATACACACCTGTCACCATGTTAAACAACGTTGTTTTCCCTGCACCGTTCGGTCCGATGACAGCTGTAATTGATCCTTGTTGTACGTTCATATCAATATTGTTGTTGGCAATAAGTCCTCCAAATTGCTTTGTGAGTTGTTTAACCGTTAAAATACACATCTTTTGCCCCCTCCTTTCCATCTACCATATTCGTTGCACCGCTTTTTAACTCTTTTTCGTCAAAACGAGGGGTTTTTGCTGGCAATAATCCTTGTGGCCGGTACAAAGCGAATAAAATTAAAATGACTCCGAAAATAAATCGTTGCATTTTGGCAGGAGATAGCGCATCCGGAATGCTGACAACTCCGCTTAAACTAAGCTGGTTTAACCAGTTTGTTAGCTCGGTAAGCACTTGAAGATTTAAAATCGTTACAAGCGCCGCACCGAGTATAACGCCTGGGACGCTACCCATTCCCCCTAAAATGACCATGACGAGAATCGTAATGGACTCGAGTAACGTAAAGCTTGTCGGGTCAACGAACGTTTGCTTCGCCGCAAATACAACCCCCATCATTCCTGAAAACGAAGCGCCAACCGCAAACGCCATCAATTTCGTACGAACAAGCGGAATACCCATCGCCTGAGCAGCAATTTCATTTTCACGCACCGCTTTCCACGCTCGTCCAATTTTCGAATACTCTAAACGTCGAACAGCAAAAATGGTGAGCAGTAAAATAACTAATACGACGTAATAAAATTGGCTTGGGTACATAAACTCTAGTCCAAACAACTTCGGCGGTTGAATGGAAGCAAGTCCCATCGCCCCGTTTGTAATGTTGACCGGCTTATCTAAGTTATTGAAAATAATGCGAATAATTTCCCCAAACCCGAGCGTCACGATCGCTAAATAATCTCCTTTTACACGCAACACCGGAATGCCGAGCAATATTCCAAATAGCGCAGCAACAATGCAACCGATAATTAAAAATATCCAAAAACTTTCACCGGATAACGGATATGTTCCAAATGGCATAAAGTTATTTGCTTGCGTTGTGGCAAAAATCCCATACGTATAAGCACCAATCGCAAAAAAGGCAACAAATCCTAAATCTAATAGACCAGCAAGGCCAACGACAATGTTTAAACCAAGCGCCATAGCGATATAAATCCCAACTAACGTAGCTACTTCCATGTAAGATTGGTACGCTTCACCTTGACTAGCAGCCAGAGGTAACAGTACGCTTAATACGACAATGCCTATCAACCATTTCACGCGATTCGAAAACGTTGTGAAATGTAAAAGTAAAAGCGAGGAAAGCAAAAGTAAAAAAGCAACAACCGACTTTTGCGCTAAATATAAACTAACGAACGTTATGATGACATATACAGTGATCACAATCGCCTGAAGGCGCTTATTTTGTTCGAATGCGTTCAGCCATTTTTTCATGTTGACCACCTACACTTTCTCAATGGACACTTTCCCGAATAGTCCTTCTGGCTTAAAGATGAGAACGACAATTAAAATAGAAAAAGCAAATACGTCTTTATACTCTGCTCCTAATATACCGTTGGAAACGATCGGCAAGTTCGCCGCCGCAAACATTTCAAGCAAACCGAGCACAATGCCACCGAACATCGCTCCACGAATGTTTCCGATCCCACCTAATACTGCTGCTGTGAAAGCTTTTAGTCCTAAAATGAAACCAATGTACGGGTCAATCGTTCCGTATTGAATCGCAAAAAGAACGCCTGTTGCCCCTCCTAGCGCCGAGCCGATGAAAAATGTTAAAGCAATGACTTTGTTGACATTTACACTCATTAGTGCCGCCGTTTCACGATCTTGGGCGACAGCACGCATTGCCATCCCCCATTTTGTTTTATTTACAAAAAAGTCAAGCGTCATCATCATGACAACGGCTGTAACTAAAACGATAAAAAATGAGGACTTAACTGAGGCATCGTGAAATCCCGACCAGATAGAGGAAGCTGAAATGTTTACTTGTCCACTAAATAAACTTGGACCTGTTAAAATATAGTTTCCTTTCTTTAATTCTGTAATAAAACGAACAAAATCTTGCAATAAAAACGAAATACCGATCGCTGTAATAAGGGTAATTAATTTTGGAGCGCTTCGTAACGGACGATATGCAACTCGTTCAATCCCCATGCCAAGCAATCCTGTCACAATCGATGTCGCCACAAGGACGATAAGTAAAGACAACAGCATAGGCATAGACGATAGCCAACCAAAAGCAGACAGCGATAAGAAAAGCGCTGTGCCAACAAATGCCCCTGTCATAAAAATTTCCCCATGGGCGAAGTTAATAAGTTCTAAAATGCCATACACCATTGTATATCCGAGGGCAACAATCGCGTATACAGCTCCCAATGCCAATCCGTCAATGACGACTTGCGGCAATGTTTGTAGCACATGTTCGATCATATGTTGTTCCTCCATTCCCTTGTCTTTTTCTAAAATTAACCAGTCTTTTTTCCTATCAACAACATGTTAAAAAAATTATAAGAAAAGGGTACGGCAAACTGTCATACCCTTTTCAAACGTATTTATCTTTATTTGCTTACTTCATCTTCTAATCGCGCTGGATATGTTGCTTCTTCAAATTTGTAAATGTAAATTTTCGCATATTTGTTGTCCCCTTTTTCATCGAAGCTTACTTTCGTCACAACCCCCTCATAGTCTTGAACGTGACGAACGGCTTCAGCAACTTGCTCGCGAGAAGGAAGTTTGTTTCCGTTCGCTTTAATGGCTTCTTCAATCGCTTTTAATAAAACCCCCATGGCGTCATATCCGTAAGCAGAGTACGACTCAATATTTTTCCCGAATTTCTGTTTATACCTTTCAGCAAACTGTTTTCCTGATTCTGTCGCTGTTGCAATACCTGCAGCAGATGTAATGAACGTATTTTTCACCGCGTCGCCTGCGATCTCAACGAGCGTAGAAGAATCCATTCCATCTCCACCCATAAACGGTACGGTAATACCTTTATCACGCGCTTGCTTAATCAACATGCCACCCTCTGTATACATACCACCGAAATACACGAGATCCGGCTTTTTCGCGAGCACTTGGTTTAGTACACCGTTAAAGTCTTTTTCACCAATTGTAATTCCTTCAAATCCAACAACTTCGGCACCTGCTTCCTCCGCTCCTTTTTTGAACGCCTCCGCTAAGCCTGTACCGTATGCTGTTTTATCTTGAATGATAAAAATTTTCTTTGCTCCTAATTTTTCAACGGCAAATTTTGCACCTGCTGGGCCTTGGAAATCGTCGCGTGCACAAATGCGGTTCACCGTTTTTAAGCCTCGGTCTGTTACGTCTGTTGCTGTGTTTGCTGGGGAAACCATTGGAATGCTATATTTTTCGTAAATTTCTGAAGATGGAATCGCGACTCCTGAATTCAAATGTCCAACGACACCTAAAACTTGTTGATCCGCTCCAATGAGTTGAGCGTTTGCCACTCCTTTTTTCGGGTCGGCTTGATCGTCATATGGAACAAGTTCCAATTTAAACCCTAGCTTTTCAAACTTTTCTTTTTGTTCTTCTAAAGCCAGTTGAGCTCCCAGTTTAATCGATTCACCTAACGTCGCTGCTCCACCAGAAAGAGGACTTTGAGTGGCAATTTTAATGACTGTGCCCCCTTCGCCTCCCTCGCTATTTTTCGGTGTTTCTGACGTCTTATCCGCCGAACATCCTGCCAACAAACCAATCGCAAGCGTAGCGGATGTGAAAATAGAAAATGCTTTTTTCCTTTTCATGACAATCCCCCTTTTTATTTTCAAAAAATTTAATATTTTTACAACAATAATATAATATGAATTTTCAGAATATACAAGACGTATTTTCAAAAATGTTTGAAAAAACATATATCGTCATAAAAAAACCGACCGTATGAACGATCGGCACTATACCTCTTATGTATTTTTTATTTTATTTACACTGACGCATAACTATGAAAATGTTACCGCTAACAATATACCCCTAAAACTTTACATTTCCATACAAAAAAAGTACCGGAAAGACAGCTTTCCTTGCCTTTCCGGTTGCCCCTTTAATTCGTTTTCCGTTTTCGGCTAGCAATATCAATCCAAACCGCTAAAATTAAAATGCTTCCTTTTACGATGTATTGCCAAAATGTTTCCATACCTAATAACGACATCCCATTGTCTAGCGACGTCATAACCATCGCACCGATTATCGCACCAATTATCGTACCAGATCCGCCCATTAAAGATGTTCCACCGATGACACAAGCAGCGATGGCATCTAGTTCGTACATTTGTCCCGCTGAAATCGTTGCCGAAGATAGGCGCGCGGTTAAAACAAGTGCAGCGATAGCAGAAAGCAATCCTGTAAAGACAAACAACATCATCGTATGACGTTGGATGTTAATTCCAGAAAGTCGAGCCGCTTCTACGTTTCCTCCAATGGCGTATACGTGACGACCAAATGTCGTTTTTGTCGCAATGAATGAGAAAATAAGGGCCAAGGCAATGACAAAAATAATTGGAAACGGGATTCCTTTATAGCTGTTCATTGTAACAACAAATACGAAAATAAGTACGCTAATAACAAATAGCTTCGCGAGTTCAAGAGGCAACGGTGAAACAGTAAAACCGTATTGTTGGCGCGATTTTCGCTTACGAAACATTGAAATAAATAGCGCGACAATGGCAATCGCCGCAAGGATCATACCGAAAATATCCGTAAAATATGCGCTTCCTAAAGCGATAAATTGAGCATCAAAAATTGGAATGGTCGTCGATTTCGTAATGCCCATTAATGCTCCGCGGAAAATCATCATTCCACCTAATGTAACGATAAATGCAGGAATCGCTCGATAAGCAACTAACCAGCCTTGCACGAATCCGACAAGTGCGCCTGCAAGCAGCGTACATAAAATGACGACAGATGTCGGCATCCCCATCCAGTTGCTTAAAATGGCTGCAACACCGCCTGTGAGACCGACAATCGAACCAACAGAAAGATCAATATGACCCGCAACAATAACAAGTACCATACCAATGGCTAAAATAGCCGTAACAGACATTTGTGTAAATAAGTTCGATAAATTGCGAGCACTCAAAAATGTCTCATTTAACATACCAAAGAAAATCCAAATGGCAATGAGTGCACCGATCATCGTATAAGCACGAATATCTATTTTGCCAAATATATTTTTCTTTTTCGGTTGCTGGTCGATGACTGCTTTCACTTCCATAACTCATTCTCCTCCTGTCGCTGCCATCATAATATTTTCTTGTGTTGCTTCATCGTGTGATAACTCTTTCACGATTTGTCCTTCCCGCATAACATAAATGCGGTCGCTCATTCCTAAAATTTCTGGAAGTTCAGAAGAAATCATCATGATGGCAACGCCTTCTTTTGCTAATTTATTCATTAAGTGATAAATTTCATATTTCGCTCCAACATCAATGCCGCGCGTTGGCTCGTCTAATATTAAAAGCTTTGGCTTTGCCATTAACCATTTCGCCAATACAACTTTTTGCTGATTTCCTCCAGATAACGTACCGACAGCTGTTTCTAAAGACGCTGTTTTTGTTTTTAGTTCATCAACGTATTTTTGGCTCCATTTCAATTCTTCATTTTGATCAATGACTTGTAAGTGGCTAATACTTTTTAAACTAGCTAATGTCGTATTTGTTTTCACATCCATTCCGAGTACAAGTCCTAACCTTTTGCGGTCTTCAGTGACGAGTGCAATACCTGATCGAATTGCATCTTGCACCGAACGAATATGCACTTGTTTTCCTTCTATCCACACTTCCCCTTCGGCTTTTCCTTCATATGCACCGAATAAGCTCATCGCAAGTTCTGTTCGTCCTGCTCCCATCAATCCAGCAATGCCAACAATTTCCCCAGCACGAACAGTCATATGAATATTGTTGTTGACTTTCATCGGCTTTTCCTTATGCCATATCGAATAGTTTTTTACTTCTAAGACGACATGCCCTGGCGTTTTTTTGACGTACGGATAACGCTCTGTCAACTCACGCCCAACCATGAGGGCAACGACTTCATCTTCATTTGTTTCTGTACGTGAAAGAGTTGCGATTGATTTTCCGTCACGCAACACGGTAATCGAATCTGCTAACCGAAATACTTCTGGCATTTTATGAGAAATATAAATACACGCAACCCCTTGTGCTCGCAGCTGTTCTAAAATACCCATTAAAATTTCAACTTCACTTTCGGTTAAAGCTGCCGTCGGCTCGTCTAAAATTAAAATGTTTGCTTGCTTAGCTAGCGCTTTAGCAATTTCAACTAACTGCTGTTGTCCGATACCGAGTGAGTGGATTTTTGTTTGAGGAGAAATCGTTAATCCCACTTTCTTTAACCATGTTTCTGCCTCATAATATAACTGATCCCATTGAATGACACCGAATTTACGTGGTTCTCTCCCTAAAAAAATGTTTTCACCAACGGTCATTTCTTTTACAAGTGCAAGTTCTTGGTGAATGATCGCAATGCCTGCTTGCTCAGCATCAACAATATGTCGAAACGAAACAGGTTTGCCGTCAATACGAATTTCACCATCATACGTGCCAGCTGGATATAGTCCGCTTAACACTTTCATCAACGTCGATTTTCCAGCACCATTTTCGCCACAAAGCGCATGAATTTCTCCCTTTTTCACTTTGAAACTAACGCGGTCAAGCGCTTTCACACCGGGAAACTCTTTTGTAATATTGATCATTTCTAACGCATACATTCGTTTCACTCCCGTTGTATCATGTTGAAAATAAGGGTCTGGCAAAGCCAGCCCCTTGTTTTCATTGTTTTGGCCATTGATCTTTCGGTACGTTTTTGAATACGTCCTCTAATTTGTGATACCCATCTTTAATGACTGTGTCTAATACATTTTCTTTTGTTACAGCAATTGGATCAAGTAAGACAGATGGAACGTCAATTTTTCCATTTGATACCGTCTGGTTCGTTTCGATTTTCTCACCTTTTGCTAAAGCAACAGCCATTTCCGCCGCTTTTGTTGCAATCGCTTTAATTGGTTTGTATACTGTCATCGTTTGTGTACCTTCAACGATTCGTTGTAATGCAGCTAATTCAGCATCTTGTCCTGAAACAGGTACTTTTCCTGCTAAACCTTGCGCCGCTAACGCTTGAATGACACCACCTGCTGTACCATCATTCGCTGCGACAACGGCTTGAATGTTATTGTTATTTGCTGTTAATGCGTTCTCCATGTTTTTCAATGCTTCTTCTGGTTTCCAATCTTTTGAGAATTGGTCGTAAACAATTTTAATGTCGCCTTTTTCCTCAAGTGGCTTTAATACGTTCATGGCTCCTTGGCGGAATAAATGAGCGTTGTTATCTGTATCTGCTCCACCGATATAAACATAGTTTCCTTTCGGTGCTTTTTCTACAATCGCTTGTGCTTGCATTTCACCGACACGCACGTTGTCAAATGAAACGTAATAATCTACTTCCGCATTTTTAATTAAACGGTCATAAGAAATAACTGGAATTCCTTCTTTATGCGCTTTTTCTACGATCGCCGCTGACGCCTCTGCGTTATGAGGTACGACGACAAGAACATCGACACCCTCTGAAATGAGTTGTTCTGCCTGGCTCAACTGTGCGGCATCGTCTCCGTTTGCTGCTAACGTTTTCACTTCCGCACCGAGTTCTTTCACTTTCGCCTCAAACAATTCTTTATCCCGTTGCCAACGTTCTTCCTTTAACGTATCCATCGAAAAACCGATGACAATTTTATCATCGTCTTTTTTCGTCGATTCGCTTCCCCCTTCGTTTCCCGAAGATACAACCCCGCACGCTGTTAATGCGGATGCTAATACGAATGTTGCCGCCCCTTTTGCGACGTGTTTCCACCACTTCACATGTATTCCCCCTTGTTTTTCATATCGTCTACATGTTAAGCGTAACACAAGAAAAAGAAAGCGTTTTCTTTTCCTTCTTCACTTATTTGCGATATATTCGCACAATTTAAACGCTTTCATTCCTATAAAGACGAACGGATTAGCATTTTTTTGTCGTCCAACAAAAAAATGCGAGCATTTTATCAACGCTCGCACACGTCTTGACGATATTCTGTTGGTGTCATATTTGTCACTTTTTTAAACACGCGGCTAAAATAGTTTGGATCTTTGTATCCGACGCGGTAACAAGCTTCTTTCACCGTTAATCCTTCGTCGCGCATCAATTGTTTCGCTTTTTCGATGCGTAAATTGGTTAAATAATCGATAAATGTTTGACCTGTTTCTTTTTTAAATAGTTTGCTGAAATAATACGGAGTTAAATGAACATATTTTGCTACTTCTTCAAGCGTTATATCATAACAATAATTTTCTTGTAAAAATATTTCGACTTGCTCAATGACGCTACCACTTGTTTTTATTGTCGTTTGTTCCACTTCATCCGTTAGCGGAACATCATCGATATGCATCACTCGACTAAATGATGGAACGTAACGAACCGCTATAGATGCCTCTTTATATGAGCGTTTCATTCCATCGATCCCCGACCGAATCGTTCCAATTCCTATTTTTACTCGCTGTTGCAATCCTTTCTCGAGCTGTTTTAACAACGATTGAACGAACGAAATGGTATGTTCATGTTGTTCGCTTTCAATAAAAATTGCCATTTGCCTTTGACTAAGCGGGCTACATAAACAACGGCGATATTGTTTCATGCATTGCTTTACAGTTTCTTCCCATCTTTCTCTTTCAAACGCATCGGTCTTTTCTAGTTCCACAACAATGGCATAACCGCTCTCGAATTCCATGCCAGTGAACGTATGGGCAGCACATTCGTCCATTTTCCCCATGAACAACCACGTCCAAGCTATCTCACTTAATGCTTGCAGTTGAACAAGTTTTTCACGGGCGGTTAATTGTTGTTCACGCATCGCTTGTTCTTCTGCAATTTGCTGTAACAATTTTTGTAACAAATCAATGATTTGTTGTTTTTTGGCGGGCTTTAACACGTATTCACTTACACCTAAAGAAATCGCTTCTTTTGCATATGTAAAGTAATCATACGCTGTTAAAATGACAACTTTAGCTTGCGCATCCATTTTGCGAATTTCAGCGATAGCCTCAAGTCCTTGAATACCTGGCATTTTCATATCCATAAAAATGATATGCGGACGATGTTGCTCAACTTGCTGAATAGCCCTTCGACCGTGTTCTGCATGAAAAATCGTAAACGTCTGTGGAAATGAGCGTTCAATCATTAACTGCAATCCTTCCCTCTCTAGCGGTTCATCATCAGCAATAAGCAGCTTGTACATCGTTCTCCCTCCTTGGCAACCGTAAAATAATAGCCGTTCCTTCGTTTGGCGCACTTTTTATATCTAGTATTTTTTCTACTCCATAAAAAAGCTGAAGGCGTCGCAACACATTTTCTAATCCAAGTCCTGTTGAATGACCTGTTTTAGTCAATGAATACGATGCGTTTATAATGGCTTGTTGTACATCATATGGCATTCCTACACCGTTATCAGCAACCGTTACTTGAATGCAATTTCTTTTTTCTTCGATAATTAACTGAATGTTCGCCCCTTCCTCCATTCCTTCAATCCCGTGAATAAAGGCATTTTCAATGAGCGGTTGCAACGTTAAACAAGGAATAGGCTGTTCTAAACATGATTCATCTACCCTTACTTCAAAAGTAACACGATCGCGAAAACGAGCTTTTTGAATCACAAAATACTCTTTCGCATGTTCTACTTCTTCACGTAACGTAACAGGCTGATCGAGCTTTCGTAAGTTGTATCGCAACAAGTTCGACGTGGATACGGTGAGTTCACTTGTCTTTTCTGCCCCTTCGATATAAGCAAGTTTTGAAATGACGTTTAGCGTATTAAATAAAAAGTGAGGATTAATTTGACTTTGGAGAGCTTTTAGCTCTAATTCTCGAACAAGTTTTTCTTTTTCTAATATTTCCATATTTTTAGAGATTAATATGCGCAAATTTTCAATCATATGTTGAAACGTTTTACCGAGCAAGCCAATTTCATCATGTCCATCGAAACGAGGAATCCGCGTGTCCAGTTGACCCACTGAGATGTTTTTCGCCGCATGGACAAGATGATGAATCGGAATGACGATCGTTCGTGATAACCATATCGCAAATACGATGCTTAAAATCGTCGTTAAAATAAACAACATTCCGCCTAGTTCATTCATTCGTGCTGTATGCTGTAATATTTGTTTGTATACAGG
The DNA here is from genome assembly GCF_002742685.1 of Anoxybacillus flavithermus. Classification (GTDB taxonomy): domain Bacteria; phylum Bacillota; class Bacilli; order Bacillales; family Anoxybacillaceae; genus Anoxybacillus; species Anoxybacillus flavithermus_E. Next base: position 49,960 of record NZ_PEDM01000010.1, read on the forward strand.
TTGATATAAGCTCAGTTCAACGTCAACAAGCGCTTGACTATCTTCGCGAATAAACGAAGCAATTTTTTCAATTTCGTTGTACTGATCCGCATAACCTGTGAATTGCTGTTTTGTCAGCTTATGAATAATTGCTTGTTCTAAATCAAGAAAAACATAAACCATATTTTTGTAGTTTTCAAGCGTGAACGCATCGTTTCCTTCCAATTGTCTTTCTGTTAATTCACGGCGCAACTTTTCAAGTTGTTTTTTATGTTCGATGAGTTGCTTATAATTGTACTCGTCTTGGTGAATTAAGTAGCTACTTAAAAAACGCACATTTTCCTGTGTCTCAAGCGAAATTTGTTTATATAAAAAAATGCGTTGCATCATGACATCGTAGCTTTCTTGTACTTGTTTTCCACTTTGAAAAATAAAAAACGCAATACAATTCAGTAAAAGAACGAGAAGGGGAATAAAAACAAACAATTTCGTCCGAATTTTCATTTGTTTCTCTCCTGCTGAACGTTTTTACGATCGATGACTTCAATTGTTGTAAAATGTTCTTTATCAATTTGTTTGCCAGAAAGATGGTCAACCATTAATTTGACTGCGGAATATCCCATATCGTAAGGTTTTTGGACGACCGTTGCGACAATATCTCCTTCTCTAATCGCTTCGATCGTTTCTTCCACATCGTCAAATCCAAATATTCGAATATTATTACGATGCAAGTTTTTTATCGCCATCCGAATACCGATCGCATCGAGCGCACTTGTGCCAACCATAACAGAAATATTCGGATGTTTTCGCAACATTTGTTCAGCTTGAATGGATGCTTGAATGCGCGAGATGTTCGATGATGTAATGGAAACGACTTTTAAATGTGGATATTCAGTAATAACAGATAAAAACCCTTGTAAACGTAGACGTTGGTTTTCTGATGTATCCGTCCCGATCATAACTCCAATCTCTCGCTCTCCTTCTATACGGGAAGCAACTGCCTTTCCAAGCAATCGGCCAGCTTCAAAATTATTTGTTCCAACATAAGCGATGCGACGGCTTTTTGGAGCATCGGCATCAATTGTAATCACAGGTATGTTTCGCGAAATAGCTTTGTCAATAAGCGGTGTAAACGCTTCATCTTTTAAATTTTGAACAATAATGCCATCGACCCGAGAGGCGATTGCTTTTTCTAGTAATTTCACTTGCTCCGCGATGCTTGTTCGGAGCGGACCGATATATTCAATATTTACATCATACTGTTTTCCTGCCTCCTTTGCCCCTCGTTCAATTTTTCGCCAATACGGATTATCAAATTCTTGGGATATTAAAATCACATGCGGGAGATGTGACGTCGCTTTTTGTTCATGTTGTAATTTTGCTACGGTTTTTTCGAGCTGCTTTGTGACGGTGATAAAGTGAAAAAAAACATATAAAAATAAAACGAGCAGTACAATAAGACTTATTGTCCATTTTTTTTGTGCCATTGTCTTCACCTAATTTTACTATAATTCGTTTTGATAACGTTTACAATTATTTTTAAAGCGACAGATTTTCTGTCGCTTTACACGATAAATCGATTAGTTGTTTCTTTCATTTTTTCTGCAATTTCATACAACCGTTGAGCTGTGGCAGCTACTTCTTGTGCTGATGCAGTTAATTCTTCCGACGAGGCGGTAACTTCTTCTGTTGCCGCTGAATTTTCTTCAGCGACTGCGCTAATTTGTTCGATGCGGGCAATGACTTTATCTTTTTCTTTCACAATTTCATCCATTGCTTGTTCAGTTGAAACAATGAGAGGCGCGATATGGCTAATGGATGTCAAAATGTCAGCGAACGAACGTACAGTTTTTTCGACAGCATTTGCTTGATCTTTAATAAAGAGGTGTACTTCACTTGATGTATGAATGACATCGTCGGTATTTTTGCTAATTGACGCAATGAGCTGAACAATGTCTTCTGTAAATGATTTGGATTGTTCAGCTAGTTTACGCACTTCATCCGCAACAACCGCAAATCCTTTCCCTGCTTCTCCAGCACGTGCTGCTTCAATCGCTGCATTTAAAGCTAGTAAATTTGTTTGATCAGAAATTGTAGAGATCATTTCGGTAATTCCGCTAATTTTTTGTACCGATGTCGTTAATGTTTGAACATGGCTTGTCACCGTTTCAAACGCTTGTTTAATTTGTTCGATCGAAGCAATTAATACATCCATTTCTTTTTTACCAATATCTGCTCGTTCAGACGTACGAAGCGCTTCTTGTTTGACATTCGCAAGTTCTACATATACACGTTCAACTTTTTCTGTTAAATAAGAAAGTGAATGTGTCATATCAGCTAAATCGTTCGCTTGTGACGCCGCTCCTTGCGATACTTGTTCCATCGTTGCTGCCACTTCTTCAGTCGATGCAGACATTTGTTGAGAAGTAGCGGATAAGGCACTTGATTGTTGGTCAATCGCATCTGCTTGTTCTTGAATATGAACAGCTGTATTTCGGAGCGCTTGTTTCGTTTCGGCAAGGGAACGTGCCATTTCACCAAATTCATCTTTTGCACCGAGAAGTTTTTCAGGCAACGGCTTACTAAAGTCACCGCTAGCTATTTGTTCAAGATGTTGTTTTGCAACATGTAGCGGTCTCATAATTCGAACAGAAATAAATAAATGATATGCGATTACTCCAACAATGACGAACAATGCAGAAATAGCAACGACTTTGACAATAACGCTATTAATCTCTTGGTTGACGATTTGTTTCGGCATGCCGATAAAAAACATACCGATGACTTCACCGCGATCGTTTGTAATTGGCAAGTAACTTGTTACATATAGTTCCCCAAGCACGTTCGCCTCACCGATATAGCGATTTTGTTTTTTCATGACCTCTTGTACAACTTTCGGATCAGCTTTCGTTCCTATTTGCCTTTTGCCGTCTTTCATCACGGTTGTTGCCACACGTTCATCGTTTAGAAAAATAGTACTATCCGCACCAACCACTTCCTTTATGTAGTCGACAACTTCCTCGTTTTCGTTCATTTTTATTTCTCCTTTGTATAGCTCGCCATCTTTTACTTGCCATACTCCGGGAAATTTTGCATCAATAAGCTGTAAAGCAAGTTGAGCGTTTGTCGTCATGACTTTGTTCGCAATTAATGATTGAAATTGGATATAAATGATACCGTTAATAAGACCAACTAATAAAAAAACAGTAAAAATATATACAGCTACAATTTTTCCACGCGTCTTCATAATTGTCCCCTCCACTTTTGCGAATCAATGAGCAACACTATTTTATCAAATGTATCAAAATTTATAAATACAAATATTGCCTCATGAAAAAACAGACTTGCATTCCTTTTTGTCATTTGCCAAAATCAAAATATGTGTAAAACGAAAACATGCGAGGGAGTAAAGCTGTGAAATCTCGAAAATTATCGCGCCTATCTACCGTTCAGCTTATCGTCTTATTTTACTTTGTAGCTGTTTGCATATCAACATTCTTACTATGGCTTCCTTTTTTTCACCAACCTGGTGTCAAATTAAGCTTTGTTGACGCATTATTTACCGCTGTGAGCGCCATTAGTGTCACAGGACTCACTGTCGTATCGACGGTCGATACGTTTAATATACCTGGTGTATTTGTGCTTGCTTTTATTCTTCAATTTGGCGGCATCGGCATTATGGCGCTTGGAACGTTTATTTGGCTCATGTTCGGAAAAAAAATTGGCTTTCGTGAACGCCAACTTATTATGACGGATCAAAATCGTTCAACCTTTGCTGGATTAGTGAAGTTAATGAAGGAAATTTTAACGCTCATTATTACTATTGAAATAATTGGGGCAATCGTTTTAGGTATATATTTTCTTCGTTATTTTCCATCATGGGAGGAAGCGTTTTTTCAAGGCTTCTTTGCGTCTGTGAGTGCAACAACAAACGCTGGATTTGACATTACAGGACAGTCGCTTATTCCATTTGCTGACGATTATTTCGTCCAGACGATACATATGATTTTGCTCGTTTTAGGTGCAATTGGTTTTCCTGTACTTATTGAAGTGAAAGAATTTTTCTTCCATCGTCAAAAGAAGCAATATCGTTTTTCGCTTTTCACAAAATTAACGACCGTCACATTTTTTCTTCTCGTTTTATTTGGAACATGGGCTATTTTATTCATTGAATGGAATCGTTTTTTTGCGAATAAAACATGGCATGAGTCGCTTTTTTATGCGTTATTTCAATCGATTTCTTCCCGCAATGGTGGATTAGCAACGATGGATGTCGCCGACTTTTCTGAACCTACACTACTTGTTTTAAGTGTACTCATGTTTATCGGTGCCTCTCCAAGCAGTGTAGGGGGAGGGATTCGAACGACGACGTTTGCTATTGTGATGTTAACGATTTTCTTTTATGCGAAAGGAAAAAACTCGATTAAAGTGTTTCAACGAGAAATTCATCATGAAGATATATTAAAATCGTTTATCGTGTTCGGAACAGCCTTTATGCTTTGTTTTTTAGCCATTGTGCTTCTTTCCTTTTCAGAGCCTTTTACAATAATCGAAATCGTCTTTGAAGTATGCTCCGCGTTTGGAACGACAGGCTTATCGATGGGCATTACATCCGAACTGAGCACATTTGGAAAACTAGTAATTACTGCTTTAATGTTTATCGGACGCATTGGTATTTTATCGTTTTTATTTCTTATTCGTGGCAACAATCAAAAAGAAACGTACCATTACCCAAAAGAACGCATTATTATTGGTTAAGGCGAAGGGACTTATGCCCCTTCGCTTTTTAACATACTCTCTTTTTTGCGAAACATCGTGTACATAATAAGTAGAAACGATAATATTCCAAATAGAACAACCATACGTTCTAGTCCGATCGTATCTAACAAAAATCCAGAAGCTAACAAGACCACTTGAAATGTCACACGATCAAACATGTTTTTGAATGAAAAAAAGCGACCGTGATATAATTTTGGAACGTTCGTTTGAAAAATCGTGGCGATCATCGGAAAAAAACAACCGACGCATATGCCGAACAATCCAAATGAAACAAGCGAAACCCATTTAATATGAGCAAAGTGTAAAGATAGTTGCGCTAAAGCAATGAAACAAGTTAATGCATACATCCATTTCACATACGTTTGTTCACGAGCGGCATATTTAATGAAAAAAGCTCCAAATAAAAATCCGATTCCTTCAATGGTATACAGCCATCCTTTAATTGACGAATCATGTTGCAATTCGCTAATGTTTATAACCATTAAATTAAATCCACCAATAAACAGCTGTGGAACAATCGTTAAAATAACCGCAATATAAACGATAGGTAGTTGCTGAATAATTGGAAATATGTCTGTAAATCGTTGTTTTTCTTTTGTATTGTGTTTTGTCTCGCGCCTTTCTTCTTTTATATCAATAAAAAAAGTAAGTAGAAATAGCAAAATGTACGCAACTATCGCGCCGATATATAACGTTTGCAAACTTGTAATCATAAGGAGAGCACCACCAAAGGCAGTACCAGAGATTCGTGATAACGCTGAAATATTCATGTGCATCCCATTGATCGCCATCAGTTGTTTCTCATCCCGCACAACAAGTGGGATGATTGCTTGCAACGTTGGAAAATAGAAAGCGGCTGCGACTTGAATGGAAACCATAAAACATACCATGAGGAAAATAGATTCATATTTTAGGGCGAATAACATAAAAACAACGCTACATATACGGCCAATTCCCGCATATAAAAGAATATGCTTTTTTGCGTATGTATCAATCCATCTTCCTGCTATCGGACTAACTATAACACCAGCAAGCAATCCCGAAAATAAAATAAGCGACTTCACAAAGTCAGATGGGACATGCCTTTGCATAAACTCTAAGTTTCCGATAATCCCAAGCCACAAACCAATTCCGGCAATAAACTCACCAATAAAAATAAGAATCACATTTTTATCTTTCCACATATGTATTCCCCTTCATTCGTTTCTCTCTTCCAATACATGTATTTTATTGTACAATAAAACGATGCCAAGTGCATAAAAAATAAGACTGGCACATCGCCAGTCTTACTCCACTTCTCCTTCCCAACTCATCATGCCGCCAACCATGTTTTTTACACGGAAGCCTCGTTCTGATAGCCACTCGCACGCTAATGCACTTCGGCCACCTGAATGGCAAACAACAATGTACGTTTTGTTTTGATCTAGTTCGTTTAAACGAGCAAATAGTTGCCCGAGCGGAATATGGCGCGCATTTGGGATTTTTCCTGCCGCCACTTCATGCGCCTCCCGAACGTCTAGTACTTCTACATTTGCTTCATGACGCAAGACATCTGCTTGTGTCGGTAAAATATTTTCAAACATATCTACTCCTCCTACTTTACACTCGAGTACAATTTATAACCACCGTCTAAATTTTTTGCTTCAAATCCATGTTCTTTCAAAATGCGAGTGGCTAAATATCCGCGCAAACCGACTTGACATGTCACATAAATCGTTTGATCTTTCGGTAATTCGTGAAGGCGGTCGCGCAAATCATCAAGTGGAATGTTGATGCTTCCTGGAATCGCTCCCCTTGTTTCTAATTCTCTTGGCGTACGAACGTCAATGAGCAACCCGCCGTTAGCGACGATGTCATCGATTTCATACCATTGCACGGTTTCTACCATACCATCTAACACATTTGATGCTACATATCCAGCCATATTGACTGGATCTTTTGCTGATGAAAACGGTGGAGCATAGGCTAATTCTAAGTCTGGTAAATCATATACCGTTAATCCACCTTTTATCGCTGTTGCAATGACGTCAATACGTTTGTCCACACCATCTTGTCCGACTGCTTGCGCCCCATAAATGCGACCTTGACGATTAAAAATTAACTTTAACGTCATTTGTGTTGCGCCTGGATAATAGCTCGCATGGCTCATTGGATGAACATGAACAACCTCATAATCGATGCCGTGGTGTTTTAATATTTTTTCGTTCAATCCTGTGGCTGCTACAGTCATATGAAAAATTTTAGCGATTGACGTACCAAGCGTTCCGTTATACTTCACGTGACGACCGTTAATGTAGTCAGCAACAAGTCGACCTTGACGGTTTGCCGGCCATGCAAGTGGAACAAAAGTTTCAAATCCATGAATGAGGCTTTTTACTTCAATGGCATCACCGATCGCAAAAATGTTCGGGTCAGACGTTTGCAAATGTTCATTCACTTTAATGGCACCACGAAAACCAAGTTCTAGTCCTGCTTCTTTCGCCAGCTGGCTTTCCGGCTGAACACCAATGGCTAAAATAATCATATCTGTTTCAATCGTTCGCCCACTTTTTAACACGACGCGTCGACCTTCGTTTTCAAACGCTTGTACGCCATCTTCTAAAATCAAGTCAACGCCGTGCTCTTTCATATGTGTGTGCACAATTGCTGCCATCTCGTAATCAATCGGTGCCATCACTTGATTCGCCATTTCTACAAGCGTCACATGTACACCGCGCTCTGTTAAGTTTTCAGCCATTTCTACACCAATAAATCCCCCACCGATGACGACAGCACGTTTCGGTTTTTCGTTATCGACGAACGAGCGAATACGATCTGTATCCGGTACATTACGCAACGTAAAAAGCGCTTTTGCCTCATCAATCCCCGGAATTGGCGGTACGATCGGCTTAGCACCTGGCGACAAAATAAGAACATCATACGGTTGTTCATACAGTTCATTTGTTCGTAAATTTGTTACAGTGACCGTTTTCCGTTCACGATTAATGCTTGTGACTTCACTTAAATTGCGCACATCAATGCGAAATCGTTTGGACATGCCATCAACCGTCTGTACAAGTAGCTTGCTTCGCTGTTGAATCACATCCCCAATGTAGTACGGAAGCCCACAGTTTGCGAATGAAATATATTCACCTCGTTCAAACATAATAATTTCATCTTTTTCGCTTAACCGACGCAAACGTGCCGCAGCAGAAGCCCCTCCAGCTACACCGCCAACAATAACAATTTTTCTCATCATCTATCCCCTCCATATACAAGTACGTGTAACCGTATTATACCAAACAATCATTTCATAAAGTTTGAACAGTTAGTGACATTTTACCATCTTTAACGCATTTGTATGCTCATGTTCCTTTATATAATATCCTTGTACAGAAAAATGATAACGTCTAAGCAATCGAATGGCGACATTTTTCTCCAAATGGCTTTTTGCAATGACAATCACTTGACGATTCGGAATGGTTTGATAATAGCGTTTTAGGTACGCAACGGGAATGCGGAGAGCTCCCTTCATTTCGTCTGCCTCGTTGTAGTCACGCACGTCAAGCAACGTCACATGTTCATATGATGATAAAGACGTCAACTCTTTAACACCACGAACAGGTACATAGCGATAATATAAAGCATATAGCAAGGACATACCGATTACTATATAAGTCATGTTGTCTTACCTCCTTCACACATCATACCCTAACAGGTATATAAAATCAATAAAAAAGAGCTGATTTTATTCAGCCCTTTTTAGTGTCAGCAACCTCTGTTTTAATTGTTCTTCCATTTCGATCAGCTCTTGCTCTACTCGCTGACGCTTCATGCGACCTTCTTGTTGAATTTTTAACGTTTCTTCCAGTGTTTCTAACAAATTTTCTTGCGTCTTCTTTAACGTTTCGATGCTGACAAGCCCTTCTTCATTTTCTTTTGCCGCTTCAATTGTATTTACTTTTAACATCTCTGAGTTGCGCAACAGCAACTCATTCGTCGTTTTTGTTACCGCTTTTTGCGCTTCTACCGCTTTCTTCTGTCGAAGGAGCGTTAGTGCGATGACAAGTTGATTTTTCCAAAGCGGAATGGCTGTCAAAATGGACGATTGAATGCGCTCGACTAACGTTTGATTGACATGTTGAATGAGCCGAATTTGTGGTGCCGTTTGAATCGTAATTTGCCGACTTAATTTTAAATCATGAATGCGTTTTTCAAGTCGGTCAGCAAATTGAATCATATCATTTACTTCTTGCACATCCATTTGATTTTGTGACTGTAACGCTTTTTTCTCTAGTTCTGGAATCGTTTTTGTTCGCAGTTGTTCGAGCTTCAACTCAGCTGCAGCGATGTAAATGTTTAAGGCATCAAAGTATTCTTTATTTTTTTCATACAATGTTTCTAACATCATGATGTCACGAAATAACATTTGGCGATGTTTTTCAAGTTGATCAGCAATCCGATCAATGTCGACACCTAATTTTTGATATTTAGATAAAATATGTTGCACAGACTGTGTGACAGATTGAAACATGCGCGCGAAAAAACTTTTTTTGTTCATTGCAAAATCTTCAACGTTTACTTCTTTCATTTTTGTCATTAGCTCTTGAATGACTTCTCCAACAGGTCCAACATCTTTTTTCTGCACATGGTTTAAAATCGAATGTGAAAAGCGTGACAACTCCGCTTGTGCTGCTACGCCATATTGTAAAATAGCTTGATGGTTGCGCGGATCAATTTGTTCTGCAAGTGCGAACGCTTTTTGGCGATGTTCTTCTTTTAATTGGTCAATGAAACGCGAAGATGATGGCTTGTCCCTTACTTCTGTCACTTCACCAAATGGATTAGCAAGCAACGAATCGATCGAACTTGTCCAAAGCATTTCATCGTTTTTGCTCATGCTTTTTCTCCTCCGTTATTGTTACTGTATGTTTTATTGGTAAAGAAATGGGATCCTCTGATGCAATCGTATGTTTCACAAGTTTTACTTCCGTCTTTAAATCAAACAAATCTTCTTCAAGCATGTCCAACAGTTCGTTTTCTGCTTTCGTTAGCGCAAGACTAAGCGCTTCCTCTGCTTCATGAATCGCCTGACGAATCTCCCCACTTTTTACGGGGTGTTTTGTTAAATAAATGTATTTATCAATAATTGTAACAATAGAGTCTAACGTTGTGTTAAAAAACGGTTGTGCGACAGCAAGACGATCGGGTTGTTTTTCGACAATTTCAATTATTTTTTGACAGATGGAGTACAAACGGGAAAGTTTAGAAAACATCGCAACTGAACGAATTCTCCACAAACTTTGTCCTATTCTCCGAACCTTTTTTTTCGCATCTTTCAATCGCTCGTCCTTAAAATCGTATAATTGATCTTTCTTTTCTTTTTTCTTCATATAAAGTGAATACATCACCCCTATGCTTATACCAATCAAAAATGAAATAAAAAACGGCAAACGAAATGCAAGCAACGAAATGAGGGCACTAAATAATCCAACGTTCCATGATACAAACCATCGCCATATCGTTCGAATGAATCGTTTCATCGTTTTCCTCCAATCGTCTATGATCCTTTATTTTACTATGATTTTTTACTAAATGGAAACGCTGACTGTATTACGTACGAGCGAAAAAATATGTTTCAATTGTCCATAAAAAAGACGCAACGTATCGCTGCATCCTTTTAATTGAAATCAAGACGGATCATTCGAATGCGTTCACCGCCGAAAAGCGATATTGTTTCCGTTCGTTCGTGTTCATCAGTAACGATCTTCACTTCGTATAAGCCTGGGACATATGTCCCGACTTTCGTCAACGGCACATTCGTTTCTCCAACATAATCGTTGTTAACGAAAATGCGCGCCCCTTTCTCATTTGTTTGTACATAGACGTGATATAACGCGGGCTCAAATTTGTATGTTCCTTGCGACAATTTCATTAAAAAAATGGGTGGAGTTGACGTTAATCCTTTTATGTAAACTCGATCATCTTTTTGCCGCTCTAACTCTTTTCTTATATGGTCATAGCCTTCTGGGTGTTGGCGCAAATACACAAAAAGCGGTGAGAGCGACTTGTGATTTAATGGTTCATTAATAAATTGACGCAACGTATGTACATCTTCTTGACGCAATGCGATGATGAATTGCTCGATTACTTTTTGCTCATTCGTCTCTCGTTTCACCATTCCCCATGCCCCGACAACACACGCGCTTACAACGAATAATAAACATGCAAAAACAAATGGTCGTTTTCGTTTTCGTCGTTCGCTTCGTGTCATCGCTTCTTTTTGTAATCCCCCTTGTTCATTCACGCGTATTTCCCCTCTTTTTCTCATATTTACATCATCATATGTATGAAAAGAAAAGGGAAAATATGAGAAAAAGAAGGGGCTACACACCATATATGTACATCACGGTGTGCGCCTTGTCAACGACAACGTCACTGCTTCCCAATACGCCCATTTTTTCTTTTTTGCAAGCCAACCATATCGTCTCAGTTGCCGACTAACAAGCAAATGAAACCAACCATGTCCAATGACGACAACGGTTCCCGTTCGAGCATAGTGGACGAGCTGTTGTGCCGCTTTCATCGCTCGCTGCTTTGTTTTGGTATAAGGCTCCTCTCCATATCCACAAAACCATAACAAGCGCAACAAAATAAGCCACATCCATAGCGGATATACACCTTTCATCCACTTTGGCGGTTGAGGGAGTGGGGCTTCATTGAGCCATTTGTGCTCCTCAATTGGACTTAGTGGTTGCAATAAAGACGCTGAATGGCGAGCGCGAGCAAGCGAACTAACAAGGACGACAGATGCGCATTTTATTTTTTCTTTTGCTTCCGCGTACGATAGAGGCTCGTCATAAACGATTGCCCCATCGTATGCTTTTAACCAGTTGATTAATTGTTCTCTCGTCATCCATCCGCCTCTTTTACAAACAGGCTTTCCGTGCCGAATGAGAATAATCATGCTTGTTTTTCCTCCATCGATCGAAACATAATCGCATACAGCCATGCACTACATATAGCAAGTAACGTTAAGATAAAAAACGTCCAATGATACGCAAAAGGAAGCGTCAAAGCGAGTGGTGCCATCATGCGCCCAAGAGTAAATCGCAAACTCGCCGCCGCAAAATATTGTCCGCGCATATGTTCAGGTGCTAATTTAGCAACAAACGTTTGTTGTAAGCCGACTGTCATCAGTTCTGCTAGCGTAAATAAAGCAATTAAAAAGATCATCATCCATAACGATGTAGTTTGACCAAAAAGAAAAATGGCGATTCCGTAAAAAAGTGAAGAAAAGACAAACACCCATTTTTCTTTATAGTTTTCCATCCACTTCGTCACAGCTACCGTAAATAAAGCGACAAGCAATCCGTTTTCAGCAATCAAGACACTAAACGCTTTCTCTCCACTCAGCGAAAGCGACCATGAACCAACAGAAAATAATGTTTGTTTTGAAACAACTTCCTTTATGTAAACAGGAAGTAAAATGTCGAGTTGCATAAACGTTTGCGCCACAAGAATACCAGCAACAATGAATAAAAGAAATGTACGGTCTTTAGCGATGAGACGGTAATTGTTTAATTGCTCAACAAAAAACATATACCATGTTCCTGTTGTTTTTCTCCATATCGGTGCTGTTTCGTCTAAATAAATAAAAAGAACAGTCGCCACGATCGCACAAAACGTTCCTGCAATTAAAAATAAGAAGAAACGATATTCTGGATAAAATATTCCACCAAGTAATGGCCCGATGACAACCATGACGTTATTCATTGTGTAAAACACGGCAAACACGCGACTTTGATCTTTTTCCGAAACAACATCAGCGACCATCGCTTGACTAGCAGGCCAATAAAGCGAACCACATATGCCTACGAGGGCAAAACAAATAAAACTCATCAACGGCGATGAGAATAACGGTGAATTAAATAGAGCAAATAAGAAAAAAGCAAGCGCTTGTCCACATGCTGCAACTACCATCATTTTTTTTCTCCCGAATCGGTCAGCAAAATACCCACCAAGCAAATTGGCAATCACCGAAAATAATTGTGAAATAGCAAGTAATACGCCTGTTTTTTCTTTACCAAACATCTCTGAAAAATAAATAGCGATAAAAGGGAATATCATCCAAAACGTAACTCCAACGAATGATTCCCCAATTAGACGAATGCGTAAGTTTCGATCCCAATCTCGTATTCGCATTGTATCCCCCCTTTTTAAAACAACTATTTTGTTATTATACCATTTTCGTACAAACATTTCGCTAATAAAAAAAGATTGACAAAATGACAGAAAAATAAGAAAATAAATTCAAAAGGAAGTGAGCACTGTGAAAATAGTGAAAAATGTTATTGTTTCATATGCGACGGTTGTGACCATTATTGCATTACTTCCTGCTTTCTTGATTACAAACGATGTAAGTATTATCGATTCATTTCTTTCGGCAATAAAAGACTAAATCTCCTGCCTAGGCAGGAGATTTTTTTATCCATTTCCACAATAACCCACTTTTTGGGGCAATCCATAAAGACACAAAGAAGATGACACCGGTTGATACAGCAATTGCTCCAGAAATAGAGACGTTAAATGCCGTTGCACCCATGTAACCGATTGCCGATGCTAACACGCCAATCGTTGCGCTACATATAAGCATCACACTTAGCCGATCTGTCCATAAGTACGCTGTTGCACTCGGTACAATGAGCATCGCCACAACTAAAATGGCTCCAACACTATCAAATGAGGCAACAGTCGTTAACGACAACATTCCCATTAATACGTAGTGAATCAGCACGACCGGAATTCCAAGCGTAATTGCCATTTCACGATCAAATGAGCTAATTTTTAATTCTTTGTAAGCAAAAACAATAACAAATATATTGATTGCTAAAACAAATCCAAGCAACCAAATCGCTTTCGGCCCAATACTTTGTCCACAAACTTCCAGCACATCCCACGGCACGAATGCAATCTCACCCATTAGCGCATGTTCGACATCTAAATGGACACGATCTGCGAATAAGGAAATGAGGACAACTCCGATGGCAAACAAGCATGTAAACACAACACCGATGGCCGCGTCACTTTGTACCCCTTTTTGATGCAACAATTGGACGAGAAATGTCGTAAGCAATCCGACAAGCAAGGCGCCAATGAGCATAGACACCCCTTGCAGTTGATGACTGACCATATACGCCCCCACAATCCCTAGCAATACGCTATGGCTGATCGCATCAGATAGCATTGACATCTTTCGTAATACAAGAAATGTACCAACTAATCCACAGTTAATCCCGACAAGAGTTGCAGTAAGCAAAATCCAGATCGTATAACTCATAACTGCTCCCCTCGCTCATACATTAGTTGTTTCACGCGCAATTTTTTTCTTTCTACATGTCGACGAATGATTTTGCTGCATAAGCCACGTTTCGGGGCGAATAAAAACGAGAAAAGAAACAGCGCTGTCGCAAAAATAATAACAAGTGGACCGGTAGGCACATAAGTAATCAAACTCATATATGCCCCAGCGAGTCCTGACAAAGCACCGAATACGCCAGCTAACAATGTCATCCATTCAAGTTTTTCGGTCCAATATCGCGCAGCTAGCGCTGGCGTAATTAATAGTGCAGACATTAACACAACCCCCACCGCTTGTAAACCAATTACAACAACCGAAACGATTAAAAACATAAGCACACCGTTCAACAATGACACAGGTACACCGATGCCTTGCGCAAATGCTCGATCAAATGTAATGATTTTGAACTCTTTAAAAAAAACGAGGATTGTTATAATCATTGTTACAGCCGTTACGGTTAAAACGTTCACATCACTTCCAGTCAACGATGCTGCTTTTCCGAACAAAAAGTCATTGATCCCACTTTGATTCCCACCTTCATGCTGATTAATCCATGTCAATAGCACAATGCCTAAACCAAAAAATACAGACAATACAATGCCAATAGCAGCATCTTCTTTAATACGCGTATGCTTTACAATAAACTGAATACATACTGTTGCAATATAACCCGAACAAGCGGCACCAATTAAAAAGACAAGAAGCGATTTTTGTCCATATAAAAGAAAAGCGATACAAATACCAGGAAGCGCAGCGTGCGCCATCGCATCTCCTATTAAACTTTGTTTTTTTAGCAAGGCAAACGTTCCGACCATCCCGCTTGCTAATCCAAGCAAAACCATGCTTGTAAATACCCATTGAACATTGATGTCCATACGCGATTCACCCCACGATATGTGTGGAAGAAAGAAAAGTCACTTTTCCACCATACGTTTTTTGAATATGATCGTACGTAAATACACTTTCCGTCTCGCCAAATGCAACAACACGTTTATTTAACAATAAAACGTAATCAAAGTAATCTCGCACCGTTTGCAAATCATGATGAACGACTAATACTGTTTTTCCACGCATTTTTAATTCATTTAACAGTTGGACAATCGCTTTTTCTGTTGCGGCATCGACTCCAACAAACGGTTCATCCATAAAATAAACGGATGCATCTTGCGCAAGCGCACGCGCCAAAAATACACGCTGTTGCTGTCCGCCAGATAATTGGCTAATTTGTCTTTTCGCATATGGTAACATTCCGACTTTGTCTAAACATTGCATAGCAATATCCACATCTTCTTTTCGTGGTCGTTTCCACAATCCAATATGACCGTATCGCCCCATTAATACAACATCAAGGGCATTCGTCGGAAAGTCCCAATCGACAGAATTTCGTTGTGGAACATATCCGACAAGATGACGTTGCTTTTCATACGGCTTACCATATACGAAAACATTTCCATGCATACGTGGAATAAAATTTAACATCGCTTTCATTAACGTTGATTTTCCTGCACCGTTTGGACCGATAATTCCGACTAACTTCCCTTCTGGAACAGAAAATGATACATCTTCTAATACAAGTTGTCGATCATATGCAACTGTTACCTGTTCAACAACTAGCGGATTCATCGTCATTCCCCCTTCAATGCTTGTGCAATCGTTTTGACGTTGTAGCGATACATACCGATAAACGTCCCTTCTTCAGTTCCTTTTTTTCCAAGCGCATCTGAAAAGAGCTCCCCACCAATCGAAACATGATGTCCACGCTGTTTCGCTCCCTCGACAACTGCTTCGATCGCTTTTTTCGATACACTACTTTCAGCAAATACAGCTTGAATATTTCGATCAACAATAAAGTCAACAAGCTCTTGCACATCTTTTAGCCCGTATTCAGCATCTGTGCTTAGCCCTTGTAAACCAAGCACTTCAATATCATACGCGCGGCCAAAATAGTGAAAAGCATCGTGTGCTGTAATTAAGACGCGCTGTTTTTTCGGAATGGCGTTCATCTCTTTTTTCGCTTCTTCTTTTAATCGCATAAGTTGAGATTCATATGCTTCCGCTCGTTCTTCGTATATTTGTTTATGTTTCGGATCCGTTTCACTTAATTCGTCTCCTACCATCTGTACAGCGTAACTCCATAAATCAAGGTCAAACCATATATGCGGATCATATACTCCATCTATTTCAATTAACTTCTCTTTCGGAATCTCTTCACTTACTGTGACGACTTTTTTCGTTTTTGACATTTTCGCAAATATTTCTCCTAGTTTTCCTTCTAAATGAAGTCCATTGTAAAAAATGATGTCTGCTTGACTTAATTTTTGAATATCTCCTTGCGTTGCTTTGTACAAATGCGGATCTACCCCTGGCCCCATTAGCGCTTCCACGTGAACATATTCTCCCCCGACATGTTTAACAAGATCAGCAATTTGCCCTGTCGTTGCGACGACATAGATGACATCTTTTTTATTCTCTTTTGTTTCGCATCCAAATAACAATAGCAAAGCGGTCCATATGACAATCCACTTTTTCATATGCGTCCTCCTCCAAATTTGCACAAGGGTATAAAAGTTTCCTTAATACAAAAATTAGCGAAAAAAATTTGTTTGCTCGCCCATCATATGCATTAGCATAAAACGACATGATGTGTGGAACAAGCAAACAATAATGATTTGAGTTAAAAAAGTTTCTTTAAGCCAACTTTAGTTTTATCTTATTCTTTTCTTTTCACGATGTCAATATTTTAATTTTCAAAAAAAGAAATTTTTCTTCATCTCATGCTATAATAGCGATTGTTCGACTAAAAAAAAAACATTTGTCCTCTAGGGGTGAACAACATGTCAAACACACAATTAAAACGGAGCATTGGCTTTATTACAGCGACAGCTATCGTCATCGGTACAGTTATCGGTTCTGGAATTTTTATGAAACCCGGGATCGTCATTGGTGCAACAGGAAATTCAACACTTGCCCTGCTTGTATGGGTCATCGGAGGGATTATTACATTAGCAAGCGGTCTAACGATTGCAGAAGTAAGTGCAAAAATTCCCGAAACAGGTGGATTATATGTGTATATCGAAAAAGTGTATGGACGGTTTTGGGGATTTTTATGTGGATGGGTGCAAACAGTTATTTACGGTCCTGCCGTCATCGGTGCACTAGGTTTATATTTTGGTACACTATTTGTAGGTGTTTTTTCTCTCCCAAAAGAAAGTGAGCTTTGGATTGGAATCATTGCGGTCTTGTTTTTATCCGTTGTGAATATGCTCGGCTCACAATTTGGCGGAATCGTCCAAAGTGTGTTAACAGCTGCAAAATTATTGCCTATTTTTCTTATCATTATTTTTGGTGTAGCAAAAGGAAACGTGCCGATTTTCGGCATGGATAGCGGCTCCAGTCAAGCAATAAACTTGGGGGCAGCAGTTTTAGCAACATTATGGGCGTATGACGGATGGATGAACGTTGGATTTGTTGCTGGTGAAATGAAAAATCCGTCAAAAACGTTACCGAAAGCGATTATCACCGGTATTCTTATTGTCATGTTTGCCTATGTGGCTGTGAATGTTGCATTACTTCATGTACTTCGTGCTGATGCCATTGTCGCACTCGGTCCGAATGCAGCGAGCGAAGCTGCAACCATTTTATTTGGACCATTCGGTGGAAAATTCATTGCTATTGGTATTTTAATATCTATTTTCGGTTGTTTAAACGGAAAAGTGCTCACATTCCCTCGTATGCCATTGGCGATGGCAACAGATGGGTTATTTCCGTTTGCTCATTATTTTTCTCGTATTCATCCAAAGTGGCGCACACCTGTATTGGCAACGTTAATGCAAATTACCATTGCAATTGTCATGATGCTACTTGGTAATGCAGACCGCTTAACCGATATTGCTATTTTTAGTGTCTTTTTATTTTATGGCTTTGCTTTTTATGCTGTATTTTTATTGCCAAAATCATTACCATCTAACGAACAATTATATCGAGTGCCACTTTATCCGTTCACACCGATCGTTGCTATTGTTGGCGCAGCATATATTATTATGAGCACGGTACTCCATGCACCACTAGATACGTTTTTATCGATTGTTGTTACGATATCTGGCATTCCGATGTACTATCTCATCAATCGAGTAGGAGGAGGTGATTAACCTCCGTCCTCTCACACCACCGTACGTACGGT
>NZ_PEDM01000011.1 GCF_002742685.1 Anoxybacillus flavithermus
ACCGTACGTACGGTGGTGTGAGAGGACGGAGGTTAATCACCTCCTCCTACTCGATTTCGTTTTTTCAATTTCAAGCAACTTTTGGATTAATATGTGCTGCGGCATATGCATAATTTGTTCTAGCGGCATGTTTAATGCTTTCGCTAGCTTTTGGGCTGTCTCTAACGAAATGTTTAGAGGTCGCATACATTCAACTCCTTTCATATGTTAAGTATAAAACGTTTTTAAAGGTGGGAAAAGAATGACACATATTTTTGCTCATCGCGGTTCGGCCGGGACGCATCCAGAGAATACAATGGCCTCGTTTATAGAAGCGGCACGTGTGCAAGCGGATGGAATTGAACTTGATGTACAACTTTCAAGAGACGGAGTCGTCGTCGTCATTCATGATGAAACAGTCAATCGGACGACAGACGGAACAGGATGGGTTGGACAAATGACGTATCGGCAATTGCGAAAATTAAACGCCAACTATAAATTTAAACAATACGGATTTTGTCCGATTCCGTCGTTACAAGAAGTGCTTGAGTGGGCACAACACACGTCGTTGCTTATTAATATAGAATTAAAAAACAATCTTGTACCTTACGAACGACTAGAAGAAAAAACAATTGAACTTGTGGAGCAATATCGTTTAGCATCGCGCGTCATTTTTTCATCGTTTAACCATGAAAGTATGGCAACATGTCATCAATTAGCTCCTCATATTGAAACAGCGCTACTATATATGGAAAAATTGCATCAGCCGTGGGATTATGCCCATACTTTACACGCTTTGGCGCTTCATCCGTATCATCGCGCTGTAGATCGATTGTTTGTTGAAGCAGCTCATGCTAATCAATTGCTCATTCGTCCTTTTACAATCAATAAAGAAGAACAGATGAAAACGATGTTTCAATATGAAGTAGACGGCATATTTACCGATTTTCCAGAGAAAGCGCAAAACATACGTGAAAAAACGCTTCGATCACTTTGAATCGAAGCGTTTCTTTTTTTGAAAACGTGGTTGCACTTTGTTTCGTTTTCGATCGCGGTGCAAAATAAATCCTGCAATAAAGCCGAGTCCGATGATAAAACAAAATAAACCGAGCAAAAATTGAATGATAAGTGAAGGGATCGGTGCGTGTAAAATGCCAAACACCGTATCGCGCATCCATTTAATCCCTAGCGCTGCGATAAATCCTGGAATTAGTAAAATAAGTAGGGCGATCATTCGTTGCATAAAACAAAACCCTTTCCATTTGTTCTGTTTTCATCATAAATGTTTTTGTTTGTTTGTCAAGAAGAGAAAAACAATGTATGATGAAAGCGTCTGCAAAAAATTGCAAACGAACAGGTGATGGGGAATGAAAAAAGTATTAATTGTTGGGGCAGGCAAAGGTGGAAGTGCGCTATTAAAAATGTTTCATGAAACAAAACTGATGGATGTTGTAGCGGTTGTGGATCGAAACGACGATGCACCAGGGATAAAGGCTGCGCGTGACATGGGTATTCAGACGAGCAACCATTGGCGTGACGTGTTAACCGACGATATTGACGTCATTGTTGAAGTGACGGGAGACGACGACGTGTTTGCTACGTTGCGTAAAGCAAGTGCTGCGCATACGGTCGTTATCCCTGGCGATATTGCTTACATTATTGCGCAACTTGTCGAAGAAAAAGAACAACTCATTGCTACGTTAAAAACAGCGACAACGAAACATGATTTAATTTTTCATTCTACGCATGACGGAATGATCGTCATTGACGAACGTGGTTTTGTCACTCATATGAATCCGAGCGCAGAAAAAATGATTGGAAAAAGAAAAAAAGAAGTCATTGGTACGCATATTTTGCGTGTTATTCCAGCTAGCGGATTGCCGCGTGTATTACAAACGAGAGAAGTTGAGTTGAATCAAGAATTAATATTAGAAAACGGAAAAAAAATGATTACGACACGCATCCCGCTTATTGATGAAACTGGAAAATTGTTTGGCGCTTTTGCGGTATTCAAAGATATTACAGAAGTTGTTCATTTGGCGGAAGAAGTAACAAATTTAAAAGAAATTCGCACGATGTTAGAAGCGATTATTCACTCTTCAGAAGAAGCGATTTCCGTTGTTGATGAATACGGTAACGGTATTTTAATTAATCCAGCATATACAAAGTTAACGGGTTTATCAGAAGAAGAAGTGATCGGAAAACCGGCGACAGCGGACATTTCTGAAGGGGAAAGCATGCATATGAAAGTGTTAAAAACACGACGACCGGTCAGAGGTGTGCGCATGAAAGTCGGTCCGAAAAAGCGCGATGTTGTCGTGAATGTTGCTCCAATTATCGTTGATGGCATGTTAAAAGGAAGTGTTGGTGTCATTCACGATGTTTCAGAAATTGAACAATTAACTTCTGAGTTGCAACGTGCTCGTCAAATTATTCGTACGTTAGAGGCGAAATATTCCTTTGACGACATTGTCGGCACGTCAGAAGAGATGATGTTAGCGATTGAACAGGCGAAATTGGCAGCTAAAACTCCAGCAACGATTTTGCTTCGCGGTGAATCGGGAACAGGGAAAGAATTGTTTGCTCACGCTATTCATAATGCGAGTGATCGAAAATATCATAAATTTGTTCGTGTAAACTGCGCCGCCATTTCCGAATCGTTGCTTGAAAGTGAATTGTTCGGCTACGAGGAAGGAGCGTTCTCAGGCGCAAGACGCGGAGGGAAAAAAGGATTGTTTGAAGAAGCGAACAACGGAAGCATTTTTTTAGATGAGATTGGCGAATTATCCGCCAATATGCAAGCCAAATTGTTGCGTGTGTTACAAGAAAAAGAAATTGTGCGCGTCGGTGGCACGAAGCCTATTCCAATTAATGTGCGCGTCATTGCTGCGACGAATGTTCACTTGGAAAAAGCGATTGCCGACGGGACATTTCGTGAAGACTTATATTATCGACTCAATCGCATGCCGATTTACATTCCTCCGTTGCGTGCACGAAAGCAAGATATTCCTGCGTTATGTGAACGGCTCATACAAAAACTAAATCAAGATTACGGGCGCAATGTGGAGGGAATTACGGATGATGCCCTTGCTTATTTACTATCGTACGATTGGCCGGGAAATGTACGTGAACTAGAAAACGTACTAGGACGCGCGATGATTTTTATGAAATATAATGAAGTGGTCATTGAACGGAAGCATATTTCATTGTTGCACAAATCGAAAGAGCCAGAACATCTTTCGTCCTCTGAATTGCTTTATGGGCATAAACCGCTAAACGAGCTCGTGGAGCAATACGAAGCGAAAGTCATTGAGAACGTTTTGCAAGCGTGCCAAGGAAATAAAACCGCAGCTGCCAAACAACTAGGCATTTCGATTCGAAATTTATACTACAAGCTTGAAAAGTATGGACTTGATAAAAAAAGCATGCAATAATGTTCATAGTATGCAAAAAGTTGCAACGAAAAAGAAATAAAATAAAGCGTTTTCAATAACAAAAAAGTTGGCATGGTTTTTGCAAGAATAAAAGGTGACGAAAAAACAAAGGGGTTGAGCAGATGAGATGAAGCTACAATCGTTAATCACCAAAGCAACCCAATTTCCTGAAGCAACCGTAGCTGTTGCGGCAGCTGAAGACGAAGAGGTGTTAAAAGCAGTCGCACAAGCGTTACAAGCAGGATTCGGGCGATTTATTTTATATGGCGATGAATCCGTTTTATCACGCCTCGTTGCTGAATATGTACAGGAAGCAAATGACGATGTGATTCGTATTGTTCATGCTTCGACAAACGAAGAAGCAGCCCACATGGCTGTGAAAGCGGTGCACGAAAAAGAAGCAAGCGTCTTAATGAAAGGGAACGTACCGACAGCAACCATTTTAAAAGCGGTGCTAAATAAAGAGTATGGGCTGCGCACAGGCCGTGTCTTATCGCATGTTGCTGTATTTGATGTACCGTATTATGAACGCCCAATTCTCGTCACTGACGCAGCGATGAATATCGCACCTGATTTACAACAAAAAACAGAAATTATTATGAACGCAGTACAAGTGGCGAAAGCGATTGGCATTCATACACCGAAAGTTGCGCCGCTCGCCGCTGTTGAAGTTGTGAATCCAGCGATGCCAGCTACGATTGATGCAGCAGCGTTGTCGCTCATGAATCAACGCGGACAGCTAAAAGATTGCATCGTCGATGGCCCGCTCGCTTTAGATAATGCCATTTCCGTTGAATCAGCCCAACATAAAGGCATTCAAAGTTCGGTAGCAGGACATGCTGATATTTTAGTTGTACCGAACATTGAAACGGGAAATGTGCTATATAAGTCGCTCGTTTATTTTGCCCGCGCGCAAGTAGGAGCGATCATTGCTGGCGCGAAAGCACCAATTGTATTAACATCGCGCGCGGATTCAGCAGAAAGTAAATTGTATTCACTAGCATTAGCCATTTGTGCAACGAACGAATAACAAGGGGGAACGAACGATGGAGATTTTTAAATATATGGAGCAATACGACTATGAGCAATTAGTATTTTGCCAAGATAAAGAATCAGGATTGAAAGCGATTATCGCTATTCATGATACAACGCTTGGACCAGCATTAGGCGGCACGCGCATGTGGATGTATGAATCTGAAGATGCAGCGATTGAAGATGCGCTCCGTTTAGCGCGTGGGATGACGTATAAAAACGCAGCAGCTGGGTTAAATCTTGGCGGTGGAAAAGCGGTCATCATTGGGGATCCGCGGAAAGATAAAAACGAAGCGATGTTCCGTGCGTTCGGTCGCTTTATTCAAGGATTAAACGGTCGCTACATTACAGCGGAGGACGTTGGTACAACCGTCGCTGATATGGATATTATTTACGAAGAAACAGACTATGTCACAGGGATTTCACCAGCATTCGGTTCGTCTGGAAATCCTTCTCCGGTTACTGCGTACGGCGTTTATCGTGGCATGAAAGCAGCAGCGAAAGAGGCTTTCGGTAGCGATTCACTTGAAGGAAAAGTGATCGCGGTACAAGGAGTCGGTAATGTCGCTTACAATTTATGCCGTCATCTTCATGAAGAAGGAGCGAAGCTTATCGTTACAGACATTAATAAAGAAGCGGTGCAACGCGTTGTTGAAGAGTTTGGCGCACAAGCCGTTGACCCAAACGATATTTACAGCGTAGACTGCGACATTTTTGCTCCGTGTGCCCTTGGTGGAATTATTAATGATCAAACAATTCCGCAATTGAAAGCAAAAGTCATTGCAGGCGCTGCGAACAACCAATTGCGCGAAGCAAGACATGGCGACATCATTCATGAAATGGGTATCGTTTATGCGCCAGACTATGTGATTAACGCGGGCGGTGTCATTAACGTAGCGGATGAGCTATACGGATATAACCGCGAACGCGCGATGAAAAAAGTTGAACAAATTTATAATAATATTGAAAAAGTTATCGAAATTGCGAAACGTGACGGCATTCCAACATACCAAGCAGCAGACCGTCTAGCTGAGGAGCGCATTGCAAAAATGCGTCAATCACGGAGCCAGTTCTTACAAAACGGTCAACACATTTTAAGCCGTCGTCGTACGCGCTAAACATATGTAACGAAGCGAGGACGTCCGTTCTCGCTTCGTCGATGATAAAAATGGAGGGTTACACATTGCAAGAACATTCATTTCGCATCTTAGTCATTAATCCGGGATCGACGTCAACGAAAATTGGCGTTTTTCATAATGAACGCTCCATTTTCGAAAAAACGATTCGCCATGATACAGAGGCGTTACGAGCGTATAAAAAAATTATTGACCAATACGAATTTCGCAAACAAACGATTTTAGAAACGCTTGATCATGAAGGTATTAATATTTCTAAGCTCGACGCGGTATGCGGACGCGGTGGCTTACTTCGTCCAATTGAAGGTGGCACATACGCTGTTAATGAGATGATGCTGCAAGATTTGAAACGCGGCTATTCCGGTCAGCATGCTTCAAATCTTGGTGGGATTTTGGCGCATGAAATTGCTTCCGCATTAAACATTCCTGCATTTATTGTCGACCCAGTCGTTGTAGACGAACTTGATCCGATCGCTCGCATTTCTGGTTTTTCGTTAATCGAGCGTCGCAGCATTTTCCATGCATTAAATCAAAAAGCGGTCGCTCGTCGCGTCGCCAAACAGATGGGAAAAGCGTATGAAGAAGTCAATTTCATCGTTGCACATATGGGCGGAGGTATTACAGTCGGTGCACATAAGTGCGGGCGTGTCATTGATGTCAACAACGGATTGGACGGAGAAGGTCCGTTTAGCCCGGAGCGTGCTGGGACCGTGCCAGCAGGTGACCTCGTTTCTCTCTGTTTCTCTGGTGAATATTATCGCGAAGAAGTGATGCGCATGCTCGTTGGAGGAGGAGGTCTTGTTGGGTATTTAGGAACGAATGATGCGGTGAAAGTTGAAAAAATGATTGAAAATGGTGATGAAAAAGCGAAACTCGTTTATAGCGCGATGGCATACCAAGTAGCGAAAGAAATTGGAGCAGCAAGCGCTGTGTTAGCTGGAAAAGTTGACGCCATCATTTTAACGGGCGGTTTAGCATACGGAAAACAGTTTGTGAAAGAAATTGCTGATCGGGTACAATGGATTGCCGATGTCATCGTGCAACCAGGGGAAAATGAATTGCAGGCACTTGCTGAAGGGGCACTTCGCGTGTTGCGTGGAGAAGAAGAAGCGAAACAATATCCACAAGCGGTCAAAACAACAGTTTAAGGGGATGAAACGATGGCTAAAGAGTACGATGTCGTGATACTTGGCGGTGGAACGGGCGGATATGTTGCCGCCATTCGTGCGGCCCAACTCGGTTTAAAAACAGCGGTTGTTGAAAAAGGAAAGCTTGGGGGAACGTGTTTGCATGCAGGATGTATCCCGAGCAAAGCGTTATTGCGCAGCGCAGAAGTATATGCTCAAACGAAACAAAGCGAAACGTTTGGCGTGTTTGCTAGGGAAGTGCGTTTAGATTTTGCTCAAGTACAAGCGCGCAAACAGTCGATCATTGATCAACTGCATAAAGGGATCCACATGTTAATGAAAAAAGGAAAAATCGATGTGTATGAAGGAACGGGACGTATTTTAGGTCCATCCATTTTTTCACCAATGCCGGGAACGATCTCTGTTGAGATGAATGACGGAACAGAAAATGAAATGCTTGTACCAAAATACGTTGTCATCGCAACAGGATCTCGCCCGCGCACGTTACCGGGGTTAACGATTGATGGACAATTCGTTATGACGTCAGATGAAGCGTTGCGCATGGAAACGTTGCCAGCTTCCATTATCATCGTCGGTGGCGGAGTCATCGGAATTGAATGGGCATCGATGTTAAACGATTTTGGTGTAGATGTCACGGTCGTTGAATATGCCGATCGCATTTTACCAACGGAAGATCGCGACGTATCAAAAGAAATTGAAAAAATATTAAAACAACGTGGCGTACGCATTGTTACAAAAGCGAAAGTGTTACCGGAAACGCTCATTGTTGAAAATGGTGTACGCATTCAAGCAGAGGCCAATGGACAAAACGAAACGTTTACAGCTGAAAAAATGCTCGTTTCTGTCGGACGTCAAGCAAACGTTGAAGGAATCGGATTGGAAAACACCGATATTGTTATTGAAAAAGGATTTATTCAAACAAACGAGTATTATCAAACGAGAGAAAAACATATTTACGCGATTGGCGATGTGATCGGTGGTTTACAACTTGCCCATGTTGCTTCACATGAGGGAATCATCGCGATTGAACATCTTGCTGGAAATACTGTTTATCCACTCGATTATACGATGGTGCCAAAATGTATTTACAGTCGTCCTGAAGCGGCAAGCGTTGGTTTAACAGAAGAAGAAGCGAAAACAAAAGGATATGACGTGAAAGTCGGCAAATTTCCGTTTAAAGCGATCGGCAAAGCGCTTGTGTACGGGGAAGCTGAAGGGTTTGTAAAAATCGTCGCCGATGCAAAAACAGATGATGTACTCGGTGTGCATATGGTTGGCCCACATGTAACGGATATGATTTCTGAAGCTGGATTAGCGCGTGTGCTCAATGCAACACCTTGGGAAATTGCCCACACGATTCATCCGCATCCGACGCTGTCAGAAGCGATGATGGAAGCGGCGCTTGCTGTTGACGGAAAAGCGATTCATTTTTAAAGGAGGAATGAATGATGGCGGAAAATCGTCATAAACAACTCGGTTTAAGCGATGAAACCGTTTTACAAATGTATGAAACGATGGTGTTAGCGCGTAAAATTGACGAGCGGATGTGGTTGTTAAACCGTGCAGGTAAAATTCCGTTCGTTATCTCTTGCCAAGGACAAGAAGCGGCGCAAGTAGGAGCGGCATTCGCTTTAGATCGCACGAAAGATTACGTCTTGCCTTATTATCGTGACATGGGTGTTGTATTAACGTTCGGTATGACACCGACAGAATTGATGCTTTCAGCATTTGCGAAAGCGGAAGATCCAAACTCTGGCGGTCGCCAAATGCCAGGGCATTTCGGGAAAAAGAAAAACCGAATCGTCACAGGTTCTTCCCCTGTTACAACACAAGTGCCGCATGCGGTTGGCATTGCGTTAGCAGCAAAAACGGAGAAAAAAGATTTCGTATCGTTCGTTACATTTGGAGAAGGGTCTTCGAACCAAGGTGACTTCCACGAAGGAGCAAACTTTGCAGGCGTTCATAAGCTGCCGGTCATCTTTATGTGCGAAAACAATAAATATGCCATCTCTGTTCCAATTGAAAAACAATTAGCATGCGAAAAAGTGTCAGACCGTGCGATCGGCTATGGCATGCCAGGATATACAGTAGACGGTACAGATCCGCTTGAAGTATATCGCGTCGTAAAAGAAGCAGCAGATCGTGCGCGCCGTGGTGAAGGACCAACATTAATTGAAACGGTTGCTTATCGTTTAACAGCGCATTCATCAGACGATGACGATCGTGCATATCGTACGCCAGAAGAAATTGCAGAAGCAAAATCAAAAGATCCAATTTATTTATTTGCGAACTACTTAAAAGAAGTAGGCGTATTAACGGATGAGCTGGAAAAAGAAATTGTTGATCGTGCGATGAAACAAGTGAACGAAGCGACAGACTACGCAGAAAAAGCACCATATGCACAACCAGAACATGCGTTGAAATACGTGTACGCAGAGGAGGAATAAACATGCCTGTCATTTCATATATCGATGCCGTTACGATGGCCATTCGCGAAGAAATGGAACGTGACCCGCGCGTATTCGTACTTGGAGAAGATGTTGGAAAAAAAGGGGGCGTATTTAAAGCGACGCAAGGGCTTTATGATCAATTTGGGGAAGAGCGAGTCATCGATACGCCGTTAGCGGAATCTGCCATCGTTGGTGTCGGGATCGGTGCAGCGATGTACGGATTACGCCCAATTGCTGAAATTCAATTTGCGGATTTTATTATGCCTGCTGTCAACCAAATTATTTCTGAAGCGGCGCGCATTCGTTATCGTTCGAATAACGATTGGAATTGTCCGATTGTTATTCGTGCTCCATACGGTGGCGGTGTTCACGGAGCGTTATATCATTCTCAATCTGTTGAAGCAATTTTTGCGAATCAACCGGGATTAAAAATCGTCATGCCGTCTACACCGTACGATGTGAAAGGATTATTAAAAGCGGCGATTCGTGATGAAGATCCAGTGTTGTTCTTTGAGCATAAGCGCGCATATCGTCTCATTAAAGGAGAAGTTCCAACAGACGACTATGTGCTTCCGATCGGTAAAGCAGATGTCAAACGTGAAGGAGAAGACATTACAGTTATTACGTACGGCTTATGCGTTCATTTTGCTTTGCAAGCTGCTGAAAAATTGGCGCAAGAAGGCATTTCCGCTCACATTTTAGATTTGCGTACCGTCTATCCGCTCGATAAAGAAGCGATTATTGAAGCAGCAAGCAAAACAGGAAAAGTATTGCTTGTGACAGAGGACAATAAAGAAGGAAGCGTCATGAGCGAAGTAGCGGCGATTATTGCAGAACATTGCTTATTCGATTTAGACGCACCAATTATGCGACTAGCTGGTCCAGACGTTCCAGCTATGCCATATGCGCCAACGATGGAAAAATTCTTTATGGTCAACCCAGATAAAGTCGAAAAGGCGATGCGCGAATTGGCGCAGTTTTAAGGAGGAGTCACGATGGCGATTGAGAAAATTACGATGCCACAGCTTGGGGAAAGTGTAACGGAAGGGACGATTAGTCAATGGCTCGTATCTGTTGGCACTCGTGTCAACAAATATGATCCGCTTGCCGAAGTGATGACAGATAAAGTGAATGCAGAAATTCCATCTTCATTTGCTGGTGTCATTAAAGAAATTATCGCAAAAGAAGGGGAAACGTTGCCAGTTGGCGCCGTCATTTGTACGATTGAAGTCGAAGGAGAAGGCATAGAAACGGCGGAAACGAAACAAGAAGAAGCACCGAAAGCGGAAGCTCCGTCAGCGCCAGCACAAGCAGCAATGCCGAAAAAACCGGTGGGAGAAAGAGGCCGCTATTCGCCAGCCGTTCTTCGCCTTGCCCAAGAGCACAACATCGACCTTGAACAAGTACAAGGAACAGGCATGGGCGGACGCATTACGCGCAAAGACTTGTTGAAATTGATCGAATCCGGCAACATTCCAACGCCAAGTCAAACGCCAACCGCTTCGGTTCAAGCGCCTGTGCAGTCGGTACAAGAAGCGCCAAAAGCGGAAGCTTCAGTTGCGGCAGCACCGAAACAAGCCGCTGCGCCTAACGTACCGCTTCAACCAGGCGATATTGAAATTCCAGTGACACCAGTTCGAAAAGCGATTGCGACAAACATGCTTCGTAGTAAACATGAAGCGCCACACGCATGGACGATGGTTGAAGTCGATGTAACAAACTTAGTTGCTTATCGCGATTCGATTAAAGACGAATTTAAAAAGCGCGAAGGCTTTAACTTAACGTATTTTGCGTTTTTTGTAAAAGCGGTGGCTCAAGCGTTAAAAGAATTCCCACAAATGAACTCGATGTGGGCAGGAGATAAAATTGTTCAAAAGAAAGATATTAACATTTCAATTGCCGTAGCAACAGATGACGCCTTATTCGTTCCAGTCATTAAACATGCTGATGAAAAATCAATTAAAGGAATTGCGCGTGAAATTGCTGAATTAGCCGCAAAAGTGCGCGCAGGTAAGCTCCGTCCGGAAGATATGCAAGGGGGCACATTTACAGTCAATAACACAGGTTCGTTCGGTTCGGTGCAATCGATGGGAATCATTAACTACCCGCAAGCAGCGATTTTACAAGTTGAATCGATCGTGAAACGCCCGGTTGTCAAAGACGGTATGATTGCGGTTCGCGATATGGTTAACCTTTGCTTATCGCTAGATCATCGCGTGCTCGATGGTTTAATTTGCGGTCGCTTTTTAGCGCGTGTCAAAGAAATTTTAGAGCATGTCACAAAAGAAAACACACCAATTTACTAATGATGATGAGGAGGGTAACGAATAGTTATCCTCTTCTTCTTATATCAACGATTTCTCTTTTCTTCCTTTCGACGATGTACTACAATAAAAAATGTAACGAATATTTTCAAAAATAAGAAAAGAAAGCGTTTTAACAACAAAGGGGGATGGGGTGCCACAATGAAACAAATATCGTTTCCGATTCCAAGCTACGACGAATGGAAACAAGAAGTAGAAAAATCGTTAAAAGGAAAATCGATCGATCAACTACATGCTAAAACATATGAACAAATTGAATTAAAACCGATTTACACGCGTGCGGATTTAGAAGGATTACATATCGAACAATATCCAGGTTTTCCTTCATATGTACGCGGAACAGAAGTAGAAGGATATATAAAAAAAGGATGGGAAGTAAGCCAGCAATGCTCAGCTTCTACACCTCAACAGTGGAATGCGAGCATGAAGCATCAGTTAGAACGTGGACAGACAGAAATTCATGTCGTATTGCCGAATTTAAACTTTTTCATTCAAACGATCGAGCAAATCGAAGCGATGTTTTCAAACATTCCTTTAACTAATCATTCTCTTCGCATCGATACAGGAGCGTGTTCTTTTCCGTTTTTTCCTCTTTTTGTGACATACCTTGAGGAAAGTGGACAGCCGCTTAGTCGCATGCGCGGGACGATCGGAATGGATCCACTTCATTTACTGACGATCACAGGAAAGCTTCCTATGCCGCTTTCTACTTTATACGATGTCATGGCAGATGTGACGACATGGGCGAAAACACATATGCCGCATGTGAAAACAATTCTCGTTCATGCTGATCCATATCATAATGGGGGAGGCCATGCGATTCAACAGCTTGCATTTACTTTTGCCTCAGCCGTAGAGTATATAAACGAATGTCTCGAGCGTGGATTAACGATTGATGACGTAGCCAACCGTATCGATTTTTCTTTCCCAGTTGGCTCACATTTCTTTATAGAAATTGCGAAGCTACGTGCTGCGCGGCTCATTTGGTCAAACATTGTGCAAGCGTTCGGAGGAAGCGAACAAGCGCAAAAACTATCCATTCATGCGCGTACGTCGTATTTTACGAAAACGGTATACGATCCGTACGTCAACATGCTTCGCGCAACGACAGAAGCGTTTGCTGCGATTGTCGGTGGGGCAAATAGTTTGCATGTTTCACCATTTAATGAGCCATTTGCAACAGAAGATGAATTTGCAACGCGCATCGCGAGAAATACACAACTTATTTTGTTAGAAGAAGCCCATATCGGAAAAGTGATCGATCCAGCTGGTGGGTCTTATTATGTCGAAACGTTGACGGCTCAAGTTGCTGAAGAAGCTTGGAAATTATTTCAACAGGTCGAAGCGCAAGGCGGGATGACAAAAGCGCTTCAATGCGGATTTGTGCAAAAGGAAATTGAAAACATAGCAAAACAACGTGAACAACATGTGAAAGCAAGAAAAGAAAAGATCGTCGGAACGAACGTATATGCAAACATTGCTGAGCCGTCAGCACCGAAACATACGTACACTGCTTACGGAAGCAATCATATGTATATCGATATAAAAACAATGGAAGAGGCGCTTTCGCTTGTTAAACGTCGAGCGATCGCTCAACATGTTATACATGAAAAGGAAAGTTCAGCCGTGATCGTGTCACCGATTCGACAATGGCGTTTATCTGAGCCGTTTGAACAGCTTCGCAAAGCATCGGAACGCCATGCAGAAACAAGCGGTCAGCGTCCAACTGTGCATCTTGTAAATCTCGGTTCGATTCCAAAACATAAAGCGCGCGCTGATTTTATGACAGGTTTTTTTGAAGCGGGTGGATTTTCAGTCGTAAAAAATGATGGCTATATGACGCCAGAAGAAGCCGTAGACGGAGTGCTACAAATGAACGGAACGCATTATATCATTTGCGGGACAGATGATGATTATGTAGATGCCGTTCCGCATATTGTGCGTCAAGTAAAAACGAAAAAAAGCGATGTTCGCATATATGTCGCAGGAAAGCAACCATCACATATTGAAGCAACGTTTATAGAAGCGGGCGTCAATGGATTCATTCATATCGGTTCGAACTGCTACGATACGATTTTCGCATTTATGAAAGATATGGGGGTGAACGTGGATGGGGAAAATTAATTTTGCCAATCGATCGTTACAATATGGAAAGCCAGTTGATGAACAAACGTGGAAAAAAGCGATCGAACAAAAAGTAAGAGCAACATTCGATGAACTCGTATTCCAAACAAACGAACATATTGCGATCAAACCGCTATATACGAAAGAAGATATAGCAGACCTCGATTTTCTTGACTATATGCCGGGCATTCCGCCATACGTTCGTGGACCATATCCATCGATGTACGTCAATCGCCCATGGACGATTCGTCAATACGCTGGCTTTTCGACAGCGGAAGAAAGCAATGCATTTTATCGTCGCAACTTAGCGATGGGTCAAAAAGGGCTGTCTGTCGCTTTTGATCTTGCAACACATCGGGGATATGACTCCGACCATCCGCGCGTTATCGGGGATGTCGGCAAGGCAGGAGTCGCCATTGATTCTGTGTTAGATATGAAAACGTTATTTGACGGCATCCCGCTTGACCAAATGTCCGTATCGATGACGATGAACGGTGCCGTATTGCCAATTATGGCGTTTTACATTGTGACGGCCGAAGAACAAGGAGTAAAACAAGAACAGCTATCTGGAACGATTCAAAATGACATTTTAAAAGAATATATGGTGCGGAATACGTACATTTATCCACCAGAAATGTCCATGCGTATTATTGCAGACATTTTTGCGTATACGTCCAAACATATGCCGAAATTCAACAGCATAAGCATTTCAGGTTACCATATGCAAGAAGCAGGAGCACCTGCAGATATTGAACTCGCTTATACGCTTGCGGATGGATTAGAGTATGTTCGCACAGGACTAAAAGCAGGCATTGACATTGATTCATTTGCTCCGCGTCTATCGTTTTTCTGGGCGATTGGGATGAACTATTTTATGGAAGTAGCAAAAATGCGCGCAGCGCGAATCATTTGGGCGAAAATGATGAAAACATTTAACCCGAAAAACCAAAAATCGCTCGCCCTTCGCACGCATTCGCAAACATCGGGATGGAGCTTAACTGAACAAGATCCGTTTAATAACGTCGTGCGCACATGTTTAGAAGCGCATGCCGCAGCGATGGGACATACGCAGTCGCTTCATACAAATGCGCTTGATGAGGCAATTGCATTACCGACGGACTTTTCCGCTCGCATCGCACGCAATACGCAGCTTTATTTACAAGAAGAAACAGGCATTTGCCAAGTCATTGACCCATGGGCAGGTTCGTATTATGTGGAAACGTTAACGAACGAATTAATGAAGTGTGCATGGGCTCACATTGAGGAAATCGAAAATCTCGGCGGAATGGCGAAAGCGATTGAAACAGGTTTGCCAAAAATGCGCATCGAAGAAGCTGCGGCAAGAAGGCAAGCAAAAATTGACTCCGGTGCGGAGACGATTATCGGCGTGAATAAATATCGTCCAGAAAAAGAACAACCGATCGATATTTTAGAAGTCGATAATACGGCCGTTAGAGAGCGGCAAATTGAAAAATTAAAACAGTTGCGCGCTTCTCGTGATGAAGAACGCGTTCAACAAACGTTGCAAGCAATTACGAAAGCAGCAGAAACAGGTGAAGGAAACTTGCTTGAATTGGCGGTAGAGGCAGCGCGCGCTCGGGCGACGTTAGGGGAAATATCTGATGCGATTGAAAAAGTAGCAGGCAGGCATAAAGCCGTCATTCGTTCCGTGAGCGGCGTATATAGTTCCGAGTTTACAAACGAAGAAGAAATTGCCCGCGTCAAAAAAATGACGGATGAATTTTACGAGCTAGAAGGAAGACGACCACGCATCTTAATCGCAAAAATGGGACAAGATGGACATGACCGCGGAGCAAAAGTAATTGCAACAGCATTTGCTGATTTAGGGTTTGATGTCGATATCGGTCCTCTCTTTCAAACACCAGAAGAAACAGCTCGGCAAGCGGTTGAAAACGACGTCCATGTCGTCGGCATGAGCTCGCTTGCTGCGGGGCATAAAACGTTGTTGCCACAACTTGTTGAAGAGTTGCGGAAATTAGGGCGTGAAGATATTATCGTTGTCGTTGGTGGAGTCATTCCACCGCAAGATTACGAATTTTTATATGAACATGGTGCAGCTGCAATTTTTGGGCCAGGTACAATCATTCCGGTAGCAGCACAAAAAGTATTGCATGAGATTTATCGACGACTCGGTTACGAGGAAGTGAGTGAATGAGCGAAGAACGGACATCTCGGCCTGAATGGGCTGATGACGGAAAGATGTTTGCAACGTCGTATGTGAAAGGAAACGATCGTGCCCATTTAGCGAAAGAAAACCGATCGGTAAAACGAAAAGAACGTTCCGTTGAGGAATATGTTGCAGGTGTATTGAATCATGATCGCACCATTTTAGCGCAAGCGATCACGCTTATTGAAAGCAATGCAGCAAAACATACCGAAAAAGCTCAGCGCATTTTGCATGAACTCCTTCCATATGTCGGGCGCTCCATTCGCATTGGCATCACCGGTGTGCCGGGAGCAGGAAAAAGTACGTTTATTGAAGCGTTCGGACAATTTTTATGTGAGAAAGGACATCGTGTTGCCGTATTAGCTGTCGATCCGAGCAGTTCAATTACAGGAGGAAGCATTCTTGGAGATAAAACGCGCATGGAACATTTAGCGCGCCATCCGCGTGCGTTTATTCGTCCCTCCCCATCAGGCGGGACGCTCGGTGGCGTGCATCGCAAAACACGCGAGACGATGTTGCTTTGTGAAGCAGCTGGATATGATGTAATTCTTGTGGAAACGGTCGGTGTTGGTCAAAGCGAAGTGGCGGTGCGCGGTATGGTTGATTTTTTCTTATTGCTCGCTTTAACGGGCGCTGGTGATGAATTGCAAGGAATGAAAAAAGGAATGATGGAACTCGTCGATGCGATCGTCATTAATAAAGCAGATGGCGACAATAAAAAGAAAGCAGAAGTAGCGAAAGAAGAATATAATCAAATTTTACACTACTTGCGCCACGCAACGAAAGGCTGGGAAACGAAAGCCTATACATGTTCTTCTCTTTACGGAGAAGGAATTGAACAAATTTGGGAAGTGATCGAACGGTTTGTGCAAACGACAAAACAATCGGGTGTGTTTGAGGAAAGAAGAAGAGAACAGATGAAAGATTGGCTGCATGCAATGATTAAAGATTACTTACACAACCGCTTTTTTCATCATCCAGTTGTACAACAACAGTTGCCGGCTATTGAACAAGAGGTGATGGCAGGAAAACAGCCTGTCACGATGGCTGCCGAGCAATTAATTCATTTATATGAACAAATGTAAAAGGTGTCCGTGATGGGCACCTTTTATATTGGAATGTGTTATAATGAGGGCGGAGTGTGATAGCTATGCTAAAAATTGGTTATCGAACTGTAAAAACAGCAATCGGAACGGCGAGCGCTATTGCGATTGCCCAATCGTTGCATCTTGAAAATTTCGCTTCTGCTGGCATTATTACATTACTTTGCGTTCAAGTGACGAAAAAAAAATCATTGCAAACAGCGCGTGCTCGGTTTGTTGCTGGTTTAGTTGGTTTGTTGTTTTCGTTTTTCTTTTTTGAAGGGCTTCGTTATCATCCGATTTCGATCGGTTTATTGCTATTATTTTTTATTCCGACAACCGTTTCGTTGAAAGTGACCGAAGGAATTGCGACAAGTGCGGTCATCATTTTGCACGTATATATGGCGAAAGCGATGACGTGGCATCTCGTTTATAATGAAGTGATGTTAATGATCATCGGCATCGGCATCGCTTTGCTCGTCAATATGTACATGCCGAGCGTGGAAAAAGATTTAAAAGAATATCAACGTATTGTAGAAGATTTATTTCGCATTATTTTTAAAGAAATTGTTCATTATTTACGGACGAATGAAAGTTTATGGGACGGAAAAGAAATTGCTTTAGCGGGCGATACGTTAAAGCAAGCAAAGGCGCTTGCATTACAAAACATTGAAAACCATTTTTTACGCAATGAAGATTATTATTACCGATATTTTCGTATGCGCGAACGGCAATTTGAAATTATTGAGCGGATGTTGCCGCTTATTAGTTCCATGACATATACGGTCGAGCAACGCAATATGATTGCTGATTTTATCGATGAACTAAGCGATGCGATTCACCCGGGAAATACAGCGGATCGTTTTATTCGGCAACTTGAGGAGATGAAAAAACAGTTTCAACAAATGCCGTTACCAAAAACGCGCGAGGAGTTTGAACAACGTGCGGCTCTTTTGCATTTTGTGAAAGAGATGGAACAATATTTAATCATCAAAAGTCAATTGTAACGGTATGATCCCCCTTTTTTTACGCACAATAATTGAAAAAGGGTGAGATGATGCCGCTTCTTTTTGCTTTCTTTCTTTTTCTTTCACCGCTTTGGCCGCTTGGAGACAATCCGCGCGTTGGTGATCCGATGATTATTGTTAACAAACAAACGAATCAACTTGCTTTTATTCGCCATGGAAAAATTGAACGTATATATCGTGTTGCTACAGGAAAAAAGAATGCGCTCACGCCAGAAGGATTATTTACCGTTACGGTAAAGGCGGTCAATCCGTACTATCGAAAGAAAAATATTCCAGGCGGCGCCCCGAACAATCCGCTTGGTACGCGTTGGATTGGATTTGATGCGCGTGGGACGGATGGACGAACGTATGGGATTCATGGAACGAATCGACCTGAATCGATTGGACGTTATATAACAGAAGGATGTGTACGTATGCACAATCGCGATGTCGAGGCGTTATACCCGAACGTGCCACTAGGAACGAAAGTAGCGATTGTAAAAACAAATGAATCGTTCCAACAGCTCGGTAAAAAGTATGGGGCGCTGAAATAAAACAAAGAACAAGCTGACCGAATATGGTCAGCTTGTTCTATATCCACATGCTTAATCCAGCGAGCAAAGAGGTTAAAAGCATCGAGCCAAGCATTAAATAAACAACAATTTTTTGCACTTTTTTTGAATGCATGTTCTTCACCTCTTGCTTCCTATTGTACAAACATGCTGTGCGGCAAACAAGCAGGAAAAATGCAAAAAAAGAAGGAAAAAAGAAAAAAGATGTCGAAATACACAGATGGTTTGCAACCGAGAACAACAAAGGGGTGGGGGTCATGGAAGTAAAAAAAGTCGATCATATTGGCATTGCAGTCAAATCGTTAGACGAGGCGCTTCCGTTTTATACGGATACGCTCGGCTTATCGTGCGTTGGTATTGAAACGGTTGAATCAGAACAAGTTCGGGTAGCATTTTTAAAAGTTGGCGATGTCAAGCTTGAACTGCTTGAGCCGCTCTCTGAACATAGCCCAATTGCTTCTTTTATTGAAAAGCGGGGCGAAGGTATTCATCACGTTGCGCTTGGGGTTGATCATATCGAGCAGCGCATCGAAGAGTTAAAAAATAACGGCATTCGTATGATTCACGAGCAGCCGAAGCGCGGTGCAGGCGGTGCACACATCGCTTTTATGCATCCGAAATCAGCCCGCGGCGTGTTATATGAGCTTTGTGAAAAGGTCGGTGGGCAATAATGGACATGTACGATAAAATAAACGAGTTATATGACCGTCGCCGAGAAATTGAGTTAGGCGGTGGAGACGATAAAATTGCAAAGCAACATGAAAAGGGAAAATTAACAGCAAGAGAGCGCATCGATCTTTTATTAGATGAAGGGACGTTCGTTGAGTTAAATCCGTTTATTGAACATCGTTGCACCGATTTTGGATTAGCGGGAAAAAAAGGTCCGGGTGATGGAGTTGTCACAGGATACGGCAAAATCGATGGACGAACAGTATTTGTCTTTTCGCAAGACTTTACTGTATTCGGTGGAGCGCTTGGGGAGATGCATGCGAAAAAAATTGCGAATATTATGGATTTAGCAGCGAAAACAGGGGCTCCAATCATCGGATTAAACGATTCTGGTGGCGCGCGTATTCAAGAAGGGGTATTGTCACTAGACGGGTACGGACATATTTTTTATCGGAACTCCATTTATTCTGGTGTCGTTCCGCAAATTTCTGTCATTATGGGTCCATGTGCAGGAGGGGCTGTCTATTCACCAGCCATTACCGATTTTGTTTTTATGGTTGAAAAAACGAGCCAAATGTTTATTACGGGACCGAAAGTAATTGAAACGGTGACAGGAGAAAAAATTAGTGCCGAAGATTTAGGTGGCGCGCGCGTTCACAATACGATTAGCGGAAATGCTCACTTTTCAGGAGCGACAGAAGAAGAGGTGCTTGCGCAAGTACGACGACTATTAAGCTATCTTCCACAAAATTGTCAAGAAAAGCCGCCTGCTGCACCTGCACAAAAGGAAAGCGATTATCGTCCCGATTTAGCGGATGCCATTCCTATTGATGCGGTGCGTCCATACGATGTGCGAAACGTCGTGTGGCAAGTCGTTGACGAAGGATCGTTTATGGAAGTACAAAAAGATTTTGCGAAAAATATTGTCATCGGCTTTGCCCGCATAAAAGGAGAAGTTGTCGGACTTGTATGCAACCAGCCGAAGTTTATGGCGGGAGGACTAGATATCGATTCATCGGATAAAGCGGCGCGTTTTATTCGCTTTTGCGATTCATTTAATATTCCGATTATTACATTTGAAGATGTGACAGGCTTTTTCCCAGGAGTCAAACAAGAGCACGGGGGAATCATTCGCCATGGAGCGAAAATTTTATATGCGTATTCGGAAGCGACCGTGCCGAAAATAACGGTCATTTTACGGAAAGCATATGGCGGAGCATACGTTGCATTAAACAGTAAATCGATCGGAGCCGATGTCGTATACGCATGGCCAAATGCAGAAATTGCCGTTATGGGACCACAAGGGGCAGCAAACATTATTTTCGCAAGCGACATCGAAAATAGTCCGAACCCAGAAGAAACGCGGGCGCAAAAAATTGAAGAATACCGCGATAAGTTCGCGAATCCGTATGTCGCAGCCAAGTACGGTATGGTCGATGACGTCATCGATCCGCGAGATACGAGAATCAAGCTCATTCAAGCGCTCGATATGCTTCGCCATAAACAGGAAGAGCGTCCAAAAAAGAAACATGGGAATATTCCGTTGTAGTAGAGAAAAGCGAACAGTGGGTGCACTGTTCGCTTTCCCTTACGAGAACCATGTTTGCAATTTTGGAATGCGACGGATAACAATCCAATCGACAACAAAAGCGATGACTAATGAAAGAGCGACTAAAGGCATGGTAAGTCCTAATACGATAATGATAAAGGTGACTATTCGCATCACTTTTTTGCTTTGTGGTGCAGGTGGTACACCAAGTGCCCCATTTGGACGTCGTTTCCACCACATGACAACACCGCTATACGCAATGAAAATAAGACCGAGGCAAGTTACAAGACCGATCAATTGATTAAATAAGCCGAAATATCGACCTTCATGAAGGGCAATGCCAATTTCGATCATTTTAGCTAGCCACCCATAATCTTTAAAGCGTAAATCTGCTAACACTTCCCCGCTATATTGATCAATATGTAATGTAGCTTGATCTTGCGGCAAGTTCGGAAAGACGGAAACGGTATATACTCCTTTTTCTCCTTCAGGGAAGTAAATAGAAAAGCCAGGGTGAACATGCCGATCTTTTGCAATTTGAATAACTGATTCAACCGGAATCGTCATTGCCCCATTTTGTTTCGATTCAGGCACAGGCATATTTTCTGCAGCCCATGGCACATCTGCGACCGATTTTGTTGGAACAACAGATTCAGGTATTTCATCCCATAATCCAGATGGATATCCTGTATGGGTGGCTGTAGCGATTTGATTAATTTTATCGCCCATAAATCCAGCCCAAGGTAAACCGGTTAAAATAAGCAATAAAATAAACATAGAAAGCCAAATAGCAAGAACGGAATGAATGTCTTTCCACATGACGCGCTTTCCTTCATGAAAGCGAATTTTTACAATGCCATATAAAGAGCGGTTTCGTGGCCACCATAAATATAATCCCGTTATTAATAAAATAACGGCCCAACATGCTGCAAGTTCAACGATTCGATCACCAACTGTTCCGACCATGAGCTCGCCGTGCAACTTGACAATGATATTCATAAGCTTATCTTCTTTTGCGAGTTTACCAACAATATCGCCGGTATATGGGTTAACAAAAACGATATAAGTTTTTCCATCTAAAACAATGCCCACTTCTGTTGAACGGTTAGGGGCATCGCTCGGACGATAGCTGACGACAGTGGCATTTTCATACGTGTTTTTGACTTGTTCAATCACGTAGCTTGGGGCTAGCTCATGTTCTCCCTCTTGAACATAATAGAGATCGTTGTATAAAACAGATTCAATTTGTGGCTTAAATAAGTAGATGGCTCCCGTAATGGAAAGAATAATTAAAAATGGCGCAAAAATGATTCCAGCATAAAAGTGCCAACGCCATATTGCTTTGTAAAAATCTTTGTTCGTTAAGTAATCCATAAAAACCTCCTAATTTACTATGAAATGAAGTTCAAGATGAATGATATAATGAAATTGTGACAAATGTGTGAAATGAAAGAAAAAAATTATGTGTACATGTTCATCGCCATATGAAGGAATTTTCGTTATACTTAAAAGTGAGTACATTCATAGGAGGATGCATGATGGTCAATAAGCAAC
Organism: Anoxybacillus flavithermus; assembly: GCF_002742685.1. Classification (GTDB taxonomy): domain Bacteria; phylum Bacillota; class Bacilli; order Bacillales; family Anoxybacillaceae; genus Anoxybacillus; species Anoxybacillus flavithermus_E. Next base: position 22,249 of record NZ_PEDM01000011.1, read on the forward strand.
GTTTAGTTGATGAATTTTTAGAACTTGTGCAAATTGATTCCGAAACAAAATATGAACGTGACATTGCAGATGTGCTGAAAGCGAAGTTTGAAGCGCTCGGTTTACACGTTATTGAAGATGATACGACAGCACAAACCGGTCATGGTGCAGGAAACTTAATTTGCACATTGCCTGCGACAAAAGAAGGGATAGATCCGATTTACTTTACATCACACATGGATACGGTTGTGCCAGGAAAAGGGGTCAAGCCGTCGATTCAAGATGGATATATTGTGACAGATGGGACAACGATTTTAGGAGCGGACGATAAAGCAGGGCTTGCCGCCATGTTTGAAGCGATCCGAGTGTTAAAAGAAAAACAAATCGCGCACGGCACAATTCAATTTATTATTACTGTTGGAGAAGAATCTGGGCTCGTTGGGGCGAAGGCGCTTGATCCGTCGCTCATTCAAGCGAAATTTGGATATGCGCTAGATAGCGATGGAAAAGTTGGACAAATTATCGTTGCTGCTCCGACGCAAGCGAAGTTGAAAGTGACTGTTCACGGAAAGACGGCTCATGCCGGTGTTGCACCAGAGCGTGGCGTGTCGGCAATTACAATCGCCGCGAAAGCGATTGCGCAAATGCCGCTCGGGCGCATCGATGAAGAAACAACCGCAAACATCGGCCGTTTTGAAGGTGGAACACAAACAAATATCGTTTGCGATCGCGTTGACATTTTAGCAGAGGCGCGTTCGCTCGTTCCAGAAAAAATGGAAGCGCAAGTCGCGAAAATGAAAGAAGCGTTTGAGCGAGTAGCGGAAGAAATGGGTGGTCGTGCAGATGTTCACGTGGAAGTGATGTACCCAGGATTTAAATTTGGAGATGGGGATTATGTTGTTGAAGTAGCGAAGCGAGCGGCTGAAAAAATTGGTCGTCCGCATGAGCTGTTGCGTAGCGGTGGGGGTAGCGATGCGAATGTCATTGCAGGATTTGGCATTCCAACCGTAAACTTAGCGATCGGTTATGAAGACATTCATACAACAAATGAACGGATGCCAATTGAAGAACTTGTCAAAGCAACGGAGATGGTGCTTGCCATTATTGAGGAAGTAGCGACAAGGGGGTGAAACGATGGAGAAAGTCGTCGTTTTTCAACTTGCGAATGAACAATATGCCATTCCGGTTGAACATGTTGTTTCCATCGAAAAAATGAGCCATCCGACGATCATTCCGGGAATGCCTTCGTATATGCTCGGTGTTGTGCGCATTCGCGGTGAACTCGTTCCTGTGCTTGATACGTCGCAAATTTTATATCGCCGTCCATATACGGAAACAGAAAAAACGCGCCTCATCGTTGTGCATACAGACGATGTACATGTCGCGTTTATTGTAGACGATGCAAAAGAAATTATTGATATCCCGTCACATATGATGAAGCAAGTCAATATGCTCGCTTATCAACAAACGCCATATTTCATCGGTATTGCGAACTTGCCTGATCGGCTAATTACCGTCATTGATCCGACAATATTGTTCGATCATTTAGAAGGATCAAGTACTATTAAAGAACATATAAAAAATGAGAAACAGAACACTTGAACGAGAAAAGATGATTATGGTATGTTCTTTTTTGAACAATCAAAATATAGAAAGGAACGTTTGCTATGGCGAAACAACAAATTGGTGTGATCGGTTTAGCGGTCATGGGAAAAAACTTGGCGCTTAACATTGAAAGCCGTGGATATTCCGTTGCCGTATATAACCGTTCACGCGAAAAAACAGACGAGTTTTTAAAAGAAGCGGAAGGGAAAAACGTCGTCGGTACATATAGCATCGAACAGTTTGTTAACGCGCTTGAGAAGCCGCGGAAAATTTTGTTGATGGTAAAAGCAGGTGCCGCAACAGACGCAACCATTGAGCAACTAAAGCCGTATTTAGAAAAAGGCGATATCGTGATTGATGGCGGCAACACGTATTTTAAAGATACACAACGCCGCAATAAAGAACTTGCTGAGCTTGGCATTCATTTCATCGGGACAGGCGTTTCTGGTGGAGAAGAAGGGGCGTTAAAAGGACCTTCGATTATGCCAGGTGGACAAAAAGAAGCGCATGAACTCGTTCGCCCGATTTTCGAAGCGATTGCGGCAAAAGTCGATGGCGAACCGTGCACGACATACATCGGTCCAGACGGTGCGGGCCATTACGTAAAAATGGTGCATAACGGCATTGAATATGGCGATATGCAATTAATTGCCGAAGCATACTTTTTATTAAAGCATGTGCTCGGATTAAATGCCAAAGAGCTTCATGAAGTGTTTGCGGAGTGGAATAAAGGTGAATTAGATAGCTATTTAATCGAAATTACGGCAGACATTTTCACGAAAATCGATGAAGAAACTGGCAAACCGCTCGTCGATGTTATTTTAGACAAAGCAGGGCAAAAAGGAACAGGAAAATGGACGAGCCAAAACGCGCTCGATTTAGGTGTTCCGCTTCCAATTATTACGGAATCGGTATTTGCTCGCTTTATTTCTGCAATGAAAGAAGAGCGCGTGAAAGCAAGCAAGCTATTAGCTGGCCCAGCAGTGAAGCCGTATGAAGGCGATCGCGCGCACTTTATTGAAGCTGTTCGCCGTGCGCTTTACATGAGCAAAATTTGCTCGTACGCCCAAGGCTTTGCGCAAATGAAAGCCGCATCCGAAGAATACAACTGGAATTTACAATACGGGAATATCGCGATGATTTTCCGCGGCGGCTGCATCATTCGTGCGCAATTTTTGCAAAAAATTAAAGAAGCGTATGACCGCGACCCGGCGCTTCCAAACTTATTGCTTGACCCATACTTTAAAGAAATCGTCGAAAACTATCAACAATCGCTCCGCGAAATCGTCGCAACGGCAGCAATGCGCGGCATCCCAGTACCAGCGTTCGCAAGCGCCTTAGCCTACTACGACAGCTATCGGATGGAAACATTGCCAGCGAACCTTATCCAAGCCCAGCGCGACTACTTCGGTGCCCACACATACGAGCGCATCGACAAAGAAGGCATTTTCCATACGGAATGGTTAAAATAAACGAACACCCCCTAGGGCAAGAGGCTCTAGGGGGTTTTTAAGAGAATTTATAAAATCCCCCTCACCATGCGATGAGGGGGATTGTTTATTGTTCAAATAACAATACACGCGCTGGGGCGGCGTCGGTGCCGACGAGTTTAAGCGGAGCAGCGACCATCCAATATTCGCCTGCTGGAACGTCTTTTAGGCGAAGTCCTTCGATCACAATAATACCGTGACCGAACAACGTTTTATGTGTTGGGTGTCCCGCTTGGTTGCGTTCGACGCCGAGCGCGTCAATGCCGACGCCGCGAATGCGTTTTTCTGCTAAGTGCATCGCAGCATCTTCGGCAACGTAAATAAATTCAAAGTTAAAAGCGTCGTCGAACGAGTTTTTTGTTTTGAATAAGAGAAAATCATTTTCTTGAATATCAAAATGAATGAGATCTTCTTTTGTAATGCGATCATGGACGTTTGTGACGTCTAATACTTTGCAGTAGCCGACGAGTTTTTCAAGCGGAATCGTTTCAAACGTTTCTCCGTTTTTTACCATATGGAGCGGTGCGTCAATGTGCGTGCCGGTATGTACATCCATGTCGATGCGCGATTCAGTGACGTAATCGTTCGTGACGGTCGTTAGTTTCGGTTGTTTTTCCGGCTTATTTTTATACACAGGCATGCCTTCAAAAATTGGAGCGGTGGCATCGTACATTTTCATGTTTTGTTCCTCCTTACATTGTTCCGTTTAGCGACCACCAGTGGAAGCCGTCTTTTTGTAATAGTTCATCTGCCTTTTTTGGTCCCATCGAGCCAGCTTCGTAGTTCGGGAAGTCAGCGGCTTTCGTGTTTGCCCATACTTCAGAAATCGGGTCGACAAAGCTCCATGAGGCAGCGACTTCATCCCAATGCGTAAAGTTTGTCGCATCGCCGCGCATGCAGTCATATAACAATTTCTCATACGCTTCTGGTGTATTAATGCCGTCGATGCAGTTGTTGCAGTAATCGAGCTTAATTGGCGTCGTTTTCATGCTTTCGCCGCTTTTTTTCGCGTTTAAATGGAGGGTAATGCCTTCATCGGGCTGAATATGGATGACGAGCAAGTTCGGATGAACGTGTTCGCTTGTGCGATAATATAAGTTCATCGGCACATCTTTAAATTGTACAACGATTTTCGTCGATTTTTCCGTCATTCGTTTTCCTGTTCGTATGTAAAATGGCACACCTGCCCAGCGGAAGTTGTCGATCATTAATTTCCCTGCAACAAACGTTTCTGTATTGGAGTTTGGATCGACGTTATGTTCTTCACGATATCCGACGACTTGTTGCCCGCCCACGATGCCGCGTCCGTATTGCCCGCGCACGAAATAGTTATCGACATCATCATGTGTCATCGGACGAAGCGCACGAAGCACTTTCACTTTTTCGCTGCGGATGTCATCTGTTGTCAGCTTAATTGGCGGCTCCATTGCGAGAAGGGCAACCATTTGCAGCATATGGTTTTGCACCATATCGCGAAGCGCACCAGAATGATCATAGTAGCGACCGCGATCTTCCACCCCGAGCGTTTCGCTCGATGTAATTTGAATGTTGGCAATAAAGCGATTGTTCCAAAGCGGTTCAAAAATGGCGTTTGCAAAGCGAATGACTTCAATGTTTTGCACCATTTCTTTGCCGAGATAATGGTCAATCCGGAAAATTTGTTCCTCGGAAAACGATTGTCGAATTTCTTCATTTAATTTTTGTGCGCTTTGCAAATCGTGTCCGAACGGTTTTTCAATGACTAATCGCGTCCAGCCGTTTGTCGCTGTCAGTCCTTCTGATTTTAAATGCGATGTAATCGTTCCGAAAAACTCAGGCGCCATCGCCAAGTAAAAAATGCGGTTGCCCGGAATATGAAATTGCTCTTCCACACGCGTTAATAATTCATTTAATTGTTCGTATGATTGCGTATTTGTTGCATCTAATGAATGATAGTAAAAATGAGAAATAAATTTTTCATCTATTAATTCTTGTTTTGTTGCCTCTTCAATCGTTTCTTTTACGTAATGACGAAACGATTCATCTGTATGGGGGCGACGAGCGACGCCAACAACCGCAAACTGTTCAGAAAGCTTTCCTTTTTGATAAAGTTTATAAATAGATGGGAATAATTTGCGTTTTGCTAAGTCGCCAGTCGCGCCAAAAATAACAATTGTTGCTTTTGGTTGTACGTCATTCACGGACCATATACCTCACTTTTATTCATTTTTTGAAAGGTTCATGATAATGTAATTTTAGAGGTTTATTGTGGTAAACGCAAATGTTTTATCCGACTAAAGAAAAGAGAGGAGTTTGTAGCGTGGAATTATTGTTTTTAGGAACGGGCTCTGGTGTCCCGTCGAAAGGGAGAAACGTATCGGCGATTGCCCTTCAGTTATTAGAAGAAAGAGGAGCGACATGGCTGTTTGATTGCGGTGAAGCAACGCAACATCAAATTTTACATACGTCTATTCGCCCGCGACGCATTGAACGTATTTTTATTACTCATTTACACGGCGATCACATTTTTGGTTTACCGGGGTTGCTTGGAAGTCGCTCATTTCAAGGTGGAGAGACTCCTCTTTTTGTTTATGGTCCGGCTGGTATTCGTTCGTTTATCGAAACATCACTAACGGTAAGCGGTACGCGACTGAAATATGAGTTGTATATTGAAGAGTTTACAGAAGGAGTCATCTTTGAAGATGAGCAGTTTATTGTTACAGCGAAATTGCTTGATCATGGTTTACCTTCATACGGTTTCCGAATCGTTGAAAAAGATTTACCGGGTACGTTGCTCGTTGACGAGTTGCGTGCCCTCGGGGTGAAGCCAGGTCCCATTTATCAACAGATTAAACGAGGAGAGCTTGTTACGTTAGACGATGGAACGGTGATTGATGGACGCAAATTTGTTGCCTCGCCAAAAAAAGGACGTATGATTGCGATTATGGGAGATACGCGTTATTGTGAGGCAAGTGTGGAACTTGCCGAAGGAGTGGACGTGCTCGTACATGAAGCAACGTTTAGTGCAAACGAAGCCCATTTAGCGCGAGATTACTATCATTCCACAACGGTGCAGGCGGCTGAGGTGGCGAAGCGGGCTGGAGCGAAGCAGCTTATTTTGACACATATTAGTTCCCGTTACCAAGGAGAGATGTGTGACGAACTCGTTGAAGAAGCGAAAACGATTTTTCCAAATGTCGCGCTTGCCTTTGATTTTTCATCATTTCCAATTATAAGAAAAGGGAATGATGAGAGATGATCGAGGTAAAAGGAAGCGTCATCGACAAACAGACACGATGTGTACATTATCATAGTGAACGCGATGTTATCGCGATTAAGTTTTATTGTTGCCAAACGTACTTCCCGTGCGTGCACTGTCATGAAGAACATGGTTGCGGAAAACATGCGGTATGGCCAAAAGAACGTTTTCATGAAAAGGCGATTTTATGCGGGGTTTGTCAAACGGAGCTGACGATTAAACAATATATGACGAGCAATTACCATTGTCCACATTGCAACGCGGCGTTTAATCCGGGATGTCAACTTCACGCACATTATTATTTTGAAGTATAAAAAGGATGTCCGCCACATTGGACATCCTTTGTTGTGTTTTACCACCCTCTGACATATGGCTTCGGTGCTTCAAGCGATATGCCTAGTTCGTTTGCCGCTGTTTTTGGCCAATATGGGTTGCGAAGAAGCTCGCGACCGATAAAAATCAAATCGGCGCGGCCGTTGCGTAAAATTTCTTCTGCCTGTAAGCCTGACGTAATAAGTCCGACAGCACCAGTCGCGACGTCTGCCTCACGGCGAATCGTTTCCGCAAACGGCACTTGATAGCCTGGGTACGCATGAATTTTTGCTGGAACGACAGCGCCAGAGCTAACATCAATGAGGTCAACGCCTTGCGCTTTCATGCGTTTGGCATATTCGACGTAGTCGTTCACCGTTAAACCGTCTGGGTGATAGTCGGAAGCAGAAATGCGAACAAATAGCGGACCGTCCCATACTTCTTTTACCGCTTCAATCACTTCGCTTAAAAAGCGGTAACGGTTTTCTCCACCGTATTCATCTGTTCGTTTGTTTGTGAGCGGCGATAAAAACTCGTTAATTAAATAACCGTGAGCGGCGTGAATTTCGATGACATCAAATCCAGCTTCCTTAGCGCGACGTGCACCTTGTTGAAACGCATGAATCGTTTCTTCAATATCGGCTTTTGTCATTTCTTTTGGCGTCGGCATCGTTTCATCAAACGGAAGTGGCGATGGTGCAACGATTTCTCCTGCAACCATTGCTTTTCGTCCCGCATGGGCAAGCTGAATGCCGATTTTTGCCCTTTGTTCATGAACGAGCATCGTAAGCGTCTGCAATCCGTCGATGTGGTTGTCGTCCCAAATCCCTAAATCGCGGGCAGAAATTCTCCCTTGCGGTGTTACCGCTGTCGCTTCGACAATAATGAGTCCGACTTGCCCGACGGCTCGCGTCGGATAATGGATGAGATGCCAGTTGTGTACCGTTCCGTCTTCACGGTCGCATGCATACATGCACATCGGCGACATCACGATGCGGTTTTTTAATGTGACGTCTCGAATCGTATATGGTGAAAATAACATGTCTACTCCCTCCCATAGTATGTTTCATAACAAATGATACCATGGGTATTTGGAAAAGAAAAACAACTTGCACTACTGGACGGAGGAAAGGAGTGCCTCTCCAAGCTCTTTGGATCGTTCCGTCGCTCGTTTAATGCAGGCGACCATCGCCTCTTGATAGCGATAGCGCTCAAGCACGCCAATGCCAGCTTCTGTCGTTCCGCCTGGGCTTGTGACTTCTTTGCGCAGCACGTACGGATGTTTATTCGTTGCTTTTAGCATATGAGCCGCGCCGATAATTGTCTGTAAAATAAGCTCTTTGGCAATCTCGCGCTCAAGTCCAATTTCATCTGCTGCTTTTTCCATCGCTTCAACTAAATAATAAACGTACGCTGGTCCGCTTCCAGATAGTCCTGTGACGGCATGCAAATGCTGTTCTTCCACGACTGTGGCGATGCCGACTGTTTCAAATAGCTTTTTGGCGACCGCTAAATGGTCATCTGACGCATAGCGACCGGATGAAAGGGCAGTCGCTGATTTTCGAATGGCTGCCGATGTATTTGGCATGGCACGAATGACAGGCATTTTTTTTCCGATGAACGATGTAATTGTATCGGTCGTCACTCCAGCAAGTAAAGAAATAATGAGCTGTTGTTCGCAAAAAGCGTGCGCAATTGGCGTAAGGCTTTCGGCGACGTCTTTCGGTTTCATCGCTAAAATCACGATATCCGCTTCTTTCACTGCTTTTTCTTTATTAATTTCTGTTCGCACCCCGTATGTTTGCTGCAAATATTGAAGACGTTCGCCATTCGAGCGATTCGTCACGATGATTTGCGTTGGTTCATATAACGTTTTGACTACCCCTGAAATAAGCGCCTCTGCCATCGATCCTGCCCCAAGAAACGTAATGGTTGTTTCTTTGCTCATCTTTTCTCCTCCTCATCTCAAAATAAAAAAGACCTTTCGTCCGATAAAGGACGGAAAGGTCTTTATTTCCGCGGTACCACCTTTGTTGGCACAATGTGCCCACCTCTTATGCCGGTATCGTCGGCAAGACGGTTAGGTTTGCCTAACTGCTCATAGGGTAGGTTCCATGATAAAGAGGGTAATGAAACCTTTCAGCCAACGGGTTTCACTCTCTTGTTACCGTTTATCATGTACTGGCCCTATTCATCGCTTCATGTATATATGATTTGTTTGCAATTATGCATGAAAGACAAGCTTGTTGTCAATAGGTTATAAAGTTTTATTTTCTGAATTTTTTAATAAATAAATAAAAATAAATGACAAACGAAAAAAATAAGTGTAAACTGATAAACAGACGAAACGAAAAGTTATGATGATATAATGAAGGAGCCGAAAAAAATGGAACAGTTGCATCGCATTGTCGTCCCAACGCCATTTGCCGTTGGCGATGTCAATATGTATATTGTCAAAGGAGACCGTTTAACGCTTATTGATGCTGGGGTGAAAACGGAAGAAGCATGGCATGTCTTCGTTCGTGAATTACGCGCACTCGGCTATGAACCGGAAGATATTGAGCAAGTCATCATTACTCATCACCATCCCGATCACGTCGGTTTACTCGACTATTTACCATCGTCGCTTCCTGTTATTGGCCATCGCAAAGCGGCCCCTTGGATTGCAAAAGATGCTGCTTTTTTTGCATGGCATCAACAATATTTTGAGCAATTTTTAATTGAATGTGGAATTGGTGAAGAAGGAATAGCGAAACTTGGGAACTTTCGACGTTCTCTCCGTTTTTCGTGCGAGCGCTCGCTCACTCAAGAGGTGAAAGAAGGAGATATGATCGAAGGATGGACAGTGATCGAAACGCCAGGTCACGCGCAAAGTCATATTGTATTATATCGGGAAGCAGACGGCTTGATGATCGGAGGAGATCATTTGTTAGCGACCATTTCATCCAATCCGTTGTTAGAGCCGCCTGCGATCGGTGAACAAGAGCGCCCAAAACCACTTTTGCAATATAACGATTCATTAAAAAAACTACTGAATTACGACATTGCCACAATTGTTACAGGACATGGAGAAGATGTGACAGATGTTGCATCACTGGTCGAAAAGCGGCTTGAAAAACAAAAAGAGCGTGCACAATACGTATGGCAATTGTTAAGTGAAAAACCAATGACAGCATTTGACGTATGTCGCGCGCTTTTTCCGTCCGTATATGAACGTGAATTTTTATTGACGATGTCCGAAACGATCGGTCAACTCGATTATTTAGAAGCAATTGGAGCAGTGAGAAAAGAAAAAGACGGTCAAATATATATGTACGAAGTGGTGAGATCATGAAGCTAAAAGGGAAATACGTCGTTATTACAGGAGCGTCGAGCGGCATTGGCGAACAAATTGCATACGAAGTAGCGAAGCGTGGAGGAATACCGATATTGCTCGCCCGCTCAAAAGAAAAGTTGGCGCAAATCGCGCAACATATTGAACAAACGTACGGCATGTCTTGCTTATATGAACAGTTAGATGTCAGTAACCAAGAGGAAGTAGATGTTGTATTTGATCGATTACTCGCGTCTGTCGATATCGATATTCTCGTCAATAATGCTGGGTTCGGTGTGTTTCGATATGTCGAGCATATCGATCTCTCGGAAGCGAAGCAAATGTTTGATGTCAACGTGCTTGGATTGATCGCATGTACAAAAAAAGTGTACACACATATGATGAAAAAACGATCGGGACACATTATTAATGTCGCATCTCAAGCAGGAAAAATGGCGACGCCGAAATCGAGCGTATATGCTGCAACAAAACATGCTGTCCTTGGATTTACAAATAGCTTGCGAATGGAAGCGTCCATGTACGGCATTTATGTGACGGCTATCAACCCTGGACCTATTGAAACAAACTTTTTTACTGTTGCTGATACGTCTGGAGAATATGTGAAAAACGTGAAACGATGGATGCTTCGCCCTGAATTTGTCGCAAAGCGCATCGTTGATGTGATGCTTACTCCGACGCGCGAAGTGAACTTGCCGTTTTGGATGCATATAGGAAGTCGATTGTATCAATTGTTCCCGGCGCTTATCGAAAAAGTCGGAAAACAAGCGTTTTTAAAAAAGTAAGCGAGGTGTAAATGGTGAAAATTACGATAACAAAACGAGCAATCCAACAGCTTCATCGTGTTCGTGGAAACAAGCACGTCAAGCTGACATACGATACAGATGATTGTGGATGTGCTGTAAATGGAGTGCCTATGTTACTGCTTGTCGATCAATTAGACGAACATGATGTAGCGATTGAAACAAACGATATGCCGATTTGGCTGGAAAAACATCGGCTCATTTTTTTTGATGAACAAATGACGATTGATGTTGTCGATGGAGCAGGCTGTTTTCAATTAAAAAGCCCGAATCAAATATTGAATCCGCGCATGTCGCTTATGGAGCGCTAACAAAGTAAAAAGCCCGGAATAAAAGCCGGGCTTATTCGTTTTTCGGTGCGCGAACAACTGATTCAAATTTTCCTTTATGGGCAGCATCACAAAACGGCATGTTTTGTGAGAGCCCGCAACGACAGAGGGAAAATGTTTCTTTTGTTTCAAACTTGTTTCCTTCCATATCAATTAATTCAACATCTCCGGTCACACGAAATGAACCGTTATCCATCACTTTAATTTGCACTTTCGCCATATATTCCACCTCCTTGTATACCTTATATCGTATATACTATCTTGTTCCTATAGAGATCGCAACTTTTTTTGTTTTAGAAGTGCTCTTTTCTTATTTTACAATATTGGGTTAAAATAGGGATGTATACGTAATTGACATAGAAAGAGTGATAGTTGTGAATGATCAAGTGAACCGTCTTCGGAAAATAGCAAAAGAAAAAACATGGGTGTCGTTTTTGTACAATAACCATCCATATAGCTTACTTCATTGGTCCGTTGCAGGATTTTCAAACGACGAACGGGATGTTTGGTTACTGCAGGATGAGATGACATTTGAAACACAATCGTTCGTACAGTTAGATGAAGCGCTTGCGTGGATCGAACAACATATGCCGCGTATTACAGATATTTTGTAAGGGGACGAGTGCCCCCCTTCTTATTGCGGAGAATTTTGACGCTTTGTCGGATGAATCGCTTTTTCTAATTCCTCTTTAGCAATCACAGGACGAACGGTATCGGCTGTCGTTTTTCCTTTTTGGCTTTTATTTTTTGTCATGACAGTTCACTCCTTTACGTTTGTTCTTTATTAGTTTGGAGAAAGAGAGGGATGTTTATGCTAAAAGATCGATTAAATGAGCAATTGGTCGAACAGCTTAAGCAAAAACAAAAGCAACTGCAAGAGGAAGAACAAAAACGAAAAGAAGAAGAGGAAGCAAAGCGGAAGGAAGAAGCTCGTAGGCGAGAAAAAAATAAAACGTTTGCCGAATGGTTAGAAGAAAGTGACTTAGATTGGCGAAAATTTAAATAACCGAGGGCGAACACCCTCGGTTACCGATGATCAGTAAACATCGTTTGTTTTGTAAGTTGTTTTAATAAAGCCATTTGTTCATCGCTCAATGTGACTGATTGAGCAGCGACGTTTTCGATTAGTTGCGATAATCGGCTTGCGCCTGGAACGACAGTGGCAACTGCATCATGAGCTAAACAAAAACGAAGGGCAATCGTTGTAAGCGTTTCGTTCGGAGCAACCGCTTTTAATTTTGGAATGAGCGTCACTAACTCGGCAAATGAATAATCGACATAGCCGTGTTGTTTCGTATTTTCGCTTGCTCGTTCGATCGGACGTTCAGTTAATAATCCTTTTGCTAGCGGTCCGCGAGCAATGACGCTAACGTGATGTTGCTTCAAAAGCGGAAACCATTCTTCAGCACGGCGATCAAGTAAACTATACGGCATCATAATAGAAACGATGCGCGAGCGTTTGACGTATTCGCGAATGACGTTTGGGCGCATAGAGGAAATGCCGTAATAGCGAATCACGCCTTCTTGTTGCAATTCCTCAAACGCCTCAATTGTTTCATCGATCGGATCATCAATTGTCCCACCATGTAGTTGATATACATCAATATAATCGGTTTGTAATCGTCGCAGGCTATGCTTCACCGCTTCTTTTATATATGCTTTTGACGGATCCCACATCCAGCCATCTCCTTGTTCTGTCCAACGATTCCCTACTTTCGTTGCAACGATGACATCGTGGCGTTTCCCTTTTAGCGCTTTTCCAACAATTTCTTCATTTAGCCCACGATCATATAGATCGGCTGTATCGAAGTAGTTGACGCCTTGATCGATCGCTTCGTGAATGATACGAATTGCCTCGCTTTCCGATGTACCGAGCGACATACATCCAAACCCAATTTCACTCACATATAAGTTCGAATGTCCGAGCTTTCGTTTCTTCATGTTCCCACTCCTTTTTCATCATTATAACGAATAAGTTTTCCATTTGTCTTTGTTCATGTAGTACAATGGAAATGAAAAATGACATGGTGGTGAAAAGATGGATCATTTATATGAAAAAACGATAAATCAAAAGCGCATTTTTTCTGGAAAAGTGATTGACGTATATGTGGAAGATGTGTTGTTGCCAAACGGAGAAACGAGCAAGCGTGAAATTGTCAAGCATCCTGGAGCGGTTGCGGTGCTTGCGATCACAGAAGAAAATAAAATTGTGCTCGTTCGTCAATATCGAAAAGCGTTGGAGCGAGTGCTTGTTGAAATTCCAGCAGGAAAGCTAGAAAAAGGGGAAGAACCGCTTGAAACAGCGAAACGTGAACTCGAGGAAGAAACGGGATACGTATGCGAGAAAATGGAGCCGCTTCACTCTTTTTACACTTCCCCAGGATTTGCGGATGAATTAGTACATATATTTCTTGCTAAAGGACTAACGAAAAAAAGCGAAAAGCAAATGCTCGATGATGACGAGTTTGTCGATGTGCTCGAAGTGACGTTAGAAGAAGCACTAAACATGGTCGAAGAAAAGCAAATTTACGATGCAAAAACGATTTATGCTCTTTTATATTGGCAATTGCAGGCGTAAAGCGGTCATCCCGACCGCTTTTTGTCATATCACGCTCCTTTTCCCATACAATGTAGTAACAGAACGTGTAGGGGGATGGAGCGATGAGAAAGCGATCATGGACGACAACATGGGGCCAGCATGTACAAGAGCATTATACGACATATGTGTTTACCGTCGTTCTTTTTGTGATGGGCGTTGTTTTTGGCGCGATTGTTGTCAATAGTTTAAGTTTCAACCAAAAACAAGATTTATATTATTATTTAACGAATTTTTTTGGACAAGTGTCCGCGGGACATATTGCAAGTGCGCATGACGTATGGAAAGAAAGTTTTTTACAAAATTTAAAATATATTGGGTTGATGTGGATTTTAGCAATGTCGCTTGTAGGGTTACCACTTATTTTAATTTTATTATTTTTAAAAGGGCTTGTTGTCGGTTTTACTGTTGGATTTTTAGTTAATCAAATGGGATGGAACGGATTTTTGCTAGCTTTCGTCTCCGTCGTCCCACAAAATATTATTCTCGTTCCCATTTTTATTATAATGGCCGCTGTATCGATTTCATTTTCTTTAAAAATGATTCGACATCAATTTGTGAAACGAACGAACGAACCAATTTTTCGAGCGATGCTTCGCTATACGTTTGTCATGTTATCGTTTAGCATCGCATTAGTGTTTGCATCTTCACTTGAAGCATACGTATCCCCGTTGCTCATGAAAGAAGTTGTTGAATTAATAGAGAAATAATTATTATTTAATAATCATTTTATTTATCAGTTTATAATCATTTTATTTTGACACGTTCCTTTCTTTTGTTATAATGAGAATGAGTAACGAGGGAGGGAATAACAATGGAAGGTCGCCTTGAACGAATTAAAAAACAATTGCATGCCGCAAGCTATAAATTAACGCCGCAACGGGAAGCGACGGTACGTGTGTTGCTTGAACATGAGGAAGATCATTTAAGCGCGGAAGATGTTTACCTCCTCGTGAAAGAAAAAGCACCGGAAATAGGGTTAGCGACAGTATATCGCACGTTGGAGCTATTAACAGAATTGAAAATTGTCGATAAAATTAACTTTGGGGATGGCGTTTCCCGCTACGATCTTCGTAAGGAAGGTGCGGCGCATTTTCATCATCATTTAGTGTGCATTGAATGTGGAGCGGTCGATGAAATTCAAGAAGATTTATTAGAAGACGTTGAAGCGATTGTAGAGCGGGATTGGAATTTTAAAATTAAAGATCACCGTTTAACATTTCACGGCATTTGTTACCGTTGTCAAGAGAAGCATGAAGAACAGTAAACCTTTTCGTCTATGAAAAGGTTTTTTCATTTATGTATAAAATGCGATGAAACGGGCATATCCTCTTACTATATGACAGTTGACGGAGGTATGCGATGAGAAGAATGGTTGACGTGCTAAAAGTGTTTCTTTTATTTACGGGATGTACGATTTTATTTTATTATAGTATTGTATGGATGAGCGAGGAATATAACTATTACCGTCGTTACGACGAGCCGATGGGATCAGCTGTGAAAGTATCAACGACGGAACGACAAGAAACGAGTTGGCTCGATCGACTGTTGTTTTTTTATCAAAACGGGGAGTAGGATGCGTGTGGAAGATCAAGTAAAAGATTTTATTCACTATTTAATTGTAGAACGAAATTTAGCTCATAACACGATTGTGTCATATGAGCGCGACTTAAAAAAATATGTTCAATATTTGCAAAAAGTCGAACAACTGTGTAGTTGGAACAATGTAACCCGTTTTCATATTATGCAATTTTTAAAGTTTTTAAAAGAAAAAGGAAGCTCACCAAAAACGATTGCGCGCCATCTGGCGTCTGTTCGGTCATTTCATCAATTTTTATTACGTGAAAAAGTAGTCGACCAAGATCCGACTGTTCATATTGAAACACCGCAACTGCCGCGAAAATTGCCAAACGTGTTGTCGATGGCGGAAGTTGAAGCGTTATTGGAAGCACCGAAACAAAATACCCCATTTAGCATTCGGGATAAGGCGATGCTAGAGTTGCTGTATGCGACCGGTATGCGCGTGAGCGAGCTTATTCAATTAAACATATCCGATGTTCATTTAACAATGGGGTTTATTCGTTGTTACGGAAAAGGGCGAAAAGAGCGCATCGTTCCGATTGGGAAAATGGCGACAGAAGCATTAAAACGGTATATAGAACAAGGTCGTCCAGAGCTGTTGCAACGAAAAAAAGGAACGACAGACGCGTTATTTTTAAATCATCATGGTGAGCGTTTGACACGACAAGGATGTTGGAAAATTTTAAAACGACTCGCTCAAGAAGCAAACATTCAAAAACAATTAACTCCTCATACGTTGCGTCATTCATTTGCGACACATTTATTAGAAAATGGGGCAGATTTACGAGCGGTGCAAGAAATGCTCGGGCATGCCGATATTTCAACGACGCAAATTTATACGCACGTCACGAAAACGCGTTTAAAAGACGTGTACAAGCAGTTTCATCCGAGAGCATAAAACTGTGACGATGATTTGTCACAGTTTTTTTATTGCAATTCATTATGAAAACGTTTTATAATTTAGTTGTCAGACTTCTGACAAATATGAACGATGCGTGATTTTGTTTTATGGTGGGTATGCTATAAAGCGAATGAAGCGATTGAGGAGGTAAAAAGGTGAAGCCTACATATAAACGTGTATTTTTAATTGTGATGGATTCAGTTGGAATTGGCGAAGCGCCAGATGCTGAAAAATATAATGATAAAGGTGCAGATACACTTGGACATATTGCCGAACATCGCGGCGGCTTGAACATGCCGAACATGGCGAAGCTTGGGTTAAGCAATATTCGTGAAATAAAAGGAGTGGCGAAAGCGGACAAACCGCTTGCGTACTATACAAAAATGCAAGAAGCGTCGGCTGGAAAAGATACAATGACAGGACATTGGGAGTTAATGGGGCTTCGCATTGATACGCCGTTTCAAGTATTTCCTGACGGATTTCCAAAAGAGCTGATTGATGAATTAGAAAAACGAACAGGAAGAAAAGTGATTGGGAATAAACCAGCAAGTGGCACAGCGATTATTGATGAGCTCGGCCCTGAACATATGGAAACAGGTGCGCTTATTGTATATACGTCAGCCGACTCAGTGTTACAAATCGCAGCGCATGAAGAAATTATTCCGTTAGAAGAATTGTATCGTATTTGTAAAATTGCGCGTGAATTGACGCTTGATGAAAAATATATGGTCGGTCGCGTCATTGCTCGTCCATTCATCGGGAAGCCAGGAAGCTTCCAACGGACAGCGAATCGTCACGATTATGCGTTAAAACCGTTTGGTCGTACGGTAATGAATGAATTACAAGATGCAGGTTACGACGTGATCGCCATCGGTAAAATTGCTGATATTTACGATAACGAAGGTGTGACACAAACGTTGCGCACAAAATCAAATATGGACGGAATGGACAAATTAGTCGATACGTTACAAATGGACTTTACAGGGCTCAGCTTTGTGAATCTTGTTGATTTCGATGCATTATACGGTCATCGTCGCGACCCAAAAGGATACGGAGATGCGTTAGAAGAGTTTGATGCCCGTTTACCAGAAGTGTTTGAACGTTTAAAAGAAGACGATTTATTAATTATTACGGCAGACCATGGAAATGACCCGATTCATCATGGAACCGACCATACGCGCGAATATGTTCCCCTTCTCGTTTATAGTCCGAGCATGAACGAAGGAAAACAACTTCCGTTGCGTGAAACGTTTGCAGACGTTGGAGCAACAATTGCGGAAAACTTTCGTGTAAATATGCCGAAATACGGAACGAGTTTTTTACATGAGTTGAAATAAGGAGCGTGACAAAATGAATCGAGCAGCAATTGAACAAGCGGCACAATTTTTAAAAGAAAAGTTTCCAACTTCACCGCAAATCGGCTTAATTCTTGGTTCTGGTTTAGGTGTGTTGGCAGATGAAATTGAACAAGCGATTAAAATTTCGTACAGTGATATTCCAAATTTCCCTGTATCGACAGTCGAAGGGCATGCCGGTCAACTTGTATATGGCCAGTTAGAAGGTGCGACTGTCATCGTGATGCAAGGGCGATTCCATTATTATGAAGGGTACAGTTTTGAAAAGGTAACATTCCCTGTACGCGTGATGAAAGCGCTCGGTGTTGAACAATTAATTGTGACAAATGCGGCAGGCGGTGTAAATGAATCGTTTGAACCAGGCGATTTAATGATTATTTCAGATCATATTAATAACATGGGTGGCAATCCGCTGATCGGTCCGAACGATGCTGCACTTGGTGTGCGCTTCCCAGACATGTCGGAAGCATATAGCAAACGACTTCGTCAACTCGCGAAAGATGTGGCGAATGAAATTGGATTGCGTGTGCGCGAAGGGGTATATGTCGCCAATACAGGTCCAGCATACGAAACACCAGCAGAAATTCGTATGATTCGCGTCATGGGCGGCGATGCAGTCGGTATGTCCACTGTGCCTGAAGTGATCGTTGCTCGCCATGGAGGAATGGAAGTGTTAGGCATTTCGTGCATTTCCAATATGGCTGCCGGCATTTTAGATCAGCCGCTCACACATGATGAAGTGATCGAAACGACAGAAAAAGTAAAAGCTGACTTTTTACGATTTGTAAAAGCAATCGTGCGCAACATGGCGAAAAAATAAACGAGAAGGTGAATGGCGATGAGAATGGTCGATTTAATTGAGAAAAAACGAGACGGTCATGCGTTAACGAAGGAAGAAATTCAATTTATTATTGAAGGCTATACAAAAGGTGACATTCCTGACTATCAAATGAGCGCACTAGCGATGGCGATTTTTTTCCGCGGCATGAACGAAGAAGAGACGGCGGAATTAACGATGGCGATGGTACATTCAGGTGATACGATTGACCTTTCAAGAATTGAAGGAATTAAAGTTGACAAACACTCAACGGGCGGTGTGGGTGATACAACAACGTTAGTGTTAGGTCCACTTGTTGCATCTGTCGGCGTTCCGGTTGCAAAAATGTCTGGTCGCGGCCTTGGTCACACAGGCGGAACAATTGATAAACTAGAATCTGTGCCAGGATTTCACGTTGAAATTAGCAACGATGAATTTATTGAACTTGTAAATAAAAATAAAATTGCGGTTGTCGGTCAGTCTGGCAACTTAACGCCAGCCGATAAAAAATTGTATGCGCTTCGCGATGTAACAGCAACGGTCAATAGCATTCCGTTAATCGCTTCATCGATTATGAGCAAAAAAATTGCAGCCGGTGCAGATGCGATCGTGTTAGACGTAAAAACAGGTGCGGGCGCGTTTATGAAAGATTTAAACGATGCGAAAGCATTAGCGAAAGCGATGGTCGATATTGGAAACCGTGTTGGACGTAAAACGATGGCGATTATTTCCGATATGAGCCAGCCGCTCGGTTATGCGATCGGAAACGCCCTCGAAGTAAAAGAAGCGATCGATACGTTAAAAGGGGAAGGTCCAGAAGATTTACAAGAGCTTTGCTTAGTGCTTGGAAGTCATATGGTATATTTAGCGGAAAAAGCATCTTCGCTTGAAGAAGCTCGTCATATGTTAGAAAGAGCAATGAAAGATGGCTCCGCACTTCAAACATTTAAAACGTTTTTAGCTGCACAAGGTGGCGATGCATCTGTCGTTGATGACCCAAGCAAATTGCCACAAGCGAAATACGTCATTGAACTTGAAGCAAAAGAAGATGGATACGTATCAGAAATTGTCGCAGATGCAGTCGGAACAGCAGCAATGTGGCTCGGTGCCGGTCGTGCAACGAAAGAATCGACAATTGACTTAGCGGTCGGTTTAGTGCTTCGTAAAAAAGTTGGCGATGCCGTGAAAAAAGGGGAATCGCTCGTTACGATTTACAGCAACCGCGAACAAATTGATGATGTAAAACAAAAACTATATGAAAACATTCGTATTTCAGCGACACCAGTTCAAGCACCAACATTAATTTACGATAAAATTTCGTAACCTGAAGGATTCGTTCCTTCAGGTTTTTTCATTTTCTTTTCATAATAAATGTCTACAATAGACGTAAAACGGTGTAAATAAGGAGGAATAGCGATGAGAAAGGCAGTCTTTTTCTTCGCCGTATGTATGCTTATGTTTAGTGCTTACAGCTTCGCATCTTTCGTGTACGCTCATGACAACAAGTATAAAAAGAACGATCACGAGGAACACGAGTTTGAGGATGAATATGAACAGTACGAAGATGATGGATACAAAAAACGTCATTTTGAACGTGAAGATGACCGATATGAGGGTGTCAAAGATGTGAAAGAAACGATGGTGAGAAAAGAGTATTGGTACAAATGGTCGAGATATCCAGAAATGCTAAGCGAATATGAAAACACGCCGATAAACAATCGACAGACGATTACAATCGCTATGTCAGCGAAAAATCCTATTCATGTTGTAGCTGTTCCGATGAAAGGGCAAATATTCGTTCCGCTTGAAGAAACGGCGAAATATATCGGCGCTTCTGTTACAGTTTATTCGCGCTCGCAAATTGCTGAAATTCAGTTTAGCGAACATCACTTAATTGTTAAAAATGGAACGAGAGTCGCTTACGAGATGATGAAAAAAACGCCAATGCCTCTCCCTTTATTTTCGGAAGGTGGAGAAATGTACATTCCAATTAGCGTGTTGGCAAACGGCTTAGGATTCGAAGTGCGATGGATGGGACAACAAATCGAACTATATTGATATGGAGGAATAAATATGAGTACGAACAAATGGGTAAAGTGGGTTACAGGATTAGGAAGTGTTGCGGTTTTTACAGCCTGCCTCCGGCTTGTGAATGAGCCATTAAATGATCCGTCTCAATTGCAACGTACGATTGCTGAAGAAGTCAATGAGCAACGCGAAAAGCAGTTAATAGCTTTAGATTGGGAAGAAGGAAACTGGGATGTTCAATATTCGAAAGAAGCGATCATAGTTACGCCAAAAGAAGGAAGACAATCTTTACCGCCAGCTGAAAATCGAACGAGGAGATCGTAAAGATGGAGAGAAAACAGTCGATCACTTTTCACGGCATGGGAACGACGATCAAAATTGAGGGGAGTTGTTCACGCCAAGCGAACGATTGGCAAACACAGATGCGGGAATGGTTTGCCACTTGCGAAGCGATTTGCTCACGTTTTCTAAGCAATAGTGAACTGACGAGACTAAATAAAGCGCAAGTAAACAGCGTGATTGCCATTCACCCTATTTTATATGACGTCTTACATATTGCGTTTGAATATGCGATACGAACGCAGTTTCGTTTCAATCCGTTCATCGGGACTGTTTTAAAAGAAATGGGATATGTTCACTCTTTTCAAAAACAAATGACCGTGCATTCATACGAAAAGAAAGTACATCGTATGCCATCAAGTCTTTCGCTTTCTTTTTTACCACAGAATAAAGCTGTAATGAAACATACGATGGATGAAATAGATCTCGGTGGGATCGGAAAAGGCTGGAGCGTTGATCAAGCGTATGGACAATTAAAACGTTTGGGGATGGATGATGGGCTTATCGATGCAGGCGGCGATATGTTCATATGGGGAGAGTCGCAAAAAACAATTGGTATCGCAAATCCGTTTAGCGAAAATGAAGATATCGCCCATTTTATTATGTCAAACGGAGCTGTTGCAACATCAAACGTTTTGTATCGAAGCTGGAAAATGAATGGTCAAACCGCTCACCACATTATCGATGGACAAACGGGTCAAAATCCACGTAGTGATGTTGTGCAAGCGACAGCTTTTGCTTATAGCGTTATAGAAGCTGAAGTGATTTCCAAAGTGTTATGTATGTTGCCGGCAAATGAAGGCATTCGATGGTTGAATGCTTATTTTCCGAATGCTGCTTGCGTCATTGTGAAGCAAAATAAGCAAATGCTCATGTCCCCTTCAATCGTCAAACATGTCGATAAGATGGTGATTTAAACGATGACTATATTTTCTACTTGGGAGTGGATTCGCGGTGCCGGGTTGGCGGCATATTGTCTTCTTTTTTTATCCGTTTGCTTCGGGTTTGTGCAGCAAATGAATATTGTCTCTAAACAAGTTCGTCTTATTATTCTTCTCGCTCATCAAACGTTCGGATGGTTCGCTTTTCTAATCGCTTTTTTTCATGGGTTGTTGTTGCATTTTGATTCATACCAACCGTTTTCTTGGCGAGAAATTTTTATTCCGTTCGTAGCTTCATATCGCCCTTTCGCAACAAGTTCAGGGATCGTATCGTTCTATTTTATGTTTCTTATCTTTGTGACAAGTGATCTAGTGAAAAAGGTAGGAAGGACAATATGGAAAGTTGTTCATTTACTTATTTTACCTGGCTTTCTTTTTGCGGCTATCCACGGTATACTCATTGGAGCAGATACGAATGAACGATGGGTAACGATCATGTACACAGCGACGTTATGCTGTTTTTTTATCATTCTTTCATTCCGTTTACTTTACGCAGTCAACAATCGTCATAGGGGGTAAAGAGGGATGTACATTTTACTCGCAGAAGATGATGAGCGGCTTGGTAAATTAATTGTTCATATGTTGAAAAAAGAAAATTATGTAGTCGATTGGGTGACAAATGGAGAAGATGCGTACTTTTTTGCGAAACAAACTACTTACGATCTCATCATTCTTGATTGGATGATGCCGTATCAAAGCGGAATTGAGATTTGTAGAAAGTTGCGTAAAGAGAGGTTTAACGGCGCGATTTTAATGTTAACAGCGCGAGATGGTATTGAAGATAAAGTAATGGGGTTAGATGATGGAGCGGATGACTACATTGTCAAGCCGTTTGAGTTCGCTGAACTTTTTGCTCGTATTCGTGCGTTATCGCGGCGAGCTGTTCAGCCTTTTCAAACGGAGGAGCTATCGGTTGGAAATATGTCGCTTCTTTTGCATGAACATGCCATTCGAAAAGGTGATAAAAAGATTCCATTGACTGCTCGAGAATTTCAGTTAATGGAGCTTTTCATGCGCCATCCGAATCAAATTTTGCGACGTGAAGTGATGATTGAACGAGTTTGGGGATTAGACACAGAAATTTCAAACAACAATATCGATTCATTTATTCGCTTACTGCGAAAAAAATTAGAAGACGACGGAACACTCATTCAAAATGTGCGAGGGGTAGGGTACAAGTTTAGCCATGGGCAATCGAATGTTTAAGCAAATGCGGTTTCGTCTAACGTTGTTATTTACAAGTTTAATGGTTTTTTTTCTTATTTCTTTCATAGCTATTAGCTATATCGTTGGTTCTGCCCTCATCATCACGAAGCAAGAACAACAAGTCGTTGCATTGGCCGAAGAAGAATATAAAGAACATCGCTCCGAACTTTTGTATTTACATAACCGGCCATATGCGATGCATACGAAAAAGAATACGGTCGATTATCGCGCAGAAATTCCGATGTTTTATTATGTTGTCACGAAAGATGGGAAAATTATTAACGGTGATGAGTCTTTACCCGAAATTCGCAAGCAATTAATTCGTTTTATCGCTGATTGGATTCCGCGGGATGGAGAAGTTCGACGCGAAACGATGAACATGGCCGATGGAACAACGATTTCGTTTCTTCTATCAGGAAAACCCGTTTTTCAAGACGGTGTACACATCGGAACGATTTATACAGGAACGAATATTACGACGCAAATGGATATTATCAAGGTGCTAGTAATCGCATTAGGCATCATTGCTGTCTTATTTATTGGGCTTTCGATTTGGCTCGGATATTACATGTCTGGAAAAGCGATGATTCCGATTGTAAATGCGTTTCAACGCCAAAAAGATTTTGTGACAAATGCTTCTCACGAACTTAGAACACCGCTAAGCATATTACAATCTTCGATTGAAGTGATTGAAGTGGAAGAGCGGAAAAAACTAAGCGACTTTTCTTTGCAAATATTTCATGACATGAAAGATGAATTAAAGAGAATGACGAAACTTGTTCACGATTTGTTGTTGCTCGCCCGTTTCGATGCAAACACAATTTTCCTTACAAAAGAGCAATTTGCATTAGCCCCAATGATTGACGAATGGATGAGAAAATGCCGAATGTTAACTGAAGAAAAAAAGATTACATGCGATGCGAGTGTACCACAGCATGTCGTGATCTACGGAGATAAAGAAAGAATTGCACAACTATTGTTTATTTTGCTTGATAACGCGATAAAGTATAACGTAGAAAATGGGGAGATAACGATTACGGTTCGTGATGATAAAGGCAAGGTGGAAATTGAGGTGAGCGACACCGGAATAGGGATCCCACCGGAACACCAGCCTTTTATTTTCGAGCGTTTTTACCGTGTTGATCAATCGCGATCGCGAAATTTGCAAGGAAATGGCATCGGACTTTCGATCGCCAAATGGATTGTCGATGCCCACGATGGCACAATCACTGTGCAAAGCAAAGTAGGAGAAGGAAGTCGGTTCATTATCACACTTCCACAAATACATGCATAAAACGGAGGGAAAATAAATGGGAAGACGAGCAAGTTCGATTGTTATGATGTTGTTATTTTGTTTATCTCTTTATTTTGTAGCGTATTCGTCGCATATTGTTTTAGCTGATGATGACGATAAAACAGAGTTTCATGAGCAATATGGCGAGGGCAAAGAAGAAGTGTTCGAAGAAGCTGGGGAACTGCTAGGTTGGGGATCTGTAATGGTCGCTTCTTTTGCTGGGATACTTTTTCCTTTCAGACGTCAAGCAAATCATTTTTTAAAAATGTTCCCCAAAAGTCAATCGATCGTTATTTTTATGTTGAGGATATTAGGGAAATGGCACATAAGAGCCGGTATCATTGCTTTTCTTCTCATGCTCTCCCACGGTGTGCTAATGTATATATCCGAAGAAAAGCTAGAAATAAGGGAGTATGTTGGCGGTATTGCAACGATGCTAATAGGGATGGCGGCACTTGTTGGATTTATTCTTTTAAAGCAAAAAAGAAATGGTTTTGTTCGGGCTGCACATATTAGTTTGCTATCGATTGCTGGAATATTGACTGCCATTCATATTGCATTTTCGTGAATGTACAAGTCGGACGTCCTATATACAAAAGGATGATCCGACTTTTTTTCATTCGTTGTAGTTGTATATAAAAAATAAAAAATGGAAAGGATGGCAAGTATAAAGAAATGGAGGGTTGGAGATGAAGCGATTTTTTTATGTGCTTGTCATCACGTTATTATTTTTCCCGATCGTATCTGTGCATGCGGAACAACCGAAAATCGAATTGGCAACAGAGGCGCGATCAGCCATTTTAATTGAACGAGACACAGGGGCTATTTTGTATGAAAAAAATGCCCATGAGCCGCTCCCACCAGCGAGCATGACGAAAATTATGACGATGCTTCTCGTTATGGAAGCGATTGATCAAGGGAAGCTAAAGTTAGACGAACGGGTGCGCGCAAGTGAATATGCTGCATCGATGGGCGGATCGCAAATTTTTCTTGAACCAGGAGAAGAAATGACGGTTGACGATTTGCTAAAGGGTGTGGCGATCGGATCGGGCAATGATGCGTCTGTTGCGTTAGCGGAACGAATTGCGGGATCAGAAGAAGCGTTCGTTCATATGATGAACGAAAAAGCAAAACAGCTCGGTTTAAAGCATACTGCATTTGAAAATACAACAGGTTTACCAGCGAAAAATCATTATAGTACTGCATATGATATGGCGATTATGGCCAAAGAGCTATTGAAATATGATTTAATTACAAAATATACAGGTACGTATGAAGATTACTTACGAGAAAATTCGGATAAAAAATTTTGGCTCGTTAATACAAATCGGCTTGTAAAATTTTATCCCGGTGTTGACGGATTAAAAACAGGCTATACGAGCGAAGCAAAATATTGTTTAACAGCGACGGCGAAAAAAGGAAATATGCGCGTCATTGCAGTCGTGTTTGGGGCGCCAACGCCAAAGTCGCGGAATGCACAAATTACAAAAATGTTAGACTATGCATTTAGTCATTATGAAACGAAGCCGCTTTATAAAAAAGGCGAAACAATTGCGCTGCTACCTGTCAGCAAAGGAAAGAAAAAATCGATTGCAGCTGTGACATCTGAGCCAGTTTCTGTTTTGTTGAAAAAAGGCGAAAAATCAGAAGCGGTGAAAACAACGTGGAGGTTAAATAAAAAAGTGAAGGCACCTGTCAAAAAAGGGGACGTGCTAGGTACGCTCGTTGTGAAAAAAGATGGAGCGGTTATCGCGAAAAGTCCTTTAGTGGCGAAAGAGCAAGTAGAAGAAGCAAATATGTGGGAATTGTTTAAACGAATGTTTAGTACCTTCTCCCGCACTTCTTGACGAAATAGGACGAATGACGACTAGTTTTGTCAGTAAGAAGGATTGACGCATAAACAAATCGAATTCTTCCTTAACCTAAACGGATAAGGGGGAAACGATAGTGAGTTTATCGATTCAGTTAGAAGTGAAACAACACGTATTGCTTGTTCGATTAGCTGGCGAACTAGATCATCATACAGCTGAACAGTTGCGCGCAGCTGTCACTGATGTATTAGAACGCGAACGGATTAAAGCAATCGTTTTAAATTTGAATGAGTTAACGTTCATGGATAGCTCAGGATTAGGTGTTATTTTAGGAAGATATAAACAAATACAACGTATGGGTGGAGAGATGGTTGTTTGTTCAGTTTCTCCATCAATTAAACGCTTATTTGATATGTCAGGGTTGTTCAAAATTATTCGTTTAGAAGTGAATGAACAATATGCATTACAAACGTTGGGGGTGGCGTAAATGAGAAATGAAATGCACCTTCAATTTTCCGCCCTCAGCCAAAATGAATCATTTGCTCGTGTGACGGTTGCAGCATTTGTAGCGCAACTTGACCCAACGCTCGATGAGTTAACGGAAATTAAAACGGTTGTATCTGAAGCAGTAACGAATGCGATTATTCATGGCTATGAAAATGATCCAAACGGTGTTGTCTATATTTCTGTCATCATTGAAGGGCATACCGTTCATTTAACGATTCGTGATCACGGAAAAGGAATTGAAAACGTGGAAGAAGCGCGACAACCGTTATTTACGACAAAGCCGGAGCTTGAGCGTTCTGGTATGGGATTTACAATCATGGAAAACTTTATGGATGAAGTGAACATTTATTCCAAAGTGAATGAAGGAACAACGGTGGAGTTGATTAAGCATTTAACGAAAAGCAAAGCGCTATGCAATTAAGGGAGACGTGCCTATGGATGTCGAGGTACAAGCTGTCAAAGATCATGAAATCAAAGAGTTGATTCGAAGAAGCCAGCAAGGCGATCAGCAGGCGCGCGATGAGATTATCGAAAAAAATATGCGGCTTGTCTGGTCGGTCGTGCAGCGGTTTTTAAACCGCGGATACGAACCTGAAGATTTGTTTCAAATCGGTTGTATCGGTTTAATGAAATCGGTCGATAAGTTTGATTTATCTTACGATGTCAAGTTTTCAACGTATGCGGTACCAATGATTCTTGGGGAAATTCAACGATTCATTCGCGATGATGGGTCTGTCAAAGTGAGTCGTTCATTAAAAGAAATTGGCAATAAAATTAGAAAAGCAAAAGACGAATTATCGAAACAAAACGGTCGTGTTCCAACGGTGAATGAAATCGCACAGTTTTTGCAAATTTCACCTGAGGATGTTGTACTAGCGCAAGAAGCTGTCCGTTCACCGACGTCCATTCATGAAACGGTGTACGAAAACGATGGTGATCCGATTACGCTGCTCGATCAAATTGCGGACGAGCAAGATGTTTGGTTTGACAAAATTGCATTGAAAAAGGCAATGGAAGAGCTAGATGAACGTGAACGGCTCATCGTCTACTTGCGCTATTATAAAGACCAAACCCAATCAGAAGTGGCAGCTAGATTAGGCATCTCTCAAGTGCAAGTGTCTCGTTTAGAGAAAAAAATATTGCAACAAATGAAAGCTCGAATGGACGAATAAGTCTGTTCGGGCTTTTCTTATGCATATAGAGAACGGTCATATGTCATACTACGAATACAAAGATGGAAGCAAGGTGTCAGTATGAAAGAAACGATTTTTTTGAAAATGCGTCATCGCATTCAAGTACAACCGAACGCAACGATTCGGGTAGGAGATGTAGCACAAGTCGTCGCAAACAAACGCATCGATGATATTGTAAAAACTCCTATTTATACAGTGCAAAAGAAAGATCGTAACATTGTCATTATCGACGTGATGCATGTGATGAAAGCATTAATGGCCGTTGCGCCGCATGATGATATTCAGTCGCTCGGACCGTCACAAACGATCGTTGAAGTCGTTTATGAAAAAAAACGATGGGGCTATTTATATGTTCCAATCGTTTGGCTTCTTTTATTTATCGGATCGGGGCTTGCGATTATGAATTTTCACGAAGATGTGAGCATGCAACAAGTACAACAACGGCTGTATCGGGTAATCACAGGAAAAGAAGTAGACAAACCGTTATGGTTTCAAATTCCGTATTCACTCGGATTGGGGATTGGTATGATTTTATTTTTTAACCATTTTTTCAAAAAACGAATTAATGAAGAGCCGAGCCCGCTTGAAGTTGAAATGTTTCAATACCAACAATCGCTCGATCAATATGTCATTATGCATGAAAATAAAGAGGCGATGAGGCGAATGGACGATGATTCGTGAATTCATTGTAGCATTTGTCGGATTAGCAGGGGGATTAGCTGTCGGTTCTGGTTTTGTCGCATTTTTAACTGTTCTTGGCGTCATCCCGCGCTTAACACAATTAACTAAAACAATGAAATGGATTGCAACGTACGAATGGGGCGTTGTACTTGGGGCAGTGGTAAGTAGCTGGATGAGCTTGCGCGATCCTCTTTTTTCTTTTCCTCCTATTTTGGCAAGCGCTATTGGGTTGTTTAGCGGTGTATTTGTTGGCATGCTTGCAGCAGCATTAACGGAAGTGTTAAATGTTTTTCCGATTTTAGCTAAACGGCTCGGCATTGACGAACAAATTGTCGTTTTACTCATGGCAATGGTACTTGGTAAAGTAGCAGGTTCTCTTTTTCATTGGATATATTTCGTGAATCAATAGGAGTGAAACAGATGGGAAAAGCATTTTTGTTCGGAGGTTTTATTGCTGTCATTGGACAAGCGCTTATCGATATGTACAGCATATGGTTCCAGATGGATGAAGCAGGAGCCGTTCGCTGGATGAATGGTACGCTCATCGTATGCGCTGCGATATTTACGCCAACCCGATTTTATCGCCGATTGACGCAATTTGCAGGGGCGGGGATGATCGTGCCAATGATGAGTTTAGCAAACATATGGAGCGCTAGTGCCCTTGAGTATCGGAATGAAGGAGCAGCAGAACATATGCTTTCTGTTGGGGGGAGCATCATTGTCACGTTAGTTGTAGCATCGTATGTTGCAACTTTATTTTTGTGAGGGGGGGGTTTAGATGAAAAAAGTAGGGGAACAAACGATTATGTTTGATACTAATATTTATATCGAATCGGTCGGCACGGTTGTCGGCCCGAAAGAGCTTGAAGGTCCACTCGGTCCAACATTTGATCGAGCTTATGACGATTTATATTGCGAGGAACAAAGTTGGGAGCTCGCAGAACGGCGGTTGATGAAAGAAGCGATTACGATTTGTTTAACAAACGGAAACGTACAAACAAAAGACATTGACTTATTTATTGCGGGGGATTTACTGAATCAAACGATTACTGCAAATTATGTTGCAAGTGAATTAGACATTCCTTTTTTAGGAGTATTTAGCGCTTGTTCAACGATTACGGAAGCGATGCTCGTGGCTAGTACGTTTATTGATGGCGCATTTGCTCATCGTGTGTTAGTTGCAACAAGTAGTCACTACGGTGCAGCCGAGCGACAGTTTCGTTTCCCGACGACAATCGGTGTTCAAAAAGGGGGAAGTGCATCGTGGACGGTGACAGGGGGAGCGGCAGCACTATTAAGTACGACACGTTCCCCTTTTCGCATTCGCGCCGCAACGATTGGTCGGGTCGTCGATAGTGGGGTGACGGATCCACTCGACATGGGACGAGCGATGGCGCCGGCGGCGTTTGCGACGATTAGGCAGCATTTGATGGACTGTGGACTTTCGAGCGAAGCGTATGATGTGATTATCACAGGGGATTTAGGAAAAGTCGGAAGTAGTGAATTGAAGTCGTTATGCTATGACGCGGGTATGAACTTAAGCGAGCGATATGATGATTGTGGTGTGCTCATTTACGATGCGGAACAACAAGCGTTTGCGGGGGGGAGCGGATGTGCATGTTGTGCTGTTGTGACGTATAGTTATTTCCTTAAGAAAATGAGAGAGAAAAAAATAAAGACGATGCTCGTTGTAGCGACAGGAGCATTGTTTAATAGTACGATGGTGAAACAACATCAAACAATTCCAGCGATCGCACATGCGATTGCCATTGAAGCGGTGACGTAAAAATGGAAACATACGTATACGTATTTGTCATCGGTGGTACATTGGCACTAATTGGACAGTTGTTGCTAAGGAAGTGGTCGTTTATTCGCATGATGACGATATTTGTATTCATTGGTATAGCGCTCGAATCGGTCGGTGTATATCATTCTATCCAGTCATTTGCCCATGCAGGGATAGAAGCGACACTTGTTCACGTTGGCGCTTCTTGTATACAAGCGGTAAAAACGGGGGACTTTACAAATGTCATCTTTTTTATTTCATTTCCGCTTTTTGTCGCATGGATGACCGCGATCGTTTGTAGACCGAGAGGAAGGATCGAATGAAAAAAAGAAAAGTCATTTTAGTGACAGATGGTGATCAACATGTGCAACGTGCACTCGAGAAGCTTGCAAAACAACTTGGTGCTCGTTGCATTAGCCAATCGCAAGGCAATCCATCTCGTCTCACAGGGAAACAGCTTGTTGATCTTATTTTGCAGACGCCGTATGACCCTGTTTTTGTCATGTTTGATGATAGTGGCATTATCGGCGAAGGAGCGGGGGAGCAAGCACTTCGTTATGTTGCGACACACGAACAAATTGATGTGCTAGGAGCGATTGCGGTTGCATCTGATACGAACAACCAGGAATGGACAAAAGTACATCTTTGTATCGATTATGATGGTCATTTCACAACATACGGTGTTGATAAAGAAGGTATTCGTGAATGGGAGTTCGGTCGAATCAATGGAGATACGGTATATTGTTTAGATGAATTAAATATCCCGATTGTTGTTGGAATTGGCGATATCGGAAAAATGAGACGTCGTGATGATATTCGCAACGGTTGCCCGATTACACGCAAAGCGATTGAATATATTCTCGAAAGGAGCAAACGCGATGAAAACAGAAAGTTACACACCGATTTCTCCGAAGTTGAGTGAAAACGAGCAGTTTTTCAAAGATGCGATCGGCGTTGGCACGAGCTTCGATTTAGGTGTTCGCAAATTGCACATTTTAAAAACAGATGTCCATTTATATTATTGCAATGGACTTTGTGATACACAATATATTATTGAACTGCTTGAAATGCTCGTTCAGGTGAATGATCGCGAGCGACAACCGACCAAGCTTCCTGAAATTATTAAAAATCGTCTCGTCCATCAGCAAGTGAATCCAGTAAAAAGTTTAGATGAAGCGGTCGACTTTTTATTGACAGGGTTAATTTTATTGTTTATTGATGGGGAGACAAAAGCGTTTGCTGTCGATGTACGCAGTTATCCAGGGCGTTCTCCTGAAGAACCGGATACAGAAAAAGTAGTGCGCGGGGCGCGCGATGGGTATGTTGAAAATATTGTCGTCAATACAGCACTTACTCGCCGACGTATTAGAGATGAGCGTCTTCGCTTTGAAATGATGCAAGTTGGCGAACGGTCAAAAACGGACATTTGTATCGCATATATTCAAGACGTGGCCGATCCGGGACTTGTTGAGCTCATTAAGAAGGAATTAAACGAAATTAAAATTGATGGGTTAACAATGGCAGATAAAACAATTGAAGAATTTTTAGTGAAACAAGGATACAACCCGTACCCGCTCGTTCGTTATACAGAGAGACCTGACGTCGCTGCCACACATTTATTAGAAGGGCATGTGATCATTATGGTCGATACGTCACCGAGCGTCATTATTACGCCAACAACGTATTTCCATCACGTTCAACATGCGGAAGAATATCGGCAATCGCCAGCAGTAGGGACGTTCGTACGATGGGTACGGTTTTTAGGTATTTTTGCTTCCCTTTTCTTACTTCCGCTTTGGTTCGTATTTGTCCTTGACCCGTCGTTATTACCAGAGAAATTATCGTATATCGGTCCGAATGAAAAAACAAATATCCCGATTTTTGTGCAACTTCTCATTGCTGATATTGGTATTGAGTTTTTGCGTATGGCCGCGATTCATACCCCAACACCGCTGTCCACAGCGATGGGCTTAATTGCAGCAGCGTTAATTGGGCAAATTGCCATTGATGTTGGACTGTTTGTACCAGAAGTGATTTTATACGTATCTGTCGCTGCGATCGGTTCTTTTGCGACACCAAGTTATGAATTAAGTATTGCGAATAAAATTTTCCGTCTTTTATTTTTAGTGGTCATTGCGGTGTTTGGTGTTCCTGGGTTTATGATAGGCGTTACGGTGTTTTTACTTTTCCTTGCCAATATTCGCTCGTTAAATACCCCATATTTATGGCCGTTTATCCCATTTGATCCAGGGGCGTTTATGCAAATTATCGTGCGTCGATCTGTAGCTGGTTCATCGATTCGCCCGAGCATCGTACATCCGCAAAATAAACAAAAACAATCGACATAAAAAGGTTGAAACGTACCAAAATTTATGGTACGTTTTCTTTAATTATTTTCGAATCATCAGGAGGATGTATAATTATGCACGGAACGATGCGAATAAATGACCGGGGACATTTAGAAATTGGCGGTGTGGATACCATTGAATTAGCTCGTACATACGGAACCCCGCTTTACGTTTATGATGTTGCTCTCATTCGTGAGCGTGCGCGAGCGTTTAAGCGAATGTTTGATAAACATCGTGTACGTGCGCAAGTGGCGTATGCAAGCAAAGCGTTTTCGACAATGGCCATCGTGCAATTGATGGAACAAGAAGGATTATCTCTCGATGTCGTTTCCGGTGGTGAGCTGTACACCGCATTAGCTGTTGGATTTCCGGTCGAACGCATTCATTTCCATGGCAACAATAAAAGCGAAGAAGAGTTACAAATGGCAATTGAAGCGAAAATCGGTTGTGTTGTCGTCGATAATTTTTATGAATTACAGCTACTGCAACAGCTTTGCTGTGCGCATGAATATACGATGCCTATTTTATTACGTGTCACACCAGGCATTGAGGCACATACACACGACTACATTTTAACAGGTCAAGAAGATTCGAAATTTGGATTCGATTTGCATAACGGACAAGCCGATGAAGCATTACAGCGTGCGCTCGCTTCTTCCCATCTTCATGTGCTAGGCATTCATTGTCATATCGGTTCACAAATTTTTGATGCGACAGGTTTTGTTCTTGCAGCGAAAAAGCTATTTGAGAAACTTGCTACGTGGCGTGATACGTACCGTTTTACTGCACAAGTTGTCAATCTTGGCGGCGGTTTTGGCATTCGTTACACGAAAGAAGATGATCCGCTTGCACCGGAACAATATGTCGAACAAATTATTGAAGAAGTGAAACGAAATGTCGCATCATTTGATCTACCTTTTCCTGAAATTTGGATCGAACCAGGTCGCTCGCTTGTTGGAGATGCAGGGACAACGATTTATACGATCGGTTCCCGTAAAGAAGTGCCAAATGTTCGTCAATATGTTGCCGTAGATGGTGGAATGAGCGACAATATTCGTCCTGCGCTATATGAGGCAAAATACGAAGCGGTGTTAGCTAACCGCATGCATGAACATTGTGAAGAAGTGGTAGCGATCGCTGGGAAATGTTGTGAGTCAGGAGACATGCTCATCTGGGACTTGCCGCTTCCGAAAGCGCAACCGGGCGATTATTTAGCTGTTTTTTGTACTGGTGCTTACGGTTATGCGATGGCGAATAATTACAATCGCATTCCGCGTCCAGCGGTCGTATTTGTTGAAGATGGCGAGGCAACGCTTGTCGTGAAACGCGAAACGTATGAAGATTTAATTCGACTTGATTTGCCATTAAAGGCAAGTGTAAAAAAATAACCGAGGTCGTTACCTCGGTTATTGCTCGTTCATAAGTAGGCGTTACGCCCCAAATGCTCCGCGAAGGGCGTTCCATATTTCACGCAAGAGATCGACGATGCGTTGAATAAACGTTCGCCCTTCTTCCGTTTGTAAAAAAGCAGATAGCTTGTCTTTCGCTTGAGCGAGCTGTTCGTTTACTTGATTCCAGTCGATGTTCACGTTTTTCATTTTATTGAACAAAGAAAGCAAGCTGTTTATTTCGTCTTCTGTTAGCGTAATGCCAAGTTCTTGAGCGATCCGTTCAATGAGTGCACGCATATCCGCATCTGTTTGCGGTGGATTTTTCGCTATTTCTTCTTTAATTTTCGCAAGCAGCGCGACCGCTTGATCGTTTCCGATGGATTCGCCAAGCTGTGCCGTTTTCACCATTTCTTCGTTCGCTACTTTTTTCACTTCATCAGGGATCGTTTCATTCGATGAAAGTTCGTACGCTCTCATTAACCCTGTTAACGCAGCTGTTCCGGATACAGGAAACGGTGCAGTAATGTAAATAACTGCATCTTTCACTCCTGCCGTAATTAGGGCGTTCATATACATTTCTTTTGTTACCCAGTTAATGTTATTTGTTTCGACTTGCAGACCTGAACCTGGTGCTCCAATCGTAATTTTTGATGACGAAATGGCTTTCGTTCCAATTTGTCCCTTCGGAATAATATCGCCGAGATATTTATGCTCCTCTGCATTTGTGACTGTAATGATTTCAGCGTTTTCAGGTGCATTCATTTCTTTTAATATTTGTTGCTTTTGCTGTTCTGTTAAATTTTCCCCGAGCGTAATAATGACGTCTCCTTCAATCGCATCAGCGAAACTAACCGATGGAATCATAAACAATAATAAAATAAATATCGTAAACCACTTCTTCATTTCATAACCGTTACGCAAAACTTACAAAACTCTACAAGAACCTTGTAGACATTTCTGTTTGCTTCCTTGTTCATCGCGCCCGATTTTGCCGAAGCTACTCTCGTTTGTTTGGCGCTCCGAAGGCTTGACTTCCCGTGTAACTCACGGTACAAACAGCTATGCAGGATATGTTGAAAGGTTGATACTTGCATTCCAATCTCTGTCCATTTCCATCCCGCAATGCTCGCATCGAAATACGCGGTCTGATAGCTTTATTTTCGGTTGAATATATCCGCACGAATGACACATCTTTGTTGATGGATACCACCGATCGGCTTCGACAAACTCGATCCCGTACCATTCGCATTTGTGTTTGATTTTTTGTTTCAACGTGTACAACCGTTGTTGTTGAATCGATTTGGATAGATGGCCGTTTTTCATCATCCCGCGAACATGTAAATGCTCCATGACGATTCGAGAAGGCTTGGTTCTCACCAACTCGTTGACTACCTTATTTTCATAGTCCGTGCGTTTATATTCCAACCGAATGCGTATGCTCTGCATCTGTCTTTCGAGTTTTGCAATGTTGCGTGTTTTGACGTAACGGACTGCACCTCCTTTTTCTTGAATTTTGTTCATTTCATACTTTCTTGAGCATTTGCGCTGCAACCGACGCAAACGCTTTTCTAGCTTTTTGATTTCTTTCGTTTTGTTTATGTTTGGGAATACCCGACCGTCTGAACAAACAGCCAAATCTTTTATTCCCACGTCGATTCCTAGCGTATGGCTGTTTAATGCGACAGATGGTTTTGGAACGTCATATGCTACGGACACATACCAGTAAACACCGTCAAACGTGACGCGCGGGTTGTAATACTTTGTATTCGTTGGAATTTTCCCTCGTTCGGATAGACGTACCCATCCGACTTTTTCGATATACACATGTGTATCACTAAATTTGATTTTTTCTGTGTCTTGGTAGAACGATGGCTTGCTTCTCTTTTTGCTTTTGAATCTTGGCTTTTTTGTTTTTCCTTTAAAAAAGTCTTTGTATGCTTTGCACGCATCTTTAATGGCTTGTTTGGTGATGTTGTTGGAATAATCGTATAGCCATTGATAATTAGGGTCGTTTTGTTTTAAAGCGGTGAGCTTTTTTCGTAAATCCCCGTCTTTGATGAATTTGCCACCGCTTTTATTGTTGTTTTCTTGTTGTTCAAGCGTCCAATTGTATGCCCAGCGAGCCACACCTGCCGATCCAAATAATTTTGTTCGTTGCTTGTTGTTCGGCTCTAACCTCACTTTGATCGACCGAATCATCTTCAAGCCACTCCTTTATCATCTTCTTGGCTCGATTGGCTCTTTTCCCTTGAAGTTTGCAACTGAAAACGGTGAGCATTTGCACCAAATCCTCGACAAGTTCTCGTTCTTCTGTTTTATCCCAATTTCTTAACGTTTGTTGGCTTTTTCCGATAAGCTTGGCGAATTCGCCAATGCTGTAATATTTCAGTCACCTCTCTACATAAGTAATACCATGAAAATTTATTATTTATGTAGAGATTTTTGTAAATAATTACAAAAATTATTTAACTGTCCTCTCCCTCCTTCAATCTCTTTCTGTACTATTGTACAAACATTTGCGTGAACATAGAAGCAAAATGTAGTAAAATGAAGCTACATTTGTTTTTACGATAGAAAGGTGGAAAAGTTTCATGAAGAAAAAAGGATATATCTTAATGGAAAACGGCGGAAAAGTGGAGTTTGAACTATTCCCAAATGAAGCGCCAACAACGGTTGCGAATTTCGAAAAATTAGCGAATGAAGGATTTTATAACGGGTTGACGTTTCATCGCGTCATTAAGCGATTTGTAAGCCAAGGTGGCTGTCCGATTGGAAATGGAACAGGCGATGCAGGCTATACGATTCCGTGCGAAACGGACAACAATCCACATAAACATATCGAAGGGGCGATGTCGATGGCACATCGCGGTCGTGATACAGGAAGTTGCCAATTTTTTATTTGTCATGAACCACAGCCGCATTTAGACGGTGTGCATACCGTATTCGGTCAAGTCACCGCTGGAATGGATGTTGTAAAGGCGATGAAAAATGGTGATGTCATGAAAGAAGTAAAGGTGTGGGACGAACAATAAAAGGGACGATGAAGCGATGAAAAAAAACTGGGTATTATTTTTCATCCTTTTACTCGTTAGTTTCGTTTGGGGAGCATTGTACTGGCTAGTTATTGCAAAATCATAGACATTTCGTTTTATTGTGCTATAATGAATAAAAATGGAATAAACGCATCCTTCGGGGCAGGGTGAAATTCCCGACCGGCGGTAATGAAACAGATGTTTCTCAGCCCGCGAGCCGTTAAGGCATGATCCGGTGCAATTCCGGAGCCGACAGTATAGTCTGGATGGGAGAAGGATTGCCAAAAACTCACGTCACTTATTGGAAAAAATAAGCTTGGCGATGGGTTATTTTTGCTATGCAAAAAAGGCGATCTTTACATACATCTTGCCCTAGGACGTCGTTCCTAGGGTTTTTTATTCATACTGGAAAGGTGGTGCGATATGGACGAACGATATATGCGCTTGGCGTTACAATTGGCAGAATCAGCACGTGGACAAACATCGCCAAACCCGCTCGTTGGTGCAGTTGTTGTAAAACAAGGTGAAATTGTCGGCTTTGGGGCGCACTTGAAAGCAGGGGAACCGCATGCGGAAGTACATGCGTTGCGCATGGCGGGGGAGAAAGCGGAAGGAGCGACGGTTTATGTGACGCTTGAACCGTGCAGTCATTACGGTAGAACCCCTCCTTGTGCCGATTTATTAATTGAAAAAAAGGTAAAGCGCGTCGTTGTGGCGACGACGGACCCGAATCCACTCGTTGCAGGAAAAGGCATTGAAAAATTGAAACGCGCGGGCATCGATGTTACCGTCGGCGTATTGAAAGAAGAAGCGGATGCGTTAAACGAAATGTTTTTTCATTATATTTCAACGAAAATGCCATATGTGACGCTAAAGTATGCGATGAGTTTAGATGGAAAAATTGCAACAAAAACAGGGGAAAGCAAGTGGATTACGTCGGAAGAAGCACGGTGTGACGTGCATCGTGAGCGACGGATGCACGATGCGATCGTTGTCGGTGTCGGCACGATTTTAGCGGATAATCCGAGCTTGACTGTTCGTTTCGATCACGAAGGAAAACAACCGATTCGTGTTGTACTTGATACACATTTGCGCACACCGCCTTATGCGAACGTTGTGACAGACAAGATGGCTCCGACATGGATCGTCGTCGGCCATCACGTCACAGAAGAACAAATAGAGCCGTATGAACAGGCAGGTGTACAAATCATTCGTATGAATGAAAATAAAATTGATGTTCCGTCTCTTTTACTTGAGCTCGGCAAACGAAACGTCATGTCCATATTTGTTGAAGGTGGAGCGCAAGTGCACGGTAGTTTTTTACGTTCTCGTTCCGTTCAACAAGTGTTGGCATATATCGCCCCCACATTAATTGGGGGGAATGAAGCTCCTTCTGCCATCGGTGGAGAAGGATTTGGACGAATGATAGAGGTGCTTCGTTTACAAGTGAAACATGTCGAAAGGATCGGACCAGATATAAAAATCGTTGCTAAAGGATGATCGGGATGTTTACAGGAATTATTGAAGAAATCGGCACGATTCAACAAATGAAACAAACAGGGAAAGCGATCGTCTTTACGATCGGAGCACAAAAAGTGTTACAAGACGTACAGCTCGGTGACAGCATTGCAGTCAACGGCGTTTGTTTAACAGTGACGTCATTTACAGATCGCTTTTTTACCGTCGATGTCATGCCTGAAACGGTGCGAGCAACATCGCTTCGCACGCTTACAGTAGGAGCGAAAGTCAATTTAGAGCGAGCGATGGCAGCAAACGGTCGTTTTGGTGGACATTTCGTTTCGGGGCATGTCGATGGCATCGGACGCATCGTTCGTAAACAGCCTGTCGCAAACGCTGTGTACTATGACATCGAAGTGCCGAGCCATTTGCGTAAATATATGATTTTAAAAGGTTCTGTAGCTGTTGACGGCACAAGTTTAACGATTTTCGGTTTAACGGATCGAACGTTTACGATTTCGCTCATTCCGCATACGCGTGAAGCGACGATTTTAGGTGCCAAAAAAGTTGGGGATATTGTCAATATTGAATGTGACATGATTAGTAAATATGTTGAACAGTTCGTTAGCGGGAAACGTGAAGGATTGACGATGCAATTTTTGCAAGAGCACGGATATAAGGAGTGAGTGCGATGTTCCATACTATTGAAGAAGCCATCTACGATTTAATGCAAGGAAAAATTATTATCGTTTGCGATGATGAAGATCGTGAAAACGAAGGGGATTTTGTAGCACTTGCAGAAAAAGCGACACCAGAAGTGATTAACTTTATGATTACACACGGTCGTGGTCTCGTGTGTGTCCCGATTACCGAAGAACTGGCTGATCGGCTCGATTTAGCGCCAATGGTTAACCATAATACAGATACGCATGGTACGGCTTTTACTGTGAGCATTGACCATAAAGCAACGACGACAGGCATTAGCGCATTTGAACGCTCGCTGACCATTCAAGAAATGCTCAATCCTGAAGCGAAAGCAAGCGATTTTAAACGACCGGGTCATATTTTTCCGCTTGTTGCGAAAAAAGGTGGGGTATTGCGTCGCGCCGGACATACGGAAGCTGCGGTCGATTTAGCCCGTCTTTGCGGGGCAAAGCCAGCCGGTGTCATTTGTGAAATTATAAAAGATGACGGAACGATGGCGCGCGTGCCAGATTTAAAGAAAATCGCGGAACAATTCGATATGAAAATGATTACGATTAAAGATTTAATCGCCTACCGCAATCGAAAAGAAAAGCTCGTCAAACGCGAAGTCGAAATTACGTTGCCAACCGATTTTGGTGAATTTAAAGTGATCGGATATTCAAATACGTTAGATGGGAAAGAACATATCGCCATCGTGAAAGGTGAAATCATTCCTGATGAACCTGTGCTCGTGCGCGTTCATTCCGAATGTTTGACAGGCGATGTATTCGGCTCTCACCGTTGCGACTGCGGTCCGCAACTTCATGCTGCTCTAGCGCAAATCGAAGAAGAAGGACGCGGAGTATTGCTATACATGCGTCAAGAAGGACGCGGCATCGGCTTGTTAAATAAATTGCGTGCCTATAAACTGCAAGAACAAGGATACGATACGGTGGAAGCGAACGAAAAATTAGGCTTTGCGCCAGACTTGCGCGATTACGGAATTGGTGCGCAAATTTTAAAAGATTTAGGTGTGACAAAAATGCGTTTGTTGACGAACAATCCGCGGAAAATTACCGGATTGAAAGGATACGGCTTAGAAGTGGTAGAGCGTGTGCCGCTACAAATGCCAGCCAAACGCCATAATGAGCGCTATTTGCGCACAAAATACGAAAAACTAGGACATATGTTGCATTTTTAAGGAGGAGAAAAAATGAACGTATACGAAGGAAATTTAGTCGGAACAGGATTAAAGATTGGCATTGTTGTTGCGCGATTTAACGAATTTATTACAAGCAAATTGCTTGGTGGAGCGCTTGATGGATTAAAACGGCACGGAGTAGAGGACCAACATATTGATGTTGCGTGGGTGCCAGGTGCATTTGAAATTCCGCTTGTCGCAAAAAAAATGGCGGAGTCGAAAAAATACGACGCTGTCATTACACTTGGTGCCGTCATTCGTGGAGCGACGAGCCATTACGATTACGTATGCAATGAAGTAGCGAAAGGAACATCGCACGCCGCTCTTTCTTCAGGTGTTCCGGTTATTTTTGGCGTGTTGACGACAGATACGATTGAGCAAGCGATTGAACGCGCTGGGACAAAAGCAGGAAATAAAGGATGGGAAGCAGCGCTCAGCGCCATTGAAATGGCGAATGTCATGCGCACATTTTCTTAAAAAATGTTTAAAAAAGCGACAAGACCGTTTATAATAGCAATAGCGAGTAAACAATAAGTCTTGTCGATAATGAGGGATTCATATGCTAGTTCGCTATCGAAAAAACTATGAGAAAATTGCGATGGGTCTTTTGTCGTTTATGCCAAATGAAAAAGACTTAAAGCAGTTGCAACAAACGATGAAAAACTATGAAACGAACGACGATTGGCAACTGTTTTTATGGAAGGAAGAAGAAGATTTTATTGGCATTATCGGCGCCATTGTGCGTGAACATGCGGTTGAAGTGCAACATATTAGCGTCAATCCGTCCCATCGCCATCAAGGAATTGGAAAGAAAATGGTGAAAGCGTTAAAAGAATTGTATCCAAATAAGTCGTTATGTGCCAATGACATGACCGCTCCATTTTTGGATAAATGCGAACAATGACAGGGATCAACGTCCCTGTCTTTTTTGCTTTTGTCGCTCACGTTCAGCAACGACATCACTTCGATCACGCAACTTATGTTTATGAATCGTATATTCGTTTGTCATATCGCTTTTTTCTCCCCATACAAGCCCTTTTTGATCGCATTGTTGTTGACATATATGCAACAAAGAAACATCGTTAATTGGAAGACAAATACTTTCATACGGTTGTCCATGATTGATTCGCTCTACATATGTATGAATAAGCGCAATAAGTTGCTCCGCATGTATACCTAATGCTTCATATGCTTGCTTTTCTCTTTCACATGCGTTTAATGCTTTTGTAAACATTCGTTTTGCTCCGATCATATTTCCTCGACGATAATGATACATCCCAACCGCGAGCTGAATGAAGCCGACCCATACATGTTCGCCTGTTTGTTTCCAATATTCTTCTAGTACTTCATGGCATTCAAAATAGTCGCGCGTGGCGTGAAAATGAAGTAAATATTCGATATATGCCTTCGGATACAAGCGAAAGCCCCCTTTTTTCATATGCTTACCTGTATTATACTATTACTTATGAATAAAGGTGGGATCAATGTGCATTATCATGTGAAATTAGATCAATTTGAAGGGCCGCTTGATTTATTGCTGCATTTACTTCATCGCTATGAAATTGATATTTACGATATTCCTGTCGCACAAATTACAGAGCAATATATGGCTTACATTCATGCGATGAAAGAATTGCAGCTTGATGTCGCAAGCGAATATTTAGTAATGGCGGCAACGCTTATTGAAATGAAAAGTAAAATGTTGTTGCCAAAACATGAAGAAACGCTTGAGGATGATGAATTTTTTATTGAAGAAGACCCGCGTGAACAATTAATGCAACAGTTAATCGAATATAAAAAGTTTAAAGAAGCAGCGAAACAGTTGCGCGAGCGTGAAGAAGAACGCGCGCTTTTATTTACGAAGCCACCGAGCGATTTAACGGCTTATGCGTCAAACGGTGCACCGCTTGCGCTCGATGTTGATTTGTATGATATGCTTGGGGCGCTCGCGAAATTGTTAAGGCGGAAAAAACTACAAAAACCGCTTCATACGAAAGTAGCGCGTCAAGAAATTCCGATCGGACGACGGATGGAAGAAATTTTACACATATTAAAACATGGAGAGCGAATGAACTTTTACGATTTATTTCCGTATGACGATCGCGAGCAAATTGTCGTGACGTTTTTAGCTTTGCTTGAATTAATTAAGCGAGATGAAATTATTGTTGAGCAAGAAAATAATTTTGCTGATTTATATATTCGACGAAAAGGTGATCGATGTGAATGAACTAGCGATAATGGAAGCGCTATTGTTTGCTGCCGGAGAAGAAGGATTAACATACAAGCAACTGGCTGATGTGCTTGATATTCAAGAAGAACGTGTATATGAACTTGTGCAACAATTAAAGCATATGTATGACGTAGCGGAGCGTGGCATTATGGTCGTCGAGATGGCAGGAATGCTTCAGCTTGTGACGAAAAAACAATGCGCGCCATATTTGCAAAAGCTTGTTGAATCGCCGACAACGTCATCGTTATCACAAGCTGCGCTTGAAACGTTAGCGATCATTGCATACCGCCAACCAATTACGCGTGCAGAAATTGAACATATTCGCGGTGTTAAAAGCGATAAACCGCTTCAAACCCTATTAGGAAAAGCGTTAATTAAAGAAGTCGGTCGCGCAGAAGGAACAGGTCGCCCGATTTTATATGGGACGACGAAAGAGTTTTTAGACTACTTTGGCTTAAAGACGTTAG
The DNA here is from genome assembly GCF_002742685.1 of Anoxybacillus flavithermus. Taxonomy (GTDB): domain Bacteria; phylum Bacillota; class Bacilli; order Bacillales; family Anoxybacillaceae; genus Anoxybacillus; species Anoxybacillus flavithermus_E. The sequence goes on from NZ_PEDM01000011.1 coordinate 65,183, forward strand.
ACGAACTTCCGCCTCTTCCAGAATGGGACGAACAAGAAGAAGAACGCAAAGCCGACTTATTTTTCGAACGTCTAAACGAACAACTGCAAGAAGTGAATGAGTAAATCAAAGGTGATGGTGGATGAGTTTTCGTTTTTTCTTTGGGCTTCTTTTTATTTTTGTTTTTGGAAGAATGGTTGAATACGATGTAGAGACGTATATTTTACATCCAATTTTGCAAAGTGCATTTTTTCAACAGTCTGCAAATAACCCTCTCAAAGAGGGTTATTTGGCATGCTTAAAACATGTGGTATTCTTTTTCTTCGGCTAATGATCACAAACATGGTGTATGGATACATCGATGCTTAACCACTAAACTCGAGGGGTATGGTTAATCACCTCCTCCTACTCGATTTAAAGTGAAAAAAATGTGAAATGTATTGACTGTCTTTTTTTTACAATATATACGTATTATGTAATATAAAAGATGTTGAGGGGGATGATTTTTTTGAATGTAGTGGATGCAACAACAAAGTTGCTAGTCGGTAAAATAATGACGGATGGTGTTGCTTACGGGGCTGGTTATAAAGTATGTAAAAAGTCAGGAATGAGTGAAGCGACATCTCATAAGTGTGGAGCTGCGGCTGTGATCGTGACAGAAATAGCGAACAATATGTATTCAGTAGATGATAAAGTTATTGGAGGGGTAAAAAAAGGCACGAATGCGGTTATTCAGTACGTCAAAAATGAAATACAACGAATTAGCGAAGCCGGAAAGAAGGCGACATCCATGATGAATAGTCAGCGCAGATAAAATAAAAAGGTAAGTGTTGCTCTATGTTACACATTGATAAAGTGAAAATGTCGTTAATTTCACCATATGCTGTAATTATATTGAATGAAGAGTACGAGCTTGAAATAACAAAAGACTTGATTATCGCTGTATTTTTCCAACATCATAAATATAGCTTAATACAGTTTCCGTATGCGTATAAAGTATATTTAGACTTCTTTAAAGAGATTGATTGCTTGCGTAAATTAGATTTTGTCGTTATTAGTGTTATTGACTATAGTGGGAATGAGTATTACAAACAAAAAATTACTATCGATCATTCGTAACTATTCAGCCACATCATAAAGTGAGCTGAATATTTTTTGCTTTTCCTGTCTATGATGTGAATATTGATAGACAAGGAGGTGAATCGCATGTTGACGGTACAACAAGCTGTATTTACAGT
>NZ_PEDM01000012.1 GCF_002742685.1 Anoxybacillus flavithermus
TATTAGGCACGCCGCCAGCGTTCGTCCTGAGCCAGGATCAAACTCTCCATAGAAAGTTCATATCTCTAGCTTTTACGCTGCTGTTTTGTTCAGTTTTCAAAGAACATCAAGCACAAGATATATCATACAAGAGCACGTTGTTATTGTCAACACTTTTTTGTAAAAAAAATAAAATGACATGGACAATCGCCATTGTCATTTTATAATCTCTTCAATACACAAATCTTTTTCATTTTTTAGTGAAATGATTTGGTTTGTATTAATTATCTTAATCATCGGCCATGACGGTGAATCTTGTTCAAAAAAGATAATTTCACCAACTTGTTCATTTGATAATTTTACTTTTGCTCCTAAAGAAAGGTGCATTAAAAGAGAAGCAAGAGCTTGAACAACGGAAAGATCGAATTTTCCAAAACAATCTTTATGAATTTGTTCAAACACTTTAAAAGGTGATTGTTTATTACGATAAGGCCGCTCAGAAATCATCGCATGATAAACATCTGCGACAGCAACGATTTTACTATAAGGGTGAATTTTTTCTTCTTGAACACTAAGTAAATATCCGCTACCGTCATTTCGTTCATGATGTTGCAAAACAGCAAGCTTCGCTCCTTCTTGTAATGCGGTAATTTTTTGAACCATTTTATACCCGTAAATCGTATGTTGGCGCATATCTTTATATTCCATTGGGGTAAGCGCTGCACTTTTGTAAAGTATTTTCGGATCGACTTTAGCCATGCCACAATCGCTTAACAACCCAGCAATCGCCACTTGGAAATAATCTCCTTTTTCATATTGCAATTTTTTCGCTAATACACCTGAAAGAAGACCGACTGTTACTGCATGATGAAATAAGTACTCTGATTTCGTAGAGTAGTGATGAAAGAAGAGTAACTCCTTTTCTGATTCTAATACTTTTTCAAACAAAGGCATAAACATTTTACGTACTTTTCCAATATCGACAGGTAAACCGGCCTGCCATCCTTGAAACATTTGTTTATATTGTTGAACAACTTCTAGATATAAGGTCAATATATCTTTGTTTTCCGTTGTTTTTGGTTTTGGTATATCTTCTTGAATAACTTCAATCGGTCGAAATGTGCTACCATCAACAAGAACTGACTGCACACGTACTTGGTCAACAAGAAACTTTTTCAACACGGTTAACAATTTTGTATTTAATACTGTATTTTTCGGAACAATGACACGATTCGATTTTCCAATAATATCTTCGGCTAAAATGCATCCTTCTTGCAATTGAGCGGTTTTTACTAACAACATGTCTTTCTCCCCCCTTTTTTTAAAGAATAGAGGGGAAAAACTCCCCCTCTATTCTTCTTGCAGTTGTTCTTTTTCTTCTTCTTTTGGCACTTTTGCTACTGTTGCAACATACTCTTGCTCGTTTTCTTCATCAAGACGAATGAGCTTGACACCTTGGGTGTTTCTTCCCATGACAGAAATATCGCTAACCGCCATACGAATCATTACACCACTTGCAGTCATCAACATCACATCTTCTTCACCTGTAACCGTTTTTACTGCTACAACATCACCATTTTTTTCAGTAATGTTACATGTTTTAATTCCTTTTCCTCCACGGCTTTGGATGCGATATTCTGAGGCTGGTGTTCGTTTTCCATAACCATTTCTCGTCACAATTAAAATTTCCTCGTCACCATTCAGACTTTCCATGCCGACTACTTCGTCACCCGGACATAACGTAATTGCTTTTACACCTGCAGCTGTGCGTCCCATTGAGCGAACATCTGTCTCAGGAAAACGAATTAACATCCCATTTTTCGTTCCTACAATGATATGTTTATGACCGTCTGTCAGTTTTACAGATATTAATTCATCCCCTTCATGCAAATGAATAGCAATTAGACCGTGGTTACGAATGTTAGCAAATGATGATAGCGGTGATCGTTTTGCAATTCCTTGTTTTGTTGTGAAAAATAAAAATGCATCTTCACGAAATTGATCAATTGCAATAACCGTATTAATTACTTCATCTTTTTCAATGTTTAATAAGTTAACGATCGGAATTCCTTTGGCTGTTCGACTGAACTCTGGAATTTCGTATCCTTTTGCTTTATAGACTTTTCCTTTGTTTGTGAAAAACAAAACCATATCATGTGTCGATGTAATAACTAAATGCTCGACAAAATCATCTTCATTTGTATTCATACCTTGAATGCCACGTCCCCCACGTCGTTGACTCCGATACGTTGAAACAGGAAGACGTTTGATATATCCTCTATGTGTTAATGTAACAACGATATTTTCACGAGTAATTAAATCTTCATCATCAATTGTTTCTAAACCGCCATTTACAATTTCTGTACGACGGTAGTCATTGAACTTCTCCTTAATTTCAAGCAATTCGTCACGAATGATTTGTAAAACTTTTTGCTCATCAGCTAAAATAGCTTTTAAATGCGCGATGAGCTTCACTAAATCTGCATATTCTTGTTCAATTTTTTCCCGTTCTAATCCAGTTAAACGTTGTAGACGCATATCTAAAATCGCTTGCGCTTGCTTTTCACTTAGCTGAAACTTTGTCATTAATCCTTCTTTCGCTATGTCTACGGTCGAAGAGTGACGGATGAGCTCAATCACTTCATCTAAGTGATCGAGGGCAATGCGTAAACCTTCTAAAATATGGGCTCGAGCTTCTGCTTTGTTTAGCTCAAATTGAGTGCGACGACGAATAACAATTTTTTGATGATCTAAGTAATGTTGTAAGCATTGTTTTAAATTCAGTACTTTCGGTTGTCCATCAACAAGTGCGAGCATATTAATCCCAAAGCTCGTTTGTAAAGCTGTTTGTTTGTACAAATTGTTGAGCACTACATGTGCGCTTACATCTCTTCTTACTTCAACGACAATACGCATACCACTCCGGTCAGATTCGTCACGTAAATCTGTAATGCCATCGATTTTCTTTTCACGTACAAGTTCAGCAATTTTTTCAATTAACTTTGCTTTATTCACTTGATAAGGTAATTCACGGACGATAATCATTTCTTTTCCGTTCTCTTTTTGCTCAATTTCCGCTTTCGCACGTAGTGTAATCGAACCTCGTCCTGTTTCATATGCTTTTCGTATGCCGCCTCTTCCAATAATTTGCGCACCTGTCGGAAAATCAGGGCCTGGCAAATATTCCATCAATTCAGCAACCGTCATGTCGGGATCTTTCATCAGTTCCAGTAAAGCATCAATGACTTCTCCAAGTTGATGCGGTGGAATGTTTGTTGCCATCCCAACCGCAATCCCTGAAGATCCGTTCACAAGCAAATTAGGAAAGCGAGCTGGCAAAACAATAGGCTCACGTTCTGAACCGTCATAGTTATCTTGGTAATCGATCGTGTCTTTGTTAATATCTCGCAACAGTTCCATGGAAATTTTAGACATTCTAGCTTCTGTATAACGCATGGCTGCTGCGGCATCACCATCAATTGATCCAAAGTTTCCATGCCCATCTACAAGCATATATCGATAGTTAAAGTCTTGTGCCATCCGCACCATTGTATCGTATACCGCTGCATCACCATGCGGATGGTACTTGCCGATGACTTCACCGACAATACGTGCCGACTTTTTGTAAGGCTTGTCCGCCGTCATTCCTAAATCGTGCATCGCATATAAAATACGACGATGTACTGGCTTTAGTCCGTCACGCACATCAGGGAGCGCACGAGATACAATGACGCTCATCGCATAGTCGAGAAACGATGCACGCATTTCTTGACTAATACTCACTTCCTTTACTCTTTCAGACATATACCAACGAACCTCCCTTACTTAACAAAATAATAAAACAAGGGGAGGGTGAATAAACACTCTCCGACATGTTTAAATATCCAGATTTTTTACATACTTCGCGTTTTCTTCGATAAACTGCCTGCGCGGTTCAACTTTGTCCCCCATTAAAATTTCGAACGTTTCGTCCGCTTCCATGGCATCTTGCAAACTCACTTTTAACAACGTTCGCGTCTCAGGGTTCATCGTTGTCTCCCAAAGCTGCTCTGGATTCATCTCTCCAAGACCTTTGTAACGTTGAATGATTGGTTTTGGCTGTTCAGGTAACCGTGCTAATATTTCTTCAAGTTGTCGATCACTATATGCGTATTCAATTCGTTTTCCTTGCTGAATTTTATATAAAGGTGGCTGAGCGATATAAACATAACCTTGTTCGATTACTTCTCGCATATAGCGATAGAAAAATGTTAATAACAATGTGCGAATGTGAGCGCCATCAACATCCGCGTCGGTCATAATAATGATCTTATGATAACGAGCTTTTGTAATATCAAAATCTTCTCCGATTCCCGTACCAAGAGCTGTAATAATTGCACGCACTTCATTGTTCGATAAAATTTTATCTAATCTTGATTTTTCAACGTTAATAATTTTCCCACGCAACGGTAAAATCGCTTGGAAATGGCGATCGCGTCCTTGTTTTGCAGAACCGCCCGCTGAATCCCCCTCAACAACATATAGTTCGCATATCGCTGGATCTTTCGATGAACAATCAGCTAATTTCCCAGGCAAACTCGATACTTCAAGGGCATTTTTTCTTCTCGTTAATTCCCGCGCTCGCTTCGCTGCTAAACGTGCCCTCGAGGCTAGAATTCCTTTTTCAACAATTTTTTTTGCAACCGCTGGGTTTTCGAGTAAAAACTTCTCAAATTGTTCAGCAAAAATAGACTCAGTCGCCGTACGAGCATCACTATTGCCAAGTTTCGTTTTCGTCTGTCCCTCAAACTGCGGTGCCGGGTGTTTGACTGAGATGATGGCCGTTAATCCTTCCCGTACATCTTCACCGGTTAAATTGGCATCTTGTTCTTTAAACATATTGTTTTTTCGACCATAATCATTAATAATTCGGGTCAGAGCTGTTTTAAACCCTAACTCATGCGTGCCACCTTCATGCGTATGAATGTTATTAGCGAATGAGTATATATTACTTGTATAGCCATCGTTATATTGCAGGGCAATTTCGACTTGTATTCCTTCTTTTTCCCCTTCAATGTAAATTGGTTCCTCATGAAGCGTTTCCTTCGTCCGATTTAAATGTTTAACATATGAGGAAATTCCACCTTCATAGTAGTATTCGTTACGTCGCTTTTCACCACGTCGATCTTCTAGCGTAATACGGATGCCTTTGTTTAAAAAAGCAAGTTCTCGCAAGCGATGCGCAAGTGTATCATAATCATACTCCGTCGTTTCTGTGAAAATTTCTGGATCTGGTTTAAAATGAATGGTTGTCCCTGTCCGATCTGTCTCACCTACAACCTGCAAATCTGCACAAGGTACACCACGCTTATATTTTTGATAGTGAATTTTTCCATCACGGTGTACGTATACTTCTAGCTCTTCCGACAACGCATTAACAACGGATGCACCGACTCCGTGCAATCCCCCAGACACTTTATATCCGCCGCCGCCAAATTTTCCACCAGCGTGCAACACAGTCATAATTACTTCAACAGCTGGTCTTCCCATCTTTTCATGAATACCAACAGGAATCCCGCGACCGTTATCAATTACTGTAATGCTGTTATCTTGTTCAACAATGACGTTAATTTCCTTACAAAATCCAGCTAAAGCTTCATCAATGCTGTTATCAACAATTTCCCAAACAAGATGGTGCAATCCTTTCGGTCCGGTTGATCCGATATACATTCCCGGTCTTTTCCGCACCGCTTCTAACCCTTCGAGAACTTGGATTTGACTTTCATCATAAACAATTTGGTCTCTTTGTTCCATCGCCACTATTGATCACCTACGCTTTTCTTTTCGAACAATACGTTCGAGGTTTATGAACAACTATCGTCTCATCATTTGTCCTGAGACAACTTCATACACATCTGCATCACGAACGACGCGATGTTCAATCCCATCTATACTTGTTGTTGTTACAAATGTTTGTACTTTGCCTTGTATAGCATTTAACAAATGTGTTTGGCGAAAATCATCTAGTTCTGATAGAACATCATCGAGTAAAAGGATAGGATACTCGCCGATTTCCGAAAAAATTAAATCAATTTCAGCTAGTTTCAATGAAAGAGCTGTCGTCCGTTGTTGACCTTGGGAACCGAATGTCTGCACATCTTTTCCGTTAATCGTAAACGATAAATCATCTCGATGTGGACCGATGAGCGTTGTACCTCGTTCGATTTCTTTTGTTTTTATTTGTGTAAACTTGTCGTTATACACTTCTACCATTCTCGACCATTGTTGTTTGTCTAATACATCAACCGAAGGACAATAGTGAATACCTAGTTGTTCATTGCCGCGACTAATTTCAGCATGAATTGGTTTCGCCCATGTTTGTAATAATTCGATAAATTCATATCTTTTGAGCGTGATTTTCACTGCGAGTTCCACAAGTTGTTCTGTAAGCACATCAAGGAACGTTTCGTCCGTCTGTTTTTTTGACTGAAGTAGTTTCAAATATTGATTTCTTTGTTGCAACACTTTTTGATATTGACCAAGATCGTGCATATAAACAAGAGATACTTGACCGATTTCCATATCGATAAAACGTCTTCGAATTTGTGGGCTCCCTTTTACAAGGTTTAAATCTTCTGGGGCAAACATGACAACATTCATATGCCCGACATAACTACTTAATTTTGCCTGTTCGATATAATTTAGTTTTGCTTTTTTCCCTTTTTTCGACACGGTTAACTGTAAAAAAATTGGGCCGTTTTTCTTTCTTACTTTCCCCTCTATTTTAGCATAATCTTCGTCCCAACGAATTAAATCTTTATCATTCGTCGTTCGATGAGATTTCGCCATCGATAAGACATAAATGGATTCCATGATATTCGTCTTACCTTGAGCATTTTCCCCTAAAATGACATTTACTTTGTTTTGAAATTGCCAACAACCTTGTTCATAATTGCGGTAATTTTTTAAAGTTAACTGTTCTAAAAACAAAGGTGCCTCCCACCTTTACGAACAAATCGTAAATGTACCAATTGTTTGAATGTCGACAACGTCTCCTGCCCTTAGCTTGCGGCCACGACGTTGTTCTCGCTCACCGTTAACAAATACATCGTTTGTTTGTAAAAACCATTTTGCCATTCCACCTGTGGAAATAACGTTCGCTAGTTTTAAAAATTGTCCAAGCGTGATGGTTTCTGTTGATATTTTTATTTCTTTCATCTTTCATCCGCTCACTTTCCATAAAAAGTGTCCATTCTTTCATTGTACTAAAAAAGCAGAATGAAGAAAAGGAAAGCTGCTAGGTGATCTAGCAGCTTTTAGTATGTGCGCACAGGTAAAATTAATTGAAGCATAGAATCGTCATGAAGTGGTCGAATTAAAAATGGGCGCATTGCACCAGTAAAACTAATTTTAATTTCTGTTCCTTCTAGCGCTTTTAATGCATCCATCATATATTTTGCACTGAAAGAAATTTTTAATTCTTCCCCGTCTACTTGCTCACACTGCACTTCTTCTACCACTTTCCCGATCTCAGGTGAGTTTGAAGAAATTTCAACAACTTTGTCAGACAGTGTTGATAAACGAACAACGTTATTTCTTCCTTCGCGTGCTAGTAATGAAGCACGGTCAATCGCTTGCAAAAACTCTTTCGTTTTTATGATCATGTCTGTTTGGCTGTCGGTTGGAATAAGTCGAGATGTATCTGGATAGTTTCCATCTAATAAACGTGAGAAAAACAACAAATGTTTTGTTTTAAATAATACTTGATTTTCTGTTACAACGATATGAACGGGCTCATTCGACTCTTCGAGAATTTTATTTAGTTCATTTAAGCTTTTTCCTGGAATGACGATATTGTAGTATGCTTCTGCTTCTGTTTCTACTTTTGCCTTTCTCATAGCTAGTCGATGACTATCTGTTGCAATACACGTAAGTTCATTCTTTTCAATTCGCCAGTTTACACCTGTCAAGATCGGACGTGTTTCTGAGGTGGATACTGCGAATACGGTTTGACGAATCACATGTTTTAACAAATCCGCTGGTATTTGAAACATATTTTCCTCTTGAATTTGTGGTAAACGCGGATATTCTTCAGGATCCAATCCGTTTAAATGAAATTCAGTTTTCCCAGAACGAATCGTTGTGACAAATTGATCCTTTACTTCGATTTCTACTGTTTCTTTCGGCAACTTACGAACAATTTCGCTAAAAAAGCGTGCTTGTAGAACTACACTTCCTTGTTTAATGACATCAACAATAATGCGGTCACTTTCTTCTGCGGGAATAAACGATTCAATCGAAATATCTGAATCGCTTCCTGTTAGTGTAACACCTTGCTCAGAAGCAACGATTTTAATTCCAGTTAAAATCGGAATGGTTGTTCGAGATGATACAGCTTTCATCACATCTTGTACACTTCTCACTAAATGATCGCGATCAATAATAACTTTCACAAAGAAAACCTCCCTAATTTATTTATTATATTTTTTTAAAAAACTATTAATCATAGTACTAGGCGCTGTGATTATGTGGATAAGTGAATAAAACAAAGGAAGCACAGACTATCCACATGTGGACAGTCTGTGCACAAACATGAGACAGTTATTCACATTATTTCAGTTTCTCCATAATTTCTTTCAATTGTTTCTGTAATTGAACGTCAGTTTGAATGAGAGCTGAAATTTTTTCGTGAGCATGGATGACGGTCGTATGGTCACGTCCTCCAAACTCTTCACCAATTTTAGGGAGCGAACAGTCGGTTAACTCCCGCGAAAGATACATAGCAATTTGGCGCGGAAAAGCAACGGATTTCGTTCGTTTCTTTGCCTTAAAATCTTCAAGTTTCACATTAAAATGCTCTCCGACAACACGTTGAATGTCTTGAATCGTAATGACTTTTGGTTTGGAGCTCGGAATAATATCTTTTAGTGCCTCTGCCGCCAAATCTGCGTTAATTTCTTTGTTAATTAAGGAAGAGTAAGCAACGACGCGAATGAGTGCTCCTTCTAATTCTCGAATATTCGAGTCGATTTGATTAGCAATATACAACATCACTTCGTTCGGTATGTCGAACCCTTCGGCTTTTGCCTTTTTGCGCAAAATAGCAATTCTCGTTTCTAAGTCAGGAGGAGTGATGTCTGTAATTAAGCCCCATTCAAAACGAGAACGGAGGCGATCTTCTAACGTCGGGATTTCTTTTGGAGGTCGGTCACTCGATATGACAATTTGCTTACTTTCCTCGTGTAGTGTATTGAACGTATGGAAAAACTCTTCTTGTGTTTGTTCTTTTCCAGCTAAAAATTGAATATCATCTATTAACAGCACGTCCACATTGCGATATTTGTTACGAAAATCATCTGGACGGTTATCGCGAATGGCATTAATAAATTCATTTGTAAATTTTTCTGAAGATAAATAGACGACTTTCGCTGATGGGTTGTGTTCGAGAACGTAATGACCGATTGCGTGCATGAGGTGCGTCTTGCCTAGGCCTACACCACCGTAAATGAAAAGGGGGTTGTATGCTTTGGCCGGTGCTTCTGCAACCGCTAAAGATGCGGCATGAGCAAAGCGATTTCCAGATCCAATGACAAAAGTGTCAAACGTATATTTTGGATTCAGCATGCTTTGTGGAAATTCTGCTTGTTCGTCATCGTGTTTTCGCGGTTTGCTCGTTGGCTTTAGATCGAATTCCTCCGATGTTTGATGATTAGGGATTGTACATTTAATTTTTAACTCTTCCCCGGTAATGTCATAAAGTGTCTGTTCGATTAGTCGGGTGTAACGTGATTCGAGCCAGTCTTTTGTAAATTCATTTGGAACGGTAATAATAAGTATGTCGCCTTTTAATGAATGCGCAGTTGTTGATTTTAACCACGTTTCAAAACTCGGTTTACTTATTTTTTTCTCAATTTCGGCTAATGCTTTATTCCATAAGTCCGAAATATTTTCCACGCCGCTCTCCCTCCTTCTCCGCGCGGGTGTTTAACTTTTGTATAACTTTGTTTGTCTATAAAAAAATTTTTTCGACAGTTTTCACCGATTGTGGACAAATATTTACACAGGATGTGGACGGAACTGTCCACACGTTATCCACATTTTGTGGATAATACAAAAAACTCATATAATTATCCAGAGTAAAAACAACAATATAATAGCAGATAAATACTTATGTTGCAATGGTTTTAAAATATTATCCACAAAACGAAAAAGTTGTGAAAAAAAATTATCCACAAGGTTATAAGATGTGAAAAAATTGTCGATAAATGTTGTGGATACAGAAAAAGCGACAAAAAAATTATCCACATTCATAATCACAATATATTCAAAAAAAGATACTCCCGGAGTAGTTGACATTTCTCTAAATTTCTCACTATAATTAGAAAGACTGTCTTTTAACAGTTATTCCTCAGGGAGGTGTCATATATGAAAAGAACGTATCAACCAAACAAACGGAAGCGTAGCAAAGTACACGGTTTCCGTGCGCGTATGAGCACAAAAAACGGAAGAAAAGTTCTTGCTCGTCGCCGTCGTAAAGGAAGAAAAGTATTATCTGCATAGGCCACTGAACGATCAGTGGTCTTTTTTCTAACGGGAGTTACGATCGAGGTGTGATGAGGGCACATGAAAAAAAAATATCGCATAAAAAAAAATGAGGAATTTCAAGAAGTATTCAAGCGAGGAACATCGGTGGCGAATCGGCAGTTTGTTTTGTATGTTCTCGATAAGCCAGAGCAATCTTATTTTCGGATCGGGTTATCCGTTAGCAAAAAAATAGGGAAAGCGGTCGTTCGCAATCGTGTGAAGCGATATATTCGTCAAGTGTTTCACGAAGAGCGCGATCGAATTGAGATAGGCAAAGACTATGTTATTATTGCACGAGTGCCGATAGCGACGATGGAGTATGAAGAGGCGAAAAAAAGTTTATTGCACGTTTTAAGACGAGCAAACGTTTTTCATTAAATGTTTGATCGACCGATATGCTAAAATATTTCATGGAACGTATAAAGTAAGGGGGAAAAACGAGTGAAAAAAAGGCAGGTTGCATGGCTGTTTTTACTTCTTGCTATTGTACTAGCAGGATGTTCAGAAATTAACCAACCTATTACCGCGGAAAGCAAAGGATTTTGGAACGAGTATATCGTTTACCCACTATCTTGGTTAATTACATACATGTCTGAGCTATTTGGTTCCAATTACGGTTTAGGTATTATCGTCGTAACAATTTTGATTCGTTTAGCTATTTTGCCGCTAATGATTCAACAAACGAGAAATTCTAAAGCGATGCAAGCGATACAACCAGAATTACAAAAACTTCGTGAAAAATATAGTTCAAAAGATGCCCAAACGCAACAAAAACTGCAACAAGAAACGATGTTGCTTTTCCAAAAGCACGGTGTGAATCCGTTAGCAGGGTGTTTGCCGTTATTCATTCAAATGCCGATTTTAATTGGATTTTACCATGCTATTATGCGCACAGAAGAAATTGCACGCCATAACTTTTTATGGTTTGACTTAGGGGAAAAAGACCCATTCTATATCTTGCCGCTTGTGGCAGGGGTTACAACATTCATTCAGCAAAAGATGATGATGGCTGGCACTGAGCAACAAAATCCGCAAATGGCTATGATGCTTTGGTTAATGCCAATTATGGTTGTCGTCTTTGCGATCAATTTCCCAGCTGCACTTTCGCTTTATTGGGTAGTTGGAAACTTGTTTATGATTGCACAGACATATTTCATTAAAGGACCAGACTTAAAAGCAACAAAACAAGCTGGGGGAACAGGAAAGTGAAACGAATCACGATGAGGGGACAAACGGTAGAAGAGGCAGTGGAGAAAGCGTTAGCGCGATTACATGTGTTGAGAGAAGCAGTCGATATTGTTGTTGTGCAACAAGAAAAAAAGCCGTTTCTTGGCTTGTTCGGTGGACAAGAAGCAATCGTTGAAGTGACGGTAAGTGATCCATTTCATTGCGTTCAATCGTTTTTAAAACAAGTTATCGAACAAATGAATGTCCGCGTCGAGCTTGCTTGTCAAGTGGAAGGAGAGCGTTTAGTTGTTTTCTTTTCAGGTCCAGATGTTGCGCGGGTAATTGGAAAGCATGGTCAAACGTTGAATGCGTTACAATTATTGGCTCAAGGAGTGTTAAATCGTTATACGGATCGTCCATTTCGTGTTGTTATTGATGCGGAAGGATATCGAAAACGAAGAGAAGAAACACTTATTCGCTTGGCTAAAAATATGGCAAAAAAAGCGATACAAACGGGAAAAGATATTTCGTTAGAACCGATGAGTGCATGGGAGCGGAAAGTCATTCATACAGCGTTAAGCGACGATGACAGAATACAAACGTTTTCAGCCGGAACCGAACCGCATCGCCATGTCGTCATTTCACTAAAAAGGTAAACATTCTCTAGGGGGAGTCATTCCTAGAGAATTTTTTTTGTAAATTCAAATGAAGTGTGTATGTTGTTATTCACATGTGGATAAGTTAAAATTTATTTGATTAGCATTGTGAATAAAACAGTTATGATATAGATGTGGATAATTTCGTTTAGGAAAGAAGGTGAATAGCGTGGAGTTTGATACAATTGCAGCGATCTCGACCCCGATGGGTGAAGGGGCGATTGCTATTGTCCGTTTAAGCGGGGATGAAGCGATAAAAATTGTTGACCAACTGTTTGTCGGTGTTGGGGGAAAGAAGCTAAAAGACGTCCCATCTCACACGATCCATTATGGGCATATTGTGCATCCGGAGACAAAAGAAACAGTTGAAGAAGTGATGGTAACAGTAATGAGAGCTCCAAAAACGTTTACACGTGAAGATGTTGTTGAAATTAATTGCCATGGAGGTCTCGTTTCTGTTAACCGTGTTCTTCAGCTTGTGTTAGCATATGGAGCCCGTCTAGCACAACCTGGAGAATTTACTAAAAGAGCTTTTTTAAATGGACGTATCGATTTATCTCAGGCGGAAGCAGTGATGGATCTCATTCGCGCCAAAACGGATCGTGCCATGGCTGTTGCGTTGAATCAAATGGAAGGTCGTTTATCGAAACTGATTCGTCGCTTACGCCAAACGATTTTAGAAACGTTGGCACATGTCGAAGTAAATATTGACTATCCAGAATATGACGATGTCGAAGAAATGACGCATCGGCTGTTGCTGGAGAAGGCAACGGAAGTGAAAAATGAAATCGAACGATTATTACAAACCGCACAACAAGGAAAAGTGTTACGAGACGGATTAGCGACAGTCATTGTCGGCCGTCCAAACGTTGGAAAATCATCGCTATTAAACAGCCTAGCTCATGAAAATCGAGCCATTGTCACTGACATCCCAGGTACAACGAGAGATGTCATTGAGGAGTACGTCAACGTTCGAGGTGTGCCGCTCCGTCTATTAGATACGGCAGGCATTCGTGAAACAGAAGACATTGTCGAACGTATTGGGGTCGAACGATCACGGAAAGTGTTAAAAGAGGCAGACTTAATTTTACTCGTACTTAACTACAATGAGCCGTTAACGCCAGAAGATGAGCAACTGTTTGAGGTTGTTAAAGGAATGGACGTCATTGTTATTGTTAATAAAACGGACTTACCGAAGCGAATCGATATGGACCGAGTGAAGCAATTGGCACAGGGCTCACCAATTATTACGACATCGCTTTTAGAAGAAAGAGGAATCGACCAACTCGAAGAGGCGATTGCTTCATTGTTTTTCAGTGGCGATGTAGAGGCGCGCGATTTAACATATGTATCAAACTCGCGCCATATTGCGTTATTGACGCAAGCGAAAAAAGCGATTGAAGAAGCGATTGACGGCATTGAAGCAAGTATGCCAATTGATATCGTGCAAATTGATTTAACGAGAGCGTGGGAATTGTTAGGTGAAATCGTTGGAGATACGGTACACGAAAGTTTAATTGATCAGCTGTTTGCACAATTTTGTTTAGGGAAATAAGGAGGGTATTTATGCATTACGAGGCAGGATCTTATGATGTCATCGTCGTCGGAGCCGGTCATGCTGGATGTGAAGCGGCGCTTGCTGCTGCGCGCATGGGTGCAAGTACGCTAGTGATTACGCTCAATCTCGATATGATTGCTTTTATGCCATGTAATCCATCTATCGGTGGACCTGCGAAAGGGATCGTCGTTCGGGAAATTGACGCGTTAGGCGGGGAAATGGGGAAAAATATAGACAAAACGCATATTCAAATGCGTATGTTGAATACAGGAAAAGGACCTGCAGTGCGAGCGTTGCGTGCACAAGCAGATAAATTTTTATATCAACAAGAGATGAAAAAAACGTTAGAAAACCAAGAGAATTTAACATTACTACAAGGGAAAGTAGAAAAATTGATCGTAGAAGACGGCGTATGTAAAGGTGTCATTACGCATACGGGTGCTCATTATTATGCAAAAGCTGTTGTTATTACGACAGGAACGTTTTTACGTGGTGAAATCATCATCGGGGACATAAAATATTCAAGCGGTCCAAACAATCAACAGCCATCGATTAAGCTTTCAGAGCATCTAGAGGAGCTCGGGTTTGAACTTGTTCGTTTTAAAACAGGAACACCACCGCGCGTGAATAGTCATACGATTGATTACAGCAAAACAGAGATTCAGCCGGGGGATGACGTGCCACGAGCGTTCTCATATGAAACGAAGGAATATATTACCGATCAACTTCCTTGTTGGCTCACTTATACGACAGAGGAAACGCACCGAATCATCGATGAAAATTTACATTTGTCACCGATGTATTCAGGAATGATTAAAGGGACAGGCCCGCGTTATTGCCCATCAATTGAAGATAAAATCGTTCGCTTCCATGATAAACCACGTCATCAAATTTTCCTTGAACCAGAAGGAAGACATACGCAAGAAGTGTATGTACAAGGTTTATCGACAAGTTTGCCGGAGCATATTCAACGTCAAATGCTAGCGACAATACCTGGATTAGAAAGGGCACAGCTCATGCGTGCTGGTTATGCGATCGAGTATGATGCCATCGTTCCAACGCAACTATGGCCAACGTTAGAAACAAAAGTCGTTCAACGATTATACACAGCAGGACAAATTAACGGAACATCTGGGTATGAAGAGGCAGCTGGTCAAGGGCTCATTGCTGGCATCAATGCGGCATGTAAAGCGCTTGGAAAAGAGGAGTTAATTTTAAGTCGTTCCGAAGCATATATTGGCGTTTTAATTGACGACCTTGTGACAAAAGGGACGAACGAGCCATATCGCTTGTTAACATCGCGTGCAGAATATCGTCTTTTATTACGTCACGACAATGCCGATTTACGTTTAACGGAAATTGGCTACAAAATCGGTTTAATTTCACAAGAGCGATATGAGAAGTTTGTCGCAAAGAAAGAAGCGATCGAAGTGGAAAAGAAACGCTTAAAATCTTACATCATTAAGCCAACCCCACAAGTACAACAACTTATTCGAAATGTTGGAGGAAGTGAATTAAAAGACGGTATTCGAGCTGCTGACTTGTTAAAGCGTCCGGAAATGACGTATGAGCACATTCAAATGATTGCACCATCGGAACAACCGATTGATCCTGAAGTAGCAGAACAAGTAGAAATTCAAATTAAATACGAAGGATACATTGAAAAATCGCTACAACAAGTTGAAAAATTAAAGAAAATGGAAAACAAAAAAATTCCAGAAGACATTGATTACGATGCGATTACAGGATTGGCGACAGAGGCGCGTCAAAAACTAAAACAAGTTCGTCCGCTTTCCATTGCACAAGCGTCACGCATTTCGGGAGTCAATCCGGCAGACATTTCGATTTTATTAGTGTATTTAGAGCAGGGAAAAATCGCACGTGTGTCAAATGAATAAAGAGGGATGAATGATGGATGTAAACGTATTTCAACAAATGTTAGAGGAGAAAGGAATTTCACTTTCTCCTCAACAACTTACTCAATTTGAAACATATTATCACTTACTTGTTGAATGGAACGAGAAAATGAATTTAACAGCGATCACAGACAAAGAAGGCGTATACTTGAAGCATTTTTTTGATTCCATTACACCTGCTTTTTATTTCGATTTCTCGCCACCCTTATCTATTTGCGATGTTGGAGCAGGGGCTGGTTTTCCAAGCATACCATTAAAAATTTGCTTTCCTCACTTACATGTATCAATTGTTGATTCATTACAAAAACGAATTACGTTTCTGAATCATTTAGCGGCACAACTCGGGCTTGAAGGAGTAGCTTTTTATCATGATCGCGCGGAGACGTTTGGACAAAAAAACGTTCGTGAGACGTTTGACGTCGTCATGGCTCGTGCTGTTGCACGTTTATCTGTCTTAAGTGAGCTTTGCTTGCCACTTGTGAAAGCGGGAGGCACGTTTATTGCGATGAAAGGTGCATCAGCGCAGGAAGAGCTTGAACAAGGAAAAACGGCTATTCGTGTGCTAGGTGGAGAAGTGGCGAAAGTTGAAAAATTTTTATTGCCGATTGAAGAAAGTGAACGAGCAATCGTTTTTGTTGAGAAGAGAAGAAAAACACCGAAGAAATATCCACGCAAACCAGGGGTACCAAACAAACTTCCGATTGAATGAATGTTTTGAGTTCTCAAAGGTGGTGTCAGGGGGAAATGAAGCATCCTTTTTCGCGATTTTTCAGCTTTGGTGAAAAAGAGCAAGAAGAAATTGTCATACCGAATGAAGAAATAAAACGAATCGCCATTTCACAAATTGTTCCAAATCGTTTTCAGCCGCGAACCATTTTTATTGAAGATAAAATTGACGAACTTGCTCAAACGATTCGAACACATGGAATGATTCAACCGATTGTCGTTCGAGAATGCGAAGATGGGAAGTTCGAAATTATTGCTGGGGAACGAAGATGGCGAGCAGCACAAAAACTCGGCTGGACGGATATACCTGCCATTATTAAAAATTTGAATGATACGGAAACAGCTTCTGTTGCTTTAATTGAAAACTTACAGCGGGAAGAGCTAACTCCAATTGAAGAAGCGATCGCCTATGCCCGTTTGCTAGAATTGCATAATTTGACGCAAGAAGCGTTAGCACAGCGACTTGGAAAAGGACAGTCAACGATTGCCAACAAACTTCGTTTATTAAAACTGCCCCAAGAAGTACAAGACGCATTGTTACAACGTCAAATTACAGAACGCCATGCGCGCGCTTTAATTGTGCTAAAAGATTACGATAAACAGCTGAAATTGCTTGAAGAAATTGTCCAAAAGCAACTCAACGTGAAACAGACAGAAGATCGAGTTGCGAAAATGTTAGAAGAAAACGACGGTGGAAAGCGCCCGAAGCCGAAACGAAAATCGTTAAGCAAAGACATGCGTATTGCTGTCAATACGATTCGACAATCATTGACGATGGTTGCTGATAGTGGTGTCGCGATCGATTCAGAAGAAGAAGAATTTGAAGACTATTATCAAATTACAATCCGCATCCCGAAGAAACAAAAATAACACCTCATCCAAAATGAAGATGAGGTTTTCTTTTTGTATATGAAAATATTGAAAAATTCATGATACAATAAAAGTATTATAGGTAAAGGATGGGGAGCGTTGTGGGTAAAATTATTGCGATTGCCAACCAAAAAGGCGGTGTTGGCAAAACGACAACAGCCGTAAACTTATCGGCTTGTTTAGCACATATGGGAAAAAAGACGTTACTTGTCGATATCGACCCGCAAGGAAATGCGACGAGTGGCATTGGTGTAGAAAAATATGAAATTGAACAATGCGCATACGACTTGTTAGTTGAGGAAGTAGATGTGCGTCAAGTCATTCGCCCGACAAATATCGAGCGGTTGCATATTATTCCCGCTACTATTCAATTAGCTGGTGCCGAAATTGAACTTGTTCCGATTGTTTCAAGGGAAGTGCGCCTACAAAAAGCGTTAAGCCCAATCAAAGATGTGTATGATTTTATTATTATTGACTGTCCGCCATCGCTTGGATTGCTAACGATTAATGCTCTAACTTCAGCAGATACAGTGTTAATCCCTGTTCAATGTGAATATTACGCATTGGAAGGACTTAGTCAATTATTAAATACAATTCGTCTCGTACAAAAACATTTAAATTCAAATTTACGCATCGAAGGTGTGTTGCTGACAATGTTTGATGCACGCACAAATCTTGGTATTCAAGTCATTCAAGAAGTGAAAAAGTATTTTCGTGAAAAAGTGTATGAAACGATTATACCACGCAATGTTCGGTTAAGTGAGGCGCCAAGTCATGGGAAGCCAATTATTTTGTACGATGCGAAATCGCGGGGAGCGGAAGTATACGCAGATTTTGCGAAAGAGGTGATCGCGAATGGCTAAAGGGCTCGGGAAAGGCATTCACGCTCTTTTTACTAACTTGGAAGCAGAAAAAGGGGAAACGGTTCAAGAAATTGATATTCAACAACTTCGTCCTAATCCATATCAACCACGTAAAACATTTCATGAACAGGCGTTAGAAGAATTAAAGCAATCCATTATGGAACACGGGATCGTCCAGCCACTTATCGTTCGTCAAACAATTAAAGGTTATGAAATTGTCGTAGGTGAACGTCGTTTTCGAGCGGCACAATTAGCAGGATTGAAAACGGTCCCAGCCGTTGTACGTGAACTTTCGGATGAAAAAATGATGGAAATTGCATTGCTTGAAAATTTACAGCGTGAAGATTTAAATCCGATTGAGGAGGCGACAGCATATCAGTTGTTGCTTACAAAATGCAAATTAACGCAAGAAGAGCTAGCAAAACGATTAGGAAAGAGCCGTCCGCATATTGCCAACCATCTTCGTCTTCTTTCACTTCCAAGTGATGTGCAACAGATGATTGAAGAAGGTACATTATCGATGGGGCACGGTCGAGCATTACTTTCCTTAAAAAACAAGCAGAAACTTTCAGCGGTTATTCAACGAGTTATTCAACAATCGCTCAATGTTCGTCAACTTGAGGCGCTCATTCAACAACTGAACGAAAATGTTTCACGTGAAACACCGAAAAAGAAAGAAGAGAAAAATATATTTTTAACGCAAAGCGAAGCGTTATTACGCGAGCGGTTAGGAACGTCCGTATCCATTAAAAAACATCGAAAAAAAGGAAAAATTGAAATCGAATTTTTTTCAGAAGAAGATTTGACACGTATTTTGCAATTGCTACATGCATACGATGAATCTATTGAAGGATGAATAGGATGTGACACACGTTGGCTTTACTCGGTACGATTGTTAACGGCATATGCATTATTATTGGCGCTCTGTTAGGTGCTGTGTTTCGACATATTCCTGAGCGCATAAAATCGACGGTTATGAACGGGATTGGGCTTTCCGTTGTTGTTCTTGGTGTAAAGATGGGGTTAGAAAGCGATCAGTTTTTAGTCGTTATTATTAGTTTAGTTGTCGGCGGAGTATTGGGGGAAATATGGGATATTGAAGAGAAGCTTGAAAGGCTAGGAAAATGGGTGGAAAGACGAGTAGGATATGGCGCAGAAGGGGCGATTTCTAAAGGATTTGTGAGTGCTACACTTCTGTTTGTCGTCGGTTCGATGGCCATTGTCGGTGCACTACATAGCGGATTAAGAGGCGATCATCTCGTACTATATACAAAATCGATTTTAGATGGTTTTGCGAGCATCATCTTAACCGCTACGTTTGGCATCGGCGTTATTTTTTCCGCTATTCCTGTTGTTGTTTATCAAGGATCCATCGCCTTAATGGCTACGCAAATCGATCGATTCATTCCACCGAGCGCCCTTGAGGCATTTATTGCTGAATCGACGGCGACAGGCGGAATTTTAATAGTTGCGATTGGATTGAACATGTTAAGTCTTACATCTGTTCGTGTAGCAAACTTATTACCAAGCATTTTAGTAAATGCATTCATCGTTGCTTTTATGCATATGTTATTCGGATAGTTTATACTTCAGTTCGTTTGTTTGCAATGATGCAAGCCGCTGGCGTTTTTTCAGTTGTATGCCAGCTTCATAAATACCTGTGGCGATCGTTTCCGCCATACTCATTACTAGATGAAGTCTTGTGTTTTGTAATACGAAAAATTCCATAAATCCGCTCACATTGACAATACCAGTAATGTGAGCATCGCCGACAGAAGGGAGATTTTTATTGACAGCGGCACCTGGTTTTAATGGGCCCTTTTCAATTGTAACCATCCCGATGTTTTTCACACGGCCAAGGCAAGCATCGACAGCGATGATAAATGCGTGCTTATGTTGTTGGTGAATGTCTTTTAGTCTATCTTCTAAATTAACGGCATGAATCGGATCTTTTAACGTTCCATACACATAAAAAGGTAATGTCCCTTTTTGTTCAAGCATCGTACCAACAAGTGGACCGAGTGCATCGCCAGTCGAACGATCCGTGCCGATACAAATGATGACGATTGGGATATGTGTGGAAGTTGGAAGTAAATATAAAAGTGATGATGCAAGTTGGGATGTTGCATTTGGTTCGTCGTAAAAAAATTTGTTTTGCATATATCCGTTCCCTCCTCCGATTAAATAGCGTGGTAACAGTATACGGAAAAATGTGAATATATATACATTTAGCTATACAGAAAGTTCACGTGCTACAAATGTAAACAAAATACTGTTACAATAACTTATGCGTAAAAGGAGAAGCTTGTATAGGTAGTTTTGCTACAATGGAGGTGGTTGGATGGAGCAAATAAAAAAAATATATGTCCGTATTGTTGAACAAATGGTAGAAGGTGACTGGCTCGTTACAATAGGTGCTAGTTTGTTTAAAATCGTGGGCGTTATTTTATTCGCGTCGATTTTATTAAAAATCGCTAAGTTGACGATTACGAAGTTTTTTGCTGTTCGACAAAAAGCACCGATTCGGTTATCAGAACGAAGAGAAGCAACGTTAATGCGGTTGCTGAACAATATGGCTACGTATACTATTTACTTTATTGCTTTTATGATGATTTTAGACGCTGTAGGTGTCGATATTCGCGCGATTTTAGCGGGGGCTGGAATCGTTGGATTAGCAGTCGGATTTGGGGCACAAAATCTTGTCCGCGATATCATCACAGGATTTTTTATTATCCTTGAAGATCAGTTTGCCGTTGGAGATTATGTACGCATCGGGACATTTGAAGGACACGTTGAAGAAATCGGATTGCGCACGACGAAGTTGAAAAGTTTTACGGGTGAAGTGCACATTTTACCGAATGGAACGATTACACAAGTAACGAACTTTTCTTTGAATAATAGTGTGGCGGTCGTTGATGTAAGTATTGCCTATGAAGGCGATCTAGAGAAGGCGGAAGCTGTCATTCGCGAAGTGTTAGAAGAAATGCCAAGTAAGTATGAAGACATTGTCAGTCCACCGGAATTACTAGGAGTACAAAACTTAGGGCCGTCTGAAGTCGTCATGCGGATTACGTGTGAAACAAAGCCGATGCGCCATTGGCATATTGCACGTGCGTTGCGAAAAGAGATTAAGCTCCGTTTGGACGAGCGTGGAATTGAAATTCCATTTCCTCGTTTAGTTCTTTATAATCGTGAACAACAAGCGGAACGTGCTTAAACAACGGAAAGGAGTGTGCTATATTGAATAAAGAGTATGGCATGCATGATATCGTCGAAATGAAAAAGGAACATCCTTGCGGTACAAATCGCTGGAAAATTATCCGAATGGGCATGGATATTCGGATCAAATGTGAAGGGTGTGGCCATAGCGTATTGCTGCCGCGAAAAGAGTTTGAGAAAAAAATGAAAAAAGTGCTCGTAAAGCACGAGGAAT
Source organism: Anoxybacillus flavithermus (assembly GCF_002742685.1). Taxonomy (GTDB): domain Bacteria; phylum Bacillota; class Bacilli; order Bacillales; family Anoxybacillaceae; genus Anoxybacillus; species Anoxybacillus flavithermus_E. The sequence continues at coordinate 21,732 of NZ_PEDM01000012.1, forward strand.
AGACGAAGAGAGGAGTTTCATTATGGGTTTAACAGCAGGAATTGTTGGTCTTCCGAACGTCGGAAAATCAACGTTATTTAATGCGATTACAAAAGCAGGTGCTGAGTCTGCAAACTATCCGTTTTGTACAATCGAGCCAAACGTTGGCATTGTTGAAGTACCAGATGAGCGTCTGAAAACGTTGACGAATTTGTTTAATCCGAAACGTACGGTTCCAACTGTATTTGAGTTTACGGATATCGCAGGGATTGTGAAAGGTGCAAGTAAAGGTGAAGGATTAGGAAATAAGTTTTTATCTCACATCCGTCAAGTTGATGCTATTTGTCAAGTTGTGCGCTGTTTTGCTGACGAAAATATCACACACGTGGCGGGTAAAGTAGACCCAATTGCCGACATTGAGACGATTAACTTAGAACTTATTTTTGCCGATTTAGAGACGGTAGATAAGCGAATAGATCGCGTTGGAAAAATGGCCAAGCAAAAAGATAAAGAAGCAGTATTTGAATATGACATTTTAAGCCGATTAAAAGAAACGTTTGAAGCGGGAAAACCAGCTAGAACGCTTTCATTTACGGAAGAAGAAATGAAAGTAGTAAAGCAGTTACATTTATTGACGATCAAGCCAATGTTGTATGTGGCTAACGTTGGAGAAGAAGATTTAACGGACCCTAATAGTAACGAGTACGTTCAAAAAGTAAAAGCATTTGCCAAAGAAGATAACGCAGAAGTCATTGTTGTTTGTGCCAAAGTGGAGGCGGAGATGGCAGAGTTAGACGATGAAGAAAAAGAGCTATTTTTACAAGAGCTCGGCATCGAACAATCTGGATTAGATCAACTCATTCGTGCCTCATATAGTTTGCTTGGGCTCGCTACGTATTTCACAGCGGGTGAACAGGAAGTGCGGGCATGGACGTTCCGAAAAGGAATGAAAGCACCACAATGTGCAGGTATTATTCATTCTGATTTTGAACGAGGATTTATTCGTGCAGAAACGGTATCATACGAAGATTTAGTGGCGGCAGGATCGATGGCGGCTGCTCGTGAAGCTGGAAAAGTACGATTGGAAGGCAAAGATTACGAAGTGCAAGATGGCGATATTATTCATTTCCGTTTTAACGTCTAATCTTGCATATGAACAATGTTCGTGATATAATCATCAAATGTGAGTAATGATATATTGCTCCTTGCTCTGTAAAGAGCCGTGTAGACCAAAAGGAGGTGACTGTGATGAGAAAGTACGAAATTATGTACATTATCCGTCCGAACATGGAAGAAGAAGCGAGAAAAGCAGTTGTTGAGCGTTTTAACAACGTGTTAACTGAAAATGGCGCAGAAATTACAAACGTAAAAGAATGGGGTAAGCGTCGTCTCGCTTATGAAATTGAAAAATTCCGTGACGGTTACTACATGATTTTAAACGTTGTTGCGAAACCAGCAGCGGTTCAAGAATTTGACCGTTTAGCACGCATCAGCGAAGATATCATTCGTCATATCGTCGTGAAGGAAGAAGAATAATTTCCTCATGAATAGGAGTGGTTCTGATGATTAATCGCGTAATTCTCGTCGGAAGACTGACGAAAGATCCGGAATTACGCTATACTCCAAATGGAGTTGCTGTTGCCACGTTTACGCTAGCGGTAAACCGAACATATACGAACCAACAAGGTGAACGCGAAACAGATTTTATTAACTGTATCGTTTGGCGCCGGCAAGCTGAAAATGTGGCGAACTATTTGAAAAAAGGTAGTTTAGCTGGAGTAGAAGGTCGAATTCAAACGAGATCATATGAAAACCAAGAAGGAAAAAAAGTGTATGTGACAGAGGTTGTCGCCGATAGCGTGCAGTTTTTAGAGCCGCGAGGTGGCGGTGAGCAACGTGGCATGGCATCAGGCAGCTATGGCGAGCCGTTTCCATTTGGATCGAATCAGAACCCAAATCAAGGACGTAGCAGCGGATTTAGTCGAATTGATGATGATCCATTTGCGAACGATGGACAACCAATCGACATATCGGATGATGATTTGCCGTTTTAATATATATTGATCTGGAGAAAGGAGGATACACGATGGCAGGACGTAAAGGTGGACGCACAAAACGTCGTAAAGTTTGCTACTTTACAGCAAACGGAATTACACACATCGACTACAAAGATGTAGACACATTAAAGAAATTCATTTCTGAGCGTGGTAAAATTTTACCTCGTCGCGTAACAGGTACGAGCGCAAAATATCAACGTAAATTAACAATTGCGATCAAACGTGCTCGTCAAATGGCTTTATTACCATACGTTGCGGGCGAATAAAAAGAAAAAGCAGTAAGGGGGACAGAGCCTTACTGCTTTTTGCTTTCAAGGAGGGAAAAAAGTGAAAAACGCACGTGTATTAACAGAAGGAGCTGTGCAACTTGCTATTTTCACAGTGCTCCTTTTACTTAGTTTATATATGCCGGTGTTTGGAATGGTTACAACATTTTTTTTGGCAATTCCGTTTCTTTTATTTACGATGCGCCATACATATAAAAACGGCTTGTTTTTACTTGCTGCATCATTTATTCCATCCATTTGGTTCGGTTCACTTTTCTCTGTTCCGATGACGTTTATGTTTGCAAGTAGTGGAGTGGTCATGGGGCATGTGTGGCGAAAACACGGTGGAAAATACGCCGTTTTGCTTGTTGGTACGCTCTCTTTTTTAGTCAGCATGATCATCATTTATGCGGGTTCTGTTTTATTTTTTGACATTCACATTGGTAAACAAATTGAAGAAATGATGCAACAATCGTTTCAAAGTGCACAAAACATATTAGAAAAAATCGGACAACCAGCGAACGACCAATTTGAAAAAACGATGAAACAAACAATGGACGTCGTCATTGATTTATTACCGACCGCATTCGTTTTTGCTGCCGCATGTTTTGCTTGGATTACTCAACAAGCTACCTTGCCCATTTTAAAACGATTAAACATGCCGATTGGTAATTGGCAACCGTTTCGCGAGCTTGTTTTACCGAAAAGTTTGTTATGGTATTATTTAGTGGTTATGATTTTGTTATTTTTTCCAATCGAGCGCGGTTCATTTCTGTATGTTGCGTTGCTTAATTTGTTTCAAATTTTACAGCTACTTATGACCATTCAAGGATTTTCGTTCATTTTTTATTGGATGCATCAAAAAAATATTGGGCGTAAAGGAGCTATTGCGATTGTTGTTCTATCACTATTTTTCCCTTTTTTACTTCACCTCGTGCGAATATTAGGTATAATTGATTTAGGATTTGATTTGCGAAAGAAGCTGAAAGATTAATGACGCAAGGAGCTGACGTTCATGTCCGGTTTATATGAAAAGCAGAGGCATCGCTATCCCTTGTATGTTTTAATCGGTATTACGTTCATATTGCTCGTCATCGTGACGTACTTTCAATGGATGATTGGGATAGTTGCTGCTGTGCTCCTTGGACCTACGTTATTTCACGTATTTCGATCGTATAAAGTCGCTCAAGAGGAAATTGAAGATTATATTTCTACTCTTTCTTACCGCATTAAAAAAGTTGGGGAAGAAGCGTTAATGGGGATGCCGATTGGTATCATGCTCATTAACGATGAGCTAGAAATTGAGTGGACAAACACTTTTTTATCTTCTTGTTTTGGAGTGGATACGTTAGTTGGCCAATCGTTATATGATGTTGCTGAGCAACTCGTTCCGTTAATGAAAAAAGAGGCAACAGAAGAAGTCATTACGTTACATGATCGAACGTTTAAAGTAATTATTCGTCGAGAAGAGCGGTTACTTTACTTTTTTGACATTACTGAACAAGCAGAGCTAGAGAAAAAATACGAGCAAGAAAAAATCGTATTAGGAGTCATTTTTCTCGACAATTACGATGATGTAACGCAAGGAATGGACGATCAAACAAAAAGCCAGCTCAATAGTCAAGTGACGTCCATTTTAAACAGATGGGCGAGCGAATATGGGTTATTTTTAAAACGGACGTCGTCCGATCGATTTGTGGCTGTGTTAAATGAACATATTTTACAACAGCTAGAGAAAAATAAATTTTCTGTTTTAGATGAAGTGCGAGAACAAACAGCGAAAAATCACGTGCCGTTAACGTTAAGTATCGGGATTGGAACAAATTCTCCTTCTTTGCCGGAATTAGGGGCATTGGCTCAGTCTAGTTTAGATTTAGCGCTTGGACGTGGTGGCGACCAAGTAGCGATTAAACAACCAAATGGCAAAGTGAAATTTTACGGTGGGAAAACAAACCCAATGGAAAAACGGACAAGGGTTCGAGCCCGCGTCATATCACATGCGCTAAAAGAGCTCATTTTAGAGAGTGAACAAGTGTTTATTATGGGACATAAATATCCCGATATGGACGCCATTGGTGCGGCCATCGGTATTTTAAAAGTCGCCCAAATGAATCAAAAAGAAGCGTTTATTATTATTGATTCGAGCCGCATTGATTCTGGGGTACAACGGTTGCTTGAGGAAGTCAAAAAGCAGACGGAACTTTGGTCTCGCTTTATTTCCCCTGAGCAAGCATTAGAGTTAGCGACAGAAGATACGTTGCTTGTTGTCGTCGATACGCATAAACCTTCCCTTGTCATTGAAGAGCGGCTATTATTGCGACTAGATCGGGTTGTAGTTATTGACCATCATCGTCGCGGTGAAGAATTCATTCAAGATCCGATTCTCGTTTATATGGAACCATATGCGTCATCAACGTCAGAATTAGTGACAGAATTGCTGGAATATCAACCGAAACGTTCGAAGCTTTCTATGCTTGAGGCGACAGCTTTATTAGCTGGTATTGTCGTAGATACGAAAAGTTTTACGTTGCGCACAGGATCACGAACGTTTGATGCCGCTTCATATTTACGGGCGCAAGGGGCGGATACAACACTTGTCCAAAAATTGTTAAAAGAAAATATGGAGCATTACATTAAACGTGCTAAAATAATTGAGAACGCTATCATTGATGAGCACGGTTTTGCGATTGCGAAAGGAAATGTGAACGAAACGTATGATCCCGTTTTAATCGCTCAAGCAGCCGATACGTTATTATCTTTGCATGGCGTTGTCGCTTCGTTTGTTATCTCGAAGCGAAACGATCAAACGATTGGAATTAGCGCTCGTTCATTAGGAGATGTCAACGTTCAGTTAATTATGGAAAAACTTGATGGCGGAGGCCATTTAACGAATGCGGCGACTCAGCTTGCCAATGTAACGATTGACGAAGCGGAAAAACGATTGCGAGCAGCTATTCGAGAATATATTGAAGGAGGTAAAGAAACATGAAAGTGATCTTTTTAAAAGACGTGAAAGGAAAAGGGAAAAAAGGAGAAGTAAAAAACGTTGCCGATGGTTATGCACAAAACTTTTTATTTAAACAAGGGCTTGCGGTTGAAGCAACGACGGCGAACTTAAAAGCGTTAGAAGCGCAAAAAAATAAACAAAAGAAAGAAGCGGAAGAAGAATTAGCCCGCGCAAAACAATTGAAAGAAAAAATGGATACGTTAACTGTTGAATTGTTTGCGAAAGCTGGTGAGGGAGGTCGTTTATTCGGTTCCATCACAAGCAAACAAATTGCTGAAGCGCTCCAGCAACAACATGATATTAAAATTGATAAACGAAAAATCGAACTAGATGATGCCATTCGAGCGCTCGGATATACGAATGTACCGGTTAAGCTTCATCCAGAAGTGACTGCGACATTAAAAGTACATGTACAAGAGCAAAAGTAATGAAATGTGATTTTATGCCGGATTTTTTTCCGCGCATATAATCACATTTTTCTTATGAGAAAGGACGGTGAGCGTACATGACAGACATATTTGCTGATCGACTCCCCCCACAAAATATCGAAGCTGAACAAGCTGTGCTCGGAGCAATTTTATTAGAGCCATCCGCGCTCACAACCGCTTCAGAAATATTAATTCCCGAAGATTTTTATCGAGCGGCCCATCAAAAAATTTTCCGAACGATGTTACAACTATCTGATCGTGGCGAACCCGTTGATCTCGTGACAGTTACATCGGAACTAGCAGATGCAAATGCGCTTGAAGAAGTAGGAGGCGTTTCATATTTAACAGAGCTTGCAAATGCTGTTCCAACAGCGGCCAATGTGCATTATTATGCAAAAATTGTAGAAGAAAAATCTATTTTGCGCCGTTTAATTCGCACGGCTACATCGATTGCTCAAGACGGTTATACGCGGGAAGATGAAGTAGACGATGTGTTAAATGAAGCGGAGCGAAAAATTTTAGAAGTATCGCAACGAAAAAATACGAGCGGATTTCAAAATATAAAAGATGTGCTTGTTCAAGCATATGACAACATCGAAATGCTCCATAATCGAAAAGGTGAAATTACTGGAATTCCAACAGGGTTTATTGAACTTGATCGGATGACAGCAGGATTTCAACGAAGCGATTTTATTATTGTTGCGGCTCGTCCATCTGTTGGAAAAACGGCGTTTGCATTAAATATTGCTCAAAATGTGGCGACGCGCACGGGTGAGAACGTGGCGATTTTTAGCTTAGAAATGGGAGCGCAACAACTCGTCATGCGTATGCTTTGCGCAGAAGGAAACATTAACGCCCAAAACTTACGAACCGGTAAACTGACGCCAGAAGATTGGGGAAAGTTAACGATGGCGATGGGAAGTCTGTCAAATGCCGGTATTTTTATTGACGATACACCGAACATTCGTGTTAGTGAAATTCGTGCCAAATGTCGTCGTCTAAAACAAGAACAAGGACTTGGTATGATATTGATCGACTACTTGCAGCTCATTCAAGGAAGTGGACGCAATCGTGAAAATCGTCAACAAGAAGTATCAGAAATTTCCCGCTCGCTAAAAGCGTTAGCTCGTGAATTAGATGTTCCTGTCATTGCTTTATCTCAGCTTTCCCGTAGTGTCGAGCAACGTCAAGATAAACGTCCGATGATGTCTGACTTGCGGGAATCGGGAAGTATTGAACAAGACGCGGATATTGTGGCTTTTTTATATCGTGATGATTATTACGATAAAGAATCAGAAAACAAAAATATCATTGAAATTATCATTGCAAAACAACGGAACGGTCCTGTTGGTACAGTGCAACTTGCTTTTGTAAAAGAGTATAACAAGTTTGTGAACTTAGAGCGCCGCTTCGATGATACGAACGTTCCATCAGGAGCATAATTTATACGAATAAAAATAATAGACAAACATATAAATGTTCGGTTTTTTATTGATTTTTCATAGTTGATTTGGTACACTTACTATGTTTGGAATTGATGAAGCGGAGGTGCTCGCTATGTCTTCAGTTGTTGTTGTTGGGACACAATGGGGCGATGAGGGAAAAGGAAAAATTACAGATTTTTTATCACAACATGCGGAAGTGATTGCACGATATCAAGGTGGAAATAACGCTGGACATACGATTGTATTTAACGGCGAAAAGTATAAATTACATTTAATACCTTCTGGCATTTTTTATAAAGATAAAATTTGTGTGATTGGAAATGGAATGGTTGTTGATCCGAAAGCGCTCGTGCAAGAATTAGCATATTTACATGAGCGTGGTGTAAGTACAGACAATTTACGCATTAGCAACCGTGCGCACGTCATTTTGCCTTATCATTTAAAGCTAGATGAAGTAGAAGAAGAAAGAAAAGGGGCTAATAAAATTGGGACGACGAAAAAAGGAATTGGCCCCGCTTATATGGATAAGGCCGCGCGTGTCGGCATTCGCATTGCAGATTTGCTTGACCGCGAAGTATTTGAAGAAAAATTAGCCCGTAATTTAGCGGAGAAAAACGTACTTTTTGAAAAAGTGTACGGTGTTGAAGGATTTAAATTAGAACACATTCTTGATGAATATTACGAATATGGGCAGCAAATTGCGAAATATGTTTGTGACACATCTGTCGTATTAAACGATGCGCTTGATGAAGGCCGCCGTGTTTTATTTGAAGGTGCCCAAGGCGTTATGTTAGATATTGACCAAGGTACGTATCCATTTGTTACGTCGTCAAATCCTGTGGCTGGTGGGGTAACGATTGGTGCAGGTGTTGGCCCAACAAAAATTAAACATGTTGTTGGTGTAGCTAAAGCATATACAACACGTGTCGGTGACGGTCCGTTTCCAACGGAGTTAAACAATGAGATTGGCGATCGTATTCGTGAAGTAGGTCGCGAATACGGAACGACAACCGGACGTCCACGCCGTGTCGGTTGGTTTGATAGTGTTGTTGTTCGTCATGCACGCCGAGTTAGTGGGATTACAGATTTATCTTTAAACTCAATCGATGTATTAACAGGTATTGAGACGTTAAAAATTTGCGTCGCTTATCGATATAAAGGACAGATCATAGAAGAGTTCCCTGCGAGCTTAAAAGTGCTAGCGGAATGTGAGCCAGTATACGAAGAATTGCCGGGATGGACAGAAGATATTACAAGTGTAAAAAGTTTAGCTGAGCTTCCAGCTAACGCACGTCGTTACGTTGAGCGCATTTCGCAATTGACGGGTATTCCGCTTTCTATTTTCTCTGTCGGACCAGACCGTTCTCAAACGAATGTTGTCCGCAATGTGTATGCATAAAAAACACGTCGATGATTTGCTCATCGACGTGTTTTTTTGAAAAAACTATTGTTTTATTTTTATTTATATAGTATAGTAATAAATGTCTGTTGAAATGTGGTTCCGTGGTGTAGGGGTTAACATGCCTGCCTGTCACGCAGGAGATCGCGGGTTCGAATCCCGTCGGAACCGCCATTTTTTTATTAGCACGTTCGAATTTGCTTCTTTGTCAAGGCCTCAGCGTACCGCTCGAACTGCATCTTGAATAAGCGAATGGAGAGCGGGACGAAGGACGTGTTGTTTTCGAATAAATGGAGTATGAAGTTACAATCGATATGGCTCGGTAGCTCAGTCGGTAGAGCACGTTCGAATTTGCTTCTTTGTCAAGGCCTCAGCGTACCGCTCGAACTGCATCTTGAATAAGCGAATGGAGAGCGGGACGAAGGACGTGTTGTTTTCGAATAAATGGAGTATGAAGTTACAATCGATATGGCTCGGTAGCTCAGTCGGTAGAGCACGTTCGAATTTGCTTCTTTGTCAAGGCCTCAGCGTACCGCTCGAACTGCATCTTGAATAAGCGAACGGAGAGCGGGACGAAGGACGTTTGGTTTTTGAATAAATAAAGTGTAAAGCTACAATTCATATGGCTCGGTAGCTCAGTCGGTAGAGCAAAGGACTGAAAATCCTTGTGTCGGCGGTTCGATTCCGTCCCGAGCCACTTGCAAGCATAGATACGTATATGTGTCTATGCTTTTTTGTTTTATAATGGTGACATGGTACACTATATGTAAATATGCCTTTTGGGGGAGTGAATATACATGGAGAAAAAAATTTTAGTTGTCGATGATGAAAAGCCGATTGCTGATATTTTGCAATTTAATTTAAGAAAAGAAGGATACGACGTACATTGTGCATATGACGGTGTAGAAGCGCTGCAAAAAGTAGAAGATATTCAACCGGATTTAATTTTATTAGATATTATGCTTCCGCAAAAAGATGGTATGGAAGTATGCCGCGAAATTCGTAAAAAATACGATATGCCGATCATTATGTTGACAGCGAAAGATTCCGAAATTGATAAAGTGCTTGGGCTAGAACTTGGTGCAGACGATTATGTTACGAAACCATTTAGCACACGTGAACTGTTAGCGCGTGTCAAAGCTAATTTACGGCGTCATCAACAAAGACAGGAACAAGATGTAAAAGAAATGAGTGAAATAAAAATCGGCTCGCTCACTATCCATCCAGATGCTTATACTGTATCGAAACGAGGAGAGCAGATTGAGCTAACACATCGGGAATTTGAACTTCTTCACTATTTAGCAAAACATATTGGACAAGTGATGACGCGTGAACATTTACTGCAAACAGTATGGGGATACGACTATTTTGGTGATGTGCGCACTGTCGATGTAACTGTTCGACGTTTGCGTGAAAAAATTGAGGACAACCCTTCGCATCCAACATGGATTGTGACAAGACGTGGGGTAGGATATTATTTACGAAATCCGGAACAGGAGTAACCGCATGAGAAAGGTCAGCATATTTCAATCGATTCACGTAAAATTTGCCTTGATTTACATTTTGCTTATTTTAATCGCCATGCAAATTATCGGGGCTTATTTCGTGCGCCAATTGGAAGCGCAACTCGTTGAAAACTTTAAAAACTCATTAAACGAGCGTGTCATTTTACTTGCTTATAACATTGAACAAGAAATGAATAAAGAGCGTGATAAAAAAAGCCCGACCATAGAAGAAGAAATTCGCACCATTTTACAAGATTTCGTTTCGCAAGATATTTCTGAAGTGCGCGTCATTGATCATAAAAGTAAAGTATTAGGAACATCAAATCCGTATAATCAAAATATTGTAGGAAAGCGGACGACAGATTTATTAATTAAACGAACATTAGTGGCGGGCGAAATGACAGAAAAAATGCTTGTTGACCCAAAAACAGGTCATCGCATGTATATTTCTTCTACGCCTATTAAAGTGAAAAATGAAATTAAAGGGGCAATTTATGTGATTGCTTCGATGGAAAATGTTTTTGCACAAATGAGGCAAATTAATAATATTTTAGCGACAGGAACAGGCATTGCCTTAGCCATTACAGCTCTATTAGGCATTTTATTAGCACAAACGATTACACGTCCGATTTCAGATATGCGTAAACAAGCATTAGCGATGGCGAAAGGGAATTTTTCCAGAAAAGTAAAAGTATACGGATACGATGAAATTGGGCAACTTGCGCTTAGCTTTAACAACTTAACGAAAAAATTGCAAGAAGCGCAAGCGACGACCGAAGGAGAGCGCCGCAAGTTAGAATCAGTATTAACGCATATGACGGATGGTGTAATTGCAACAGATCGAAAGGGAAGAATCATTTTAATTAACGACGCTGCGCTAAACATTTTAAATGTTTCACGTGAAACAGTGCTTTCGGCACCGATTGTAACGGTATTAGGATTAGACGAACAATATACGTTTGAAACGTTAATGGAAGAACGTGAAACATTAATTTTAGATTTTAGTACAGAAGACGAAATGTACATTTTACGCGCCTCTTTATCTGTTATTCAAAAAGAAAAAGGGTTTGTAAACGGTTTAATCGTTGTATTGCACGATATTACAGAACACGAGAAAATTGACCGTGATCGTCGAGAATTCGTTGCCAATGTATCACATGAACTACGGACACCATTGACGACAATGCGCAGTTATTTAGAGGCGCTCGCAGACGGGGCATGGCGCGATGAGGAAATTGCCCCACGGTTTATTGAAGTGACACAAAATGAAACAGAACGAATGATTCGTCTCGTCAACGATTTGTTGCAGCTTTCTAAGCTCGACAGTAAAGACTACAAATTGAAAAAAACACGCGTACATTTTATCCCATATTTCCATAAAGTCATTGATCGATTTGAATTAACAAAAAAAGAAAACGTGTCATTCGTTCGAGACTTTCCAGATGAGAAAATGATTGTGTATATGGATGAAGATAAAATTACCCAAGTGCTTGATAATATTATTTCAAACGCCTTAAAATACTCTCCTCAAGGAGGAAAAATTACGTTTCGTGTGAAGAAAAAAGAGGATCATATCGAAGTAAGTGTAAAAGATGAGGGTGTCGGCATTCCAAAATCAGATTTATCCAAAATTTTTGAGCGCTTTTACCGTGTCGACAAGGCACGCTCACGTAAACTTGGTGGAACAGGACTAGGTCTTGCCATTGCAAAAGAAGTTGTCGTCGCACATGGCGGACGTATTTGGGCCGAAAGCCAAGAAAGAAAAGGGACAACCATTTACTTTACTTTGCCGATTGAACAACAGAAAAAAGGATGAAAACAATGAAATACGAAACGATTAAATCGATTGTATTGACGATTCTTGTATGTACGAGCGTTTTTTTAACGTGGAGTTTATGGACGTATCAGCCGAAATATGACTTCATTGAAAACGCAAAATACATTCAAAACGTCCCTGTCAGCAATGTCGCCGTTGATTATAGCACAGTCATTCAGCCGCGTTATATTTTTATTCATAAAAATGAACAACATTATGGAATGACACATCACTCGGATATTTACAAATTTATGAAAGAGATGAAAAATTGGACGTTCGATCATTTTCAAAATATATCAAGCACAATCAAAAAAGAACAATTCCTTTCATTTATACATGGGAAAGGGAAAATCGAAATTATTTATCCCGATGATATACCGATTGAAATGTATCGAACGATGTTTCAATTTGAAGACCAAGACATCGAAAAAGTTCAGTTTGATCGTATCATCATCCCGATGAATGAAAACGAAGAAGAAATGAATGTCTACTTCGTATCTGCCAATGAGAGGCGTATATATAAAGCGGTTGTTCAAGATGCGGTGATCGAAAATTTGAAACAGACATATTATGCGCGGGCAGAACGTTACACACCTTTTTTATCTTATGACATTAGCGAGACAAAATCGTTGTTTTTACCAGCTCGTCCCCTTGTATTAAACCGATTGCAATACTATATGGACGAGTTAAGTAGCGATCGTTTTAAAGATGCATTATTTACAGACCCAAGTTTTGTGAAAAAAGATGTGCTCAATTTTGGTGAGGAATATACAGATGGTTCACGTTTAATGGATGTTGATTTATCAAAAAAATTGTTGTTGTATGTCAATCCAGCTGCTCGTGGGGAGATAAAGACGGCAGACCCGATTGTTTTGCAAAAGAGCATTGATTTTGTGAACGATCATGGCGGTTGGACGGATACGTATTATTTTGATCGCTTAGACGAAAACGGTAGAAAAGTAACTTTTCGTTTGTTTGCCAATGGTTATCCTGTATTTAATCGTTACGGTATGGCAGAAATTATACAAATATGGGGAGAAAATGAGATTATCAATTACCAACGCCCGTTATTTACATTAGCTATTCCCGATCGGGTGAGCTTGCCAATTACACTTTCGTCTGGATACGAAGTCATTGATCAGTTGAAAAGACAAAAAAATATTCAACATGAGTTAATTGATGATATTGCCATCGGTTATGAGCTCATTCGTGATTCGGAGCGGGAAAATATCGTCATGTTAGAACCAGCTTGGTACTGTTTATATAGCGGAACGTGGCGCAAAATTGTGATGACGACAGATGAACGAAGAGGGGATATCATTGGATTGGAGTAAAACGAAAACAATTTTTATTATTACATTCCTCATTCTTGATATATTTTTAGGTTATCAATTTATCCAGAAAAAAAATAGTAGCCAGCTTGATGTGATTTTAGAAGCAACAATTGAGGAACAGCTCGAAGCAGATGGCATTACATATGTGGATTTACCAAAAGAAATAACAAAAGCGACATATGTGAGCGGAAAAAGTAAAACATTCACAGAAGAAGAAGTGAAAAAATTGCCCAACCAACAAGTTGAAGCGGCAAACGAAACCGTTTTGCAAGCCCATTTTATTAAACCTGTGCCACTACAAGATCCAAAAGACGGTTATCGCTTAACAGAGTTTTTAAGACAAAATATAATCGCGGGTGATCAATATACATTTTGGAAGTACGACGAACATTTACAAGCGCTCATTTATTTTCAACAATATGAAGGAAAAACAATTTACAAAAATGTGAGCAGTATGTTGCTTATTTATGTGAATGATCAAAATGAAATGGTTGGCTATGAACAAACATTGCTCGTTGATTTAGAGAAAAACGAGAAAAAACAAGAAATTTTGCCGGCGATTAAAGCGTTAGAGACGTTATATAAGCGAAATTACTTGAAGCCGGGCGATCGAGTAACGAAAATTGATCTAGGCTATTACGCGCTCGTTCAGTTTACGACTTCGCAAGTGTTAACACCGACATGGCACGTTATTGTAAATGGAAAAACAGATTATTATGTCAATGCATTTGAAGGACAAGTCATTAGTGATGAAAATAAAGTGTTGGAGTGAATAAGATGAGGTTTAGCGTTTTGGCAAGTGGCAGTACAGGTAACGCTTTTTACGTAGAAACGGAACGTGAACGGTTACTTGTTGATGCAGGATTAAGCGGCAAACAATTAGAGCAACTATTTGCTCATATTGATCGCCACATTCAAGATGTCACAGGTGTTTTAGTGACACATGAACATAGCGACCATATTAAAGGTTTAGGCGTCATTGCTCGGAAGTATCGCCTTCCGATTTATGCGAATGAAAAAACATGGAAAGCGATGGATGGGCTTATCGGTGACATTCCATCTGAACAAAAATTTATTTTTCCAACTGGTACCGTTCGGACGTTTGGAGATATAGATGTTGAGTCATTTGGTGTATCGCACGATGCCGCTGAGCCTATGTTTTATGTATTTCATTATGAGGGAAAAAAGCTAGCGCTTATCACAGATACAGGTTATGTTAGCGAACGAATGAAAGGTGTCATTTGTCATGCGGATGTATTTGTATTTGAAAGTAACCATGATGTAGAAATGTTGCGTATGGGGAAATATCCATGGAACATTAAGCGACGCATATTAAGTGATGTTGGACACGTATCTAATGAGGATGCAGGTCTTGCTTTAGCAGACGTCATTGGTGACAAAACAAAACGCATTTATTTAGCGCATTTAAGCCAAGATAACAATATGAAAGAATTAGCACGAATGACAGTTGCTCAGACGCTTGAGAAAAAAGGGATGATCGTCGGGGAATCTTTTCAACTATATGATACGGATCCGGTTCGTCCGACAGCGCTCGTTTCCGTATAAATTTCACCGTTTTTTCACCAACATACCGTATGTATATTATTAGATGATTGGCGAAAAAACAGGTTATAATGGAAAAGGGGTCAATCTTTGATATAGAAAGGACGGGTGAAAAATGGGCTATTATGATGATCATTATGAACATATTCGTCAAAAACAAAAAGGCAATCGTGGAGGCGCTTTTTTAGCAGGGATAGTCGGGGCCATTTTAGGCGGTATGCTTGTCGTTGTTTCTATCCCTTCACTAGTGAAATGGGATGTCTTGCCTTATAAGCTCGAACAAACAGAAGAAAAACAGCCAGCTGTAACAGAGCAGCCAAAAGTAGACAAAAGTGTAGCTGTCGATGTCGTGACTCAAGTAACGAAAGCAGTCAACAAAGTATCTAATGCGGTTGTCGGCATTGTCAATATTCAAGAGGCAAGTTTTTGGTCAGAAGGCGGAGAAGCTGGAACCGGTTCGGGAGTCATTTATAAAAAAGAAGGAAACAAAGCATATATTGTTACCAACCATCACGTCGTTGAAGGAGCAAGCCGTGTCGAAGTGAGCTTAAGCGACGGAACAAAAGTGCCAGCACGTTTGCTTGGAAGCGATGTATGGACGGATTTAGCGGTATTAGAAATTGATGCGAAACACGTCACAAACGTAGCTGAATTTGGCAATTCCGATGTCGTAAAAGTAGGAGAACCGGTCATTGCGGTTGGGAATCCACTTGGGTTGCAATTTGCTGGTTCTGTGACACAAGGAATTATTTCAGGGGTAAACCGTACGATTCCAATTGACATTGACCAAGACGGTATTCCAGACTGGCATGCAGAAGTATTACAAACAGACGCTGCGATTAACCCAGGAAACAGCGGAGGAGCACTCGTAAATATCGAAGGTCAAGTCATTGGAATTAACTCGATGAAAATTGCGCAAGAAGCGGTGGAAGGAATCGGATTATCCATTCCGATTAACTATGCCAAACCGATCATTGCGGATTTAGAGAAGTTTGGACAAGTTCGCCGTCCATATATGGGCGTAGAATTGCGTTCATTAAGTGATATCCCAGCCTATCATTGGCAACAGACGCTTCATTTGCCAGCAAACGTCAAAGAAGGAGTAGCGATTTTACAAGTCGTACCGGGATCACCAGCTGCCCAAGCGGGTTTGCGTGAATTCGATGTCATTGTCGCGTTAGATGATGAAACAATCGCTGATGTCATTGCCTTAAGAAAGCATTTATATAATCGGAAACAAATTGGCGATACGATGAAAGTAACGTTTTATCGCGATGGTAAAAAACAAACAGTGACATTAAAATTAGCGAAACAATCATTATGACGAAACGGCAGGGAATTCCCTGTCGTTTCATTCATAAACGAGGAGTGGTATGCTTTGTGGAAATGTTGTGAACAACATGTCGAACTTGCAATTGATATGTATGTGGATGAAAAACAACAAGCACCAGAAATATCAACAATCACTGTGGATAAAAAAGAGGAGATGTGCGATTTTTGTGAACAACGAGCTATATATATAGTAGGGAACTAATGTTTCTACACAACATGTGGGTTTGTGTTGTGGATATGTGGATAAAACCTGTGGATATTATGTTTGTAAAGTGGGGATCACTTGTGAATATATATATTATTGCTGTGGGTAAATTGAAAGAAAAATATTTAAAACAAGGAATCGAGGAATATACGAAACGACTGTCATCCTATGCAAAAATCGACATCATTGAAGTAGCAGATGAAAAAGCGCCAGAGCAGTTAAGTGAACAACAAATGGAGCTCGTCAAGAAGAAAGAAGGCGAGCGTATTTTAGCAAAAGTGACGGATGACATGCATGTGATCGCTTTAGCGATTGAGGGAAAAATGATGTCTTCTGAACAATTTGCTCAAACGCTTGATCGGTTAGCGACATACGGAAAAAGTAAAGTAGCTTTTGTCATCGGAGGGTCTCTCGGCTTAAGCGATGACGTCATGAAACGAGCAAACGAATCGCTCTCGTTTTCAAAAATGACTTTTCCGCATCAACTCATGCGCCTCATTTTAACCGAGCAAATTTACCGCGCATTCCGTATCAATCGGGGAGAACCGTATCATAAGTAAAATAAGCGGCCGAATCCAGCCGCTTATTTTACTCCTTTCATAAAGCTTTCAATTTTTGGTGAGATGATGAAAAGAATGATACTAAAGACGATGGCGATTCCGCCGATTGTTCCGAAATAAGCCATTTCTGTTTCAGGCGTATAAAACTTCACAATTTGCGCGTTAATGGCTTGGGCAGCTGCGCTTGATAAAAACCATAAGCTCATCGTTTGTGCTGAAAACGCCGCCGGAGCAAGCTTTGTTGTTGCCGATAAACCGACTGGCGATAAACATAGTTCCCCAAACACAACAATTAAGTAGCTTAGCACGAGCCAAAGAGGGCTCACTAATGAGTCGTTTCCGCCGAGATAAGCTGGTAATAAAATGACGACAAACGATAAACCAGCAAACAATAGCGCTAAAGAAAATTTCTTTGGAATGGATGGTTGTTTATCTCCTAGCTTCACCCATAGCCAAGCAAAAATCGGTGCAAATGTAATGACAAATAACGGGTTCAACGATTGGAACCAAGCTGGTGAAAGATCAATACCAGCAAAATGCAACTGCGTTCGTTTATCCGCATATGTTGCTAAAATGGTCGAACCTTGTTCTTGAATCGACCAAAACATCGCTGATGCGATGAATAACGGGATATAAGCAATAATGCGTGAACGTTCCACATCTGTCGTTTTTGGACTACGATACATAACTACGAAATAGATAGCTGGAATGACAATACCGAAAATGCCGACAAGTGATACAAACAGATCAATTGTTAATACGTTTGTCCATGAGCCAATGGAAACAAGCAAGGCGATGAGCGCTGCGCCAATTGTCCCCCATGTGAATACTTTTTTCTTTTCATCTGCGGATAATGGATTCGGTACATGTGTTCCCGCAAGGCCGAGATTTTTCTTTTTTGTTCCGACAAATACGAGAAGTCCGAAAAACATACCGATCGCCGCAATCCCAAATCCGAGATGGAAGTTATATTTCATCCCAACCGTTCCGACAACGAGCGGAGCTAAAAACGCCCCGAGGTTAATCCCCATATAAAAAATGCTAAATCCTGCGTCACGGCGATGATCTCCTTCGGCATATAAATCACCGACAACGCTTGATACGTTTGGTTTGAGCAATCCTGTTCCAAGAATAATTAACGCCATCGAAGCAAAAAACATCGTAACACTTCCCGGAACAGCTAAAGCAATATGACCGAGCATAATTAAAATGCCACCATAAAAAACGGCTTTTGAAGTTCCGAATAATCGGTCGGCAAACCATCCACCAATAATGCTGGACATATAAACAAGTGAACCGTAGATGGACATAATTGATAAAGCGGTTGTTTCATCTAATCCTAAACCGCCTTTCGATACCTCATAATACATATAAAACACAAGAATAGCACGCATGCCATAATAGGAGAAACGTTCCCAAAACTCAGTAAAAAATAACGTAAAAAGTCCTTTTGGATGACCGAAAAAGCCGCGTTGGGGAACGCTGTCAACAATTTGTTGTTTACTTTGTGACATAATAAAACACCTTCCGTTTTCGAAAATAATAATTTTTTATTTTCAGTATTTTCTACATGAAACAAGCCCTCAATAATGAAGAGACTTCACAAATCATAATTTTAAACGAATATACAGATTAAGTAAATAAAAAATTTTCTAAAATAATATAAGAGGATAGCTTTTTGCCATCCTCTTATTTGCGGTGCATTTTAAACTGTAAAAACAATTCATTGTAATAGGCAAGCATGCTTTTACCGAGGTTTTCATACACTTCGAGCTTATCAGCAAGCTGTTCGCCTGGATAAAAACGTTCGTCTTCAACGACTTCTTTTGGCAAATATTCGAGCGCTTTTTTATTTGGTGTCGAGTAGCCGACGTATTCCGCGTTTTGAGCCGCGTTTTTTGGATCAAGCATAAAATTAATAAATTGATGCGCCCCTTCAACGTTTTTTGCCGTCTTTGGAATGACCATATTATCAAACCATAAGTTTGTTCCTTCTTTTGGGATCACGTAATCAAGCCGTTCGTTTTCCCACATCATTTCTGCCGCATCTCCTGACCAAACGATGCCGATCGCGGCTTCTTCGTTCGCAAGCAGCATTTTAATTTCGTCGCCCACGATCGCTTTGACGTTTGGTGTTAGCTGATCAAGTTTTTGTTTTGCTTGTAGTAAGTGTGTTTTGTTTGTATCGTTAAGTGAATAATGCAAACTATTTAGCGCCATGCCCATAATTTCACGTGCACCATCAACAAGTAAAATTTGATTTTTCAATGCGGGGTCCCATAAATCGTTCCAATTCGTTATTTCCTTTCCACCAAGTAGGGCACGGTTATAGACGATACCGACCGTTCCCCAAAAGTAAGGAATGGAATATTTATTCCCTGGATCAAACGATAAGTTAAGGAAGCGCTCGTCAATATAGCGTAAATTTGGGATTTTTGCATGATCGATCGGAAGTAACAACCCTTCCTCTTTCATTTTGCTGATGGCGTATTCTGACGGCACAGCGACGTCAAATGTCGTGCCACCTTGGGAAATTTTTGTCATCATCGCTTCATTTGAATCAAACGTTTGGTAAATGACTTTAAAACCTGTTTCTTTTTCAAATTTTTTAATAAGCGCAGGATCAATATAGTCGCCCCAGTTATAAATCGTTACCGTATTGTTTCCTCCATACCCTTCAGACGATTCGATCGTTTTTGTCACATAAAGCAAACTAAAAGCAACGAGCCAAACAAGCAAAAAAAGTGACAGTAATTTTTTCATTTTTGTCCCCCCTTCACGCTAGCGCGTTGCGTCATGACGTAATACACAACGACAAGGAGAAGCGTAAATAAGAAAAGAAGGGTAGATAAAGCGTTAACGGATAATGAAATCCCTTGGCGTGCGCGCGAATAAATTTCAACAGACAACGTCGAAAAGCCATTGCCTGTCACGAAAAACGTAACCGCAAAGTCATCAAGCGAGTACGTGAGCGCCATGAAAAAGCCAGCAAAAATGCCTGGTGTAATGTATGGGAGAACGACTTTCGTTAAGACGTTCCACTCGTTTGCCCCTAAATCGCGTGCTGCATCAATCAACGTCGGGCTCATTTCCTGCAACTTTGGCAACACCATTAACACGACAATCGGAATGCTGAAGGCGATATGAGACAATAAAACAGACGTAAATCCGAGCTGAATACCCGCAATCGTAAATAAGATCAGAAACGATGCCCCGATAATGACGTCAGGGCTGACGATTAAAACGTTATTTAGCGTAAGCAACGTTTGCTTCCAGCGATGTTTTGCATAATAAATGGCGATCGCTCCAAACACGCCAATGATTGTCGCAAGCGATGACGATAATAAGGCGATAATAATCGTATGCAAAACAATAATGAGTAGGCGTGTGTCGTCAAACACTTCTTTATACCAATCAAGTGTAAACGATTCGAAATGGTGCATCGTCCCGCCACTATTAAACGAATAGTAAATTAAATAAAAAATAGGCATGTATAGTATAAAAAACACAAGCGCTAAATAGAGGCGAGAAAATTTCATTGTCTCACCCCCCATTTTTTATTTCCTGTTAAAGCCATGATTCCGGCCATGGCAATCATTAAAAAGACAGCAATTGTCGCGCCCATCCCCCAGTTTTGCGTCACGAGAAAATGTTGCTCAACAGCGGTGCCGAGCGTAATGACACGGTTTCCGGCGATTAATCGCGTCAACATAAAGAGCGAAAGCGACGGAATGAACACCGCCTGACAGCCAGCTTTTACGCCATCGAGCGTAAGCGGAAAAATGACGCGACGAAATGTCGTCCATTCGCTCGCTCCTAAATCGCGCGCTGCATCGATCAAAGAAGGGTTTAATTTTTCAAGCGCATTAAAAATCGGCAAAATCATAAACGGGATAAAAATATAAACAGATACAAAAACAAAACTAAAGTCCGTAAACAATAGTTGTTTCGTTCCAATTCCAATCGTTTCAAGCAGTGCGTTGACAGCTCCGTACGTGCCGAACAGTCCGAGGAAAGCGTACGCTTTTAACAATAAATTGACCCATGTCGGCAAAATAATAAGCAACAGCCATAACTGCTTATGCTTCGTTTTTGTCAACAAATATGCGGTTGGATAAGCGATAAGAAGCGACATGGCTGTAATTAAAAATGCATACCAAAACGAGTTTAGCGTCATTCGTAAGTAAACAGGTGTGAAAAAAGTTTCATAGTTAACGAGCGAGAAATGCCCTTCAATATCGAAAAACGAATAATAAACGATAAGAATGATCGGTGCAATAACAAACAATGCGATCCATAACCAATACGGAACAGCATAAGCGTAGCGGCGCATATTATTCACCTCCACTCCGCTTCATGACATGAATGGCTTCTGGTTCAAAATGAAGGCCGATTTCTTCCCCAATTTCCGCCTTTTTTGTCGAGTGAACGAGCCACTCATTTCCATACGCATCATAACAACAAAGCTCATAATGCACGCCACGGAATAAAACAGAATCGACGCGCACACGCAATTTACCACGCTCAACAGTTGTTAACTCTAAATCTTCAGGACGAATAACAATGTCGACGCGTTCGTTTTTCGCAAAACCGCGATCAACGCACGTAAATTGTTGATTAGCGAATTCTACGACAAAATCGTCAATCATCGTTCCAGTAATAATATTTGATTCCCCGATAAAATCAGCAACGAAACGGTTCACAGGCTCATCATAAATATCTTTTGGTGTACCGCGTTGTTCAATTTTTCCTTTATTCAATACAAAAATTTCATCTGACATCGCCAACGCTTCTTCTTGATCGTGAGTGACGAAAATAAATGTAATGCCAAGTCTTCGTTGCAATTCGCGCAACTCATATTGCATTTCTGTTCGAAGCTTTAGATCGAGCGCAGAAAGCGGTTCATCTAGTAACAGCACGTCCGGTTCATTGACGATCGCGCGGGCGATGGCGACACGTTGTCTTTGTCCTCCTGACATTTCATGAATCGCTCGTTGTTCGTATCCTTCTAAGTTGACGAAACGAAGCGCTTCTCGTACTTTTCGTTCAATGTCTACTTTTCCTATTTTTTTGATACGTAAGCCAAAAGCAACGTTTTCAAATACGTTTAAGTGAGGAAAAAGCGCATAATCTTGAAATACTGTATTTACTTGCCGTTTATTTGCTGGAACATTGTTCATCCGTTTTCCATGAAAATAAATATCGCCTTTTGTCGGTTCGATAAACCCAGCAATTAAGCGGAGAATTGTTGTTTTTCCGCAACCGGAAGGACCGAGAAGCGTATAAAATTTGCCGCGCTCGATGTCAAAGCTGACATCATCGAGCACAGGAAGCGCATCATCGTATTGTTTTGTAACATGGTCAAAGCGAATAATGACGCGATCGTCCATCTTATTTTTCCCACCTCATTTAGCTATTTTTTAAGTCCATTATGAACGATCGCTTTATGTTCAGCAACCTTTTATTGAAGCACACCGTAGCTAATGATTTCAACTGTTGGACGAATGTTGATTTCGGCTTTCGCAAAAGCCTTTGACCAGCTTTTTTGCTTTTGGAATTGTCTGTATTCGTAAGCGCGGGCGTATAAGCCAAAGCCGATCGGATCCGCCTCATATGTTTGTAATTTTTTTACGACAGATTCGAGCTGTTTTTGTATTTCTTTTGCGAGCCATTTCTCGACTTTTTTCTTTTCTTTTTTCATATCGATGTATGTCGTTGACTCCGTGACGATCACGCCGAGCTTCATATGAACGTCAAAATGGAACACCCCATTTCGAAATGACGGTTTATATGAAAACTCACCATGTTCAACCGAAATGCTTACGTATTCTTTTTGTTTTGTTAGACCTTTTATAGCGAGTGTGAGCGATGTCGCAGGTTTAATATTTTTTTGCAATATCGCAAAATATGGACTTTCTTTTTGTGAAAGAGAACCGACATATTTTCGTTGCCTATTAAATAAAGCAATTCCTGCTGCTACTAAATCTCCTTTATGCACCTTTAAAATCGGGGCAAATGGGGTTTGGGCACGATCGAGCGATAAACGATGAAAAAGAAGCATGTTAATTTTAGTCGTTTGTTTATTTATATGACCGTTTAAAATAACGTCGCGAATCGCGACGGATAAACGTGGTTTATCGTCAAGGCGAATGTACATCAGCTCTTTTAACGGACCATCAAAAACGATAAAATTCGCTGTTGTTGAATTTTTCGGATCGCGAAAAAACACATCCAAGTAGGAAAACATGTCGTGTTTTTTCGCGAACGTTTTACTGACGATAATGTTTTGCGCTTTTCCACCAACAATTTTTCCAGACGCAAAAGCGTTTGCTTTTGACCGTCCGTCGCGCGGCGTCATTCCGACTGTACGAATGACTTCGTAAATATTTTTAGACTCTTTATTAAACACAGGGCTAATCGAGTAAACGAGTAACTTTCCATCTTTCCCCTCATCTAAACCGACCGTCAATGCGAGTGTTAATTCGTCAAGTTGTGTTTTCATTCCACATCCACTAGCTATAAAAAAGCAAAGTATGGCATATATACACTTTTTCATTTGTTTTTCCCTCCTTGAAACCATCGTGCAATGGAGGTGTAAATAAATAAACCGATAGGGAAAAAGTACGCTCCCCATAAACCGTATCTTTCCCACCACGAACCCATCGTTTGAATATGAGAAAAAGGTGGGGTGTATAAAAAGGACGTGAAAATAAATATACAAACGGTAAAGAGTAATACGATCGTATGATCCTTTTTTCCAATTAGCTGACTAATGCCAAAAACAGTTGTAAAAATATAGGGAATGCCTGTTGTTGACATCACGAACAAATAAAACGATAAAAAGATGACTTCAAACCGTTCAATAAACGAAAATTCAATTGTTTTGAGCAACGATAACGTCGGCCAAATAAGCGAAGGTGTTTCGTCTGGGCTAAAAAAAATAAAACATGTGATCGTAATGAGCAAAAATGTAAAAGCCGAGATGCTGTTGGCAATGACCATCGCTTTGATCCCATGCTTTTTTTCTTTCAAAAACGGATAAAACACGAACGCTAATTCAAAGCCTAAAAACGATAAAACCGTCGTTTTTACCGCTTGAAAAATCGGTGCCCATCCCTCTTTTAAAATAGGAAGCATATATAAAATCGTTCCTTTTTGTAGCGGTACTGCAATTAAAACAGGCATCCAGAGTGTTAAATAAAAGACGACTTCAGCATAACGTCCAAGCACGCGCACACCATTTCGTGTAATTAAAAAGCCGGGCAACATAAACAACATCATAATGAGATAGTTTGGTGTGTTTGGTAAAATCCATACTTGCGTAATATGAATGGACGTAAAAACAACAGTGATAGCTGCTAATGATGTGTAGGCGACAAAAGCAAGATGGATCAATGTCCCAAATATACGACCGAAATAGCGACGAGAAAGATTGAAAATCGTATCTTGCGGATGCTTTGCCATCGTTTTTATAATGATCGTACTTGCGATCATCGAAATAACCCAGCCGATGACAATGGCGATCCATCCGTCTGTATTGGCGATATCGGCAAGTTGGGCTGGAAGCGATAAAATGCCGATACCGACTTGTGTGCCCGAAATAAGAAAAATGTATTGCATCGTTGTCATTTCGTTAAATCCATACCGTTTCATACCCACCACTTATTTACGAAATTTTTTTTGTCTCGTCAGTTGCGTTGGACGGGCGGATAATGGGCGTGTGCGCATCATCCAAAGCGGAAAGCGTAAGATCGTATCTTTCCAGTCGCGCAACCGCGCAGGAGCAAATGGACTTCCTGCAGGTGTGCCGAGCGATTCTAATGAAATCAAATGGCCGATAATAAGCATGAACCCGATGACCATTCCAACTAAGCCAAATAAAGAAGCGGCAATCATCATTGGGAAACGCAATAAACGAATCGACTCGGACATATCTGGATTTGGAATAATGAATGATGCAATGGCTGTCAACGAGACGATCACGACCATAATATTGCTGACGATACCGGCTTCAACAGCTGCTTGTCCGATGACGACCCCTCCAACGATGCCGACCGTTTGTCCGATCGGTGCAGGTAGGCGTAAACCTGCTTCACGTAGCATTTCAATCGCAAGCTCCATTAACACGGCTTCTAAAAGTGGCGGAAGCGGGACACGTTCGCGCGATTCACCAATCGTTAACAATAAATTGAGCGGAATGATTTCGTAATGAAACGAGAGGGCCGCGATATAAGCAGACGGCAGAAAAATCGCCATAAAAAAGGCAAGCAAGCGCAAAAGCCGTAAAAACGAAGCGATCATCCAACGTGTACTGTAATCATCCACCGTTTGGAAAAACGTAATAAACGTCATTGGTCCAATCATCACGCTTGGCGAACGGTCAATAACAATAACAATGCGACCTTGTAATAAGTTGCTTACTGCAGCATCGGGACGTTCAGTTAATAAAAATTGTGGAAATGGTGAAAATGGATTGTCTTCAATATACTGCATCAGCTCGCCTGTATTGACGATCGTATCGACATCGACTTGTTCGATACGATCTTTCAATTCTTGTAATACTTCCGGATGAGCAACGTCTTCTAAATACAATAAGGAGACAGGGGTATGACCGCGTCTACCGACGGTCGTTTCTTCAATTTTTAATTGTTGATGCGGCAAATAACGGCGAATAAGGGCAATATTTTTCTCGCACGTCTCGATAAATCCTTGGTGTGATCCTTTCAAAGACGATTCAATTTGCGGTTCCGCAATGGCGCGTTGCGGCCACCCTTGTGTATCTAAAAGTAATACTTGATTGTCGCCGTCTAAGAATAGCGCTGTCTCTCCTTGAAACACGTGTTGAATAACATGTTCCCATTTTGTCGTATATGATTTTGAACCAATCGGGAGTTGAATATCTGCAATTGTATGAATTTGTTTCGTTTCAAATAAAAGCGGATCTATAATGTTATTGTTGATCGAATTTTTATCAACGAGCGTATTGAGATATACAAGTAACGCTCGTTTTTTTGGTTCCCCGATCAATAAATGGCAATATACGAGATCAGGTGTTTTTGTAAAATAGTCACGCAACGTTTGTTCATTCGTATCAAGCGAATGAGTCAATAGTTGTTGGGTGCCGTTCATCATTCATCTCCTTTCAGCTGTGGAAGCGGTTCAATAGCTGGGCCCTCTAACACTTTTCCAGTAAAACAAAAACGTGAACCATGACATGGACAGTCCCATGTCTGTTCGCTATTGTTCCATTCGAGTTCACATCCCATATGTGTACATGTCGTATCGACGACATATAGCCTGCCTTGTTCGTCGCGATAAGCACCAGCTCGTTTTCCATCTACATTGACCACAGCTCCTTCTCCAGGCAATATGTCGCGAGGGGTGCGGAGGGCGTATTCAAGCTTTCCGATTAGGAAATGCTTCGCAACATCGATTCCTTCTGTCAGCAAGTGATTGAGCGACGGATCTGCGACAAAGCGTGACGGGGCAAACAGTTGAGCGTAACGATTTTCTTTTTGTAACGCTAAATCGGCTAACAGATGAGCAGCAACTGTACTTGTCGTCATGCCCCATTTACGGTATCCTGTCGCGACAAGTATGTGTGGAAGGCTTGTACGAACAGGACCGATGTATGGGAGATTGTCTAGTGTGACAAGATCTTGCGCCGACCAGCGATATCGTACGTTTGATAACCCAAATGTATGTTCACAAAATGATTGTAACGCTTCATAATGTTGCATCATGTTTACCCCTTGTCCGACTTTATGCGACTCGCCACCAATGAGGAGGAGTGGTTTGTTGTCCATCATTGTATATCGAATTGAGCGCTTTGGTTCATTTGCGCTTAAATACATGCCTTGCAATCGTTCGTGCGCTTCAACTGCAATCACGTATGACCTTTCTGCATGTAATCTTGCAAAGTAAAAAGCAGGGTAAAAAAATGGAAAGTAGGTACAAATGACAACAGTGTCACAAGTGATCGTTGCTCCATTTTTTGTTTGTACAACCGGTCTTGTCGATGTCTCAATATGTTGTGCAACGGTTTGTTCATAAAAAGATGCCCCATGTTTGACAGCGAGTTCCACTAATGTTTTTAAATAATGGAGCGGATGGAATTGCGCTTGGTTGCGCATCATGATTGCACCTTGAACGGAAAAAGGAAGCGACAGTTGATCGACATATGCTCCGTCAATGCCGATCGTTTCATATGCTTTCCATTCCGCCTCAAGCTTATATAATTGCGTTTCTTCAGTCGTATATACGTATGCATCTTCTAGCGATAAATCGCAATGCATATCGTTTTCTTTTATTGTTTGCAAAATAAACTGTATTGCCTCGCTATTTGCTTCGTAATATTGACGAGCGCTATCCTCACCGAAGTGAGCAATCAGCTCATGATAAATAAGATCATGTTGGGCGGTTATTTTTGCCGTCGTATGCCCAGTTGTGCCGTGACATAGCCGATTTGCTTCGATGACGGCGACACGCACGCCTTGTTTAGCGAGCAAATAAGCGGTTGTAATACCTGTCATACCTCCACCAATAATCGCTACATCCGTTTCAATCGGTTGCGTCAAAGATGGAAAAGACGGAAGCGTTGTTGTTTGTAGCCAATACGATTGAGATAACTTTGGTAAAGACATGTTTTTGTTCCTCCATACCCATGTTTTTCTTAATTTTCCCCAAATCGAAAAGTTTATGATGAACATTTGCAAAGATGATAAAATGGAAATAGACGAGTATCGAAACGTTTTAATAACATAACGTAAGAGGGAGAGTTAAAGTGAATAAAGATGCAAATATTCGTTTACAAGATAACGTCGTGTTAGAACATTATGGGCTTAATGAGCTGCATTTAGAATCTGTTCGCCATTATCGCGAACAATTTGCAAAAGTGAAACCAAACCACCCGTGGAACGGATTAGAAACAAAAGATTTTTTATATAAAATCGGCGCATGGGGAAAAATACGAGACACAAACAAAGAGGGACTCACACTCGCAGGACTTCTTATGTTTAGCGAAGAGCGAATGATTACAGAAGTTTTACCACAATACTTTTTAGAGTATCGTGAATATGGAGATGATGAGCTGCATTGGTCAAACCGTTTTACTTCACAGGACGGAACATGGTCGGGAAATATTTATGATTTTTATTTTAAAGTGATGCACGAGGTCAACGACGTATCACAAGTTGAAAAAGACGCTGTCCATGAAGCGTTAATGAATGCAATCGTCCATGCTGATTATAGCGGTGATGGAGGGATTATTGTTGAACGGCAGCGATCATGTATGCAAATGTCTAACCCTGGTTTGTTTGGTATTCCTTTAGAACAAGCAAATAGTGGTGGAGTCAGCTATTTGCGCAATCCAAATATGTTTAAAATGTTTATTTACATTCAGTTTTGTAAACGTGCTGGAGTCGGTTTAAAAACGATGGAGACAATTTACTCACAACAATTTGCTGTTGAGCAATATGATTTTCAAAAACGAACGGTTGTTACATTGCCTATTGTGTCCTTCTCAGAAAGACACGACTATATAAATGAGATCGAGGCATTGAGTGATTGGATGGACGATGCACCATTATCAGACTCCATAAATAAATACAAAAACTCCTATAATAAAGACCAAAACTCCATAAATAACGAGTTTGAGTGCGTAAATAACGACCAAAACTCCTTAAATATTGAAATAAACCCCGTAAATAAAGTGCTTGACTCCATAAATAAAAAGGATAGCTCCGTAAATAAAGATGATAACTCCGTAAACATCTCATTCAACTCCGTAAATAAATTGGATGAGGAAGAAGAAAGAAATGTCGATCAGGAGCTATGGAGTATTGCTGAAATTGCGCGTAAGAAAAAAAGACTTGCACCGGCTAAGATGGAAGAAGTCATTTTGCAGTTATGTGCCCGTCGACCATTAATGTTAAAACAGTTATCCCATTTACTAGATCGAACGCCAGACGGATTGCGCAATAATTATTTAGGAAAGCTATTAGCGGAAGGGAAAATGCGCTTAAAGTATCCAGATCAACCAAATCATCCAAAACAAGCGTATATAACCAATAAATAATATTCATGATTTGTTCAATATTTCACAATGTTTAATGGGGAAAAGAATGTTACAATAATGACAACAAAAGAAAAGTTGAGGTGACAGATGATGCTTGTATGCGAATGGAGAAACTTTTCAACAGATGCGGAAACATATACATTGGAGCTATTTGAGGAAATGATTGGCGATGAATTTGAAGCGATGATGTTCGAAGACGATCAAGAAATTCCTTCTTATATATGGACAGTAAACTATGTTGTCATTGTGAAACGGAATACGCGCATGTACAACGATATTTCGTTTACAAAAATCCCACGCAATCCAGTATGTGAGTAACCGTCTTTTCTTAACAAAAGGCGGTTCTCCTATAAAAATAATTGCTCAATATTTCACAAAGTTGACACACACGAACGCGATTCCTTTCGTTATAATGAAAATGTGAAAACAATCACATTTTATTTTTCCGATTATCTTGTGAAAAATTTCACAAGAACAATATAGGAGGGTCTTGTATGGCTGTCGATGAAAAAGTATTAGACCAAAAGAAAGAAGTTACGAAAATGATTGATACGCTTGTAGCCAATGCGCAAAAAGCGTTAAAAGCGTTTCGTGACTATGATCAAGAAACGATTGATCATATCGTCAAGCAAATGGCGTTAGCTGGGCTTGATAAACATATGTATTTAGCAAAACTAGCGATTGAAGAAACAAAACGTGGCGTGTATGAAGATAAAATTATTAAAAACATTTTTGCGACAGAATACATTTACCATAACATTAAATACGATAAAACGGTTGGCGTCATCCGTGAAAATGAACATGAAGGTATTATTGAAATAGCCGAGCCTGTTGGTGTCATTGCTGGGGTAACGCCGGTAACAAACCCAACGTCGACAACGATGTTTAAAGCGCTTATTTCAATCAAGACGCGCAACCCAATCATTTTTGCGTTCCATCCGTCTGCGCAAAAATGTAGCAGTGAAGCAGCACGCATTTTACGCGATGCAGCCATTGCAGCTGGAGCGCCAGAACATTGTATTCAATGGATCGAAACCCCTTCCGTTGAAGCAACTCAACAATTGATGCACCATCCTGGTGTTTCGCTTATTCTTGCGACAGGTGGAGCAGGCATGGTGAAAGCGGCATATAGCTCAGGAAAACCAGCATTAGGGGTTGGACCTGGTAACGTGCCTTGCTATATTGAGAAAACTGCAAATATAAAACGTGCCGTGAACGATCTCATTCTATCAAAAACGTTTGACAACGGCATGATTTGTGCATCTGAACAAGCGGTCATTATTGATAAAGAAATTTATGATGCCGTGAAAAATGAGATGATCGCAAACAAGTGCTATTTCTTAAATGAAGAAGAAAAGAAAAAAGTTGAAAAGCTTGTCATCAATGAAAATACGTGTGCAGTCAATCCGAATATCGTCGGTAAACCAGCGTATGAAATTGCAAAAATGGCAGGCATCGATGTACCAGTTGATACAAAAATTCTCGTAGCCGAGTTAAAAAGCGTCGGTCCTCAAGAACCGCTTTCTCGTGAGAAGCTAAGTCCGGTATTGGCTTGTTATAAGGTGAATAGCACAGAAGAAGGATTAAAACGAGCAGAAGAAATGCTTGAATTCGGTGGACTTGGCCACTCGGCTGTCATTCATTCAGAAAATCAAGAAGTCATTCTTGAATTCGGTAAGCGAATGAAAGCAGGACGAATCATTTCGAACGCGCCATCTTCACAAGGAGCGATCGGGGACATTTATAACGCATACATTCCGTCATTGACGCTCGGTTGCGGTACGTTTGGAGGCAACTCCGTTTCGACAAACGTTGGTGCGACACATTTAATTAACATTAAAAAATTAGCGAGAAGGAATGTAAACATGCAGTGGTTTAAAGTTCCACCAAAAATTTATTTTGAAAAACATGCGACACAATATTTAGCGAAAATGCCAAACATCTCACGTGCCTTTATCGTTACAGACCCAGGTATGGTGAAGCTCGGCTATGTCGATAAAGTGTTGTACTATTTACGCAAACGTCCAGATTATGTGCATTGCGAAATTTTCTCAGAAGTGGAGCCAGATCCATCGATTGAAACAGTCATGAAAGGTGCCGACATGATGCATGCGTTCCAACCAGACGTCATTATTGCCCTTGGTGGTGGTTCGGCGATGGACGCGGCGAAAGCGATGTGGTTGTTCTATGAACATCCAAATACAGACTTTAACGGCTTAAAACAAAAGTTTTTAGATATTCGTAAGCGTGTATTTAAATATCCAAAACTCGGTCAAAAAGCGCAATTTGTCGCGATTCCAACAACGTCTGGTACAGGTTCAGAAGTGACATCGTTTGCGGTCATTACAGATAAGAAAAATAATGTCAAATATCCGCTTGCTGATTATGAGTTAACACCAGATGTCGCCATCGTTGACCCACAATTTGTTATGACGATGCCAAAACATATTACAGCGGATACAGGTATGGACGTATTAACACATGCCATTGAGGCGTACGTATCGAACATGGCGAACGACTATACAGACGGATTAGCGCTAAAAGCGATTCAGCTCGTTTTTGAATACTTGCCACGCGCATACAAAAACGGCAACGATGAAGTAGCGCGCGAAAAAATGCACAACGCATCAACCATTGCTGGTATGGCATTTGCGAACGCATTTTTAGGCATTAACCATAGTTTAGCGCATAAACTTGGCGCAGAATTCCATATTCCGCACGGACGTGCGAACACGATTTTAATGCCGCATGTCATTCGTTACAACGCGCAAAAACCGAAGAAGTTTACAGCGTTTCCGAAGTATGAACATTTCGTAGCTGATCAACGTTATGCTCAAATTGCTCGCTTGCTCGGCTTGCCAGCAAGAACGACAGAAGAAGGAGTAGAAAGCCTCGTTCAAGCAATCATTAAGCTCGCAAAAGAACTCGACATGCCATTAAGCATCGCGGCAACAGGCGTCAGCAAAGAAGCATTCGAAAGCAAAGTCGAACAACTTGCTGAATTAGCTTTCGAAGATCAATGTACAACAGCCAATCCAAAATTGCCATTAGTTAGTGACCTTGCCGACATTTATCGTCAAGCGTATAAAGGGGTTTAGCAGTTAGTTAAATAACAGCATAAAGTTGCTCTTCTGATAAGTAAGCTTATTTTATATGTGTGTTAGTGTACGATTCATGGGTATTCCATAGACAACGGAGTACCCCTTTTTTATTTTTTAAAACGATAAAGTTAGGTATTTTCCACAATGGAAATTGCGGAAAATACTGATATACATTATTTTCTTTTTTTTATAATTTTGGTTCATCACCACAACATGTACTTGACAAGCGGGGGATTTTCTTGAGCCGCCGTGTACGAAAAATCTGATTTACTGATTTTTCCTTACAAGTACAGAGAAGGCGTGTTCTGAAATAGTCAAGTACAACTTTCGGTGAAGAGCCCCTTAATTAAAAATCAAATCGATGACCAAAAGATCCGGAAAACAATGGAACGGGTTGGGCTTGATCCAGATTCAAAGCAAAAAGTGAAACACTATTCATTAGGAATGAAACAAAAATTAGCGTTAGCACAAGCAATCATGGAAGATCAACAAACGTTAATTTTAGATGAGCCATTCAATGCATTAGATCGTACGAGCGTGGACAATATACGTCAGATGCTTCTTTCATTTAAGACGGAAGGGAAAACGATGCTTATAATGAGCCATAATCAAGAAGATATTGATATTCTCTGTGACCATGTGTTTGAAATTAATCAATATACGCTACAGCAGATCAAATGAAAAGCATGGGAAATGCTTGCCCATGCCTTTTATGTTTTACATTTAAGGTTCAATGATTCCTTCTTTTATTGCTTTCACTACCGCTCCAACTCGAGAATCAACTCGCAGTTTCTTTATGATGGTAGAAACATGGTGTTCTACTGTTCGGCGGCTTAGATTTAATGAATGACTAATATTCTCGTTTGTTTTATCTTGAGCAATTAATTTTAGAATGACAAGTTCCATTTTCGTTAGAGAAATGTTTTCTTCTTCATCTACATCATTCGGAAAAAATGCGAACCCTTCATATGCTCGGCGTATTGCATTCGCTAACTGAAGGATAGACTCCTCTTTTACTACAAATGCAGATGCCCCAGCATGTTTCGCAGCTCTTATGTATTCGCTATAGTTATATCCAGATAAAATGACAACTTTGCAATTTGGATATAACATTTTCATCTTCTTTGTCCACTCTAATCCATTTCCATCTTTTAAACGAATATCCATTACGATCACATGAGGATTCAATGTTTCGATAGATTCTTGTAGCTGAGATAAATGTAAAACTGTTCCCACAACGTACATATCTTCTTCTCTTTCAAGCAATTCTTTTAATCCTTCAATCATAAGCACATGATCATCAACTAGTAATACTTTTATCTTCATACTTTTCCACCTCCTCAAATGGAATCATTATAAAAATCCGTGTTCCGAGTTGCTGGTCGGAATATATGTCCCATCTTCCGCCTAACATATATAATTGTTTTTCAATGGAAGCTAATCCGAAGCGATGTTGTTTAATTGCTTCATACGTGTTTATAGGGATAGAAAACCCTTTTCCATCATCTTCAACAGAAATGTGCAACATATCATCTTCTTCCCATATGGAAATAATGATGGATGTAGCTTCCGCGTGTTTGACAGCGTTATAAGTAAGCTCACGAATGATTCGGTAAAGAGTAATTTGTAGTGTCGAAGGAATAATTCGTAATCCCAAGTCATAATATACTTCGATATCAAGATGGCTCTCTAGGCGAACTTTATTTCTTAACTCATATAAGCTATTTTCTAAGCCGATATCTTCAACAAACATCGGATATAAATGCTCACACATGTTACGTACTTCACGAATTTTACTTTGTAATAAATTGTGAATTTGTTTCTCGCTTTCTTCATTTTTTCCTAATTGAATTCTTTTCCAGATGGCGATAAGCCCTTGCAATATTTCATCATGCAAAAACATGGCCATCCTCCATTTTTCATATTCTTGAATGGAATATTCCTGTTTGTTATTCAAACTATCCACTTTTTGCTCTGTTCGATGTGTGAAGTACATGTGAATGGTTTGATATATAGTAATAGAAAAGATAAGAAATATATTTACAGGAAATAAAGGGATATGGTGATCAATTACTAACAGTACAACATTACAAATAATTAAACTTATACATAAAACGGCAATTTTTTTACCCATTTTCTTGGCAGCAACACGCCAACTTGCAATCCCTTGCTTAGTTAATAAGTATGAAAGGACGAGAGGAAAGAAAATCATACTTACTAGCGTGTAATGAAACGAAAGAATCGAAAAACCAAATAATATGTTTGGAAGAAGGCTTAAAAGTATAACAGGTGCAAATGATACACATAATCCAGCAACAAGCATGAACAATTCGTTTTTTATTTTTTTTGAGTTCGAGCGAAGATGGAACGCAATTAATGCGACGCATGTACCAACAGCCATAACCATATTAAGTACGATAAACAATCGGGCAATGGTTTTTATAGATGTTTCATCTACAACTGCACTTCCCAAAATATAAGTGACGAAACAACCTATACTCGTCCACTTTGTAATAGAGGAAACATAGTGGAAAGGTCTTGGTCTCGTTGAACTCGGAAAATATTTAAAAAATTCAAGGAGTGCGTAAGGCGCTAAACAAACAGCGAAAGCCTCAACCATTTGTGCTGTCTGCATCCCTCGGCTTGAAGGAATGGCAGATATAATTGCAATCGCACTAATACACATTAAAGCAAAAAAGCGTTGTACAACAATGGATGTTGGTTTTTGAATATACGTATATTTACCAATTAATAAGAAAAACATCCCGATGAATAAAACAATATAATAAGGATGTTTCATATATTTTTCATATGTTTCGATCAAAATATAAGTAATAAGGAAAAGTGAGAAAAACCAAATACCTGTCAAATGTCTATCCATTGTATCACGAACTTTCTAAGTATGTTTTTAGTTCATAAATGGCTTCCTGTTTTTCTGGAAAGCGAATTTTTACTTGTTTTATTGCACGTTTCATGTATATATCAGAGAGAACAAAACAGTAGTCCAATGCCCCTGTTTTTTGTATATAATTTCTTATTAATGTAATATGGTCTATAAAATTAGGGCAATTTAAATTGTTCAATAACCACCCATTATCATGCATCAAACTGTATTCTAAGGCTTTAATAAGAGGCAAAGTCGCTTTTTTACATATCAAGTCATTTTTTGTCACATAAAATATCCTTTGCATCATTACGCAGTTGACCACTTATTCCGACATACGTTGCAATGTCGTACCATTTGTACGCCAAAGGGCCAGCTCCTAGCTGACAAACAAGTCTTGTTAATGATGATGATTTTTGTGAGATCAGCTTAAAATATTGTTCTTCTGTCGGAACGGATGTATCAAATAGTAAAATGCAAATCGTTCCATTGTCCATTACATGCTTCCTTCAGTTTCTTTCATCATGCGACATATTTCTTCTCTTAAAGTTTCGAGGTGTATGCAAAGCAATTAAATGTATGGCTTCGACAAATAATGTATTAGCGACCACAATCATTTCGCCTATAGATGTATGTTCTCGCATAGCATTGTTTTTTTCTCGTCCGCAATATCATCAAAGAGATCTGTTGCTAAAATTAAAAACTCAATGGCGGAAGCGTATGGAATAACTATTTCAATTTGTACATGGTTGTGAAATTTTGCGATATGAGTATAGAACTCCCCCCACCAGTATGTTTATGAAATAATTTTCCGGGAAAATGGAGTAAAAATTGAATACGTTCACATACTTCTTTTTGAATGAGTGAGTATTCGTCTAAATCGTGCAACATAAATGACTGCATTTCTCTTCTTATATCAGTCAAAGCCACTGATCTCCTCTTTCGTTGCTTAACTCTTTATTGTTAAAATGCTCTCTAAGCGACAGAAATGCCTCAAGAGAAAGTAATCCTCTCGCATGCTCCCAGTCTGCTTGTGTCATAACTTTTTTCTTATTCATTTCCTGAATCATCATCCATAAGTTCTTTTCCATTTTCCCTCCAATCCTTTTTATACAAAATTCTACATTATAATGAAACATTTGTCATTTATTTTTGAAAATAGGTATTTTCCGCAATGAAATTTGCGGAAAATACGGATATGATAGGCTGGAAGTTTGTGATAGACTGAGAGCGAGCCGGCTCGAGAAAATTCTAAATTAAGGTGGGGAAGAAAATGAGGAAGAAGCTTAAGAAATACTACAATTTAGGACTCTCTCTAGCTATGGGAATTGGGGTTTTGACTTTTGCAAACTTCACTTATGCTAGCGATGATAATATTGGTTTTAGTTTCGAGCTGAAGCCTAACTATGGAAATAGTTATTCTGAATCTCGATATAGACAGACTACTGATCCGAATAACAAATGGAAGGTGAATTTAACTTATTCTTCTGAAGGGGTCGGTTCTATCGCTACTTTCTGGTTAGATAAATCTGGGACAAGGGTATCTGATACACATGATGTAAAGCAAGGTAGCGGTGCCCATTATTATTCAGCTTTTAGTACGGCAAATCAATCAAATGTACGTTTAGGGGCTGAAAACAATAACTATAGTCCAGATAGCTACGTAATAAGTGGTTACTGGGATGAAGAAACAAATTAATGGAATACTTGTTTACCTAGGATGATTATTTATGATCATCTTAGGTCCTCCTCTCAATAAACCATGAAAAAAGTTGAGTGATAAAAATGATGTGTAGTCATATGTATAGAATCCTAAAAAATAAACGATCTTGGCTTTCTTTTTGTATTGTTTTATGTATACCATTTTTTGAAATTGTACAGTTGCTCATGTATCAAAAAAATTCAAATGAAGTTTTTCATCCTGCTTTTGCGTTTTTTCTGACAGGTTCAAGTATTGGACATGCACCACAAATTATGTTGATTTGGTTTTTACCTATTTACTTTTTAATGTTAGTGGCAGATGATCCAATTCAAGATTATCAAACGGGGTATCGTTATATTCT
This sequence comes from Anoxybacillus flavithermus, assembly GCF_002742685.1. Classification (GTDB taxonomy): domain Bacteria; phylum Bacillota; class Bacilli; order Bacillales; family Anoxybacillaceae; genus Anoxybacillus; species Anoxybacillus flavithermus_E. Next base: position 58,752 of record NZ_PEDM01000012.1, read on the forward strand.
GATAAGTAAAATCGGAAAGAAAAAATATGTTTTGCATAAGATGCTGTTATCGTTTGTCTTGTCTTTTGTTACTATGCTCGTTGCATTAGCTGTAAACTTTATGACTGTTTCAATTATTTTCTCAGGGGGTACTTTCACGAAAGGAGTGATGGATTTAAACATTGAAGACAACACGTTGTTTCAATTTAGTGTAAATCATCCATATATAGCAATATTGGTTTTTTCTATAATAAGTTGTTTTATGTCTGGGTTGGCAGGATTACTTGGGAGCAGTATGAGTTTGTTTTTTCTTGATCGAAAATATGCCTATGCCGCTTCGTTTCTTGTTTGGTTTTTAATGATTTTAAAAAGAGACTCTATTGTGTATCTTTTTCAACCTTTTACCGAATACGGACTAGGCGTGCTTGTTCCAACTATTTTGTTCGCTAAGTTTGTATTCTTACTGATTGCCATTTTTGTATTTGTGTATGAGGTTAAATACAATGAAAGCTAAAAGAGCGATTATAGTTATTATCTTGTGGGTGTTTTTTTCATTCGTTTGGTTTATTCAAAATAGACATTTTGTATTTCAAAGTCATTTACGCCTTTCGTTTGTGGAAGCATTGTCACTCATGAATAGTAGTGCAGTTGGATATAGTTCGATACAAGCGTATGCTTTGTTTTATACTATTCCGTTTATCGTTTGTTTAAATCATTTCTTTTTATTGAAGCCTATTTATTGTATTGTACGGTTTGCAAAACGGAGACATTTATATGTACGAGAATTTATTGAAATAGTTATTGTAGCGATAGTTTTTTCTTTTATGCATACGTTTGTCAATGTATTATGGACGAGTCGTTTTTTTTCTTTTGAACAGTTACAGGAAGTGAGCTTTTTTCATATCGCTCTATGCAACGGTGTTCTATTGTCGCTATTTTATACATCTGTTGGTCTTATATATCAATGCTTTAAAGATTTAACACGCCAATCAAACGTAGCATTCTTTCTAACATTGCTTCTTGTTGGATTATGGTTTTTTATGGAAAAGTTATTTATATTTACATCGTGGGGGCCGATGAAGGACTTAACCATATATACACAATGGTTTGAAAATCGCTGGACGATAATAGAGTTTCTATTTGCTTATATAAGACAAGCTCTTCTCGTTTTCTTGCTTTTCTTTATGTATTCATTTTTATATGAAAGAAAGGATTTTATTTCATGATTCGTCATTTTTCTTTTTTCCTTTTTGTTGTAGGCTCATTTATTGTTCAAGCGATTTTTTCAAATCATTTTCAACTTTTTTCTTTTTACGGTTCGTTTGTTGACGGTGTTCCGTTTACACTTTCACATGGTTTAGTATATAAATATTTGCTTATTTGGTATTTGCCGATTGCTAGCATAAGTTTTTATTTCTCAGGTTATTTAGAAGATGTGAGAAAGTACGCAATTGTTCTTTTTGTACGTAGCTACAATAGGATGAAATGGATGTTAAACCAATATATATATGCATTTGTTGTCACGATGATTTTTATCTTTATTCAAACATTTATCATGTTTTTATTTCGTGCATGTAGTGAAAATATATGGACACCGAATGGTATAAAAGGCTTGTGTATGTATTTATTATCCATATATACACTTATTTGTTTGCAATTGTTTTTAGAATTATATGTTGGAGCTAGGTTTTCTCATCTCATTGTCAATTTGTATGTTATATTGTCTATTTTATTGTCAAATGAATTGCACGATGGACTGAATTGGTTGCATTATTTTTTCATTCCTGATCATGGGATGGGATTTCGCAATGGGTTAAGTAGTTCAACTGCTTTTGAACAATACGTTATCCATTTTTCTATAGGGTGTTTGGTCTTGTTATTTAGCCAATTTTTACTCGTTTCTTTTTCGGTTCGAAAAACAAAAAAAATGGACTGGTTATAAAGTGAGGAGATGGAAATGATAGAAGTTCGTCATTTGAGTAAAAAAATAAAAAGTACGTACGTATTAAAAGATATATGTTATCAATTTGAAGAGGGGAAAATTTACGGATTATTCGGAAAAAACGGATCTGGGAAGACGATGTTACTACGTGCTTTGGCAGGTTTAATTGTTCCGACTGAGGGTGAAGTCGTGATAAATAGGAAAGTGTTACATAGAGACATATCATTTCCACCTAGTATAGGGATAATTATAGAAAATATGGAGCTTCTACCTCAATACGATGCATATACAAATCTTTATATTTTGTCAAAAGTTAAAAAAGTTGCTTCAGAAGGAGAGATTAGAAAGGCACTTCAACGTGTTGGATTAGATCCATTTTTAAAAACAAAAGTAAAAAAATATTCATTAGGAATGAAGCAACGTTTGAATATTGCCCAAGCCATTTTTGAAAAGCCGCATATCATTTTATTGGATGAGCCTACAAATGCAATTGATGATGAAGGAGTCGAACTCGTTCAGCAAATTCTTTTAGAAGAGAAAAAAAGAGGAGCCACTATTATTCTAGCAAGCCATATCAAAGAAGATTTACAACATTTATGTGACGTTGCTTTAAAAATGAGCGAAGGGAAGCTTCTTCTATGAATAAAGGGAAACTTGCTATTTTTTTGAGTATTATTCTCTTGTGTATCGCTGTTTTCACCTTCCAATATACAAATATTTTTGGTGATAAACAACTAAAGCAGATCGTCATACAATCAGGAGATTATGTTGTTGGGAGAAACATGGGTGAGGGAATATATGATGTAATCGCATTAAATGGGCAAGTAAAATTTATGCAGATGAAAATGAATGAGGGAGACCGATGGCTGGCTGTTCGTTTGCGTCATGGGGAGCATGTATACGTAGAAGGGGATGGGAAAGTTCGTCTTCAGCCCTCACGATTTGAAAAAATAGAGGAAAGAGGGGATGGGATTTATCAAATTAAACATTCTGGTTTCTATGTTGTAGGCAGGCAAATTCCCGAAGGGGAATATATAATCACTTATTTGACCAAGAATACAGAAGAAAAACCGTTTGTCCAGCTTTTATCGTCAAAGCGTGATGTCATTCATACGTATGACTTTCAAAATAGGAAAGATAAATATTATAAAGTAGTTTGCAAAAAAGGGCAGATTCTCGAAGTGTACAAAAATTTATTTGCTGAGTCGAAACATGTGCTCGTCATTCTTAAGAAAAACGAATAGCATATACTATGTAGATACCGTCAAGAATGTTGTGCAATGTAAGATAGGGTATTTCTGAAATGGATTTAGGGGGCATTTTGATTTATCGTGTTTGTGGAAGGTGGTTTATATGTCCTTGACACGTATGGACGCGATGGACGACACGATGGTGTGGATGTTCCACTTGACAGAGCGTCGTTCCCTCATGTCCGCCAGGCTTTTTGCCAGACGGTTCACGAGAGGAGCGCTTTTTCTCGAAACGGTCAGAAGATGGGGGCAGATGGCTATTAGAGCTGTTTTTTTTCGTGCGTGCTTCCAGCTTTTGAACGCGATATGTCAGTTGTTCATTTTCTTTACGTAGCTGTTTGTTTTCTTGACGCAAATATTCATTTTCTTGAATGAGTTGATGAATGAGCTGTTTTTGTTGTTGGACTTTGCCCATTAAGCTCTCAACCGTAAATACAGCTTGTTGTACCGTCAACATGCGATTCACCTCCTTGTCTATCTGTATTCACATCATAGACAAGAAAAGAAAAAAATATTCAGCTCACTTTATGATGTGGCTGAATAGTTACATAGATGTTCATTGAATTACAAAATGTAACAAAAATATATGGTAAGGATGAATACGCGACGAAGGCGCTAAGTCAGGTAAGTCTACAAATTGAACGTGGAGAGTTTATTGCAATTATGGGACCTTCTGGATCGGGAAAATCGACTTTATTACATACTATCGGATGTATGGATGTCCCCACAGAAGGAGTATATCGACCTGAAGGGGAAGATGTAACGAGATTAAATGACAAACAACTAAGCGATATTCGCAATAAAAAGGTTAGTTTTATTTTTCAACACTTTGCATTAATGACAAACTTTACTGTATTTGAAAACGTTGAACTCCCGTTATTGAAACGAAACATGTCAAAAAAGGAGCGACGAGGAAAAGTTGAATATTATTTAAATAAGCTTGGCATTTTTCACTTGCGACAGAAGAATGTTTCTAAATTATCGGGAGGACAAAAACAACGAGTTGCCATTGCAAGGGCAATGGTAGCGGAAACGAACATCGTTTTAGCTGACGAACCAACAGGGTCGCTTGATCGTCAAAACGGCGAGAAAGTAATGGAGCTCCTTCAACAGATGAACGAAGAGGGGAAATGTATCATTGTCATTACACATGATGAAAAAATAGCCTCTTATGCTCATCGCATGATTTATCTTAGTGATGGATGCATTCAGCTAGATAAGGGAAAGGAGTAGTGTGAATGAGCAAAAAGTTGTTGCTTCTGTTCGGCAGTCTTACGTTTATTGTTTTGTTAGGTATATTGTATTATACATTCATGTACAAAGAAACATTTGAATCATCCGCCGAAGGATTATTTTTGCCTGAACAGTATGAAGAAAAATATCGTGTTTTCGAAGCTACCATTGAGGTGAATAAAATAAAGTACGAAAAGTTGCATATTGACCATCGTATTGACCTCAAAGGCGGTAGTTTGGCGTATGAGTTGTACGATCCAAAAGGAAATATCATCGATCGAGGAGAAGTCACGGCTACGCAACCGTTAAATAAGCAATTGAATATGACGCCACAAAAAGGAGTATGGAGGGCGAAATATTATACAAACAAAGATACCGATGGAAAATACATATTGATATTTAAATCTGGTGACAAATAAAATATGTCGATACTGACTTTCCTATACAACAAGCCAACTACCTATATCATATAAGAGTTGAGATAAGGGGGTGTCCGATGAAGGATGTCCCTTCTTTTTGTTTATGGTACACTAATAGAGGAAAGAGAGGGACGGATCGTGAAACAAGCGAAGACGAATGCTGTGCGCATGCTCGATCGTGCACGTGTACCATACGAACTGTTTACTTACGATTATACGGATGGACAAATTGATGGGATATCCGTTGCGAGAAAAATTGGACAACGTGAAGAAATAGTGTATAAAACGCTTGTCACAAAAGGGGCAAGCGGTCAACTTTACGTATTTGTTATCCCTGTCGCAGCAGAACTGGATTTAAAAAAAGCGGCGATCGCTGTCGGTGAAAAAAGTGTGTATATGTTGCCTGTGGCGGATATCGAAAAAATGACGGGGTATGTGCGAGGTGGTTGCTCGCCAATCGGAATGAAAAAAATGTATGCCACATATGTGGACGAATCGGCACTTTTGCACGAACAAATCATCTTGAGTGCAGGGAAAATCGGCATGCAAATGAAACTTTCTGTTCGAGATTTATTAAAGCTGACAAATGGAAAAACCGCACATGTCGTCAAAGAGTAGAAAGGAGAATTTTCGCATGCGAATGACAAAAGAGGCAGAACGTCAATGGCTTAAGCAGCGCATCGAAGAAGGACTGTTGACAGACGACAATCGCTTGCTTTGGGAAATGATTTTGCCGAGTCGCTTAAAGCGTATGTACGATGTGTTAAGCGAACGAACAAGATATATTACGATTTTGACGGAAGCGGTCGATGATCCACACAATCAAGCAGCGGTATTGCGTTCAGCGGAGGCATTTGGCATTCAAGATGTTCATGTCGTTACCGGAGCGGCTCCGTTTGAGCCGAACAAATGGGTGACGCGACATGCGGACAAATGGTTAACCGTGCATAAACATTCATCGATTGAACGGGCGATTCGCCATCTCCAACAAAAAGGCTACCAAGTATATGCAAGCTACCTCGGAGAAGGGACGATTCCGCTTGAACAAATTGACGTATCGAAACCGACGGTGCTTTTGTTCGGAAATGAGCATCGTGGGGTATCCGAAGAAGCACTTGCTTTAGCGGACGGAAAGTTTATCATTCCGATGAACGGATTTGTGCAAAGTTTTAATATTTCTGTCGCGGCAGCGATTTCCCTTTATGAAATCACGAAGCGGGCGAAACAAGTGGCAGGGGAGCGTTATCATTTATCGCTAGCAGAAAAGAAAGAAATATACGAACATTGGATGAAGCTTTCGCTTAGCCCACGGCTAAGAAAAATGGTGGAAAGTAAAATAGGAGGACGCAATGATTGAAGCGGTGATTTTTGATTTAGATGGCGTCATTGCTGATACTGTTGAACTGTATTATATTGCGACAAAACGTGTCGCCGATGAAATTGGGGTACCGTTTGATCGACAGCTTAATCAAAAGCTACAAGGGATGAGCAGACAGGCGATGGTTGAGACGCTTCTCGGTGAAAAGGCGCATGAATGGTCGGAGGAAGAAAAACGAGCTCTTGGCGATCGCCGTGGCCAATATTATCGCGAGTTGATCGAGCAATTGTCGTCAAGTGACGTGTTGCCGGGAATGAGGGAGCTTCTTTGCGACATTCAGCGCGACGGTGTCCCGATGGCGCTCGCGTCGTCAAGCTCAAACGCACGTGTCGTTGTCGAGCGGCTCAACGTGCGCTCTTTTTTCGATGTCATTGTGGATGTCAAAACGATTACGCGCATGAAGCCAGATCCGGAAATTTTTTTAACAGCTGCGAGACAACTTCGTGTCGACCCATCTCATTGCATTGCTATTGAAGACGGGGAAGCGGGAATGAAAGCGATCAAACAGGCGAATATGTTTTCCGTCGGCATCGGTGAGCATTTAGCTTCGCTGTCTCCCGATTGGCTCGTTCAACGGACAACGCAATTGACATGGGACGAGTTAAAAAAGCGATTTATGCAAAAAGCTGGTCAATGACGACCAGCTTATTTTGGTGTGCTCGGCATGGGTGCAATCTATAGGGTGAAAGTCCCGAACTGCGAAGGC
>NZ_PEDM01000013.1 GCF_002742685.1 Anoxybacillus flavithermus
GTGGATAAAAGCGCTTACATAAAATAAGTCCATAAAACCATATATAACCAATAAAGTCGGTTGAGAAAAAAATCTCCCACAAACTCTTGACTCAAACCTTTTCTTATGGGAAGTAGAAAAAAGTTTGGCGGTTTTGTACAATAGAAAAGGAGGAGGTATGACATCATGGAGAAGGAAATTAAAATTTTAGTTGTTGATGATGAAGAACGAATTCGCCGCTTGCTTCGCATGTATTTAGAACGTGAGCAATATGTCATTGATGAGGCGGAAAACGGCGAAGAAGCGCTAGCGTTAGCACTTGAAAATGATTATGACTTAATTTTACTTGACCTTATGTTACCAGGAAAAGATGGAATTGAAGTATGTAAACAGTTGCGTGAGAAAAAAGCAACGCCTGTTATTATGTTGACAGCAAAAGGAGAGGAAGCGAACCGCGTGCAAGGGTTTGAAGCAGGAACGGACGATTATATCGTGAAACCGTTCAGTCCGCGTGAAGTTGTGCTTCGTGTAAAAGCGCTGCTTCGTCGCACTGCAAACTCTCCATATGTACCGACGGATACGACAGCGCGGGATGTGCTTGTGTTTCCGCATTTAACCATTGATCATGATGCACATCGTGTGACAGCGGATGGACATGAAGTCAGTTTAACTCCGAAAGAATATGAGTTGCTTCACTTTTTAGCAAAATCGCCAGATAAAGTGTTTGACCGTGAACAGTTGCTAAAAGAAGTATGGCATTACGAATTTTTCGGCGACTTGCGCACGGTGGATACGCACGTCAAGCGATTGCGTGAAAAACTAAACAAAGTGTCGCCAGCTGCGGCGAAAATGATCGTCACCGTTTGGGGTGTCGGGTATAAATTTGAGGTCGTGAATGAATGATGGCGTTATGGCGTAGTGTAGTCGGCAAACTATGGCTGACGATTTTGTTGCTTGTTGCTTTCGTCCTTTTTATTTTAACCGTCTTATTGCTCGGTTTTTTTGAAAAATATTATTTAGAAAAAACAAGTGATCAGCTTACCCAACAAGCGACAAAAGTGGCTCGGGTCGTCGCTGAACATGACGAGCCGTTTGCGCGCTCCATTGCGTGGACGATGGTGGATGATGTATCAAAGTTAATGATCATTATCGATGATCGTCATTATTGGTATTCACCAAATGAAAAACTTGCTGATTTGCCCCTCTCATTTATTCAGCAAGATAGGCAGTTAGCGCGCGTTTTTGATGGAAAAAAAGTAGTGAAGCGGACGCTTATGCCAAATCAAACGATGCGAAACGACGAATATAATGAACTATTTATTGTTGGTGTTCCGCTTCATACATCGGATGGAAATGGCGCGGTATTTGTATACCAGTCGTTAAAAGCGGTCGAAGAAACGACAAGACAGACGACAAAATTTATTTTTCTTGCGGCGTTTATCGCCATTGTGTTAACGACCGTGTTCGCCTTTTTCTTATCTACACGTATTACAGCCCCGCTTCGAAAAATGAGACAAGTGGCATTTGAAATTGCACGCGGAAAATTTGACTCAAAAGTGCCGATCGTTACTCATGACGAAATTGGGGAACTTGCGATGGCATTTAATCAAATGGGTCGGCAACTACAATTTCACATTAATGCGTTAAACCAAGAAAAAGAGCAATTGGCAAGCATTTTAAGCAGCATGGCTGACGGTGTTATTACACTTAATCGAAATGGAGAAGTGCTCATCACGAATCCACCTGCCGACCGATTTTTACAAGCGTGGTATTACGAACAAGGGCAACGCGATGATTTATCCCCACTCCCTCCGCAAGTGAATGAGTTGTTCAAGAAAGCGGTAGCGGAGGAAAAAGAACAAGCGATAGAAATGGCGTTACAAGGTCGTAATTGGGTCATTGTTATGACTCCGCTATACAATGGAAAAATGATTCGCGGGGCAGTTGCGGTACTTCGGGATATGACAGAAGAACGACGATTAGATAAGTTACGTAAAGATTTTATCGCAAACGTCTCGCATGAGTTGCGCACGCCGATTGCGATGTTACAAGGATATAGCGAAGCGATCGTTGACGATATTGCGGCAACAGATGAAGAGAAAAAAGAATTGGCAAAAGTCATTTATGATGAATCGTTGCGCATGGGTCGCCTTGTAAACGATTTGCTTGATTTAGCGCGCATGGAAGCAGGACATTTAACGCTTCATTACGAGCAAGTACCGCTCAAACCATATATGGAGCGTATTATTCATAAGTTTCAAGCGTTAGCAAAAGAAAAAGGCGTTCGTTTGCTTGTTGACATGAACAACGAGCTCGCTGTTTCGTTTGATCCTGATCGCATTGAACAAGTAATGATGAATTTAATTGATAATGCGCTTCGCCATACAGATCACGGGGGGGAAGTCCGTGTCATTGTCGATGCGGACGAAGAAGTAGTACGCATTTCTGTACAAGATTCTGGTTCGGGCATTCCAGAAGAAGACTTACCGTTTGTGTTTGAGCGTTTTTATAAAGCGGACAAAGCACGTACGCGAGGTCGATCTGGTACGGGATTAGGTCTTGCGATTGCGAAAAACATTGTCGAAGCGCATAAAGGAACAATTACTGTTCATAGCAAACTCGGCGAGGGAACAACGTTTACATTTACATTGCCATTAAAATAGAAAAAATTTGTTGTCATTCATGATATTTTCCGTTATGATAAAGACGTAAAAATTGTTCGACAATTACATATGTTCGTTGCAAAAAGGTGTCGAACGGGCAACCTAGTAGACTTAATAGGGAATCTGGTGCAAGTCCAGAACTGTCCCCGCAACTGTAAATGCTGACGAAATGAAACATGCCACTGTACAATTCGTACGGGAAGGCTTCAAAGTAGGATGACGCATAAGTCAGTAGACCTGCCTTTTTGCACCGTCATTCGCGTCTTCGGGGAGTGAGACGGCGAAACGACAAGGGGAAGTTGTTGTCTTTTGTTGTTTCCAGCTCATTCCATTAGGAATGGGCTTTTTTATTTGACATACATAAAAGGGGGAAAAACAATGAAAAAATGGAAACAATATGTGTGGCTTCTTGCGCTCGTATTGACGCTCGGATTAGCCGCGTGCAACAATAATGCGGAGCCAGCGAAAGAAACGAAGCAAGAGGCGAAAACAGAAGAGGCTGCATTTCCGGTTACGGTAAAAGATGCGGTTGGCGATGTCACGATTGAAAAACAACCGACAAAAATCGTTTCACTCATTCCGAGCAATACAGAAATTGCATACGCGTTAGGGCTTGGCGACAAAATTGTCGGTGTAAGCGATTTTGATAACTATCCAGAAGATGTGAAAAACAAAGAAAAAATTGGTGGCATGGAGTTTAATGTTGAAAAAATTATTTCACTTCAACCAGACGTTGTGCTTGCACATGCATCAAGCGCTCACAATTCTGAGGAAGGATTAAAGCAATTAAAAGATGCAGGCATTACAGTCATTGTTGTGCCAAACGCCACATCGTTCAACGACGTATATGCGTCCATTGAGCTCATCGGAAAAGCGACAGGGAAAGCGAAAGAGGCAGCGGATGTTGTACAACAAATGAAGCAAAAAATTGATGCCATTGCGGAAAAAGCAAAAGAAGTAAAAGGGGAAGCAACCGTTTGGGTGGAAGTTTCTCCTGCACCAGAAATTTATACGGCTGGAAAAGGAACATTTATGGATGAAATGTTAACGATTATTCACGCGAAAAACGCAGCAGGTGATCAAGAAGGATGGCCAATGTTTACTGAAGAAGATGCAGTGGCGCTGAATCCAGATGTCATTATTACAACATACGGTTATTACACACCGAACGCTGTCGAGCAAGTGCTCGCTCGACCAGCTTGGAAAGATGTCCCTGCAATTAAAAATAAACGCGTATACGATGTCAATTCCGATTTAGTTTCTCGTCCGGGACCACGTTTAGCTGAAGGGGTCGAAGAAATTGCCAAAGTCGTTTATCCAGACATTTTTAAATAATTACATTAGCGCATCGCTTATTGCAACGTTTGCTTTATTGTTAGGGGTATCGATTGGATCACAATCGATTCCCTTTTCTTCTATATGGGAAACGTTGTTGCATCATATGTTTCATACGCCCACACATGTTCCTGCGACCATTTCGCAAATTATTGTGTCTATTCGCTTACCAAGAGTGGTACTTGCTTTTTTAGTTGGCGCTGCATTAGCACTTGCAGGGGTAGCGTTTCAAGGTCTTTTGAAAAACGTTCTGGCTGATCCATACACGATCGGCGTATCGTCTGGTGCAGCTGTCGGAGCGGTCATCGTCTTCTTTTTTCAACTTCATTTGTCGTTTCTCGGTCGCTTTACGTTACCGATTGTGAGCATTATGTTTGCGCTCGTGACGTTATTGTTTGTTTTATTATTTGCTCGTCTTGCTGAGCGCAATATGGCGATGGAGACGATTGTTTTAATCGGCATTATTATGAATGCGTTTTTTGGTTCGGTTATTTCACTTATGGTTGCTTTTAGCGGTGAGGAATTGCGTCAAGTCATTAGCTGGCTCATGGGAAGCGTCGCGATGCGCGGTTGGTCTTATGTTTCTTTATTTGTACCGTTTTTTATCATCGGTTCTCTCGGCTTATTTACACATATTCGCGAGTTAAACGCTTTTTCATTTGGCGAGCGAACAGCAGCCAATATCGGAGTACATGTGGTGCGAAAAAAGTTATGGATTTTACTTAGCGCTTCATTGCTTACAGGCGCAGCAGTAGCTGTATCTGGGACGATCGGCTTTGTTGGGCTTGTCATTCCGCATATGACGCGTTTGATTTGTGGGGCGAATCATCGAAAATTGTTGCCGCTTTCTTTTCTATATGGGGGCGCGTTTTTAGCATTAGCAGATGTCGTGGCGCGAACGATTATTGCACCGCGGGAATTGCCGATCGGAGTGATTACGTCGTTAATTGGAGCACCTTTATTTGCGATGTTGTTATTTAAAAGTTTAAGACGGAAGACGGGATGAATATGATTGATGTGAAGGACGTTTCGTATCAATATGGAGAAAAACAAGTATTGCAACGTATTTCATTTACTGTTCATGAAGGAGAGTTTTTCGGTATTTTAGGTCCGAACGGGAGTGGAAAAACGACGTTAATGAAACTATTAAGCCGTGAACTCTCTTTACAGCAAGGGGACATTTTTGTTGCCGGTCAACATATTGAAGTGTATAAACCGAAGGAATATGCCCAACTCATTGCTACGTTGCCGCAACATACAGATGTTTCGTTTGGATATACAGTGAAAGAAATGGTTGAGCTCGGTCGCTATCCTTATCAATCAACTCTTTTTCCGAAATGGACGAAGGAAGATGAGCAAGTGGTTAGTGACTCACTCTATGCGGTGACATTAGCACATAAACAACATGTTTTACTAGAGCAATTAAGCGGCGGAGAACGTCAGCGTGCTGCACTTGCTCGTGCACTTGTGCAACAACCGCGCGTGTTATTACTAGATGAACCAACAAACCATATGGATGTGGCGCAACAGTTTAAGTTGTTGAATTTATTAAAACAGTCGAAACTGACGGTTATTGCTATTTTTCATGATATAAACATCGCATCGCTATATTGCGACCGTCTTCTTTTTTTACGAGATGGAAAGGTAGTGGCGTGTGGCACACCGAGACAGTTGCTGAACGAGTCCATGATTGAGAGCGTGTTTGATACATGCATGAAACGACATGAACATCCTGTATTACCGAAACCGCTTGTGACGTTTGTTCCGTTTTTGGAACAGTCGATTGACGATGTGCTATGGCACGTGACGCAACATGAAAACATGGTCGTCATTGAAACGATGAAGCCGTTTAAAGTGCTTTCATCTGCGCTTGTTGGGGGCGGTATGCGTTGGGCAACGACTTTTGTTAATCGCCATGTTTCACTTGATTACCGTTGTGACGATGCCGAGCAAGAGATGATTGAATTTTTGCGACAACAAGGTTTTGATGAGCAATGGACCGTTGGGATGATGACAGCGGTGGATATAAGGGATGTTGTGTTTACGTCCGCTTATGAACCTGTTCGCTTTTTTGTTGCGGTAACTGCTGGGGTGGGAAATGCCGTTGATAGTGCGAATGCGTGGCGTCGTGCAGATGCGATCGCTTCTCCTGGAACGATTAATACGTTTGTTTTCATTGATGGACATTTGTCAGAAGCTGCATTTGTGCAGGCGCTCATGACTGTAACAGAAGCAAAAACAAAGGCGCTGTATGATAAACAAGTCGTCGATACACAAACACATACAATCGCAACAGGAACATCAACAGATTGTACTGTCATTGCTGCGTCACAACAAGGAACATATTATGAATACGCAGGAACGATTACAGCGATTGGTAAACAACTTGCTCGTTTTGTATACGAAGCAACAAAAACAGCAATCGACCGCTATAATGAGCGAAAGGGTGAAAATCGATGACGCACGTATGGGCTATTGTGTTTGCGCTCTTGCTTGATCGCATATTCGCTGATCCACGTCGCTTTCACCCTGTTTGTTGGATTGGACAAATGATTGCGTATATGGATCGTCGCCTGAATAAAGGAAAATGGCGAAAAGAGAAAGGAGTATTCACCCTTTTTGTCGTTTTTACGTTTACGTTTGTCATTAGCTATGGGGTCATTACTGTTGCGTATCAGCTTTCTCATTTATTTGGCATATTTATTGAAGCAATAATCATTTTTGTTTCTATTGCACCAACAAGCTTAGCAAAAGCCGCATACGATGTGCTTGATCCACTAAAAAGAGGTGACATTGAGGAAGCGAGAAAAAATGTGGGGATGATTGTCGGGCGTGATACAAAAACGTTGCAGAAAGAAGGGATCGTACGTGCATGTGTGGAAACAGTAGCCGAAAATACGAGCGACGGAGTGACAGCCCCTCTTTTTTATGCTTTTCTTGGCGGGGGAGCTTTGGCGATGTTGTATCGCGCCGTGAATACATGTGATTCCATGCTCGGCTATAAGAACGACCGATATGCCCAATTTGGCTGGGCTTCCGCTCGCTTAGATGATATACTCAATTACCTTCCTGCTAGGCTAACAGCGTTTGTTATGCTCTTTGTCCATCGTGCCAACAAGCAAGCATGGAAACTATTATTTCGCGATGCGCGAAATCATCCGAGTCCAAACAGCGGATGGTGCGAAGCGGCGATGGCTGCGTTATTAGGCGTTCAACTTGGGGGAGTGAATACATACAAAGGGGTTGTATCTGTTCGTCCGACAATTGGTGATGCTTCCATTCCGCTTATGTTTATGCACATCGAACAGGCTGTGGCGGTGATGAAACGGACGACAGTTGCTTTTACGATTGGGGGGAGTTTGTTTGTATTTGCCTGCACATGGAGCTAATCCGCATCGTTTATATGAAGCGATGAAAATGAAAATACCAAGTTTATATATTGATTTTAGCGTCAATGTGAATCCGCTTCAGCACGAACATGTGCCAACGGAACAACAGTGGTTGTGTTGGATGAGTGAGTATCCAGAAGAGCGAAGTGAGACGCTTCGTACGATCATTGCTGAACGAGAACGTGTTATGCCGTCAAACGTCTTTGTTGGAAATGGTGCTGCCGAGTGCATTTATTTGCTTGCTGAACAATTTGCAGGAAGACATATTGGCATCATTGAGCCAACGTTTTCAGAATATCGTCATGCATGTGAAGCTTACGGTTGTACCGTTCACTCGTTTATGTTAGATGAACATTGGCAACAACCGCTCGACCAAATGGTTGCGAACTTGCCGTCTTTACACGCGCTATTTGTTTGCCATCCAAACAATCCGACAGGTACGGTATGGTCGAAAGAAACGATGTATGCTTTATTAAAAGCAGCAAATGATGGAGGGGTATATGTCATTGTCGATGAAGCGTTTTACGATTTTTGGCTTGACGGTTATTCCGTTTCTTCTTTTTTACGTACGTTTGATCGTTTAATTGTGTTGCGGTCGTTAACGAAAATGTATCGACTGGCAGGTGTACGGCTCGGTTATGTACTCGCACACGAACACGTCGTAAAAAAGTTAATGAAAAAACAGCCACCTTGGAGCGTCAATACGATTGCTCAACAAATAGGAAAACAATTATTGAACGATGAGGCATTTGTCGCACGAACAAAAACATATATCGCATCAGAACGAAAACGAATATTTTCACAGCTCACTGAGATGGGTTATCGCTATTCACCGTCTGTTGTGAATTTTTACATGTTACACGATGAAACAATGACACTTTTTCCTTTTTTGTTGCAACATGGAATCGTCGCTCGCCATACGTTTAATTTTCAAGGACTGGACGGAAAATATGTCCGTTTTGCGATTCGAACGAAAGAAGAGAACGATCACCTCTTGCTTTGTTTAAGGCGGTGGAAGAGATGATCGTATTTATTAGCGGTGGAGTGCGTAGCGGAAAATCTTCATTTGCGGAACAATGCGCGAAAATGATGGCAAAAGCGACTGATTCGCTTCATTATATTGCCACAGCGATGAGGACAGATGAAGAAATGGAGGCGCGCATCATTCATCATCAAAAACAACGAAAATATGATCGTTGGCAAACGTGGGAACAACCGTATGACCTTGATAATATCATTCCGATGTTTGGTAAGCGTGATATTGTTTTGCTTGACTGTTTGACCAACTTATGGGCTAATGAGCTGTTTCGTGATGATCGATGGCACATAGAAGAGAAAGTGCCACGCATCGTACAACAAATCAAAAAATTAGGCGATCAAGCGAAAGTGTGTATAGTTGTAAGTAACGAAATATTTTATGATGGTATACCTTATGAACAAGGAACGTATGCGTATATGCGCGGACTCGGTTTATTGCACCAACATATTGTTATATTCAGTGATGTAGCTATTTTGATGCGCTGCGGGTTGCCGATTGTAAAGAAAGGAAGATGGCCATGTGGCGTGGGATAATCTTAGCGATACAGTTTTTAACGGTGCTTCCTATTCGTATGCAAGTGGACTGGAATGAACGAACAGCACGCGCAGCTGTTCTGTCGTTTCCGTTCGTCGGTGCGGTGATCGGAGCGTTTCTCGTTGTTTTGTACATGTTCATGTTTCATCATGTGTCTGTGCTCGTCTTATCATTTTTGCTCATGTTTTTTTCTATCTTTCTTTCCGGAGGTTTGCATGCTGACGGATGGATGGATTGCAGCGATGCGTATTTTTCATATCGCGATCGACAGCGTCGTCTTGATATCATGAGCGATTCGCGCGTCGGGGCGTTTGCGGTGCTCTCCATTTTATTTTTACTTGGCTTTCGCTTCATTTTCATATTTGAAACGGTTGCACATATGTCATTGTTTGCTCTTTTTTGTATTCCGTTATTTTCTCGCCTTGGCATGACAGTACTTTTATTGACAACACCGCTTGCAAAACAAACCGGGATGGCAGCAACATTTCGAAAGCATGTCGATCATCGGTATGTGCCATTTGTTGTTGTGTACGGGCTTATTGCCTTCTCATCATGTGAAACGTTCGTTTTGTTTGTTGCACTTATATCGTTTTATATTGTAGCGCGTGCGTTTGCTATAAAGCAATTCGGTGGAATCACAGGCGACGTGCTTGGTGCGTTTATCGAAGGGAGCGAAACACTTTTATGGTGCGTCATTTGGCTATTACATACGTTCGCCATTTTGTAACGAAAGAAAATGAAGCGAAACAATATATCGGCTGGACGAATGTGCCAGTGATTAAGCCGAAAAATGTGTCGCATCAGCTTGAACCAGAAATTGTCATGACAAGCGACTTGCTTCGTTGTCGCCAAACGGCGCATTTGTTGTTTCCGAATCACGTCATTGAATGTTCTTATCGCTGGCGTGAACTCCATTTTGGCGATTTTGAAGGAAAAACGTACGAACAATTGCGAACGGTCAAGGCGTATCGTCATTGGCTAGATGATCCGCTTCGCTATGCGCCTCCAAACGGTGAGACGTTTGCTCAGTTTGAAGCTCGTATTGAACAAGCCGTTAGCGATGCGATTCATCGATCCGTTTCACATCTTGTCGTTGTGACGCACGGCGGTGTGATTCGTTATATATTATCGAAGTACGCACCGAACATCCGTCCATTCTGGGAATGGCACGTTCCGTTTGGCGAAGGAGTGACGCTTTATAATACGAACGAGCGATGGAAGGAGAGAAAGCGATGCATTTCGTTAGCGGCGGTGCATTTCAAGGGAAGCGAAAATGGGTAAATGCCCATTATTCATTCACGCATACGCCATACAGTTGGTATTGTGCATATGAAAATATGTTTCCGCTCCCACATGATGAAACTGCATCTGTTGTTGTGCTTGAAGGAATAGAACATTGGATTCGCGAATACTTTTTTCCTTATACGGACGATGAAAAAGAAGCGATCATGTCGTATATATATGCATGGGAACGATGGGAAAAAGAGAAAAAACGGACGGTCATTTGGATTGGCTGTGATATTAGTCAAGGGATCGTACCGATTGACTCGCATGAACGAGCGTGGCGAGATGCAGTCGGTTGGACATATCAACAACTTGCTCGCATATGTAGCCGTGTTGATTACATATGGTGCGGTATGAATGAACAAATAAAATAGGGGTGATTGATTATGAAATTGTACACAAAAACAGGTGATAAAGGCCAAACGAGTTTAGTTGGAGGACGAGTCGATAAAAACGATGTACGTGTTGAAGCGTACGGAACGATTGATGAAGCGAATTCTGTCATCGGTTGGGCCATGACGTTATTACAGGATGAGAAGTTTCGCGACATTTATGAAGAATTGCAACGCATTCAACATGAACTGTTTGATTGTGGCGGTGATTTAGCTATTGTCGGTGAAAAAATACCATACAAAGTAAAAGCGGAAATGGTGACGTTTTTAGAAGAACGCATCGATGCATATATTCAACAAGCGCCGCCGCTTGAACGGTTTATTTTGCCGGGAGGTTCGCCACAAGCAGCAGCTTTGCATATGGCACGGACCGTGACACGAAGAGCGGAACGTTGTGTCGTGGCATTGATGAAACAAGAGAAAACGAACGAAATTGTTTTGCAATATATGAACCGCCTTTCCGACTATTTATTTGCTGTTGCCCGCGTTGTCAACGCTCGCCTGCAAGTAAAAGATGTAGAATACGAGCGTAGCGCG
Organism: Anoxybacillus flavithermus; assembly: GCF_002742685.1. Classification (GTDB taxonomy): domain Bacteria; phylum Bacillota; class Bacilli; order Bacillales; family Anoxybacillaceae; genus Anoxybacillus; species Anoxybacillus flavithermus_E. The sequence continues at coordinate 11,153 of NZ_PEDM01000013.1, forward strand.
ATTGTGTTTCGTGATAAAAATGAAAAAAGGGGTGAATCGGAATGAAGCGTTTCACGTTGCTCGTCATGTTTATTAGTTTATCCGTCATTGGTTCACTTATAAAAATCCCATTTACGATTGGAAGCATTGCATTAGATAGTGCACCGGCAGTTGTTGCTGCGTTTTTGCTCGGTCCAACAGCTGCTGCGGTCGTCGCGAGTGTGGGGCATATTGTATCGGCTCTATTTGGCGGATTTCCACTTGGGCCTTTTCATATACTTGTGGCGATGGAAATGGCAGCTCTTTTATATGTTGTTGGCTTGTTAATGAGAAGGGGATGGTTCACTTCTAGTTATGTATGTTTTTTTATCGGTAATGCACTAATTGCCCCGTTGCCTTTTGTATGGATCATAAGCCCAGCATTTGTACTTTCCATCATCCCATCTCTTGCACTAGCTACAGGAGTCAATGTAGCGATTGCAATCGTCGTGTCAAAAGCGTTGCAACGAGTATGGGGGAAACGGCATGCGTGACGTATTATGTGTGCCGCTTGATGAAGAAAACGAACTCGTTTTGGCGACAGATTGTTCGGGTGGCATTGGCTTAAAACAAGATGATGTTGTAAATGTACCATACGATGTTGTTGCGTACTACGGCGCGCGGGTAGCATGGATGGAATTGATGAGTATAGGAGCCACACCAAAAGCTTTTGTTTTACAAAATTTTGTGAACGACGATGCATGGCATGCACTTGTCGCAGGCGTTCAACAAACGATGGAAGAATTGCAGTTGTCGCTCCCTATAACAGGAAGTAGCGAATCAAATATGCCGCTCATGCAATCAGCTGTCGGTTTTGTAGCGGTCGGCACGGTGCGTAAAACAGAAAAAAGGATACATTTTACGCCAACCGATGCATGTTGGGCGGTCATCGGTGAGCCGCTCGTTGGAGAAGCGGTTATACAAAAACAAGATCGGATCATTCCGCTTTCGCTATTTCGCACGTTGTTGCAGTTAGATGGTGTATATGAAATCATTCCAGTCGGTTCAAAAGGAATATGGCATGAGTGGAAGCTTATGCATGGGGAACGACCACTTCGTTGTTCCCTTCCACTACATACTTCTGCCGGTCCAGCTACGTGTGTGCTTATTAGCTATGATCAAGCTCAACAACATTTCTTGCAGTCACTGGCGCAAACACTTTTTTATCCGATTGTAAAGCAATTGTAAAATGTAGCCTTCTATCGTTCTAACCGTTCGTATTTTTGCATACAACATATATGGTTATCGCAAACGGGAGGGAATAGACGATGGAAGATATGATGAAACGAGTGCTCGTTGTGATTGGTATGGCCGCGTGCATTCATTTATTGTTTCTTGTTGGCTTAAACAACTAGAAAAAGAGAGAGATGTGCTATATAATTTAAAACAATACGAGAGGGGGAGAGAACAATGTTAACAGATTATCATAATCATTTAGAGCGTGGGACGTTAACACTTGATTATTTAAAGCAATTTACGGACGAAGCCGCGCGAAAAGGCATTGAACATTTCGGTATTTCCGAACATGCTTATCACTTTTATCAAACGAAAAACATTTTATCAAATGCGTGGATTGAAGAGCGCCGTTATTATGATATGGCTGATTACGTTCGTTTATTTCACGAAGCGTGGGATGCTGGAATTGATGTGAAAATGTCGATTGAAATGGACTACACGCCAGGTAAACATGAAGAAATGGCGGAATTTATTCGCGCTTATGATTTTGACTATGTCATCGGCTCGATTCATTGGGTGGATGACTTTGGCATTGATTTAGCCGAGTTTCGGAAAGAGTGGGATCGTCGCGATCTATACGATACATATCGAAAATATTTCGATCAAGTTGTCACATTAGCTCAGTCGAACTTATTTGACATTATCGGTCATTTAGATTTAGTAAAAATTTTTAAATACGTGCCAGAAGACGAAGAATTTTTACTAGAACAGTACGATCGTGCAACAACAGCGTTAGCGAACTCTAAAACGTGCGTTGAAATTAGTACCGCAGGTTTGCGCAAACCAGTCGGAGAGCTATACCCTGATCCTCGTCTACTGGAAATGTGCTATGACAAAGGCATTCCGATTGTGTTATCGTCTGATGCGCACGTTCCTCAAGATGTCGGGGCCGATTATGATCGAGCGATCGCTCTTGCGAAAACAGTCGGTTACACGGAAATTATGACTTTTTCAAAAGGGGAACGAAAAGCCGTTCCACTTGGATAAGAAAAGGTTCAGCCATTCGGCTGAACCTTTTATACTTCTAATCTTTTTACAACATCAATGTCGCTAATTTGTTCGAGTGTTTCAACGAGTGCGTCATCAAGTGGTTTATCGAGTGAAAGCATCATAATCGCTTTTCCACCAGCTTGTTGGCGACCGACTTGCATCGTTGCGATGTTTACTTGATGGTCACCTAAAATGTTACCGACTTTTCCGATCATTCCAGGTTTATCATGATGTTGAATGTACAACAAATGTCCTTCTGGAGCAAAATCGATCGCAAAACCGTTAAAATGAACGATGCGATCACCATAGTGAGCGATATGCGTTCCTTTCAACGTAAACGTTTTGTTTTCGCCATATACGGTTAATGAAATGCTGTTGTTATAGTCATTGCCATTAGCTGAAAATTTTTCGCTAAAAGCAATGCCTCGTTCTTTGGCGATCATCGCCGCATTCACTTCATTGACGGTTGAAGCGACGCGAGGTTTCAAAAATCCAGCAAGCAAACTACGTGTAATAAATGTTGTTTCCAAATCAGCAACAGAACCGGAATACGTAATCGCAATTTCTTGAACCGGTTCGCTCATATATTGCGAAGCTAAAGTGCCCATTTTGCGAGCTAATGTATAAAAAGATTGAATTTTTTCGTATACATCTTTTGAAAGTGTCGGCAAGTTAATGGACGATGTGACCGGTTTACCTTGTAAAAATGTTAATACTTCTTCGGCGACTTGTGTCGCGACATTCACTTGCGCCTCGATCGTTGATGCCCCAAGATGCGGAGTGACGATGACGTTATCAAACGAAAGAAGCGGATGATCTCCTGGCGGCTCTTGTTCAAATACGTCGAGTGCAACGCCTGCTACGTGTCCATTTTCTAAAAACGAAATAAGCGCTTGTTCATCGATAATTCCACCGCGCGCGCAGTTAATTAAATATACACCTTTTTTCGCTTTTGCTAAGTTTTTTGGACCGAGAAGACCTTTCGTTTCTTTTGTGAGCGGTGTATGTACCGTAATGATATCCGCTTGCGCAAGCAATTCATCAAGCGTGCAGACATCAACGCCAATTTTTTCTGCTCGTGCTTTCGTTAAAAATGGATCGTACACATGAACATGCATACCGAATGCTCGCGCCCGTTTCGCTACTTCAGAACCGATGCGCCCAAAGCCGATGATTCCTAAATGTTTTCCAAATAACTCGACACCGACGAAAGCGGAACGATTCCATTCACGTGATTTGACCGAAATGTGCGCTTGTGGAATACGGCGCACTAATGAAGCCATCATCGCAAATGTATGTTCCGCTGTAGAAATTGTATTGCCATTTGGAGCGTTAATGACGACGACACCGTATCGTGTAGCCGCGTCAACGTCAATATTGTCGACACCGACTCCAGCACGTCCAACAATTTTTAAATGCTTCATTTTTTGGATCAATTGTTCTGTGACTTTCGTTGCGCTCCGAACGAGCAACGCATCAAACTTGTCAAGCTCATCTTCTACTTCTGTTACTTTCTTTTGTACAACTTCAATCGTTGGATCAGCAAGAAGTGGGGCAAGACCTTCTTCGCTCATCGCATCAGCTACTAAAATGCGAACCACAAATATCCGCTCCTTTCAAATCATAAGTTTTTAAATTTCTGATAATTTAACATAACCGTATACATGTGTCAATAACTTTCGGAAAGGTCATACAAATGAAAGCGTTTTTATATATTAATGTTCGGAAAAAAGACAAAAAGCTGGCCAAAAGCCAGCTTAAAACACGGAATGTATTTATTTTTGTTCATTGTAACGAGCGATGCATTCGTCAATGAGTTTCGCCGCTGCTTCCGGACCTTCCCACGTACCAATTTCTGTTTTCTTTCCTTCTAAGTCTTTATAACGTTCAAAGAAATGAGCGATTTCTTTAAGCTTATGCTGCGGAAGATCTTCAAGCGTGCGTACATCAGCAAAGCGAGGATCATCAACAGGAACACCAATTAATTTCGCATCTTCTTCGCCCCCGTCTACCATGTTTAAGTAGCCAAGTATACGCGTTTCGATGACGCAACCAGGGAATGTTGGATTTGTGACGATAACTAAAATATCAAGTGGATCCCCATCTAATGCAAGTGTATTTTCTAAATAGCCATATTCTGCAGGGTAAAACATTGGCGAATATAAGACGCGATCGAGTTTAAATACGCCACGCTCTTTGTCATATTCATATTTGTTTTGGCTACCTGTTGGAATTTCAATAAACGCTTCAACAATTTTGTTTTCAAACGCCATGCCAAATTCCTCCTTTTCATTATGTATACTTTTTTATTATAGTCGATTGGACAAGTGGTGACAATGACTGAACAAAAGAAAAGGGCAACCTCCATGTGAAGTTTGCCCTTAGTTGTTCTTATTCAAATTTATTTGGATCGCCATCAAATGGCTCGTCCGCTACTTTGATCGAGTCTGTTGGACAGCCTTCAAACGCATCCATCATATCGTCAATTAATACGTCTGGTACTTCCACAATACCTTGGTTGTCGTCTAATGTAACGTACGCAATGCCTTCATCATCGTAGTCGTAAATATCTGGTGCAGCTGCTCCACATGCACCACAGGCAATACATGTTTCTTTGTCAACAATTGTGTACTTTGGCATACAATGACCCTCCTTAATTATATGGAACCAATCGCTTCATATGAAACGTTGGAAACGTATTCCTCACACTTTTATAATAAATGTGTTTCGATAACTTTTCAATAAAAAACTCCAATGAAAATGCTTATCAGTACACAGTTTTCCCTCACATCCTTTCGCTTAATCTGGTAAAATGAAAGGGAAAATGGAGTGAATGTTGCATGTTACAACACATCGTTTTGTTTTGTATCGATCGTTTTCGTGGCGAGCGATCACTCGCTGCGATTGACCATTTGCTGAATGGGAAAAAAACGGCGCAAACGCTACAAGATAGTAAGTGGTACAACGTTAGTCGTCTATTTGGAACCGTGCCAATTGATCGTTCTCGTTTATTTGACGTCGCACGAGCATTAGAGGCGGATGGACTGATTTCTCAAGTAGATGAACATATATATTGCACAACCGCAAGCGGAAAAGAGGAGCTTCGTTATTTTTCTTTTCCTCCTTACGTGGATGGATGGAAATATATGAATGAATCATCCCTGTTTTGGAAACGGCTTTCTTTGCTTATTCAAACGGTCGCAAACATCATTCATCGCACACCATTTGAGCCTATACATCGCGATGAGCGCATTCAATCATTTGTAAAGCGATGGCTCTTTCAACATAAACATATGCAGACAATTGCTCGGACGTTATATGAAGAAATGTATGAGTTACTCGGACGTGTAGAAGAAAAAGACGCAAACGTTTTTGTTTGGCGGTTGACAAGCCATGCGCGCATTGGATGGACGAACGAACAAATTGCTTATGCGATCAAAGAAGAAGATGTAGCTGTATCGCTATCGTTTCAAAATGTGTTGCATTTTATACTTGAGACGACAGAAAAAGAAAAGGAAAACTTTCCGCTTCTTTTTTCATTGCGTGAACAAATGCGCACACAATTAACAAGCTCAGCCCAAAAAACTTGGGAAATGCTAAAAGAAGGATATTCAATTGAACAAATTGCCGAGTTGCGTCGATTGAAAAAAGGAACGATTGAAGACCATATTGTAGAGATTGCAACATATATCCCGTCATTTGTGACGATGCTGTTTTTAGATGAGAATAAACGTAAGCGCATTATACAACAGGCACGACAATTAAAAACGAAAAAATTGCGGGCAATTAAAGAAGCATTGCCAGACGTCTCTTATTTTGAAATTCGGCTCGCGTTAGCAAGGTGGGATCAGGAAGATGCTTAACATATTAAAGGAACGATTTGGTTACGATTCGTTTCGCATAGGGCAAAGAGAAATTATTGAAGATGTGCTGAATGGACAAAATTGTGTTGCTATGCTTCCGACCGGTGGGGGAAAGTCGCTTTGTTATCAGCTTCCTGGCTACATATTGGACGGTAGTGTGCTCATTATTTCACCGCTCGTCTCCCTTATGGAAGACCAAGTACAACAGCTTAAAAATCGCGGTGAAAAACGTGTGGTAGCACTTAATCGTTTTCTTTCCTATCGGGAAAAAAAAGACGTGCTACATGAATTAGCATCGTACCGTTTTATTTACGCTTCGCCTGAAATTTTACAATCTCCCTTGCTCATTGAAGCGCTAACGCGTATCAACATTTCGTTGTTTGTTGTAGATGAAGCGCATTGCATTTCACAATGGGGACACGATTTTCGTCCTGATTTTTTAAAGCTCGGTCTTCTTCGTGAAACGCTCGGCACCCCACCTTGTTTAGCGCTAACAGCAACGGCCACTCGCCAAGTAATTGATGATATTGTAGCAACGCTTAAACTTGATCGAGTGAAACAGCACATATACCCACTTGATCGAGCGAACATTTGCTTATATGTTCAATACGTTCATACGCTAGAAGAGAAAATAGAAGCGTTAAAACAGCTTATCGCTATATTGCCTAAGCCAGGCATCGTTTATGTATCGAGTCGGCAATGGGCGGAAACGTTGGCAAACATGTTACATGGAGATTATCGTGTTGGTTACTATCATGGGGGCATGGATGGCGAACAGCGACTTCTCATTCAACAACAGTTTATTTATGATCAGTTAGACGTCATTTGTTGTACGAATGCTTTTGGAATGGGTGTTGATAAACCAAACGTTCGCTTCGTCATTCATTTTCATTTGCCAACGCAGCCAGAAGCATATTGGCAAGAAATTGGACGCGCCGGGCGAGACGGAAACGAAAGCATCGCGATATTATTGTATGCGCCAGGAGACGAACAACTCGGGCAAACGATGATCGATGCGGAATTTCCGACAAAAGAGCAAATTGTTTATGCGCTACACGCTTTACGTCATGGACAGAAAGAAACAGGGTTGACAGACGTACAACAACGCCTACTGTTGTATTGGCTTGAACAAATGGACAAGCAAGAACATATCCATACATTAGCGAAGCAACTACATGCTCACATGGAGCAAAGAAAAAAAGAAAAACTGACGAAATGGATATTTATGCAACGATGGATAAATGAACAAACATGTCGTCGACGAGTGATGCTTTCATATTTTGAACAACAACCACTTCCGAATGAACGATGTTGTGACCGATGTGGCGCTCGTATATATGTGGATGCCCCTATAAGACATATTCAACAAATACAGTTGCGCCCATGGCGAGAAGAGCTTCGTGCGATGTTTTCGATAAAGGTGGAAGACAAATGATAAAAAAACAAATGGACATTGCCAATCAAATAAGTGAACAGGAAATGGTATATCACTTGTATTTTACACAAGCGCTCATTTTTCTTGTTGCGCTCGCATTAGGCATATATTTATTTACGCCTGCAACGTTTTTTTCGATATGGCAATGGGATGTGCGGGAAATATTATTATATGGTGGCGCTTGTGCAGCAATCGTTCTTTTTGTCGATTTTTTACTCATTCGTTATGTACCTGAGCAGTGGTATGATGATGGTGGGATTAATGAAAAGCTATTTCGTTCTCGCTCGGTTCCGCACATTTTTATTATGACTGCAATGATTGCATTTTGTGAAGAATTGTTATTTCGGGGTGTCATTCAGACGCACGTTGGCTTACTTTTTGCGAGCGTCATTTTCGGTTTATTGCACATTCGTTATTGGAGAAGATGGCTTCTTCTTGTTGCTGTCGTTAGTTTAAGCTTTTGGATTGGCTTTATATATGAATGGACGGGAAATTTATGGGTCACGATTTTTGCCCACTTTCTCATTGATTTTATTTTAGCTTTACACATCCGGTATCGGACAAAAGAGGTGAACAGCGATGCGTGAAGACCAAGCAGAAAATTTGCGTAAAAAAATGGAAAATATCAATAAGCAACAAGAAAGCGACGAACTTCATTTGCCACCACGAAGTGAAGTGCATAAAAAGAAAAAAACGAAATGGAAAATAAAACATCCACTCGTTCGTATTCTTGCGCTCTTTTTCGTCTTATTGCCGATTTCGATTTATAGCATATACCATTTAGTTGACAAACGCCCAGTCCAAGTTGTGACGATTGATGACAGCTATGAGATCGTTGATGTCGATCAACAAAAAGAAGAGATGACACAACAAAAACCGCTCGAAAATGAAGCAAAACAAGAGGAAGATGTATCCAATGAAACAGAGCCGTCTTTTATTTATCATACAGTACAAGAAAATGAAACGTTATATAGCATTGCGATGAAATATTATGGAAATGAAAAAGGAATGGATCTTATCAAAGAATGGAACCATTTAACGAGCACGAAGCTCCAAAAAGGACAAGTATTAAAAATCCCAGATATGAACGGAAAATAAGGTATACACCTCTTCCGATGGACATACAATCGTAGTAAAACATGATCGGTAGGGGTGGCTATGATTTTCCCAATGGAATTAGATGAAGTGACAAAAGTCATTTTACAGCGCATCATCGCTCACAAAAAAGAATGGGACGATATGAAAAAAAGAATGAAGTGGTCATTCAGTTTATTTTTATTTTCTCTCGCTTTATTTGGCATGTATATATATCAAACAGTTTTCGTTTTACATCGCACGTCTGTGGAGTCAGTCGTGATGGCGCTTATTGACGAACGTATTTTTTGGTTTGTTGCATTGATTTCGTCATTTGGCTGGCTCGTCTCTTTTTATAAAAAGAAAACCGAAAAAGCGGAGCAAGATTTTCATGCACTCCGCTGTGAGTTCATTCAAAAAAGTAACGAATTGCTTCAAGAGCGGGCGTGGGAGAAAAGGCATGTTCTTTATGAATGGATGAAAAAAACGCACGATATTTCGCTTTATCATGAGAATAAGTGACCACACACTCTCTCGCTTCATATGTTGAGAAAGGGAGGGAGCAACATGTGGTTTCTTTTTATTGTTGGATTGTTATGTGGATATTTTATGATTGCCTGGACGCCAACGGTAGAGCCGTTCGTGTTGGAAGTGTTTTTGACGGATATCATTTTCGATCCAATGAAAACATTTTTTGCGCTTGTTAGTTTTTTTATTGGTTTTATTTCTAATGCTATTTTAATTCGCGCAGCGACTTGGCATACGTTACAAGCATGGCGAAAGGAAACAACGAATCGAAAAGAGCAATTTCTTTCGTATAGCGTATTGTTGACATTTTTTATATTAGCGATCATTGATGTAAAAAAAACGATAATTTTTTTTCTCTTTTCTTTCGCATATGGTATGATGTCAATGAGTGTATACAAAGAGAGGGAAAATTAAAATGTTATATGTTGTAGCAGTATTTGTCGGATTGATCGTATACATGTGGATTGAAGCGCATCGTAACCGAGTGATTTTTCATTCATTATCGTTTTCAACGTTTCCAGAAAGCTTTTCTCGCTTTCGTATTTTTTTTATTTCGGATATTCATCGTCGGCGTATATCCGAAACGTTTATTGACTCTTTAAAAGGAAAAGTCGATCTTGTCATCATCGGTGGCGATTTAATGGAAAAAGGCGTCCCATTTTCACGTGTCAAACGAAATATTGCATTGTTAAAACAACTTGGTCCCGTTTATTTTGTTTGGGGAAATAATGATTACGAAGTAGATTACCATGAGTTAGACGCACTACTGCTTGAAAGCGGTGTGAAAATATTAGATAATACAGCGGTTACATTTGAAAGTGAGCAAGGTGATCGCATCGCTTTACTCGGTGTTGATGATATGAATAAAAGGCGAGATCGACTTGATCTTGCGTTAAGCGACGCAGAGCATGCAACGTTTCGTCTTCTCGTTAGCCATGATCCACGCATCATTAAAAAAATCATGCCACAACATCAAATTGCGCTCGTTTTAAGCGGACATACGCACGGCGGACAAATTCGTCTCGGACCGTTTGGTTTATATGAAAAAGGATGTTTACAAAATATAAACGGAACGATGTTGCTTGTTAGTAACGGATATGGGACGACGACGCTTCCCCTTCGTTTAGGTGCACGCGCGGAAACACATCTTATTGAGTTGAAACATGAAAAAAGTTAAGCAAAACCTATACAAATTTTACACACTTCCTTCACATCCGCTATAATGTTGACAGAATGATACGAGATATGGAGGATTTTGTATGTCAACACAAGAAGGAAAATATAATGTGAAGGCTGTCTCAAACATGCTAGGGATTCAACCCGGGACGTTGCGAGCGTGGGAGCGTCGTTATCAAATTATCGCGCCACCGCGCAATGAAGCGGGACATCGCCTATATACAGAACAACAAGTACAAATATTAAAATGGCTCGTTGATAAAGTGAATCAAGGGTTCACGATTAGTCAAGCTATTTCGTTGTTAGAACAGCGACCGTCAGAAGCGCATATACAAGCAGAAGATCATGTCACTACGCTTCGTGAACGGTTGTTGCAAGCCCTGTTATCATTTGAAGAGTGGACAGCACATGAATTGCTAAATGAGGCGTTCAGTTTATATACGGTTGAAAAGGTCGCGCTTGACATATTAAGTCCACTTCTTGTAAGAATAGGGGACTTATGGGGAAACGGAAAAATTACGAGCGCGCATGAACATTTCGCTTCGGCTTTTTTACGGTCACGACTTGGCATGGCGTTTTCTATGATTCCCGTGAATCGCTTGCTTCCAAAAACGATTTCCGTTTGCGGACCAAATGAATGGCATGAACTCGGATTACTTATTTTTACTTTATATTTGCGCAGAAGAGGTTACGAAACCATTTATTTAGGGGCAAGCATTCAGCAACAAGATTTATCGATTATCATTCAGGAAGTGAAGCCATCATATGTCTTTTTATCTTGCACGTTACAACAAAATGTACGAGCGACATTGCAACTTATTGATGAATTGAAACAAACATATCCACATATTCGTATTGGAATTGGGGGACGGGCGCTTGACGAGATGGACGAAGAAATGAAAAACAAGTATCGCGATCATCTTCTCGGGCAGTCAAAAGAGCAATGGGATGAATGGTTAAAATCGAATGAAAAATACTTGTCTAAAGGGGAGAAAACGATGTAAACTCATTAGTAATATGACGAACATTTTTACACGTTCGTCATATGCTAACAGTAAAGTCTGTGTAGGTAAGGAGGGATGTTTATGCGGCTTGAACGCTTAAACTACAATAAAATTAAAATATTCCTCACATTTGACGATCTAGTCGAGCGCGGTTTGACGAAAGAAGATTTATGGAAAGATACGTTTAAAGTGCATGAACTATTTCGTGATATGATTGAGGAAGCAAGTGAGGAACTCGGCTTTGAAATTAACGGGTCGGTCGCTGTTGAAGTGTACTCTTTACCGGCACAGGGCATGGTCGTGATCGTAACGAGCGAAAGTGAGATGACAGATGAAGAAGACGAGTTTAGCGACGATTATATTGAAATGCAAGTCACGCTAGATGAAAGCGATGATATATTTTTCGAATTTCAAACGTTTGAAGATGTCATTCAATTAGCAACGCGTCTTTATTCGCTCGGTTGTCATGGCGGCTCGCTTTACAGTTATGAAGGACGCTTTTATTTGCATTTTGCTGAATCTGTCATTCCAACAGATGACTTTGTTGCTATTTTAGCTGAATATGGAAGCCCATCTACATTAACGATTTATCGTGTCGAAGAGTACGGCAAAAAATTGATCGCTAATGAAGCGATCGCCCAACTATATAAATACTTTTTAAAAAAATAACCTTCGCTCATACGCGAAGGTTATTTTTTTAAAACGGATAAGGTGGCTCACTTTCTTTTGACCATGCACGTATAAAATATTCCCGATTTTGAAATTTGTGAAATGAGTCATGATGGACAGCGGGAAATACACGTTCAACCGACAAATGTTGTGTACGGTGCGCAAGTAAAGCTTCACGCACTTTTTTTGCTTCCTCATCAGTAAACGTAAAGATGATATCAATGTTTTCAATTGGATCACCATAACGGTCAGGACGGCCAACGACAGTAACATAATATAACTGTTCTACAATATGATCCATTGACGTTACCGCCCGATATGTGGCCCGTTGAATCGCTTGATGGTCTCGATGCCCGGAAATACCGTGTGGTGGAAAAGTCACGACAACCGTTGGCTTATATTGTTCAATGATATGGCGAATGGAGTCAACCAGCTGTTTTTCATATTCGGGTAGCTTTCCGTCGGGATATGTATCGGTAATGACATAATTAACACCTAAAATAGCTGTTGCTTGTTCTAACTCTTTTTTGCGCACGTGAGGGAGCTGTTCTTTTGTACAAACTGGCGGATTCCCACATTTTCCTGCATCACCAAGTGTCGCGCTATATACGATCGTTTCGACATCCTCGCGCTTGGCTAATGAGGCAAGCAATCCCCCAACCGTAAACGTCTCATCATCCGGATGTGCAAAACAAAATAAAATTCGTTTTTTCATCTTTTTCGCCCCTTTCTATCGTATGTTCATTATATCGCTTTCATATCGTGATGTGAATGATCGATTTTTTTGAAAACGATTACAAAAAATCAATAAAAACTTCTTTGCATATGCGCATAGAAGGTGTATACTATGACATGAAAGGCGGACAATATTTTACAAAAGGTCATGGGAGGTTTACAAATGGTAGCCGAAAAGCATACCAACGAAGAAAAACATGATGTTCTACGAGCAACACAAATCGTCATACATAGAGCGCTTGAAAAGCTCGGATATCCTGAAGAGGTATATGAGCTGTTGAAAGAGCCTTTGCGCATGTTAACCGTGAAAATTCCGGTGCGCATGGACGATGGCTCAGTAAAAGTGTTTACTGGCTACCGTGCACAGCATAACGATGCGGTCGGTCCAACTAAAGGGGGTATTCGCTTTCACCCGAATGTGACAGAACGGGAAGTGAAAGCACTTTCTATTTGGATGAGTTTAAAATGTGGGATTGTCGATTTACCGTATGGCGGTGGAAAAGGTGGAATTGTATGTGATCCGCGTACGATGTCATTCCGTGAGTTAGAGCGACTAAGTCGCGGTTACGTTCGCGCCATTAGCCAAATTGTCGGCCCAACGAAAGATATTCCTGCGCCTGATGTGTTTACAAATTCACAAATTATGGCGTGGATGATGGACGAATATAGCCGAATTGACGAATTTAACTCGCCAGGATTCATTACCGGAAAACCGCTTGTACTAGGTGGTTCACACGGTCGTGAAACAGCAACAGCGAAAGGAGTTACCATTTGTATTCGTGAAGCGGCTAAAAAGCGCGGCATCGACTTAAAAGGCGCGCGTGTTGTTGTGCAAGGATTCGGTAACGCAGGAAGTTATTTAGCGAAGTTTATGCATGATGCTGGAGCGAAAGTGATCGGCATTTCTGATGCATACGGCGGTTTATATGATCCAAACGGTCTTGATATTGATTATTTATTAGATCGTCGCGACAGCTTTGGTACGGTGACGAAGCTGTTTAAAAATACAATCACGAACAAAGAGTTGCTTGAATTAGAGTGCGACATTCTAGTGCCAGCTGCGATTGAAAACCAAATTACAGAAGAAAATGCGCACAACATTAAAGCGAAAATCGTTGTCGAAGCGGCAAACGGTCCAACAACATTAGAAGCGACAGAAATTTTAACGGAGCGCGGCATTTTAATCGTTCCTGACGTTCTAGCAAGCGCTGGTGGGGTAACGGTCTCTTACTTCGAATGGGTGCAAAACAATCAAGGATACTACTGGACAGAAGAAGAAGTGGAAGAAAAACTTGAAAAAGTGATGGTGAAAGCGTTTAATAACGTATATGAAACTGCACAAACGCGTCGCGTCGATATGCGCTTGGCTGCATATATGGTCGGTGTGCGTAAAATGGCGGAAGCGTGCCGTTTCCGTGGATGGATTTGATATTTGCACGAACACAAAAAATCTCCTATCATTGTATGATAGGAGATTTTTTGTTGAGGTGAGCGTCAAGTGAAAAAAGAACAAGTCATTATTGTCGGTGGAGGACCGTGTGGATTAGCAGCTGCGATTGCTTTGCAAAACGCAAACTTTTCACCGCTCGTCATTGAAAAAGGAAATATCGTTAATTCCATATACCATTACCCGACACATCAAACATTTTTCAGTTCGAGTGACCGTTTAGAAATTGGTGGAGTACCGTTTATTACCGAAAATCGAAAACCGAAGCGCAATCAAGCGCTCGCTTATTACCGAGAAGTTGTCACACGAAAAAATATCCGCGTTCATGCATTTGAAAAAGTTGAGCGTGTAACGAGACAAGCGGATGGAACGTTTATTGTTGAAACGAGCAAAGATACGTATGAGGCAACGTACGTCATTATTGCAACGGGATATTATGACAATCCAAACTATATGCATGTACCTGGCGAACATTTGCCGAAAGTGACGCATTATTTTAAAGAAGCTCATCCGTACTACAATACAGATTGTGTTGTTATTGGAGGGAAAAATTCAAGCGTCGATGCAGCATTAGAACTCGTAAAAGCAGGGGCGCGCGTCACCGTCTTATATCGCGGGTCACAATATTCTTCAAGCATCAAACCGTGGATTTTACCTGAGTTTGACTCGCTTGTGCGTCAAGGTGTCATTACGATGGAATTCAATGCTCATGTGAAAGAAATTACCGAAGATGCCGTCGTTTATACAGTAAATGGTGAAGAAAAGAAAATAAAAAACGATTTCGTTTTTGCGATGACGGGATATCATCCTGATCACGATTTCTTAAAGAAAATGGGCGTTCATATTGATGCTGAAACAGGGCGGCCAATGTACAACCCAGAAACGATGGAAACAAATGTAGAAGGTATTTTTATTGCCGGAGTGATTGCAGCTGGAAATAATGCAAATGAAATTTTTATTGAAAACGGTCGCTTTCATGGCGATCTAATTGCTGCGTGCATCGCAAAAAGAGAGGGAAAAGTGTCCGAGTAATGCTCGGGCATTTTTTTGTTAGTTTGTATTGCTAATTAGAATAAAATATATGTTAACAAATAAAAGGGAGAGAAACATAGTGAAAATTTTTTATCAACTAGAAGCTATGATCACTATTATGCGTGACGCCATTATCGAAATGACAGAAAAAAGGGGCTGATTGCTAGCCCCTTATATTTCGCCATATATAGGTTCAGGATTTTGAAGTTTTTCTACTTTTTCTTCGATTCCATTTTGTGCATTAATGAAAATGCGGTACGTGTCGTCTCCGAGTGTTCCTAAAAATTCATAGCAAAGTACTTCTTGATTTACATTGTTCATAATAATCGCTTTTCTTTCCTCCATAATGGTGACATTCGGATTCATTTTTTTTCGTGCTTGTTCAATCGAAATTGATGGTTTTGGAATGGTTCGTTCACGTTTTGACGATAAGTAATCGCGGGCGGAAAAGCCAATAATGTTTCCGTCGTCTAGCGCGATTTTCATTTTAATCGACTCGGGGTAAATACGAACGCCATCTTGTGCTGTAACGAACGTGAGCACAGCGACGTGATCATACTGCGTGCTTTCGTACAATTCGAAGTTGTTAAATTTATGTTGTTTTAAAAAGCGAAGCCCGCGCATCGTTGCTTCATTTAAACTAATGTTTTGTTTGTTGACAGGACGATTTTCAATAACCCAAATCGGATATCCTCCTTTTTCAGTAATATCCATGTACGTTTCACTCTTTGTTTTCGGATTTTTAATCGTCACACTATAAAAAGCATCGCTTGCTCCTTCTCCGCTATGAACGACTTGTATGTCCTCATTTCCTTTTAAACCGAGAAACGTTTTTGCAATTTGCTTTGCTTCTTCTTTTGTAATCTTTTTCCCGGAAATATGTTCAAACCCTTTCGTCCTCTTTTCGATGCTTGTAAACGACGGGCCGAAATCGGTTTCGTTATAAGATTGAACGTTTTTCTCTACCGTTTTAAATCCATCAATAATGGTGTTGTCATTTGGGCGATTGTTTGTCGCGAGTGCCAACTCAACGTCCATCCACCGCAAGTTATTTTCTAATACGAGATGTTGCACGTTTCGTAATTCTTGTTGAATATCAGCAGACTTTTTATATAGTTGTTGCAATGTTTTATATTCTTCAGCATTTAACGGTTGTTTATCTAAATCTCGAATGGCTGCACGGTAGCTAAATGAACCAATATTAGACAAAAACTCCTCTGTTTTATTAAAAGGTAAAAGGGAAAGGGGGAGCTGTCCAACAGTTGCGTGCGCTTCAGAGGCGAGACGCCATACTTCTGCAAGCGCAGGTGACAACGATTGACGGGAGTTCATCGCGAGCGTTGTTCCAATTTGATCGTGAAGCAAATCAATTTGATACGTTAAATCGTGAAATGCGCGTTGATAATTGTTTTCTGCATGAATTAAAATCGCATTTTTTTGTTGGTGCTCGCGATATCCCCAATAGGCTGTGCCAGCAATGCCGATCGATAGTGCTCCAATTAGTAAAATTCGTAGCAAAAAACTCCCCTCCTATTTACAGAAAATATGTTTTCCAATTCGTTTAATTTGCGGACGGCTCCAAATCCACCCGTTTGTCGCTGTATGTGGATTAAAATAATATAGCGCTCCACTTGATGGATCCCATCCGTTTAACGCATCCAGTACTGCTTTGCGAGACGTTTCGTTTGGGGTGAGCCAAATTTGTCCGTCCGCGACAGCCGTAAATGCTCCTGGTTCGAAAATGACGCCAGCTACAGTATTTGGAAACGAAGGGCTATTGATGCGATTTAAAATGACTGCTGCAACAGCCACTTGGCCGATATACGGTTCACCTCGCGCTTCACCATGTACGGCGTTCGCCATCAATTGTAAATCATTTTGTGAGAATCCGTTTGGGACGTTTACTGCAGCCGCTTTTACTCGTTTTACAGCTGTTTGTTGAGGGCTCGTATTTTTGTTTGCTTGTTTATTTGTTGTTCTTGTTGCAGTTGCTTGATTTTTTGCTTTCGTTTGGCGTGCCTTTACTTGCTTGCTTAGTGGGATGCCACCGTAATGAGTAAACGTATTTCCTTTTCGCAAATTGTTATGAACAAATGATTTGTAATATTTTGATGCGCGTACTAATTTTTGTTTTGTCGTTTCTCCAGCTAAACCGTCTACAGGCAACTTAAATTTGTATTGAAAGTTTCGTAACGCCCAATATGTTCGCCAGCCAAATACTCCATCAATTTTTCCTCTATAAAAGCCGAGATATTGCAATCTTGCTTGTAGTTCAATCACATCATCACCGACAGCTCCGCGCTGAATGACTTGTTTAGAAAATGCATGCGCCTGCGATGTATAACTAAACGAAAAAATCAAAAATAAACAAATGAACCATTTGCGCATTGTGACTCCTCCCTTGATGTGTAAACAATACCTTTTGACGTTATTTTTTGTCACAATAACGTTTTTATACATAAGAAAAGCAAAAAGCCAAGCGTTACGCCTGGCTTGATGATTGTGGCATCTCTATCGTCATCCCTCTTGCAAGCTTAACTTTTCGTAAAGCGAGCCACCATAAAAAAATCATAAATGGAAGCATGTAGTATATCCAACGTTCTTGCGTTAATAAAATATAGTCATATATGCCGTGAAATAAAAAAGGGAGAAGGAAAGAAAACCATATATAATTTTTTTGTTTTTTAGGCAACCCAAATTTCGCTTTTCCTAAATAAAAACCCATGATGACGCCGAACAATGCGTGGCTTGATACAGGTAAAAGCGCACGAGTAACGGCAAATTCCACTCCATTTGCAAATAAATATAAAATGTTTTCAAGCGTAGCAAATCCGAGCGATACGCTTACTCCATAAACAATGCCATCATACGGTTCGTTAAATTCCCGATGATCATAAATGGCATAGTAAAATACAAACCATTTAAAAAACTCCTCCAATAAACTTGTTGATAAAAACGCTTCAACAAAAGAATTTGGTAACATATGTTCAATTTTCAATACGTGCTGGATAAACATGAGCGGGAAGACTAAAAATGTGCCGTATAAAAACATGCGCAAAACAAGTGATAACGGTTCGGTTTCGTATTCGTCTTTTAAATAAAAATAACTGAGCAACGCTAGTCCGGGAGCAATGCCCGCAGAAATAATAGCCCACATAAATTCTTCCTCATTCCCAATTCTTTTCTTTTCATTTTGATGGTATCATGTTATTGTCAAATTGAAAATGCTATGAGGTGTATTTTTCATATACCAAATGGAAAGATGGAAATGTTTTTAGCGAGGGGGATTTACACATTGATTAAAGTTGGGGTGCCGTTAACGCTCGAACCAAAATATAGCGAGCAAATGGAGAAGTATAAGTGTAAAGTAGCTGAAATAGAAGAAGGGAAAATTTACATTGATTACCCAATTGATATGAGCACCAATCGCACAGCATTTTTATTAGACGGAACGCAACTGAAAGTCAGTTTTGTCGGGGAAGATGAAGCTGTTTATGCGTTTGAAGCGGAAGTGTTAGGTCGCACAAAACGAAACATTCCGTTGCTCATTTTATCATATCCTGGGGACAATCAACTTCTACGCATTCAACGCCGTCAGTTCGTACGCGTTGATACGATTGTAGACGTGGCGATTCATCCGTTACAAGATGAGTTTGCTCCATTTACGACAGTGACAAGCGACATAAGCGCAGGTGGAGCAGCGATTGTATTGCCGCATCGCGAAACAGGGTTAAAACACGGGATGACCATTGAAATTTGGCTCGTATTACATATGCGTTCAGGAGATTATCATTATTTGCGTTTTCCCGCACGTGTTGTTCGTATATTTGAAGAAAACGTCGTAAAAGCATCTTTGCAGTTTTTAGAAGTGAGCGATGTCGATCGTCTCACATTAATTCGTTACAGCTTTGAAAAACAGCTTGAATTGAGAAAAAAAGAGCAGTTTGACGCATAAATCGACACGGTCTCTCCCATAATAAAAATAAACTGACAGAAGGGGGAGAAACGAATGAAGACAATTGAACGAATGTTATGGAAGCTAGCAATCATTCAATTTATTTTTTTACTTATTGCTCAATTTGTCGTCTCGCATTCGTCGTTGGCCCCTTATATTGTCAAAGTTGTTCATTACGAAGGTGTCATGAAAAATTCCGTAACAAAAACGATTGAAACATTCGACCAACGATAAGCGGTATGGTACAATATAAACAGCAGGGGTGTTCCTGCTTTTTTGTTGAAAACAAAATGATTCACAGGAGGCATTATGGAAAAGAAACTTTCGATCGCGATTGACGGACCGGCAGCTGCTGGAAAAAGCACGGTCGCGAAACGATTAGCGGAAGCATTATCTTACGTTTATATTGATACAGGAGCGATGTATCGCGCCTTAACATATTGCGCTCTTCAGCGCGGAGTAGATGTTCATAATGAAAAACAATTAATGAATGTACTTCGTGATACATATATTGAATTAAAGCCATCGCCAAATGGACAGCTAGTGTTTGCAAACGGTGAAGATGTGACCGAAGCGATTCGAACAAATGACGTCACGAACAACGTATCGTATGTAGCGAAACATCCAGCTGTGCGTGAAGAAATGGTAAAACGTCAGCGCGAGTTAGGTCAACATGGCGGTGTAGTCATGGATGGTCGCGATATTGGTACGCACGTGTTGCCACATGCTGAAGTAAAAATTTTTTTGCTTGCTTCTGTTGAAGAACGAGCAAAACGGCGCCATGAAGAAAATGTAACAAGAGGTATTCCATCTGATTTCGAGCAACTAAAAGCAGAAATTGCCCGCCGTGATCAAATTGATTCTGAACGTGCAGTTGCTCCATTAAAAAAAGCGGAAGACGCCATTGAAATTGATACGACATCATTATCGATTGATGAAGTAGTCGATCGCATTATGTGCATCGTTCAAGAAAGGGTGGAGGGGTAGTGAGTTTTTACACGTTTGCCCGCACAGTTGTAAAACAAGTGCTTACTCCGCTTTACCGTATTGAAGTGAGCGGGGTAGAGCATATCCCAAAAGAAGGTGCTGTCATTATTTGCGCCAATCATATTAGCAACTTAGATCCACCTGTTGTCGGCATTACATGTCCGCGCCCAGTTCATTTTATGGCAAAAGAAGAACTGTTCCGTACACCTGTTGTAAAACAGCTCGTTTCACGCTTACATGCGTTTCCCGTTCGTCGCGGAATGGGCGATCGGGAGGCGTTAAGAACAGGTTTAGCTTTATTGAAAGAGAAAAAAGTACTCGGATTATTTCCAGAAGGGACGAGAAGCAAAGACGGAAAATTGAAAAAAGGATTGGCAGGAGCAGGATTTTTTGCGTTGCGTAGCGAAGCGGTTGTTGTGCCCTGTGCCATCATCGGTCCTTATCGTGTTGGGAAAAAGTTAAAAGTTGTATACGGTGCTCCGATTGATTTCACACCGTGGCGGGAAAGAAGAGCGAGTGCCGATGAAGTAACAGCAGTCATTATGGAACATATTCAACAAATTTTACATGAACATCAATAGTTGTGACTTGACAAAATGTATATTTTAATACAGATTAGTAAAAAAGGAAGTTTTTTCTTTGTGTCAAATGGACGAGCACATCGTTGTTCGCCCATTGAACATATATTTCTGTCGTCGAGCAGGTGTGGAGTGTAAGGAGGTATTCACTATGGAAGAGATGAATCAAGTTGATGTGCGTGTCTATGAAGTAGGCGACACAGTAAAAGGCCAAGTAACAAAAGTAGAAGACAAGCAAGTGCTGGTAGATGTTGAGGGAAGCAAGCTAGTTGGTATTATCCCAATTAGTGAGCTATCAAGCCTTCATATCGAGAAAGCAAGCGATGTACTCTCAGTCGGAGATGCAGTCGTCGCAAAAGTGAAAAAAGTAGAAGATGAAGCGCTTATTTTATCAAAAAAAGCTGCAGATGCAGAAAAAGCATGGGAAGACTTGGAGCGCAAACACGCAAACGGTGAAACGTTTGATGTGATTGTAAAAGATATTGTAAAAGGCGGACTTGTAGCGGATGTCGGTGTCCGTGCATTCATTCCTGCATCGCTTGTTGAAAAAGATTTTGTGGAGGATTTCACAGACTATAAAGGACGTACATTAACTGTGAAAGTTGTAGAACTTGACCGTGAAAAAAATCGCGTTGTTTTATCACATCGTGCGGTTGTAGAAGAAGAAGAATCATCGAAAAAGAAAGCCGTATTACAGTCACTTCAAGTTGGTCAAGTGCTTGAAGGAACGGTGGTACGCATGGCCAACTTCGGTGTGTTTGTCAATATTGGCGGAATTGATGGTCTTGTACATATTTCTCAGCTTGCTCATACACGTGTAGATCATCCGTCAGACGTCGTAAAAGAAGGCGATGTTGTAAAAGTGAAAGTGCTTGCGATTGATGAAGAAAGCGGACGCGTTTCTTTATCAATGAAAGCAGCGCTTCCAGCTCCTTGGGACGGCATTGAACAAAAAATAAAAGAAGGTGACGTATTAGAAGGCACCGTCAAACGTTTAGCCCCATTCGGAGCATTCGTTGAAGTATTGTCGGGCGTTGAAGGGCTCGTTCATATTTCGCAAATTTCAACAAAACATATCGGCACGCCGCATGAGGTGTTAAAAGAAGGCGATGTCGTAAAAGTAAAAGTGCTTGCCGTAAACGAACAAGAGAAACGCTTATCGTTAAGCATTCGTGAGTTGCTTGAAGATGATGTGCAAGAAGACTATCGTGAATATACAACTTCAACAGAAACGACGACAGGATTTCAAATTGGTGAAGTGATTGGAGAGCAGTTAAAAAAATTAAAATAAAATGGTGATCGCAGTGGAACGTGCAAAACGAAAATTACAACATATTGAATACGCCCTCGCAACAGGACAACGTCGCTTGCACGGATTTGAAGATATTACATTTGTGCATAATAGCTTGCCGAATACATCCACTGCTCATATCGATCTACAAACAAACATCGGCGAACTTTCATTACGTTCGCCGATTTTCATTAATGCGATGACAGGTGGCGGAGGCGATGAAACGGCAAAAATTAACGAGCAGTTCGCCTATATCGCTAAGCAGTGTGGTATGGCTATGGCTGTTGGCTCACAAATGGCTGCTTTAAAAGATGAACGAGAGCGACAGTCTTTTACAATTATTCGCAAAGTCAATACGCATGGCGTTGTATTTGCTAATTTAGGTAGCGAAGCAACGGTTGACGAAGCAAAACGTGCCGTTGATATGATCGAGGCGAACGCGCTTCAAATTCATTTAAACGTCGTTCAAGAGTTAGTTATGCCTGAAGGAGATCGTAATTTTTGTGGGGCGCTTTCACGCATTGAACAAATTGTCTCTGCCATCGATGTGCCTGTGATCGTAAAAGAAGTTGGATTTGGAATGAGCAAAGAGACAGCGCGGAAGTTAGAAAGTGTAGGTGTGTGTGCTGTTGACGTTGGGGGATTTGGAGGTACAAATTTTGCACAAATTGAAAATCAACGGCGTGAGAATCAACTTTCGTATTTTAATGAATGGGGAATAACGACGACAGCATCGATTGCGGAAGTGGCGTCCGAAGTTCAACGTATAAGCATCATCGGAAGTGGGGGAGTACAACATGCACTGGATGTGGCCAAATGTATTGCACTTGGTGCTTCTGCAGTAGGCATGGCGGGTTATATGTTGCGCTTTTTAATCGAGCAAGGCATGGAGGCATTAATGGCAGAAATCCATCGTTTGCATGAAGACTTAACGCTCATCATGACCGCACTCGGTACCGAAACGATTGCCGACTTGCAAAAAGTTCCTCTCGTTATTACAGGAAAAACGCATCATTGGTTGCGTGAACGCGGCGTCGACACGACGCGCTATAGCCAGCGCTCATGAAAAAAGGTGTCCCGAAAAAAACGGGGCACCTTTTTAGTATGTGGACGTGTTTATTTTTCTAATTTTGTGGTCCCTTTAAAGTTTTTCGCTGGATCGCGATCGGATTCGACGCGACGTGATTGCTTCAACTTCTTCTCTTGGCGATCTTTCCCCATTTATATCCCTCCTCGTGTTTTATTTTGTCCGTCCTCTTTTTTTACATGCAGAGATTAAATTTTTAAAAATAAGACATAATGGAAAGTGGAGGTGTGACGGTGGAAGGAGGTTATTTTTATTGGATTTCATGGTTTTTATGGATTGTTTATACATTTTTCGCCCCGAAAAACCGAGTTCGCCTATTGATTTGTCTATATGTTTTATTGTTAATGACGTTATCTATTTATGAGGTAACGATCCTTTCGTTTCACATTTCATTTGCTTACATATTGATGTTAGTTGTTAGTTACTCTTTTGTCATGAAACAAACAGGAACAGCATTTATTTATTTTTTCTTTGCCAGTGCGAGTGTCACGATGTTGTATGCCACATTTCATTTTTTATTATTGTTCGATCCGATTTGGGTGTTTGTTGAAGCGACATGGTTGCTAGCTTTGGCACTTTTGTTTGCATCATTTGCGCTATATCGCTCATTTTATGAACGTCTACTTTTATTGACGGTTGGGTGTTGTCAAGGTGATTTTTTATACGCATTTGTGTTAAAACAATTTTCTTTTCCTTATTTGATCGGTTCTTTTTCTTTTTTAGATGGCTGGGCGTTAGCGAGCGCATGTTTATTTATATGGAAATGGCTTGAACAATTACCAATGTATATCGATGGACGATTTCAAAGGCGGACAAAGGAGGTCAAAACGTGAACGAATATACGTATCCCATTTTATTTGGTGTCACGATTGGTGTATTAACGAGACTGTATTTATTAAAAACAGACTATCGTCAATATCCAACGTATTTACACGGGAAAATTATCCATATTGCTTTAGGGTTTATTGCAGCTGGACTTGGAACAATTGCGGTACCGGCTATTATGGAGAAAGAGTTTGCAGCTATCACATTTTTAGCATTAGCTGCTTCTCAGTTTCGCGATGTGCGCAACATGGAACGAAATACGTTAAATGAACTCGATCAATATGAGCTCGTTCCGCGTGGCAAGACGTATATTGAAGGAATTGCGATTGTTTTTGAAGGGAGAAACTATTTAGTTATTTTTGCCTCATTTTTAAGCACGTTTGCCTATTTAGTTTGGAACATATGGCTTGGGCTTGTTGCGGCTGTCGCTTCATTTATCGTTGCGCGCAACCTAATGTCTGGTAGCCGTCTTGGTGACATTGTCGAAGTAGAATACGTGAAACCGCATTTTAAAGGAGCTGGGTTATATGTCGACAATATTTATATCATGAATATCGGTTTAGAAGCGCGACGTGAAGAAATTTTACGATATGGCATGGGATTTATTTTAAAACCGAAAAACTTTAACGCTCGCTCAACAATTGCAAATCTCGGGCAACGCCAAGCAATTTTACATGATATTTCAACGGCATTAGGTGTGTATCGCGATTCCGGCACACCAGCTCTTGTGCCGCTTGCGAAACGCGATTTGGATGATGGCCGAGTTGGTATTTTTATTTTACCACAAGAAAAAGATGTCGAAAAAGCAAAAGCGATCATTCGTAACGTACCGACGTTAGAAAATGCGATTCGCATGCCGACGAAGTCCGAAACGAATCAAACAGGGAAGGTGTTAAAATGACCGTAGAAAAAATGATTTTAGCTGTTATTACGACGTCGCCGCATAAAGTGGCTGGCGGAGTGACGTTTATTTGTGAAAACGATGAAGAACTGCAGCGAACTGCAGCGAATTTAGAGGCGATTTTAGACGGTATTGCTCACGCGTTAAGCGACGATTTGCTCATTATTGTGAAACATTGATTTTTTTGATAAAATGGGAAAGCTAGCCCCTTCAGTGGAAGGGCTTCTTTTTTGTTCGGGTTTCGAAACTTGATGAAGGAGTGTGAGAATATGTCGAAACCAGTTGTAGCGATCGTTGGTCGCCCAAATGTCGGGAAATCGACGATTTTTAATCGTATTGTCGGGGAACGTATTTCTATTGTAGAAGATGTACCGGGCGTGACACGTGACCGGATTTATAGTAGCGCAGAATGGTTAAATACAACATTTAACATTATTGACACCGGTGGAATTGATATTGGTGATGAGCCTTTATTAACGCAAATTCGTCAACAAGCTGAAATTGCCATTGACGAGGCGGACGTCATCATTTTTATGACAAACGGTCGAGATGGTGTCACAGCAGCGGACGAAGAAGTAGCGAAAATTTTATACCGTTCTAATAAACCAGTCGTTTTAGCGGTAAACAAAATTGACAATCCAGACATGCGTGAAAACATTTACGATTTTTATACGCTTGGATTTGGAGAGCCAATTCCAATTTCTGGTACACACGGATTAGGCATCGGGGATTTGTTAGATGCAGTCGTGGCACATTTTCCTAAGCGTGAAACGAGAGAATACGATGCGGATGTCATTAAGTTTTGTTTAATCGGTCGTCCGAACGTTGGAAAATCATCACTTGTGAACGCTATTTTAGGGGAAGAACGAGTCATTGTTAGCGATATAGCAGGAACGACGCGCGATGCAATCGATACGACATTTAAGCGAGACGGACAAGAATATGTCATTATTGATACAGCAGGAATGCGCAAAAGAGGAAAAGTGTATGAAAGTACCGAAAAATATAGTGTATTGCGAGCGCTAAAAGCGATTGAGCGTTCTGATGTTGTGCTTGTCGTTATTAACGCAGAAGAAGGCATTATCGAACAAGATAAGAAAATTGCTGGATATGCACATGAAGCCGGCCGTGGTGTCGTGATCGTTGTGAATAAATGGGACGCGATTGAAAAAGATGAAAAGACGATGAACGAATTTGAGAAAAAAATTCGTGATCATTTCCAATTTCTAGACTATGCGCCTATTGTATTCGTATCTGCGAAAACGAAACAACGATTGCACAAGTTACTTCCAGTCATTCAAATGGTTAGTGAAAATCACGCGATGCGCGTTCAAACGAATGTATTAAATGAAGTACTTATGGATGCGATTGCGATGAATCCGACACCGACACATAATGGCCAACGATTAAAAATTTACTACATGACACAAGTTGCAGTAAAACCACCGACGTTCGTTGTATTTGTCAACGATCCTGAACTCATGCATTTTTCGTATGAGCGCTTTTTAGAAAACCGTATTCGCGATACGTTCGGATTTGAAGGAACGCCAATTAAAATTATTGCACGCCCACGAAATTAAGGGGGGATAATATGGTTACTGTATTAGGTGCAGGTAGTTGGGGCACAGCTTTAGCGATCGTTCTTGCTGATAATGGACATGACGTTCGTCTTTGGGGGCAGCGCCAAGAACAAATTGACGAAATTAACGAAAAACATACGAACGAAAAATATTTGCCAAATATTCATCTCCCTGAGGCCATTGTTGGTTATACCGGTCTTGCCCAAGCGCTTGAAGGGGTTGAAACAGTTGTATTAGCTGTTCCGACAAAAGCGATTCGCGAAGTGTTGCAACGTGTTCGCGCGTGTATACAACAGCCGATTACGATCGTTTCGGTTAGCAAAGGAATTGAACCGGATACACATAAACGCATTTCAGAAATTATTGAAGAAGAAATGGCAGAACAATTGAAAGATGTTGTCGTTTTATCAGGTCCGAGTCATGCGGAGGAAGTGAGTTTACGTCATCCAACGACCGTGACGGTGTCATCGAAAAACATGGAAGCGGCCGAACGCATTCAAGATTTATTTATGAATCATCAATATTTCCGCGTATATACAAACCCAGATTTAATTGGCGTAGAAATTGGCGGGGCGTTAAAAAATATTATTGCGTTAGCAGCAGGAATTACGGATGGGCTTGGTTATGGGGATAATGCAAAAGCAGCGCTTATGACGCGCGGACTTGCGGAAATGGCTCGTCTCGGTAGCCGTCTCGGTGCCAATCCGCTCACATTTGCAGGATTGACTGGAATCGGTGATTTAATTGTGACGTGTACAAGTGTCCATTCGCGCAACTGGCGTGCGGGCAATCTGCTTGGAAAAGGATATGCGCTTGATGATGTGTTAGCAAATATGGGAATGGTTGTCGAAGGTGTGCGAACGACAAAAGCTGCCTATCAGTTAGCGAAAAAAATGAATGTCGATATGCCGATTACAAATGCACTTTACGATGTATTATTTAACGGAAAAGATGTAAAAAGTGCAGTAGATTCGTTGATGGCGCGTGGGAAAACGTCAGAACTTGAAGATTTGGCAAACATTTCGCTATAATTTTCTTTGAAATAGGCATGTGAAGAGCGCTTTGTTATGTATGTTGCATACAATGCTATGAAAACATTCTCAGACTCGAATGGATGGTGCATGTTTAGTCATCGTCTGAAGTAAAGAAGCCCCGCTTTACTTCAGCTTTTTTATGCAGCAATTAAGAGAAAGCGAGGGAGAGGAATGTCACCAGGTCTTTTAAAAATGTGGATTTCGTTAACAGGAATCGGTTTAATGTTTATTGCTGTATTTTCGATTTATTTTAGTCGATATAAGGTGAAAAATAAGGTCATGAAAATCGTTTTAGCGACAATTGCATACATAAGTATGATTATCGCTGGTCTCATTATTGTATTTGTCGTATTTAGCGGACCGGTGCAAGAATAAAAGGGTGGATGAATGATGAAAAAGTGCCTATTTTCTGCAATGGTCGTTGTCATATCGATTATGTTGTCTGGATGTTTATATCCGCAAGAACGATTAGCACAAAACCAAATTCCGTATAAAGAGCAAGTTGATCGTGTGCAACAAGCAGTAAATGAATATCGACAGGCGACAGGTGGATTACTACCAATTAAAACGCGTGACATGTCTACGCCAATTTATCAAAAATATCCGATTGATTTCAATTTGCTTGTGCCGCGATATATGGCTGAACCGCCAGGAAACGCGTTTGAAAGCGGCGGCGTGTATCAATATGTTCTTGTCGATGTCGAAACAAATCCGACAGTGAAATTGCTCGATTTACGTGCCGCAGAGGCGATTCGTGATTTAAAGTTACGTATTCGTATGTATCAAGACACTCACGGTTACCCGCCATTTAAAGACGTGTTGGCCAAAGGGGTATTTACGCTTGATTACAAGAAGCTTCGTTTAGATGCACCTCCCCATGTCGTTAGTCCATATTCAGGAAAGAATCTTCCACTCATCATTGATGGCAAAGGGGAAATTTATATTGATTATCGTATAGATTTATACGAAAAACTGCAAACAGAGACGCATCATTATCGATATGGGGATGATATTCGCGACTTGCTTGTCAAGCATTCGCTTTTTGTGCCTGCTTATTCCCTCCCTTATACGATTGATGAAAAGAAAAAAGAGCCAATTTTTCTTGTGAAATAGTCATGATCCCTTCTCTAAACAAATACATTTTAGAGAAGGGATTTTTTTAGTCATAAACAAATAGGACAACAACATATGCATATAATGTCCTCATATGTTTCAAATATAAGGGAGGGAAGGCAGTTGGAAAAGGTCGATCTTTTTAAAGATATTGCTGAACGAACAGGCGGAGATATTTATTTAGGGGTTGTTGGTGCTGTTCGAACAGGCAAATCGACATTTATTAAAAAGTTTATGGAACTTGTTGTCATTCCAAATATTCAAAACGAAGCAGATAAAGCTCGGGCACAAGACGAACTGCCACAAAGTGCAGCCGGAAAAACAATTATGACGACAGAGCCGAAGTTTGTTCCGAATCAAGCGGTAAAAGTGAAAGTAGATGATGGACTTGAAGTGAACATCCGTCTTGTAGATTGTGTCGGTTATACTGTGCAAGGGGCAAAAGGTTTTGAAGATGAAAACGGGCCGCGTATGATTCATACACCGTGGTATGAAGAGCCAATTCCGTTTCAAGAAGCGGCCGAAATTGGCACAAGAAAAGTCATTCAAGAGCATTCAACGATCGGTGTCGTCATTACAACGGACGGTTCGATTGGAGAAATTCCACGCGAAAATTATATCGAAGCAGAAGAGCGTGTCGTCAATGAATTAAAAGAGGTTGGTAAGCCGTTTATTATGATTATTAATACGGTGCGTCCACAACATCCAGAAACGGAGACGTTGAAGCAACAATTAAGCGAAAAATACGATATTCCGGTGTTAGCATTAAGCGTGGAAGGAATGCGTGAAGCAGATGTGTATCAAGTGCTTCGAGAAGCATTATATGAATTCCCTGTGCTAGAGGTGAATGTGAATTTACCAAACTGGGTTATGGTGTTACGTGAAAACCATTGGTTGCGTGAAAGTTATCAAGATGCGGTGCGTGATACAGTAAAAGATATTAAGCGATTACGTGATGTCGATCGTGTCGTACAACAATTTAGCGAATATGATTTTATTGATGAAGCTCGTTTGGCTGGCATTGAAATGGGGCAAGGTATTGCCGAAATCGATTTGTACGCCCCAGACGAACTGTACGATCAAATTTTAAAAGAAGTCGTCGGCGTAGAAATACGCGGGAAAGATCATTTATTGCAATTGATGCAAGATTTTGCTTATGCGAAAGCGGAATACGATCAAATCGCTGATGCCCTCCGCATGGTGAAACAAACAGGTTATGGCATCGCTGCTCCGTCACTTTCTGATATGAGCTTAGATGAACCAGAAATTATTCGCCAAGGATCTCGTTTTGGCGTTCGACTAAAAGCTGTGGCACCGTCCATTCATATGATTAAAGTGGATGTCGAATCGGAGTTTGCGCCGATCATTGGAACGGAAAAACAAAGTGAAGAGCTTGTCCGTTACTTGATGCAAGATTTTGAGGACGATCCGCTTTCCATTTGGAACTCTGATATTTTTGGCCGATCGCTCAGTTCCATTGTTCGCGAAGGCATTCAAGCGAAGCTAGCGCTTATGCCTGAAAATGCTCGTTATAAACTAAAAGAAACGTTAGAGCGCATCATTAACGAAGGATCAGGTGGACTTATTGCCATCATCTTATAAAAAGACTCCGTTTGGGGTCTTTTTTGCTTTGAAACAAAAATTTTTTCTTGCAGTGAAAAAGAGCGATATGATAATCTTTATTCAGAAAATGTTAGGCTCGTTGGAGAATAATAGGCAAATTGCATGATTTTGCTGAAAAAATGTTGAATTATGAGCAAGAATCAGTTAATATAAGGCATGTTAATGTATAGAAACAATAGAAAGTGTAAACAACTGAAAGTAATGTATAATGCATACGCTTTGGGAGGAGGTGAATGGCATGAACAAAACGGAATTAATCAACGCGGTAGCTGAAGCGAGCGGTCTTTCTAAAAAAGATGCATCAAAAGCAGTTGATGCAGTTTTTGACGCGATTACAGAAGCGCTTAAAAACGGTGATAAAGTGCAATTAATCGGTTTTGGTAACTTCGAAGTGCGTGAGCGTGCGGCGCGCAAAGGACGCAACCCACAAACAGGAGAAGAAATCGAAATTGCTGCAAGCAAAGTTCCTGCTTTCAAACCTGGGAAAGCGTTAAAAGATGCTGTAAAGTAAGAAATTACATACAGCCAAAGAGGTAGCCGGTTGCGAGCTACCTCTTCTTTTTTGCCTTTTTTCATCTTTATATGCTAGAATCGGATTACGTGAAGTTGAATGCTAGGAGGATGCAACAAATGAATGTAGAACAAATCGAACAGGCAGTCCGATTAATTTTAGAAGCCATTGGTGAAGATCCGAATCGCGAAGGGTTGCTCGATACGCCGAAGCGGGTAGCAAAAATGTATGCGGAAGTGTTTTCTGGTTTAAACGAAGATCCGAAAATACACTTGCAAACGGTATTTAGTGAAGATCATGAAGAACTTGTCCTCGTCAAAGACATTCCGTTTTATTCGATGTGTGAACATCATCTTGTTCCATTTTTTGGTGTTGCTCATGTCGCATACATTCCACGTGGTGGCAAAGTGACAGGGTTAAGCAAATTAGCAAGGACGGTCGAAACAGTGGCGCGACGTCCACAGTTGCAAGAGCGAATTACAGCAACGGTAGCTGACGCCATTATGGAGACGCTCGAACCGCATGGAGTAATGGTTGTTGTTGAGGCTGAACATATGTGCATGACGATGCGTGGCGTGAAAAAACCAGGAGCTAAAACAGTTACAACCGCAGTACGTGGAACGCTTGCAACAGATGACAAAGCTCGTGCAGAAATATTAGCGCTCATTAAATAGGAAGGGGGATTATAATGCAAGGCGATTATGTTGTGATTAAGGCTTTAGAAGACGGAGTGAATGTCATCGGGTTAACGCGCGGTTCGGATACGCGCTTCCATCATTCTGAAAAGCTTGATCAAGGGGAGGTGCTGATTGCGCAATTTACAGAGCATACATCAGCGATTAAAGTGCGCGGAAAAGCACTTATTCAAACGCAACATGGCGAAATCCAGTCTGATGCGAAAAATCATCGTTAACGTGAAGACGGTTTATGATATAATAAAGTTTGAGTTTTTGGGAAGCAAGGGTGATCAGTCATGGATATGCAACAGCAAATCGAACAAGTACGAACGCGCATTCAATGGGCAATTGCCCATTCGTATGTAGATCGCTATATACAACCACGCATCATAGACGAAGATCGCATATCGTTTGCTCTTTCTATGTTACGTTCGGCTCAAGTGGAAGAAAACATCGCACTCGATTACGTGTTTGCCATGATGTTAATTCAACTCGCCCTTGACACCCATGATGAAGTAGATGGGCAACAAATAATGCAAAAAAAGCAATTAACGGTGCTTGCCGGAGATTTATATAGTGGATTGTACTACGACTTTTTAGCGCAACGACATGACATTTCACTCATTCGTCGCTTTGCTGAAGCGATTAAAGAGATCAATATACAAAAAATTCGTCTACAACAACTGTCGTCAGATGATCTTGAACGCTTTCATTGCATTGCTATTATTGAATCTGCGTTGCTTCGTCAACTGGCGGAACATGTGCATGCTCATGAGTGGGGAGAATTGGCGTACTACTTGTTCGCGCTAAAACGTGTTCATCGTGAAGGAGCGAAATCGACAGCATTGATGAATTATATTGATCACTGTCAGCGAAAATTACAAGATCTTCTCCCGTTTCATGCGTACGAAGAAGTAAAAGAGCGATTCTCTCATCTCCTCGTTTGATTTCAGTTGAAAGAAGGGGATTTTTATGCAACAGTCGAAGGAAGAACGTGTGCATCGTGTATTTGAAAAAATTTCTGATCATTACGACCGGATGAATTCAGTCATTAGTTTTAAACGTCATGTCGCATGGCGAAAAGATACGATGAAACGAATGAATGTTCAAAAGGGAGCGAAAGCGCTCGATGTGTGTTGCGGAACGGCAGATTGGACAATCGCGTTAGCCGAAGCCGTTGGACCGAGCGGTGAAGTATATGGACTTGATTTTAGTCGCAATATGTTAAAAGTTGGGGAAGAAAAAGTAAAAGAACGCGGTTTTCAGCACGTGACACTCGTGCATGGCAATGCGATGAGTTTACCGTTTCCTGACAACACATTCGACTATGTGACGATCGGGTTCGGATTGCGTAACGTTCCTGATTATATGACGGTATTAAAAGAAATGTATCGTGTCACAAAACCAGGCGGGAAAGTCGTTTGTTTAGAGACGTCACAGCCAACGCTTATCGGTTTTCGACAACTGTACTATGCATATTTTCGTTATGTCATGCCTTTTTTTGGGAAGATTTTCGCAAAAAGTTATGAGGAATACTCGTGGTTGCAAGAGTCAGCACGTGAATTTCCGGGAATGGACGAGCTAGCAAACATGTTTCGTCAAGCCGGTTTTGTAAACGTACAAGTGAAACCGTATACGTTTGGAGTGGCGGCGATGCATCTCGGACATAAACCTTATGGACGTTAAGGTGAATCATAATGAAGCTAAAAGCAATGTATTCATTTTTGAATGGGGATTTAAACAAAATTGAAGAACAATTGAAACTGACCGTGCAAGCGTCTGATCCGCTCGTCAATGAAGCATCGTTACATTTGCTTGAGGCGGGCGGAAAGCGCATTCGACCTGTGTTTGTTTTGCTCGGCGGACAATTTGGTACATATCATTTTGAGAAGATGAAGCGGGTAGCTGTCGCTCTTGAGCTCATTCATATGGCCTCGCTCGTCCATGATGATGTGATTGATGGGGCGATGTTGCGACGTGGAAAGGAAACGATTCAAGCGAAATGGGGCGATCGATTTGCCATGTACGTTGGTGACTATTTGTTTGCCCGAGCGCTTGAGCAAATGTGTGAAATTGATGATCCAGTCGCTCATCATATTTTAGCAAACACCATTGTTGAAGTATGTCGAGGAGAAATTGAACAAATTAGTGACAAATATCGATTTGATCAAAATTTGCGCCGTTATTTGCAACGAATTAAGAGAAAAACAGCTTTGCTTATTGCAGCGAGTTGCCAACTCGGTGCTGTCGTGGCAGGAGCGCCTGAGGCTGTCCATAAAAAATTGTATTGGTTCGGTTATTATGTCGGCATGTCGTTTCAAATTACAGACGATATTCTTGATTTTATTGGGACAGAAAAACAGCTCGGCAAACCGGCAGGAAGCGATTTATCGCAAGGCAATGTGACGCTCCCTGTTTTGTATGCTATGAGAGAACGAACATTAAAAGAACAAATTATGAAAGTAAACGAACATACAACAAGTCATGAAATGGCGCATGTCATTGATGGGATTAAGCAAACAAACGCCATTGAGAAATCGTATGAGCTCGGAGATCGCTACTTACAAAAAGCGCTTAACATATTACAAAAACTGCCACGCAATCGCGCTTGGACAGCGCTTTATAACATTGCAAAGTATATTGGTAAGCGGAAATATTAAGAGAAAAAATTAAATCGTTTTCATGGCGAATATTGCTAATTTGTATGTAAGATGATATAATTGCGGAGGAGTCAGTTCCAATACATAACGTATCAGGGGTGGAGAATTCGTCATGGAAAGAACATTTCTAATGGTCAAACCAGATGGGGTACAGCGTGGTGTCATCGGTGACATCGTTGCTCGTTTTGAGCGTAAAGGTTTTCAGCTTGTCGGTGCAAAGCTCATGCAAGTATCACGTGAGCTTGCTGAACAACATTATGCAGAGCATAAAGAGCGTCCGTTTTTCGGTGAACTCGTTGAATTTATTACGTCCGGTCCAGTATTTGCGATGGTATGGGAAGGCGAAAACGTCATCGCAACAGCTCGTCAAATGATGGGGAAAACAAACCCACAAGAAGCGTTACCAGGCACGATTCGCGGTGATTTCGGCTTAACGGTCGGAAAAAATATTATTCACGGTTCTGACTCAAAAGAGAGCGCTGCACGCGAAATTCAACTATTTTTCAAAGAAGAAGAACTCGTTTCCTACAGCAAGCTAATGAACGAGTGGGTATATTAAAATATACTAAAAAAGGTAGGCACATGCCTATCTTTATTTTTTTATTCCCGTTTTTTCACATTTTCGTTATACTGTATGTATGAAAGAAAAGGAAGAGGAGTTTTTAGAATGAGTGATTATCAACAATTTATTGCAAACGTGAAACGCAAAACAGGCATTGACTTAGCGCTATATAAAGAAGCGCAAATGAAACGGCGGTTAACTTCTCTTTATGAAAAGAAAGGATTTAAAAATTTTGATGAATTTTTTCGGGCAATGAATCATGATCAAGCGCTGTTTCATGAGTTTTTAGATCGCATGACGATCAACGTATCTGAATTTTTCCGAAATGCAAAACGTTGGGAGGTGCTAGAGAAAAAAATTATTCCGAAACTTCTTGAAACAAATAAACGATTAAAAGTGTGGAGTGCTGCTTGCTCAACGGGGGAAGAACCTTATACGTTAGCAATTATTTTGTCTAAATTTATGCCATTATCGCAAGTAAACGTATTAGCGACAGACATTGATGATAACGCCATGGCTCGCGCGAAGCTTGGCATTTATATGGAACGTTCTCTTCAAGAAGTGCCAGAAGACGTGAAGAAAAAATTTTTTGTTAAAGAAGGGTCCCACTATAAAATCATCGATGACATTAAACGAACGGTCACGTTTAAAAAGCATAATTTGCTTGCCGATCCATTTGATACAAATTTCGACTTAATTGTTTGTCGCAACGTGCTTATTTATTTTACGGAAGAAGCCAAACATGAATTGTACTTAAAGTTTAATCGCGCTCTTCGTTCCGGAGGAATATTTTTCGTCGGTAGCACAGAACAAATTTTTAATCCGACAGCATACGGTTTTGAAGTAGAAGACACATTTTTTTATCGAAAAATGTAATCGCGACCGAACTTGGTCGCTTTCTGTGCAATTAAGGGGTTACGTCTACAAAAAAAATGTGCTATATTCATACATAATCGCTTTAAAGAGATGAAGGGAGAGAGGGAATTGCGATACTTAACAGCTGGTGAATCTCACGGTCCACAATTAACAACCATTATTGAAGGTGTTCCAGCCGGATTGACGCTTTTGGCGGAGCATATTAACGAAGATTTAGCGCGTCGGCAAAAAGGATATGGTCGTGGGCGACGCATGCAAATTGAAAAAGATGAAGTAAAAATTTTAAGCGGTGTCCGTCATGGAAAAACGCTCGGTTCTCCGATTACACTCGTCGTTGAAAATCGCGATTGGAAACATTGGACGAGCATTATGGGGATCGAACCGCTCGCTGATGATACAGAAGAAGTAAAACGAAAAGTGACACGCCCACGTCCAGGACATGCTGATCTAAACGGGGCAATCAAGTATGGGCATCGTGATATGCGCAATGTGTTAGAACGCTCCTCTGCGCGTGAAACGACGGTGCGGGTGGCAGCAGGAGCGGTAGCGAAGCGCATTTTATCGGAATTAGGCATTCGCATCGCAAGCCATGTCGTTGAAATCGGAGGGGTAAAGGCGGAACATACCGCATATACATCGCTTGAGGAGTTGCAACGAGTGACCGAGCAATCCCCTGTTCGCTGCTTTGATTCAGAAGCAGAAAAAAAGATGATGGCGGCCATTGATGAAGCGAAAGAAAAAGGCGATTCGATTGGTGGAATTGTCGAAGTCATTGTTGAAGGTGTTCCGGTTGGTGTCGGGAGCTATGTGCATTACGACCGAAAGTTAGATGCAAAAATTGCTGCTGCCATCGTGAGCATCAATGCCTTTAAAGGTGTTGAGTTTGGCATCGGCTTTGAAGCTGCACGTCGCTTTGGAAGCGAAGTGCACGACGAAATTATATGGAGCAAGGAAATGGGATATACGCGCAAAACAAATCGACTTGGCGGATTTGAAGGCGGGATGACGACGGGTATGCCGATCGTTGTGCGCGGGGTCATGAAGCCGATTCCAACATTGTATAAACCGCTCATGAGTGTCGATATTGAAACGAAAGAACCGTTTGCGGCAAGCATTGAACGTTCAGATAGTTGCGCGGTTCCAGCGGCAAGCGTCGTTGCTGAAGCCGTTGTAGCATGGGAAATTGCAAAGGCAATTGTTGAACAATTTGGACAAGATCGCATCGATCTCATTATGCAGAATGTTGAAAACATGCGACGGTACGCAAAGGAGTTTTAATGATGAAACGCATTCACATCGCTACGTCGTCGAAACGGTATGAAGTCGTCATTGGGAATGAATTGCTGCATATGATAGATCGCATGATTGACCGCGTCTGTCCAAATGTGACAGCAGTACTCATTATTACAGATGAAACAGTTGCTTCGCTTTATTTGGACGATGTGCAGCAAGCTCTTCGTCAAACATACGACCGTGTGTATACGCATATTATTCCGAGTGGAGAAGAAGCGAAGTCGTTCGAACAGTTTTACGCGTGCCATACGGTAGCACTAACAAACCATCTCGACCGTGATTCATTAATCATTGCGCTCGGCGGAGGGGTCGTCGGAGATTTAGCCGGTTTTGTCGCAGCGACATATATGCGTGGCATTCGTTTCATTCAAGTGCCGACGACCCTACTAGCACACGACAGTGCTGTTGGTGGGAAAACGGCCATTAACCATCCGCTCGGGAAAAATATGATTGGCGCTTTTTATCAGCCTGAACTCGTTTTTTACGATATTTCTTTACTTCGTACACTTCCAGAACGAGAGATGCGGTCAGGTTTTGCGGAAATTATTAAACATTCCTTAATTTATGATCGTGCTTTTTTCGGTTGGTTACAAGCGAATGTGCAAAAGCTCAATGATTTACGTGGTGATCGTTTGCAATACGCGATTCAAAAGGGAATTGAAATTAAAGCATCTATTGTCGCCAAAGATGAAAAAGAGCAAGGAGTTCGCGCTCATTTAAACTTCGGTCATACGCTCGGCCATGCGTTAGAGAGTGAACTCGGCTATGGGGTGATGACGCATGGCGATGCGGTTGCTCTCGGTATGTTATTTGCCATTTTTGTAAGCCAACATTTTTACAAACAACAGCTTTTTTATTCATCTTTTCGAACGTTGTTTCATCATTACGGGTTTCCAATATCTCTTCCGTCACACGTATCACCTGAACGGTTGCTCGAAAAAATGAAAAAAGATAAAAAAGCGAAAGATCAAACGGTGCGTATGGTGTTAATGAAAGAGATTGGAACGGTATGCGTAGAGCGGATAGACGATGACCAATTGTTGCGATGGTTATACGCGTTTGCCGAAGAAGGAGGGAAGAGGAGTGATTCGAGCGATTCGCGGGGCAACGACTGTGAGCGATAACGATGAACGAGAAATTATAGACGAAACGAAGCGATTGTTAACGGAAATGATTCGTCAAAACGATGTGCATGCAGAAGATGTCGTATCGATATTGATTTCGATGACAGATGATTTAAACGCCACATTTCCAGCCAAGGCATTGCGTCATTTAGACGGTTGGACGTATGTTCCTGTTATGTGCATGCGAGAAATTAACGTGCCTTATGCATTGCCGAAATGTATTCGTGTCATGATGACCGTACATACGAAGCGCTCACAGCAAGATATTCATCACGTATATTTACGTGATGCCGTCCAGCTTCGGCCAGACTTACAGTTGACAAAAAAGTCAGATATATAATATGATGGTTTACAAGTTAGTTGAGTAGAGTAAGAGTTGAGCAGAGAATGAGTGAGAGCGGAGCAGAGGATCATTAGGATACGTACGCCTAAAGACCGCTCGTCTTTAGGCTTTTTTACTTTCCTCTTTGTTTCCCCTCATGTTCATTCTCCAAGAAAGGAGAACGATCATGGATATAGCTACATTTTTACAAGCAGCTTCCCAGTTCCGAACAATTCCGATTGTGCGCCGTTTTTTTGCAGATACGTTTCAACCCATTCAACTATTTATGGCGTTACGTGATGAGGCATCGTTTTTGCTTGAAAGCAAAGATGACATGTCCCCTTGGTCGCGCTATTCATTCATCGGTATTCGCCCATTTATGTCGATTGAAAGCGATGATGGCAAACAATTTTTTGTGAAAGAACAACAACAAGTGTTAGCGTGCACCGGGACGATTCAAGAAGCGTTTGCTGTCATGCAGCAACATCTTCACGTTCAACTGTTATCATTAGACGTCCCATTTCGCGGGGGAGCTGTTGGTTATATTAGCTACGATTTTATTTCTTCCATCGAGAAAATTCCTTATCATGCGTATAACGATTTACAAATGAAAATTGTCCATTTCGTCGTTTGTGAATCACTTTTCGCCTTTGATCATGTAAAAAAAGAGCTATTACTCATTCATTATGTTCGTTTAACGGAAGCGGATGATGAAGCAAAACAAGCAGAAAAATATGAAGTAGCTTGCCGAAGAATAGATGAGCTAGCGCGCCAAATGGTTCAAGGTTGCGATGAACAAGCGCATATGATGTTTGACCGAAACATATCTGTTTCGTTTGATCGGGTTCGTTCAAATATGGATCGGCAAACGTTCTATGAAGCCGTTGAAAACATTCAATCATACATTGCAAGCGGAGATGTGTTCCAAACGGTGTTGTCCCAACGATTTGAGATTGAAACGTCCATTGATGGACTTGAGCTATATCGTTTATTACGTTTATTAAATCCGTCCCCATACTTATTTTATTTAAAAATTGGTGAAGAGCAAATCGTTGGTAGCTCTCCCGAAAAACTCATTCAAGTACGAAACAGGGAGCTTGAAATTGATCCGATCGCAGGTACGCGTCGTCGCGGTAAAAATGAACAAGAAGATGATGCGCTTATGAACGAGTTGCTTCATGACCCGAAAGAGCGAGCGGAACATTATATGCTTGTCGATTTAGCACGTAATGACATCGGTCGCGTCGCCATGTACGGAACGGTGCGTACACCACAATTTATGCAAGTCGGGAAGTTTTCACACGTCATGCATTTAATCTCAAAAGTAACGGGAACGCTTCGCGATGATGTTCATCCGCTTGATGCCCTTATCGCTGCTTTTCCTGCAGGAACGGTGAGTGGAGCACCGAAAATTCGGGCGATGCAAATTATTCAAGAGCTAGAGCCGACAGCACGCAACGTATATGCGGGGGCGATTGCTTATATCGGTTTTGACGGGAATATTGACTCGTGTATAGCCATTCGCACAGCTATATTAAAAAATAAAGTAGCATACGTACAAGCAGGTGCGGGAGTAGTTGCGGATTCATTGCCTGCATTGGAGTGGAAAGAAACGAGAAATAAGGCGAGTGCTTTAATTCATGCGATTCAGCTTGCAGAGCACGTGTTTAAAGGGGGAGAAAGATGTGTTTGAACGGTTTTTGCATAAATGTGTCGCACAACAAACATTGACGCAACAAGAAGCGTATGAGGCGATGCATGCGATGATGAGCGGGGAAGTGGATGAAAAACAAGTAGCTGCTTTTTTAGTTTTGTTGCGTTTTCGCGGTGAAACGGTCGATGAGCTTGTTGGCTTTATTCGGGCGATGCGTGAACGAATGCGAACAGTTTCGTTCGACGAACCAGTAATCGATACGTGTGGAACAGGTGGAGACGGAAAAGGGACGTTTAATATTTCGACAGCTGTCGCGTTGCTTGTTGCATCCCTGAACATTCCTGTTGCGAAACATGGCAATCGTGCGGTGTCGTCGACAAGCGGAAGCGCAAATGTCATTGAGCATTTCCTTATCCCGATGCCGAAAACGGAAGAAGAAGCAAAAAAAGCATTACGCACACATCGGCTCGTTTTTTTATTCGCTCCATTTTATCATGAAGCAATGAAGCATGTTGCCCCCATTCGTCAAAGTTTAAAAATGCGAACGGTATTTAATTTGCTTGGTCCACTCGTCAATCCTGCGCGACCGAAAAGGCAAGTTATTGGTGTTCCTCATGCAAAAGATGCGCAAAACATGGCAGAAGCGTTGCAGCAAATCGGAACAGCACATACGGTGTTTGTCACAAGCAGTGACGGGCTAGATGAATGTAGTATCGCTGCGGAAACACAATTGATTGAGCTGAAAAACGGTCATATTATTCAACGTACTATTACTCCAGAAGATGTAGGATTACCGCGTGGTTGCTTGTCCGATATATGTGTTCATAGTGTAAGTGAAAGTGCCGAACTCATTGAACGTGTGTTTGCCCAACGTGCAAATGAAAGTGCGACAAATATCGTTTTACTAAACGCAGGTGTTGCATTATACGTTGCCGGTGCCGCATCGGATATTGAAGATGGAGTCAATATGGCGAAGCGAGCCATTGAAACTGGCCATGCTTATGCATATTTACAACGATTGCGAGGTGCAATGTATGCTTGAAACAATTTTACAAACAAAGAGAGAAGAAGTTTCATCGTTACAATTACCAGAGACATATGAACAACTTCCACGCCGTTCGTTTTACGATGCTTTAGCCAAGCCATATCGTATCCTAGGTTTGATTGCAGAAGTGAAAAAAGCTTCACCATCGAAAGGGATCATTCGACAACATATGAATGTCGTTGATATTGCCCGCGCATACGAGCGAGCAGGTGCGGATGCTGTGTCTGTTTTAACAGATGAACGATATTTTGCAGGTCATCGTTCATACGTGACGCAAGTGAAACAACATGTGCAAATTCCGATTTTACGTAAAGACTTTATTATTGATCGTAAACAACTTATCGAAAGTGTACGCATTGGTGCAGATGCCATTTTGCTCATTGGTGAAGCGCTTGATCCGAGTTTTTTGCATGAATTGTATGAAGAAGCGCATGAGATGGGATTGCAATGTTTAGTGGAAGTGCATGCTCCCAAAACAGTAGAAGCGATTTTAAAACGTTTCACACCGACAGTGATCGGTATCAATAATCGCGATTTAACAACCTTTCACACATCGTTGCATGTGACGACACAAATTGTTCCTCTTTTGCCTCAGTGCATCATTGTTAGTGAAAGTGGCATTCACACATACGATGACGTGCAGAAGGTACGACAAGCGGGTGCTCATGCGATGCTCGTTGGTGAAGCACTTATGCGGAAGCCAGCAGTCGATGTAGCCATTTATGAATTGTTTGGGGAGCGTGAAATATGACCGTCTTAAAATATTGTGGCAATCGTTCGTTGCAAGATGTGCAACTTATTGCCAAAAGCAAAGCGGACTATATCGGATTCGTTTTTGCGGAAAGCAAGCGAAAGGTCGAACCGAAAAATGTAAAACGATGGTTATCTGTCGTTCAACTTGAAACAAAACAAATCGTTGGGGTTTTCGTTCATCCAACGATTCATTCCGTTGCTTCCGTTCTCGAGCACGTTCCATTATCCATTATTCAATGTCATGGGATGGAAACTGTTCAGACAGTAAGGGAGATCAAAGAGGCTTTTCAACTTCCAGTTTGGAAAGTCATTCATCACATACCAGAAGCATGGTCATATATGCGTATATGGGAAGGAGTTGCAGACGGTTTTGTCATTGATAGTGGTCGCAAAGGAGCATGGGGCGGAACGGGGGTTTCGTTTGATTGGACTACCGTCCCTTGTTATATGGAAGAAGCAAAACGTCAAGGTGTTCCGTGCTTCATTGCAGGAGGCATTACGCCAGACAACGTTGAGCAACTGTTAGCATATGAGCCGTTCGGTATAGATATTAGTAGTGGAATTGAAGAAGACGAGCAGAAAAGTGAACAAAAAATAAAACAAATTGAACAGAAGGTGATGAAATGTTGACGTTACCAAATGAACGTGGTCGCTTTGGTATGTTTGGTGGAAAGTTTGTTCCAGAAACATTAATGCGTCCGTTAGCTGATATAGAGAACCAATTGCATGAAGCACTGGCTGATTCTTCGTTCCATGCGGAATATATGCATCATTTGTATGAATATTCAGGCCGTCCGACCGCCTTAACATTTGCAAAAAACTTGACAGAACGATTAGGCGGGGCGAAAATGTACTTTAAACGTGAAGACTTAAACCATACAGGTGCTCATAAAATTAACAACGCGATTGGGCAAGCGCTGTTAGCGAAACGAATGGGGAAACGAAAAATAATCGCTGAAACAGGTGCAGGACAACACGGAGTAGCTGCCGCTACTGTTGCCGCTCGTTTTGGTATGGAATGTAAAGTGTTTATGGGTGAAGAAGATGTGAAACGGCAATCATTAAACGTATTTCGTATGAAACTACTTGGTGCACAAGTCATTCCAGTAACAAGCGGCAACCGTACACTCAAAGATGCGACAAACGAAGCGATTCGTTATTGGGTAGAGCATTGTGACGATCATTTTTACATGATTGGCTCTGTTGTTGGACCTCATCCGTATCCGATGATGGTGCGTGAATTTCAACGCATTATCGGCGAAGAAGCGCGCGAACAAATGTTAAAAGCAGAAGGAAAACTTCCGGACACGATCATTGCTTGTGTTGGTGGTGGAAGTAATGC
The DNA here is from genome assembly GCF_002742685.1 of Anoxybacillus flavithermus. Classification (GTDB taxonomy): domain Bacteria; phylum Bacillota; class Bacilli; order Bacillales; family Anoxybacillaceae; genus Anoxybacillus; species Anoxybacillus flavithermus_E. Next base: position 54,153 of record NZ_PEDM01000013.1, read on the forward strand.
AATCGGTATGTTTCATCCATTCTTAGATGATGATGTTGAATGTATTGGCGTTGAGGCAGCAGGAAAAGGTGTGCATACAACTGAGCATGCCGCAACAATAACAAAAGGAACAAAAGGTGTCATTCACGGTTCCCTCACATACGTATTGCAAGATGAGCACGGTCAAATTACAGAACCATATTCGATTTCAGCAGGGTTAGATTATCCAGGTGTTGGACCAGAGCATGCATATTTAGCACATATTGGACGCGTTCGCTATGAGAGTGTAACGGACGAGGAAGCGATTGCAGCCCTTCAAATGACTGCAGAAACAGAAGGAATCATTCCAGCAATCGAATCTGCCCACGCGCTTGCCAAAGCGTTTCAAATCGCCCCCCTTCGCCCAAAACATGAAACGATTCTCGTTTGTTTATCAGGAAGAGGAGATAAAGATGTGCAAACGGTGATGAACTATTTGGAAGGGGATGAGCGGTAATGAAACATTTTATTCCATTTATCGTGGCGGGCGATCCGTGTGAAGAAGTGACGATCGATTTAGTTATTGCTCTTGAACAGGCAGGTGCAACGATATTAGAGCTTGGTGTACCATACTCGGATCCGCTTGCAGATGGCCCGATCATTCAACGGGCAGCGAGCCGGGCTCTAAAAAATGGAATGACCTTAACAAGAGCGCTTGAACTCATCGGCCAAATGCGAAAAAAAGGTGTAAAAATTCCGATTATTGTCTTTACGTATTACAATCCTGTGTTACAATTAGGAGAAGAACGCTTTTTTGCTTTAGCGCAACAAAACGGTGCGAGCGGCGTGCTCATTCCAGATTTACCGTTTGAAGAAAGCGAGCATATGAGAATATTAGGTGACACATATGGAATTCCTTATATTTCGCTCGTCGCCCCAACGTCTCATGAACGCATCGCAATGATTGCCTCGCAAGCTCAATCGTTTTTATATTGCGTGTCATCATTAGGTGTAACAGGCATTCGGGATTCGTTGCCAAAACAATTGTACGAATTTTTGCAACAAGTGAAATCATATAGCCGTGTTCCTGTTGTCGTTGGATTTGGTATTTCGACGGCTGATCAAGTGGAGCGACTTCAACACGTATGTGATGGCGTCGTCATCGGCAGCGCCATTGTACAAAAAATTGAACAGCTTCAACATCAGTTAAACGATGTGCATACACGCTCAAATGCGCTCATCGCTTTTTCTCAATATGTCGTTTCACTTATTGAACCATTAAAAAGGGTGGGGAAAAATGAAAGTCAAACAACAACTGAAACAACTAAAACCGTATCAACCGGGCAAACCGATTGAGGAAGTAAAACGCGAATATCAGTTAGAAACGGTAATTAAACTCGCATCAAATGAAAATCCGTACGGATGTTCACCTCTCGTGCAACAAGCGATGATTGCAGAGCTTGATTACTTAGCACTATATCCTGACGGATATAGCCGGTCGTTGCGCGAGGCGCTCGCTAAGCATGTTGGCGTCAATGAAAAACAACTTATTTTTGGAAACGGTTCGGATGAAGTCGTTCAAATCGTTTGTCGCGCCTTTTTACAAAAAGGAACGAATACAGTGATGGCTACGCCGACGTTTCCGCAATATCGTCATAATGCGATCATCGAAGGTGCGGAAGTGCGTGAGATTCCGCTTCAAGACGGACATCATCATTTAGAAGCGATGCTTGAAGCGATCGACGACGATACGCGCGTCGTTTGGATTTGTAGTCCAAACAATCCGACAGGTACGTATGTCAATGACGCTTCTTTACGTGCCTTTTTGGACAAAGTGCCTAAACACGTGCTCGTCGTTGTCGATGAAGCGTATTACGAATACGTGCAAGCGGAAGATTATCCGGATACGGTTTCTTTGCTTCGGCAATATGAAAATATGATGATTTTACGCACGTTTTCTAAAGCATACGGGTTAGCAGCGCTTCGTATCGGATATGGCATTGCACATGAACATATTTTACAAGCGATCGAGCCAGCGCGTGAGCCATTTAACACGTCTCGTCTTGCTCAAGTTGCTGCACGGGCTGCATTAAACGACCAAACATTTATTCAACAATGTGCACAAAAAAATAAACAAGGTTTAAACCAATTTTACGCATTTTGTGATGAGTACAGTTTGCGCTACTACAAATCAGAGGGAAATTTTATTTTAATCGATTTTGGTTTTAGCGGTGATGAAGTGTTTACGTATTTGCTGCAACGCGGCATTATCGTTCGTTCAGGATGCGCTCTCGGTTTTCCGACCGCTGTGCGCATTACAGTCGGATCGGCGGAACAAAACGAAACGATCATTCGTACATTAGCGAACATGTTAAAAGAAAGAAGGGAGCAACTTTGCAAGGAAACGTTTTAGTTGCCGGTCTTGGCTTAATCGGCGGTTCGATTGCGCTTGCGATCAAGCGAGCGCATCCGGACGCCACAATAATCGGATATGACGTATTAGATGAATCAATGCGTCTAGCTCGTTCGCTCGGTGTCATTGACGAAGCGGTACCATCGTTTGCTCAAGGGGCATGTGAAGCAGATGTCATCGTGCTCGCTGCACCTGTCGTTCAAACAGAGCAATTGCTTCATGAGTTGGTCGGTCTGTCTTTACGGCCACATGTCATTGTTACAGATGTAGGAAGCACAAAAGAACGCATTGTCGAGCAAGCGTTGCCGTTATTAGAAAAAGGGGTGTCGTTTATCGGTGGACATCCGATGGCAGGTTCACATAAAAGCGGAGTGGCAGCTGCGCGTGCGCATTTGTTTGAAAATGCATTTTACATTTTAACGCCGACGGAACATGTGAAAGAAGAAGATGTCATACGTCTAAAACATTGGCTTAAAGGAACGAAAGCACACTTTGTTACATTAACACCGAAAGAGCATGACCGCATTGCTGGCGTCATTAGTCACTTTCCGCACATCGTTGCAGCAAGCCTCGTTCATCAAGCACAGCAGTACGAACGAGAAGATGAACTTGTGAGCCGATTGGCGGCCGGTGGATTTCGTGATATTACGCGCATTGCCTCAAGCAATCCAGAAATGTGGCGCGATATTTTTATACATAATAAAGAGGAACTGTTGCAACTATTTGATCGTTGGATCGAGGAGATGAAAAAAATTCGTACGTATGTTGCTGATGGGGATAGCGACCGGATTTATCATTATTTTCATGAAGCGAAACAGTTTCGTGACGGATTGCCTGCCCGAACGAAAGGGGCGATCCCTTCCTTTTATGATTTATATGTCGATGTGCCAGACTATCCGGGGGTTATTTCTGAAATTACGGGCTATTTAGCAAAAGAGCGTATTAGCATTACAAACATTCGTATTATCGAAACGCGTGAAGATATTTACGGTGTACTTCGTTTAAGTTTTCAAACAGAAGATGACCGTCAACGAGCGAAACATTGTATTGAAGCCAATACGAACTATGAAACGTACGTTGTGTAAAAGAGGGTGGAATGATGGAGTTAAAAACAAATATCCATGCATTGCGAGGAGAAATTGCTGTCCCGGGAGATAAGTCCATTTCTCACCGCGCCATTATGTTTGGTGCGCTTGCGAAAGGGACGACACGAGTGACAAATTTTTTAACGGGTGAAGATTGTTTAAGTACAATCGATTGTTTTCGTCAAATGGGGGTAGAAATTACACAGCAAGGGAATGAAGTCATCGTTGAAGGAAAAGGAATTGACGGATTAAAAGAGCCTAAACATATATTAAACGTTGGCAACTCAGGAACGACAACACGTTTATTGTTAGGCATTTTAGCCGCTTGTCCGTTTCATGCTTGTTTAATTGGAGATGATTCAATCGCAAAACGGCCAATGGATCGCGTGACAAAACCGCTCAAACAAATGGGTGCACATATCGACGGAAGGGAACAAGGTCGATACACACCGTTAGCGATTCGTGGCGGACAACTCCAGCCAATTACATATCATTCCCCTGTCGCTAGTGCGCAAGTAAAATCAGCCATTTTGCTTGCTGGGTTACATGCTGAAGGAACAACAACGGTTACTGAACCACATCAGTCGCGCGATCATACCGAGCGTATGTTGCGTGCATTTGGTGCGGACGTCCATGTTGACGGACGTAGTGTTTCCGTCACGGGGAAACAAACGCTTCAAGCAATTGATATAGAAGTGCCGGGCGATATTTCTTCTGCTGCGTTCTTTTTAGTCGCTGGGGCGATCGTCCCAAATAGCGAAATTACGTTAAAACATGTCGGAATCAACCCGACGCGTACAGGTATTATTGATGTATTAAAAAACATGGGGGCAGATATTTCGATTGAAAATGTTCGCAATGAAGAAAGTGAGCCTGTAGCTGATATTACCGTTCGTACATCGACATTGGAGGCAACGCGTATCGGTGGTGATATCATTCCGCGATTAATTGACGAAATTCCGATTATTGCTCTTTTAGCGACGCAAGCAGAAGGAACGACAATCATTACAGATGCAAGCGAGTTAAAAGTAAAAGAAACGGATCGCATCGCAACAGTTGTATCCGAGTTGCGAAAGCTTGGCGCTCACATCGAAGCGACGGAAGACGGAATGATCATTCACGGAAAAACACCGCTTTATGCCGAAAATACGGTTGTTGATAGCTACGGTGATCATCGCATTGGCATGATGTTAGCGATCGCGGCGTGCATCACAAAAGGAAGTGTTATCCTTCAACATCCCGAAGCGATTGCCGTGTCATATCCGGCGTTTTTTGACCATCTTCGTATGTTACAAAGCTGATTCTATGACGGATCAGCTTCTTTTTTTTGCATGCTTATTTGTTCGATGGTATGATAAAGCGTGATGATACGAATAATGAGGGTGAAATTGATGGAAAAGTTAGATCAAATCGTTCAACTCGTTGAACAAGGAGATGTGGAACGCGCATTAGCGCTTGCGGAGCAAGTAAAACAAAACGGAAGCGATGAAGAGCGATATACGTTAGCTGATCAACTATTTTCGTGGGGATTGTTGGAAGAGGCGGAATCGCTCGTTCGTATGTTGCTTACACGTTATCCAGACGAACGTGAACTACAACTCTTTTTAGCAGAAATATATACAGAAATGGATAAAGAGGAAGAAGCGCTTGAATTGTTGCTTGATATTGACGAGGATGATCCGTATTATGTGCGTGCATGCTTGTTAATGGCAGACCTTTACCAAATGCAAGGATTAGATGAAGTGAGTGAACAAAAGCTATTAAAAGCGTATGAAAAAATGCCGAACGAACCTCTTGTTCAATTTGCATTAGCGGAGTTATATTTTACGATCGGCCAATATCAAAAAAGTTTGTTTTATTATGAACAAGTCATCAACAAAACAAAAACGCTCGCAGGTACCGTCATTGCCCAGCGCATAGCGGAAGCATATAGCTTACTTGGTGAATTTGAACGATCGCTATCTTATTATGAGGAAGCATTAAACGAACGTTTCGATGCGCATACGTTATTTCAATACGGATTTACTGCATATCAAGCAGAAGCATATAAAACAGCTATTGCGAAATTTAGTGAGTTAAAAGCGCTCGATCACGAGTATGTGCCTCTTTATTTATTTTTAGCAAAATCGTATGAACAAGAAGGAGATATTCAACAAAGTTACGAAATAGCAAAAGAAGGATTAACAATAGATGAATGGAATAAAGAATTGCTTGTATATGCTGGGAAAATTGCATTGAAACTCGGAAAACGGGAGGAAGCGCTAACCTACATTGAAAAAGCGCTAGACATTGATCCGGGTTATTTAGAAGCGTTGTTTATACAGACGAGTTTGCTGTTTCATGAGGAGCGGTATGAAGACGTTGTCCATGTCATTCAACAAGCAATCGATCAAGGCGAGTACGATCCCCAATTTGAATGGGAGCTTGCGAAGGCGAAGCAAAAGCTTGAAATGTATGATCAGGCATTAAATCATTATGAAGAGGCATATACTTTTTTTAAAGATGATCCAAACTTTTTATATGATTTTGGCTACTTTTTATTTGAGGAGGGAAGAAGGGAAAGGGCGAAAGATATATTTGAACAACTATTACGTATCGATCCGACAAACGAAGAGATTGCCCATATGATGTTGCAGTTTGAATGATGTTGTCATTCGGATGCAAGGGGGGAAGGGAATGGTTTCTGTTCGGGAGAAGAAAGAGTTTGTTCGTTGGTTTTTAAACAATTATCAATTAAAACGGCGTGAATGTGTATGGATTTTAAACTATTTACTTAGTCATGATGCGCTCATGGAAAAAGTGCACTTTGTGGAACATGCGGAATATTGTCCGCGCGGCATGATGATGTCGACGCATTGTGTCGATGATGTGCCGTTTCGATTTTATAAGCAAAACGTCGTCACGACAGATGCGGAAAAATCGTTTCACGATATTCGCTTAAATCGTGATGAGGATATTTACATTCAACTTAATTTTCGCGGTGCTTTCCATTCACCGCAATACGTGGCGGTACTTGAAGAAAATCCGTACATGCCAAAACGGGTCAATAAACAAGACGAACAACTTGTTGAAACAATCGTTCATCAATCGATTCAACATTTTCAACGACAAAAAATTATGCGGTTAATTGACGAGGCGCTAGATCAGCAAGATGAACAAAAATTTCGCGAGCTGACCGAACAATTAAAAGCGTTGCGCTAACCTCGTGTTTTCGCAACGCTTTTTACTATGCATATATTTGTCACAAAACGTTCAAAAAAATACATATGCGTTTCGTGTAATATGGAAACATAAGGAGTGATTTGAATGAAATGGACAGCAAAAGATGTAGACATGTATCAACAAGCGAAAGAGTATGTTGACACAGCGCTCGTTCCTTGTATACCGATCGGGAACACGAATATGAAAGCGTTTGCTGAAATGAGCGAGCATACGTTGTTTATTGCGAACGAAGTGGAGCGACAATTTAAAGGGAGAGTGATGTTATTTCCGCCTCTGACATATGTTGTGCAAGAACAAATACAAGCGCGTGTGCATGAATGGACTAATGTGCTTAAACAAGCGGGATTTCAACATATATGTTTTGTCACTTCACATGCGGATATCGCGGATGAGTCGTTTATTTATGTACCAGCGCTTCCACTTGAGCATGCAGATGAAGCATATAAGCAAAAAGTTGTTCGTCAACAAGTTGAACAAGTGATGGATGCGTTAGTCGCAAAATGGACGTTAAAAAATTAGATAGCGTTTACACTATCATTATATTGACCTTGGTGGAAACATGATATATCATTAGGTTGTCCTAGTTTTATATATGTGTTATAACAATTCGTCCGGATGGACTTAACTTTGCATAGAGGGGGGAAAACGATGAGCGAGAAAAAGCATCGCGTGTCAAGACGGCAATTTTTAAACTACACGTTAACAGGTGTAGGTGGATTTATGGCAGCGGGCATTTTATCACCAATGGTGCGCTTCGCCTTAGATCCGATCTTAAAAGAAGAAGCTGGGCAAGATATGGTTGCGGTTGCCCAAGTGAAAGACATTACGACAGAACCACAGCGCTTCGACTTCAAAGTAAAAGTAAAAGACGCGTGGTACGAATCAGAAGAGCCAAGATCGGCTTGGGTATTTAAAGATGAAAAAGGGGATATCGTTGCGCTATCACCAATTTGTAAACATCTTGGCTGTACGGTGAACTGGAATGGTGACAAAAGCAATCCGAACCGTTTCTTCTGTCCTTGTCACTACGGTTTATATGAAAAGGACGGAACGAACGTGCCAAACACGCCACCACCAGCTCCATTAGACCGTTACGAATACGAAGTAAAAGATGGCACGTTGTATTTAGGGAAAGCGAAACCACGAGGGGAGGCGTAATACATGCTTAATAAGATTTATGATTGGGTTGACGAGCGGCTAGATATTACGCCTTTGTGGCGCGATATCGCAGACCATGAAGTGCCAGAGCACGTAAACCCTGCGCATCATTTTTCAGCGTTTGTTTACTGCTTTGGTGGATTAACGTTTTTCGTTACAGTTATCCAAATTTTATCTGGTATGTTTTTAACGATGTATTACGTACCAGATATTAAAAACGCTTGGGAATCTGTGTATTACTTACAAAACGAAGTAGCATTTGGACAAATTGTGCGCGGCATGCATCACTGGGGAGCAAGTCTCGTTATTGTGATGATGTTTTTACATACGTTGCGCGTATTTTTCCAAGGTGCTTACAAAAAGCCACGTGAGTTGAACTGGATCGTTGGTGTACTTATTTTTATGGTCATGATGGGGCTTGGTTTCACAGGCTACTTATTACCTTGGGATATGAAAGCGCTCTTTGCGACAAAAGTAGGATTGCAAATTGCTGAAGCAACACCAGTCATCGGTCCAGCGATTAAAACGTTATTGGCAGGTCATCACGAAATCGTTGGAGCTCAAACGTTAACGCGCTTCTTTGCGATTCACGTGTTCTTCTTGCCTGGAGCGTTATTAGGATTAATGGCTGCACACTTCTTAATGATTCGAAAACAAGGAATTTCTGGTCCACTGTAAAATTTAGCATAAGGGAGGGAACGCTATGCATCGCGGAAAAGGGATGAAATTTGTCGGCGACTCGCGCGTACCTGCAATGCGCAAGCCGAACATTCCGAAAGACTATTCCGAATATCCGGGGAAAACCGAGGCGTTTTGGCCGAACTTTTTATTAAAAGAATGGATGGTCGGCTCCGTCTTTTTAATCGGCTTTTTATGTTTAACCGTTGCGCATCCGTCGCCGCTTGAGCGAATTGCGGATCCGACAGATACAAGTTATATTCCGCTTCCAGACTGGTACTTCTTATTCTTATACCAACTATTGAAGTACTCATTTGCATCTGGTCCATATACAGTTGTTGGAGCGATTATTATTCCTGGACTTGCATTTGGTGCGTTATTGCTTGCACCGTTTTTAGATCGTGGTCCAGAGCGTCGTCCATCAAAACGTCCAGTTGCTGTCGGTATGATGTTGCTTACGCTTGCTGCAATCATTTTCTTAACATGGGAATCTGTCGTCACGCACGACTGGGAAGCAGCGGCTGAACAAGGAAAAATTCGTGCAGAAGTAGACATTGACAAAAATGCAGAAGGATATAAAATTTTAGAAGCAAACACATGTTTAACATGTCACGGTGAAAACTTGCAAGGTGGTCCGGCGGCACCATCTCTTGTTGGTACAGGATTATCTCCAGAAGAAATTGCTAACATCGCGAAAAATGGTAAAGGTGGCATGCCAGCTGGTATTTTCAAAGGCACAGATGAAGAATTGCAAAAACTTGCAGAGTTTGTCGCTGGTTTAAAAGCAGAATAATGTGTAAAAGCTGACTGAACATCAGTCAGCTTTTTTGGTGTGCTCGGCATGGGTGCAATCTATAGGGTGAAAGTCCCGAACTGCGAAGGC
>NZ_PEDM01000014.1 GCF_002742685.1 Anoxybacillus flavithermus
TTGGTATCAAGGGATTAGAGGCATTTTGTTTGCCTAGTCACTGTCGAACTCGGGATTCAGTTTCATCGAATAAACATCAGTATACCGCACGAGTTGCATCATGGATAAGCAAGCTGAGTGCGGGACGACAAAGCCTTCTAAACCGTCGGTCGGGAGTTCGAATCTCTCCTAGGACGCTAAGACCCTTTGTGCAGGCAATTTTCTTTGGTCAAAAAATGTTCAAAAATTTTTACATCTTTTCTTTTCCTTGATATATCAATTATGTAAGCGGATACAAAGTATTTTAACTAATCTAAATAATCAAAAAATTCAATGAAATAGTATTGACTGTTTTGGTAAATGGGCGTATGATAATTTTCAAATAAATCTAACAAAATTCGCAATCAACAGAAGAAGCAAGAGACGGCGAACAGGGGAAGAGGGGAAAAACATTGAGTGAACAGTGGATTTTTCTAAACGATGAATTTGTGACGAAAGAAAACGCAAAAATCTCTGTATATGATCACGGTTTTCTTTATGGGGATGGGGTGTTTGAAGGCATTCGTGTGTACAGCGGCAACGTGTTTCGCATGAAAGAACATATTGACCGCTTATACAATTCAGCGAAATCCATTTTATTAAACATTCCGTACACAAAAGAAGAATTAACAAATATTATCGTTCAAACGGTGCAAAAGAACGGCTTTGAAGATGCGTATATTCGCGTCGTTGTATCGCGTGGAGTTGGCGATCTTGGACTCGATCCGTATAAATGTCCAAAGCCACAAGTCGTTGTTATTGTCGAACCGTTAGCAATCTTCCCAAAACATTTATATGAAACGGGCATTGAAGTGATCACTGTAGCAACACGACGAAACCGTCCGGATGTATTAAGCCCGAAAGTAAAATCATTAAACTACTTAAACAACGTATTAGTGCGAATTGAAGCGCATTTAGCAAACGTCAGTGAAGCGCTTATGCTTAACGACCAAGGTTATGTCGCTGAAGGATCAGCAGATAACGTGTTTATCGTCAAAAATGGCGTGTTATATACACCACCAGGATATGTCGGGGCGCTTGAAGGCATCACGCGCGATGCGATTATCGACATCGCCAAAGAACTCGGCTATGTCGTCAAAGAAGAACCGTTCACTCGTCATGATGTGTACACAGCAGACGAAGTGTTTTTAACAGGAACCGCAGCAGAAGTCATTGCGGTTGTTAAAGTCGATGGTCGTGTGATTGGTGATGGGGTACCAGGTGAACATACGAAACGATTGTTAGAACAGTTTCGAAAACGTGTTGTTTCTGAAGGGGTAAAAGTATACGCTACACAAAATGTAAATGCTGGATAACAAATCAATAAAGAAAAAGCGTTGAAGAGGACAAGTAGCGAGCGGGTTAGGCATCCACAGAGAGCCGGGGGAGCTGGAAACCGGTGATGTCTCCGTTCGTGAACTCCCCTCGGAGCGCCGTCCTGAACGATTTCTAGTAGGGACGGACGGGTGCACGTCACTCGTTATTAAAACGAGCGCTGCGACGATCGTCGCGTGCTCCTGAGGTGGCTTTGCCACGAAAAAGGGTGGTACCGCGGGAAGGATGCAAGCCTTTTCGCCCCTTTGGTCCACGTGGACCGATGGAGGGGTGAGAAGGCTTTTCTTATTTCACATTTCTTTTAGGGGTGAAAAAATGGCAGCGAATATGAAAGTGAAAGAAAGAGTAGCAAAAAAGCAAACGTTATGTGGAGCGCTTATGTTAATTGAAGCGCTCAAAGCAGAAAACGTAAAAGTGATTTTCGGTTATCCAGGAGGTGCTGTGTTACCGATTTACGACAAGCTTTATGAGTCAGGCGTATTCCACGTGCTAACACGTCATGAACAAGGCGCTATTCATGCAGCGGAAGGATATGCCCGCATTTCAGGAAAACCTGGTGTCGTCATTGCCACATCTGGACCGGGTGCCACAAATATTGTGACAGGTTTAACGGATGCGATGATGGACTCCATTCCGCTTGTCGTTTTCACAGGACAAGTAGCATCGAGCGTCATCGGTTCAGATGCCTTTCAAGAGGCGGATGTGTTAGGAATTACAATGCCTATTACAAAACATAGTTACCAAGTACGCGACATACACGAGCTGCCAAAAATCATTAAAGAAGCGTTTCATATTGCAACAACGGGGCGCCCAGGTCCTGTATTAATCGATATTCCAAAAGATATGGCCGTCGCTGAAGCGGAGTTTGATTACGAACAGGACGTACAGTTGCCGGGTTATCAGCCGACAACAAAACCGAACCATTTGCAAATTCGCAAGCTTGTTGAAGCCGTTAGCCAAGCAAAACGCCCGGTCATTTTAGCTGGAGCAGGTGTTCTCCATGCGAATGCCCATGAGCAGTTAAAACAATATGCCGAACAACAAAATATTCCTGTGATTCATACGCTTTTAGGACTTGGTGGATTTCCTGCCGACCATCCGCTATTTCTCGGAATGGCAGGAATGCACGGAACTTACACAGCAAATATGGCATTGTATGAGTGTGATTTGCTCATTAATGTCGGCGCAAGATTCGATGATCGGGTGACTGGAAATTTAGCTCATTTTGCACCAAAAGCAACGGTCGCTCATATCGATATCGATCCAGCAGAGATTGGAAAAAATGTGCCAACAAAAATTCCGATCGTTGGGGATGCGAAAGAAGCACTCATTCAATTAATTGAACAAAATGGAAAGCGACCAGATGTATCAGAGTGGCTGAACAAGTTAAATGAATGGAAAAGAGAATATCCGCTTATGTACAAGCGCGAACCGGGCGTACTAAAACCGCAGCGACTCATTGAAATGATTCATGAATATACAAACGGTGAGGCGGTTGTCACGACCGATGTAGGTCAACATCAAATGTGGGTGGCTCAATATTATAAATTTAAACAGCCGCATCGTTGGGTCACATCAGGCGGACTAGGAACGATGGGATTTGGGTTGCCAGCGGCAATCGGAGCGCAATTGGCACAGCCAGAAGCAACGGTCGTATCGATCGTTGGTGACGGTGGGTTCCAAATGACGTTGCAAGAACTGTCTGTCATTCAAGAGCTGAATTTGCCAATTAAAATCGTCATTGTCAACAATCAAGCGCTCGGTATGGTTCGTCAATGGCAAGAAATTTTTTACGAAAAACGATATTCTCATTCACTCATTCCGAATCAACCGGATTTTGTCCGTTTAGCGGAAGCATACGGCATGAAAGCGATGCGCGCAACGACGGAAGAAGAAGCAGAATACGTATTGAAAGAAGCATTTGCGACAAATGCACCGGTTTTACTTGATTTTCACGTTTGTCCAGGTGAAAACGTATATCCGATGGTGGCGCCCGGAAAAGGGCTACATGAGATGGTGGGGGTGAAATGGTGAAGCGAATTATTACAATGACAGTAAACAACCGTCCGGGTGTATTAAATCGCATTACAGGTTTATTTACGAAGCGACATTACAACATTGAAAGCATTACAGTTGGTCATACCGAAGCGGAAGGCATTTCACGCATGACGTTTGTCGTCAATGTAGATGATGAACGCATTGCCGAACAAATTACAAAACAACTAAACAAACAAATTGACGTGTTAAAAGTAGTTGATATTACCGATCAAGCGATTATCGTTCGAGAGCTGGCTTTAATTAAAGTGGCGGTCACGCCAGCAACGCGCGGGGAAATTTATACGCTTATTGAACCGTTTCGTGCCGCAATTGTCGATGTGGCGCGCGATAGTCTCGTCGTTCAAGTAACAGGGGAGCCGGAAAAAATTGATGCGCTCATCGACTTATTAAAACCATACGGATTAAAGGAAGTTGCAAGAACAGGAACAACAGCGTTTCCGCGCGGTTCACAACGCGCATCATCAACAAATAAATCACTATTCATCATTTAAATTAAGGAGAGGATTTTATTATGGTAAAAGTATATTACAATGGCGATGCAAACGAAGCTTACATTCAAGGGAAGAAAGTAGCGATTATCGGATACGGATCTCAAGGTCATGCCCACGCGCAAAACCTTCGCGATAGCGGCGTTGATGTTATCATTGGATTAAGAAAGGGGAAATCGTGGGAAAAAGCAGAGCAAGATGGATTTGTCGTCTTGCCAGTGGATGAAGCGACAAAGCAAGCGGATATTGTAATGATTTTACTTCCAGACGAACATCAGCCGAAAGTATATAAAGAAGAAATTGCACCAAACTTACAGCCGGGCAATGCGCTCGTGTTTGCACACGGGTTTAATATTCATTTTAACCAAATTGTCCCACCGAGCGATGTGGATGTCTTTTTAGTTGCACCGAAAGGACCAGGTCATTTAGTTCGTCGCACATATACAGAAGGAGCAGGTGTACCAGCGTTAATTGCTATTTATCAAGATGTGACTGGTGAAGCGAAAGAAACAGCACTTGCATATGCGAAAGCGATTGGTTCCGCTCGGGCAGGTGTGATTGAAACGACGTTTAAAGAAGAAACAGAAACCGATTTATTTGGCGAACAAGCGGTTCTTTGCGGTGGGTTAACTGCACTTGTCAAAGCGGGATTTGAAACGCTTGTTGAAGCAGGATACCAACCAGAAATTGCATATTTTGAATGTCTACATGAATTAAAGCTGATCGTTGATTTAATGTACGAAGGCGGTTTGGCAGGTATGCGTTACTCCATTTCTGATACAGCACAATGGGGCGACTTTGTGACAGGGCCACGCATCATTAACGATGCGGTAAAAGCAGAAATGAAAAAAGTGCTCGAAGATATTCAAACAGGAAAGTTTGCGAAAGGTTGGATTTTAGAAAACCAAGCGAATCGCCCAGAGTTTAACGCGATCAATCGTCGGGAAAACGAGCATTTAATTGAAGTGGTTGGTCGAGAATTACGAAAAATGATGCCGTTTGTCAACGCTAAACAGAAAGATGTGGTGACGGTCGGTGCGAAAAATTAACATTTTTGATACGACGTTGCGTGATGGCGAGCAGTCGGCAGGAGTCAACTTAAACTTAAATGAAAAGCTAGAAATTGCCCGGCAGTTAGAACGCCTCGGTGTAGATATCATCGAGGCGGGATTCCCTGCCGCATCAAAAGGTGATTTTCAAGCTGTTCAAGCGATCGCGCAAACGGTTCGTAACTGTTCAGTCACAGGTCTTTCTCGCTCTGTTCAATCCGATATTGATGCAGCATGGGAAGCGTTAAAGGACGGAGCAGAGCCGCGTTTACACGTGTTTATCGCAACATCGCCTATTCATATGCAATATAAATTGCGCATGACACCCGAACAAGTCATTGAAACAGCTGTAGAGTCTGTTCGTTACGCCAAAAAATATTTTCCGATTGTACAATGGTCAGCAGAAGATGCATGTCGGAGTGATCTTCCGTTTCTTGCTACGATTATTGAGAAAGTCATTGAAGCTGGCGCAAACGTCATTAACATCCCAGATACAGTCGGTTATATTACTCCAAAACAATATGGTGACATATTCTCTTTTTTAAAGAAAAATGTTCGTAATATTGAGAAAATTAGTCTGTCTGCTCATTGTCATGATGATTTAGGTATGGCGGTCGCCAACTCGCTCGCGGCCATTGAAGCAGGGGCGACACAAATCGAAGGAACGATTAATGGCATTGGCGAGAGAGCAGGAAATGCTGCAATTGAAGAAGTGGCGGTCGCGCTTTATATTCGTAAAGATTACTACCAAGCTGAGACGCGCTTGAACTTGCAAGAAATTAAACGTACGAGCAATTTAGTAAGCAAGTTAACAGGGATGGTTGTTCCACCAAATAAGGCGATTGTCGGTAAAAACGCTTTTGCCCATGAATCAGGCATTCACCAAGACGGAGTATTAAAAGAAAAAACAACGTATGAAATTATATCTCCGCAACTTGTTGGCGTGCAATCGAATTCGATGGTGCTCGGAAAACATTCGGGACGCCATGCGTTTCGCACGCGCATTCACGAGCTTGGCTATTCGTTGACAGAAGAAGAAGTGAATCGTTTATTTGTTCGTTTTAAAGATTTAGCAGATAAAAAGAAAGACATTACCGACGATGATTTAATTGCGCTCATTTTAGATGAAAGGCTAGATACGTATAAAAACTTTTATCAGTTATGTTCGATTCAAGTACAATACGGTACAAATCAAATTCCAACGGCAGTTGTTGTATTAAAAGATGGAGAAGGAAACGACATTCAAGAAGCAGCGACAGGGGCTGGCAGCGTCGAGGCATTATATAACGCTTTAGAAAAAGCGTTGCAATTGCCGGTGACGTTGCTTGACTATCGCATTGAATCCGTTGGAAGCGGACGTGATGCGTTAGCGCAAGTATATGTGAAAGTATCGCTCGATGGGAAAGAAGCAAGCGGTCGAGGAACAGCACAAGATGTGCTAGAAGCATCAGCAAAAGCATATATTCATGCGGTCAATCGCATGTTTGTCATCGAAAAAATGAGAGAAGAACAAGCGCTTGCCGCGCAATAACGAAGGGGGATGTCTTATGTATCGTATCGCTGTGTTACCTGGCGATGGTATTGGAAAAGAAGTGACAAAAGGAGCGGTAAAAGTTTTGCAAGCAATTGGTGATCGTTTCGGCCATACGTTTCATTTTTCATACGGTTTGATCGGTGGAGAAGCGATCGACCGTGAAGGAACACCGCTTCCAGAACAAACGCTTCAAATGTGCAAACAAAGCGATGCGGTATTGCTTGGTGCTGTTGGTGGACCGAAATGGGACAGTAATCCACCGCACGTCCGTCCAGAAAAAGGATTGTTACAAATTCGAAAAGAAATGAATTTGTTTGCCAATGTTCGCCCCGTTACGTTTTATGAGAGTTTAGCAGCTTCTTCTCCGCTTAAGCCACATGTTATTGAAGGAGCAGATTTTGTCATCGTTCGTGAGTTAACCGGCGGCTTGTATTTTGGAAAACCAAGTGAACGACGAGTAGAGAAGGGAGAAGAAGCTGTTGTTGATACGTTGTTTTATAAACGAGCAGAAATCGAGCGGATCATTACGTTTGCTTTTACACTTGCGCAAAAACGAAAGAAAAAAGTGACGTCGGTCGATAAAGCAAACGTGTTAGAATCAAGCCGCATGTGGCGAGAAGTAGCTGAGCAAGTGGCTAAACGTTTCCCAGACGTTCAACTTGAACATATGCTCGTCGATAATGCTGCGATGCAGCTCGTCCGCTCGCCAAAACAATTTGACGTCATTGTAACAGAAAATATGTTTGGCGATATTTTAAGCGATGAAGCATCGATGTTAACAGGATCGCTCGGCATGCTTCCGTCGGCAAGCTTGTCTGTTGACGGACCGGCATTATACGAACCGATTCACGGTTCGGCTCCAGACATTGCAGGGCAAAACAAAGCGAATCCGCTTGCAACGATTTTATCAGCAGCGATGATGCTTCGTTTATCGTTCGGCCTTACAGAAGAGGCGGATGTCATCGAACGAGCAGTGAAACAAGTGTTAAATGCTGGGTATCGTACCGCAGACATTGCCCAACAAGGTGATTGTGTATTATCGACAACAGAAATGGTCGAAAAAGTAAAAGATGCCATTTTAGACGATGTAGCAATTGAACGAATCATGCAAGTGTATGTGTAGGAGGGATTGAGGTGGCGCCAAAGACGATTATTGAAAAAATTTGGGATGAGCACGTTGTATACCGTGAAGATGGAAAACCGGATTTATTATATATTGACTTACATCTCGTTCATGAAGTGACATCGCCGCAAGCGTTTGAAGGATTGCGTCAAAAAGGAAGAAAAGTGCGCCGCCCAGATTTAACGTTTGCAACGATGGATCATAACGTTCCAACGGTCAATCGGTTTGTCATTGAAGATGAAGTGGCAAGAAATCAAATGACGGCATTGGAGCGGAACTGTCATGAATTTGGCGTTCCGCTTGCCGATTTAAACAGTCCAGAACAAGGCATTGTACATGTCATCGGTCCCGAACTTGGATTGACGCAGCCGGGAAAAACAATCGTGTGCGGGGATAGTCATACGTCGACACATGGTGCTTTTGGGGCGTTAGCGTTTGGCATTGGCACGAGCGAAGTGGAGCATGTGTTGGCGACGCAAACATTATGGCAACATCGTCCGAAGACGATGCAAGTGAACGTCACAGGTGCATTGGCACCGGGTGTATCAGCAAAAGACGTCATTTTAGCGATTATCGGAAAGTTTGGCGTTGATTTCGGAACGGGGTATGTGCTTGAGTTTACGGGTGATGTCATTCGTCGTTTGTCGATGGAAGAGCGGATGACGATTTGCAACATGTCGATTGAAGCGGGCGCGCGCGCGGGGTTAATTGCTCCAGATGATGTGACGTTTGCATATTTGCGCGGGCGAAAATATGCTCCAAAAGGAGAAGCGTTTGAACAGGCAGTTGAAAAGTGGAAACAGTTATGCACAGATGAAGGAGCGGTATATGACCGTGTCGTTCATATTGATGGAAATGAAATTGCTCCAACGGTTACATGGGGCACGACGCCTGCGATGAGTTCTCCGATTGATGGAACCGTGCCTCACCCAGAAGAGTTTGCGACAGAAACGGAGAGAAAGGCAGCTCAGTTAGCGTTGCAATATATGGGGTTAAAGCCAGGAATAAAAATGACAGATATTGCTATTCAACATGTGTTTATCGGATCGTGTACGAACTCACGCATAAGCGATTTAAGAGAAGCGGCACGAATTGTGAAGGGAAAAAAAGTTGCACCGGGCGTGAGGGCGCTCGTCGTTCCGGGCTCACAACAAGTGAAAAAACAAGCGGAAGAAGAAGGAATTGCTCAAATTTTTATTGATGCAGGTTTTGAATGGCGTGATTCTGGCTGTAGCATGTGCCTTGGCATGAATCCGGATACTGTGCCAGCAGGTGAGCATTGTGCTTCAACGTCAAACCGCAATTTTGAAGGGCGGCAAGGAAAAGGAGCGCGCACGCATCTCGTCAGTCCAGCGATGGCAGCTGCGGCTGCGATTTACGGACATTTTGTTGATGTGCGCACATTGTATAAAGAAGCGGTACGATAGGAGGAGAACGCGTTGGAACCATTCATTATTCATAAAGGAAAAGTAGCTGGTCTAGATCGTGCCAATGTGGATACGGATCAAATTATTCCGAAACAATTTTTAAAACGAATTGAGCGCACCGGATTTGGTCAATTTCTTTTTTATGATTGGCGCTATCTTCCAGACGGGACGCCAAACCCGCATTTTGAGTTAAATCGCCCTGAAAATGAAGGAGCAACGATTTTAGTGGCAAATGAAAATTTTGGTTGCGGTTCATCGCGTGAACATGCACCTTGGGCGCTTGCTGATTACGGATTTCGTGCCGTTATTGCTCCTTCTTTTGCGGATATTTTTTATAACAATTGTTTAAAAAATAGTTTACTTCCAATTAAACTTCCAAAAGAAGATGTCGTGTATTTATTAAAACAAGCGGAGCGGCCAGATTATGAACTAACTATTTCTCTTGAACAACAAGTCGTTTTTGACGACGAAGGATTTACAAGCGCGTTTGACATCGACCCGTACCGAAAACAGCTTCTTCTAAAAGGATGGGACGAAATCGACTTAACGTTCGTATATGAACCATATATTATCGCCTATGAAAAAGCACGCTCTTGACGATTTGTCGAGGGCGTTTTTCGTTGAGTTTGTTCAAAAACATTGTTAAACTTAAAGGCAAATGTAAGCGAAGGTGAACGAATATGAAAAAACGAAAAGTCGTTCCACATCCATATGTAAAAGAGCGGTTGTTAACAGAAGGGATGAATGCGTTAAAAGAAAAGCGATATAAAGAAGGGTATACGTATTTAACACAATTAAAAGAGCTGCAACTTCACGATGATGATGTAGAAATGGCACTTGTCGTCTGTTTATTTGAAATGGGACATGTAGGAGAGGCAAAAGAAAGATGTGAACAACTGTTAGAGCGCGGCAAAGGGGATTGGGCAGTATACATTTCTATGCTCGTTCATTTACAACAATACGATGAAGTTGTCGCAGTCATTCATAAACTCCAGCGAAAAGGAATCGATTGCACGCCTTTTTTACCACTTTTACAGTTTAGTGAAAAAATGATTCGGTCTCAGCACGAACAACGGGCAAAACAATACGAATCGATTTTTCAAGGCAATGAATGGGCGAAACAACTTCGTATCCTTCAGCAACTTGATTTTCGTCTCGTTTCACACCTAGTGCCAATATTCGTTCGTTATTTGCGTGATGAAACGAAACACTCGATTGTGAAAACGACAATGTTACACATATTAAAGAAAGAACAAGTGACAGAGCCAATGATCGTTAAAAAATTTGGTCAAACGATGACCGTTATTCCAGCCGAGCTCGATGAACAACAACAAAAGCGTTGGATAGAACAAGTGCTTGACATTGTTGAAAAAACGTGGGCGAAACAAAATCCAACAATGTATGAATGGTGTGAACAAATATGGTTTCGTTACATGTTTGCGATGTATCCATTTCTTCCAACAGAGCCGGTACAACAATGGGCGAATGCGCTATACACATATGTTGAGCAATGTGAAACAGGACAAACGATATGGACAAGTCCGCTCGTTTCCAAACTTTATGAAGCAGAAAAATTATGGCTCTCTGTTGAAAGTATATGATTGTATGGTATAATATAGTGGTTGTATTACACATAAAACCGTGTATGCCTACATATATGTAGTTCATTTACATGAATTTTTGAAGTTGGAGGGAAAGAAGCATGTCGGCGAAATGGGAAAAACTCGAAGGCAACCAAGGCGTTCTTACAGTAGAAGTAGACGCTGAAAAAGTGAATGAAGGATTAGATGAAGCGTTTAAAAAAGTAGTGAAAAAAGTACAAATTCCAGGATTCCGTAAAGGTAAAATTCCTCGCTCTTTATTTGAAAAACGTTTCGGCGTTGAATCATTATACGCAGATGCGTTAGATATTTTATTGCCAGAGGCATACGCAAAAGCTGTTGAAGAAACAGGCATTGAGCCAGTCGATCGTCCAGAAATCGACGTCGAGCAAATGGAAAAAGGAAAAAGCTTAATTTTCACTGCGAAAGTGACTGTGAAGCCAGAAGTAACACTTGGCCAATATAAAGGGCTTGAAGTTGAAAAGTTAGATGACACTGTAACAGACGAAGACGTCGAACAAGAATTAAAACGTTTGCAAGAGCGTCATGCGGAGCTTGTTGTGAAAGAAGAAGGAACAGTAGAAAACGGTGATACAGTTGTCATCGATTTCGAAGGATTCGTTGACGGTGAAGCGTTTGAAGGCGGAAAAGCAGAAAACTATTCTCTTGTTATCGGTTCAGGTACATTCATCCCAGGATTTGAAGAGCAATTAATCGGCATGGCGGCTGGGGAAGAAAAAGACATTGAAGTGACATTCCCAGAAGAATATCATGCAGAGCAATTAGCTGGTAAACCAGCTGTGTTCAAAATTAAATTGCACGAAATTAAAGCAAAACAACTTCCTGCGCTTGATGACGAGTTTGCGAAAGACGTAGATGAAGAAGTCGAAACGTTAGATGCGCTAAAAGAGAAAATTAAAGAGCGTTTAACAAAAGAGAAAAAAGAAGAAGCCGAAGCAGCACTTCGCGATGCGGTTGTTCAAAAAGCAACAGAAAACGCACAAATGGACATCCCAGAAGTGATGGTGAAAAACGAAACAGACCGTATGCTTCGCGAGTTTGAGCAACGTTTACAAATGCAAGGGTTAAACCTTGACTTATACTATCAATTCTCTGGACAAGATGAAGCGGCACTTCGCGAGCAAATGAAAGAAGAAGCCGAAAAACGTGTTCGTGTCACATTGACGCTTGAAGCGATCGTAAAAGCAGAAAACATTGACGTAACAGAAGAAGAAGTAGAAAAAGAACTAGAGGAAATGGCGAACCTATACAGCTTATCGGTCGATAAGTTAAAAGAACTTTTAGGTACATTAGGTGGCTTAAAAGAAGACTTAAAAATGCGTAAAGCAATCGATTTCCTTGTTGAAAACAGCAAAGTTGTTGCATAATGAGAAGAGAAAGAACAAGGTGCATCATGTGCCTTGTTCTTTCCACATATAGTTGCAGTAATAAAAGTTTTCTAACTTTTCGCGCACATTTGCGTTTTTATTGGCATACTTTTAAAGATTTATGATAAAATGACGAATACATAACGTTTTTCTTTTTCGTGTACATATGAACGTAGAGAAATAAGGGGTGAAATCATGTTTAAATTTAATGATGAAAAAGGGCAGTTAAAATGCTCGTTTTGCGGCAAAACGCAAGAACAAGTGCGCAAACTTGTTGCTGGCCCAGGTGTATACATATGCGATGAGTGTATTGAATTGTGTACAGAAATTGTGCAAGAAGAGCTTGGATCGGAAGAGGAAGTGGAGTTCAAAGACGTACCGAAACCAAAGGAAATTCGCGAAATTTTAGATGAGTACGTCATCGGGCAAGACGAAGCGAAAAAAGCGCTTTCTGTAGCGGTATATAACCATTACAAACGCATTAATTCAAACAGCAAAATTGATGATGTCGAGTTAGCGAAAAGTAATATTTTAATGATCGGACCAACGGGAAGTGGAAAAACGTTGCTCGCTCAAACGCTTGCCCGCATTTTAAACGTGCCGTTTGCAATTGCAGACGCAACATCGTTGACAGAAGCAGGGTATGTTGGTGAAGACGTAGAAAACATTTTATTAAAGCTCATTCAAGCTGCCGATTACGACATTGAACGTGCAGAAAAAGGAATTATTTATATCGATGAAATCGATAAAATTGCGCGCAAATCAGAAAACCCTTCCATTACGCGCGATGTATCGGGGGAAGGTGTGCAACAAGCGCTATTGAAAATTTTAGAAGGAACAATTGCAAGCGTGCCACCACAAGGAGGACGAAAACATCCGCATCAAGAGTTCATTCAAATTGATACAACGAACATTTTATTCATTTGTGGTGGGGCGTTTGATGGTTTAGAACCAATTATTAAGCGCCGTCTCGGTAAAAAAGTGATCGGTTTTAGCTCTGATGTGCAAGCCGAAGTCGAAGAAAAAGATTTATTGTCCAAAGTGTTGCCAGAAGACTTATTAAAATTCGGATTAATTCCAGAGTTTGTTGGACGTCTTCCTGTTATTACAAGCTTACAGCCGCTTGACGAAGACGCACTTGTTGATATTTTAGTCAAACCGAAAAATGCGCTAGTGAAGCAATATCAAAAAATGCTCGAACTTGACGATGTCGAACTTGAATTTGAAGAAGAAGCACTTCGAGAAATTGCAAAACGTGCGATTGAACGAAAAACAGGAGCGCGCGGTTTACGCTCGATTATTGAAGGCATTATGCTTGACGTCATGTTTGAATTACCGTCGCGTGAAGATGTGAAAAAATGCGTCATTACGGCAGAGACGGTACGCGGAGAAAAAGCGCCGCTTCTCATTTTACACGACGGAACAGTTATCGAATACG
Organism: Anoxybacillus flavithermus; assembly: GCF_002742685.1. Taxonomy (GTDB): domain Bacteria; phylum Bacillota; class Bacilli; order Bacillales; family Anoxybacillaceae; genus Anoxybacillus; species Anoxybacillus flavithermus_E. The sequence continues at coordinate 13,460 of NZ_PEDM01000014.1, forward strand.
AGAGAAAAACATCAGCGTAAATGGAAAAAGATCGATTTTCCGAATCGGAAAGTCGATCTTTTTTTGTTTATTTCCTTGTTTGCTCGGAGATACTATGCGTACAGTACATATGCAGGAGGAACGGCCATGAATTGGACAAATATTGCACTACTTATTCAGTTGTTTTTCGGGATTATTATCGGCCTATACTTTTTGAATCTATTGAAAAGCCAACGGACGCAAAAAATTTCGATCGATAAAGAAGCGAGAAAAGAGATGGAACAACTTCGGAAAATGCGCTCGATTTCACTCACGGAGCCGCTTGCTGAAAAAGTGCGTCCAAAAACGTTTGATGATATTGTTGGGCAAGAAGATGGCATAAAAGCATTAAAAGCGGCATTGTGTGGACCGAATCCACAACATGTCATTATTTACGGACCACCTGGTGTCGGAAAAACAGCAGCCGCTCGCCTCGTATTAGAAGAGGCGAAAAAAAATCCGTTATCTCCGTTTCGAAAAGATGCTGTTTTTATTGAGTTGGATGCAACAACAGCACGCTTTGATGAGCGAGGTATTGCTGATCCGCTGATTGGTTCTGTGCATGATCCGATTTATCAAGGAGCGGGAGCGATGGGGCAAGCAGGCATCCCGCAACCGAAACAAGGGGCAGTGACGAACGCGCACGGTGGCGTATTATTTATTGACGAAATTGGTGAATTACATCCGATTCAAATGAACAAGTTATTAAAAGTGTTAGAAGACCGAAAAGTGTTTTTTGAAAGCGCATATTATAGCGAAGAAAATCCAAATATTCCAAACCATATTCATGACATTTTCCAAAACGGGTTGCCCGCTGATTTCCGACTTGTTGGTGCCACAACGCGAACACCGAACGAAATACCGCCCGCGATTCGTTCACGTTGCATGGAGGTGTTTTTTAGGGAGTTAGAACAAGAAGAAATTGCTCAAATTGTGAAAAAAGCAGCAGAAAAAATAAACCTTTCGATTGAAGAACAAGCGGTTGATGAACTGGCGATGTATGCTCGCAACGGAAGAGAAGCGGTCAATACGTTACAAATCGCAGCTGGCATTGTGATCTCAGAGAAACGTTCTAAAATTTTACGTCACGATATGGAATGGGTCATTCAATCAAGTCAATTATCGCCACGCTATGAGAAAAAAGTGGGACAGGAACCGAAAGTAGGATTAGTGAACGGATTAGCGGTTTACGGTCCGAATAGCGGAGCGTTGTTAGAAATTGAAGTTGTAGCATTGCCAACAAAAGAAAAAGGGACGATCAACATAACGGGCATTGTCGAAGAGGAACAGATTGGTGGACAAGGAAAGTCGATCCGTCGAAAAAGTATGGCGCGCGGTTCGATCGAAAACGTCATTACTGTTTTACGTTCACTTGGTGTGCCTGCAGATCAATATGATATTCATGTAAACTTTCCAGGTGGTGTCCCGATAGACGGCCCTTCTGCTGGTGTAGCAATGGCGGTTGGTATTTACTCTGCTATTTATCATTTACCAATTGATCCAACAATGGCGATGACAGGGGAAATTGGGGTGCATGGGAATGTGAAACCGGTTGGCGGTATTTTCCCGAAAGTAAAAGCAGCAAAACAAGCTGGAGCGAAAACGGTCATTATTCCACGCAGCAATATGCAGTCGATTTTAAGACAAGTGACAGGCATTGAAATTGTTCCAGTCGATCACATTGGCGACGTCCTTTCTTTTTTATTTCACGAACACGTTCGTTCTGTTCCGATGCGCCATCATTTACCGAAAACAGAACTGATGTAAAAGCAATCGGCTTCAACTGAGCGTTGAAGCCGATTTTTTACGATGAAAGATTTTACAAACGCCATAATGTACTATACAATAGGGCAATAGAAGTATGATGGAGGTGCGGGGTTGTGGCGAGAAAGAAAAATAAAGTCATTCCACTCTTGCCGTTAAGAGGATTACTTGTGTTTCCGACGACAGTATTACACCTAGATGTTGGACGTGAAAAATCCGTACAAGCGTTAGAAAAAGCGATGGTTGAAGAAAATCTCGTGTTATTAACATCGCAAAAAGATGTACAAATTGATGATCCAGAACTTGAAGATGTATACGAAATGGGAACGATTGCACGTGTGAAGCAATTGTTAAAGCTACCGAACGGAACGTTTCGTGTGCTCGTTGAAGGGGTCTCGCGCGGAAAAGTAGTGAAGTGGATAAGCGAAGAGACGTGCTACGTTGTTCAAGTTGAACCGTTCGCCGATCAAGAAAAAGAAGATATTGAATTTGAGGCGTTACGTCGCACGATGCTGGAGTATTTTGAGCAATACATAAAACTGTCGAAAAAATTGTCTGCAGATATTTATACGTCTGTGATGGACATTCAGCAAGCAGGGCGAATGGCGGATATTATCGCTTCCCATTTGCCGTTAAAGCTTGAAGAAAAACAAAAATTGCTTGAAGCGATTGATGTGAAAGAACGCGTTCATCAAATTATTCAAATTCTTCATAACGAAAAAGAAATTTTACATTTAGAAAAACGAATTAGCCAGCGCGTCAAACAATCGATGGAGCGCACCCAAAAAGAATATTATTTGCGCGAACAGATGAAGGCGATTCAAAAAGAACTTGGTGAAAAAGAAGGAAAGGCAAGCGAAATCGAGGTGTTGCGTGAAAAAATTGAGCAAGCAGGCATGCCAGAGCATGTGAAAGCTACGGCGTTAAAAGAACTAGAACGCTATGAAAAAGTGCCTGCTGCTTCGGCAGAAAGCGGGGTCATTCGCAACTATTTGGATTGGTTGCTTGCATTGCCATGGACGAAACAAACAGAAGATATTCACGATATTCATCGGGCAGAAAAAATTTTAAACGAAGAGCATTACGGACTTGAAACGGTAAAAGAGCGCGTGTTGGAATATTTAGCTGTTCAACAATTAACAAATTCGTTACGCGGACCGATTCTTTGTTTAGTTGGGCCACCGGGTGTTGGGAAAACATCGCTTGCTCGTTCGATTGCAAAAACGTTAAACCGACATTTCGTTCGCATTTCGCTCGGTGGGGTGCGAGATGAATCAGAAATTCGTGGTCATCGCCGCACGTACGTCGGTGCTTTGCCAGGTCGTATTATTCAAGGAATGAAAAAAGCAGGAACGATTAACCCTGTATTTTTGCTCGATGAAATTGATAAAATGTCAACCGATTTTCGCGGTGATCCGTCTGCTGCACTATTGGAAGTGTTAGATCCAGAACAAAACCATTCGTTTAGCGATCATTATATTGAGGAGCCATATGACTTATCTAAAGTCATGTTTATTGCAACAGCGAATACGCTCGCGACAATTCCGCGTCCGTTGCTCGACCGAATGGAAGTCATCACGATTCCAAGCTATACAGAAATTGAAAAGTTGCATATCGCAAAAGAACATTTATTACCGAAACAAATGGAAGCACACGGCTTGCAAAAGCGTATGCTTCACATGCGCGATGAGGCGATTATGCAAGTGATTCGCTATTATACACGGGAAGCAGGTGTGCGCAACTTAGAGCGCCAACTTGCATCGATTTGTCGCAAAGCCGCAAAAACGATCGTGTCAGAAGGACGAAAGCGCATCGTAGTCACAGAAAAAAATGTAAGTGAATTTTTAGGAAAACCGAAATATCATTACGGGCAGGCAGAGAACGAAGATCAAGTCGGAGTAGCAACGGGCCTTGCTTATACGGCAGCTGGCGGAGATACACTAGCGATCGAGGTGTCAATTGCCCAAGGAAAAGGAAAACTGACGTTGACGGGTCAATTAGGCGATGTGATGAAAGAATCTGCTCAGGCAGCATTTACATACATTCGCTCAAAAGCAAAAGAACTTGGCATTGATCCAGAGTTTCATGAAAAACTAGACATTCACATTCACGTGCCAGAAGGAGCGGTACCAAAAGACGGTCCATCGGCAGGGATTACGATGGCGACAGCACTTATTTCTGCATTGACAGGAAAACCAGTCAGTCGCTTCGTCGGCATGACAGGAGAAATTACGTTGCGCGGTCGTGTACTTGCGATTGGTGGTGTGAAAGAAAAAGTGTTAAGCGCCCATCGTGCGGGGTTAAAGAAAGTTATTTTACCGAAAGAAAACGAAAAAGATTTAGAAGATATTCCAGAGGTCGTAAAAAAACAATTGCAGTTTGTTCTCGTTTCACATATTGATGATGTACTTGAACATGCTTTGGTAGGTGGAGAAAAATGAAAATTACAAACGTAGAAATGGTCATTAGCGCTGTGAAGCAAGAACAATATCCAGCAGGCCAGCTCCCAGAGTTTGCGCTTGCTGGGCGCTCAAATGTCGGGAAATCATCATTTATTAACAAAATGATTAACCGAAAAAATTTTGCGCGCACATCATCTAAACCGGGAAAAACACAAACATTAAACTTTTATCGAATTAATGATGCGTTATACTTTGTCGACGTACCGGGATATGGATTTGCGAAAGTATCAAAAACCGAACGTGAAGCGTGGGGAAAAATGATTGAAACGTATTTTACGACGCGCGAACAATTGAAAGCGGCATTGTTGATCGTTGATTTGCGTCATCCCCCGACGAAAGATGATGTGATGATGTATGAGTTTTTAAAGCATTACAACATTCCAACGCTCGTCATTGCGACGAAAGCGGATAAAATTCCGCGCGGAAAGTGGCAACAACATGCGAAAGTCGCCAAAGAAACATTGCGTCTTATTTCAGATGACGAACTGATTATTTTTTCGGCTGAAACAGGACAAGGGAAAGATGAAGCATGGGGTGCGTTACAAAAATGGATATAAATAAAAAATGTGGGTGAGTGACCCACATTTTTGTATATTTACCCCTTTTTTACGAACAATAAGTACAATCCAAGCAAAACGAATGCGATCGGCCAAATGTGAATGAGTGAATCAAACGTTACGGATGTAAATACTTGTTGAAGCCGATGTGAAAATAAAAAAATAATGGATAGCGTAAATAATAAAACGGTAGGAAGCAATGCTTGCTTTGTTTTTACATATTGTAACAACAATCCGAGGGCGATAATGAACGTCAATGCGCTTATATCATCTGGCCACGCTGAAAGGTGCGAAGCGAGATGAAAATGAACGCCAATTCCTGTGAACACAACACCGGATAAAATAGCGGAGTAGTCTTTTCCGATGTACGCTTGACCTAAAAAAGCGATTCCAGTAATGAACAACAACGTTGGCCACGTATGGAAAGATGGAAAAAGTGAAAATCGCTCAAGTAAAAAATACATCCCAAAACCGATTAAAATGATGCCAGAAAAAATACCACGTTTTTTCATTGAAAATCCCCCAATTCCATGCGACACTTAAAACAGCATCTGTTCCTAGTTTACTAAATGGACAGCATTTAAGAAAGATCGAAAGTTGTCAAATTGTATTCACAGTTTATAAGGAAAAAACAATATAGACGTGCTATAATGAAATGAGATGACTTTAAACTTCGGGGTGATGGGAAATGTATGTCGTCGTTGTCAGCGTGAACTATCGTACAGCCCCTGTCGAAATTCGTGAGAAATTGACGTTTAATCAAACGGAACTTGCTGAAGCGATGAAAGCGCTACAAAAGCAAAAAAGTATGTTAGAAAACGTCATCGTATCGACGTGTAACCGCACAGAAATTTATGCGGTTGTTGATCAATTGAACACAGGGCGTTATTATATAAAAACATTTTTAGCGGATTGGTTTGGCCTTGATAAAGAACAAATCGCTCCGTATTTACGCATTTATGAAGAACGTGAGGCGATTGAACATTTGTTCCGCGTTGCTTGCGGTCTTGATTCGATGATTTTAGGTGAAACGCAAATTCTTGGGCAAGTGCGCACAAGTTTTCTTTTAGCGCAACAAGAAAACACAATAGGCACGGTGTTTAAACAACTATTCAAACAAGCGATTACATTAGCGAAGCGTGCCCATGCGGAAACAGAAATCGGCGCCAATGCCGTATCTGTCAGCTATGCAGCGGTGGAACTGGCGAAAAAAATTTTTGGTGATTTAAAAAATAAACATGTGCTTATATTAGGTGCTGGAAAAATGGGAGAATTGGCGCTACAAAACTTGTACGGAAGCGGCGTCAAACGCGTGACAGTTGTGAATCGCACGTTTGAAAAAGCGCAACAACTTGCAGAACGATTTAACGGGGATGCTAAGCCGTTATCCCAATTGCAATGTGCGCTGTTAGAAGCGGATATTTTAATTAGTTCGACGGGCGCAAAGCAATACGTCATCACAAAAGAAACGATGGCAGTGATTGAAAAAATGCGCAAAGGTCGTCCATTTTTTATGATTGATATTGCTGTACCACGCGATTTAGACCCGGCGCTTGCTGAATTAGATAGCGTCTTTTTATACGACATTGACGACTTGCAAGATATTGTTGAAGCGAACTTGGCGGAGCGAAAAAAGGCAGCGGAGCAAATTGAGCGCATGATTGCTGAGGAAATGGACGAGTTTCAACAATGGCTGCATATGCTTGGTGTCGTTCCTATTATTGCAGCTTTGCGTGAGAAGGCGATGCTCATTCAAGAAGAAACGATGAAAAGTTTAGAACGAAAATTGCCACATTTATCAGAACGAGATAAAAAAGTATTAAACAAACATACAAAAAGCATCGTCAATCAATTGTTGCGCGATCCGATTTTGCGCGCAAAAGAATTGGCTGCAGAGGACAATGCAGAAGAAGCGCTTCAGTTGTTTATGAAAATTTTCAATATTGAACAACAAGTGAAACAGCAACAAAAAGAGATGAGCTGTGTTCACGAGCGAGCAACAGAACCATCTTTTCAATCGTAAGGAAGGTCATATATGTTTGATATGACGAGATGGTACGAACTCTCGCTTCTTTTACATGCATCGTCCGTTTTATTTTATTTTATCGACTTTCTTCACCACAACCGGAAGGCAAATCGCATTGCTTTCGGGTTGCTTTCTGTTGTTTGGGGGATGCAAACGTTTTTCTTTTTCGCGAGAATGGTCGAGACAGGAAGATTTCCTGTTTTAACGCTTGCGGAGGGGCTGTCGTTTTACGCGTGGCTACTTATCACGTTGTCGCTTGCGATTAACGGATGGCTACGCGTTGACTTTCTCGTCTTTTTCACAAACGTATTAGCGTTTTTTATTCTTTCATTGCATACGTTCGCACCGACGCCGTACACTGTTGGCATCGCGGAGCAATTGATGTCTGAACTGTTGTTTATCCATATTACGATGGCCATTTTATCGTACGGGGCGTTTTCGATTTCATTTATGTTTTCGCTTTTATACTTGCTTCAATACGAGTTATTGAAGAAAAAAAAATGGGGGAAGCGGTTATGGCGGCTTGGCGATTTAGCGAAGCTTGACGATCTTTCCTATGTGTTAAACGGTGTCGGTGTGCCGGTATTATTATTAAGTTTAATTTTAGGTATTGTTTGGGCATACATGAAAGTAGATCATTTCGTTTTATATGACGCAAAAGTACTCGGTTCGTTTACTGTATTTGCAACATACAGTTTTTATTTATATAAGCGAGCTGTCAAAGGAATACAAGGAAAAGAAATGGCGCTTTGGAATATCGGATCGTTTCTAATTTTGCTTATTAATTTCTTTTTGTTTGGCACTTTATCACAATTTCACTTTTAGCGACTGTTGGAGGAAGCATGATGAGAAAAATTATTGTTGGTTCGCGCCGAAGTAAGTTAGCGCTAACTCAAACGAATTGGGTCATTGAACAACTGAAACAACTTGGTGCCCCGTTTGAATTTGAAGTAAAAGAAATTGTCACAAAAGGTGATCAAATTTTACATGTGACGTTATCGAAAGTCGGAGGTAAAGGGCTGTTTGTAAAAGAAATTGAACAGGCGATGTTAGACGGAGAAATTGATTTTGCCGTTCATAGTATGAAAGACATGCCTGCTATTTTGCCTGACGGATTAATGATTGGATGTGTACCGAAGCGTGAAGATCATCGCGATGTGCTTATTTCAAAAGGACATGTTCCGTTTGAACAATTACGAAGTGGAGCGATTGTTGGAACGAGCAGTTTACGCCGCTCGGCACAACTGTTAGCCGTTCGCCCAGACTTGACAATCCAATGGATTCGCGGCAACATTGATACTCGTTTAGCAAAGCTACAAACAGATGAGTACGATGCGATTATATTGGCAGCTGCTGGATTGCATCGCATGGGCTGGGCGAAAGAAGTAGTGACACAATATTTACCGACCGACATATGTGTCCCAGCCGTTGGACAAGGAGCATTGGCTATTGAATGTCGAGAAGATGATGCAGAGTTATTGCACTGGTTAAACAAGTTGACTGACGAGCAGACAGAACGCGCTGTTCGTGCAGAACGCGCATTTTTACAGCGCATTGAAGGTGGTTGCCAAGTTCCTGTGGCTGGGTATGCGTACGTTGATGGGGAGATCGTCGTCCTTACAGCGCTTGTTGCGACGCCGAATGGAACAGAAGTGTTAAAAGAAGTTGTGCGAGGAACAGAACCAGAAGAAGTAGGCATGGAAGCGGCACAGCGATTAATCGAACGAGGAGCGAAACAGCTCATTGAACGTGTGTTAAAGGAGCTGGGGTAAATGCTTCGGGGGAAACGGGTGCTTGTGACGCGCGAGAAAGCGCAAGCAAAAGCGTTATCGCAAACGTTAGAACGATACGGTGCAATTCCTGTGGAACTGCCGTTAATTCGCATCGTACGAGCGGAACAGACGAATCAGGAATTGTTGCATAAGTGGCATACGTTTGATTGGATCGTATTTACGAGTCAAAACGGCGTCAAATACTTTTTCGAGCACATTGGCGAAATGAAGCCGCCAACGTGGCCAAAAGTGGCGGTGGTAGGAGAAAAAACAGCAAAAGCATTGCAAAAACGAAACGTCGTTGTTGATTTGATTCCAAATGAGTTTGTGGCTGAAAGTTTGGCCGAAGCGTTAAAGCCGTTGCTTTCAGCGAATGCGCGCGTTTTGCTTGTGAAAGGAAACTTAGCGCGCGACACGTTGCGCGAGCAATTAAGCAACATAGCGAACGTGACCGATTGGATTGTATACGAAACGACATACAACGAAGAAGCAAAACCACAACTCATTCATTTTCTTCAGCAACGAATGATTGATGCGATCACGTTTACAAGCTCATCGACGGTACATAGTTTTGCACAAGCGATCGCAAGGGAAAACGTTGACTTGTCTTTCGTCACAATCGCATGTATCGGTCCGATTACCAAACAAACTGCACTTCAGCTTGGACTTCCTGTTCACGTTTGTCCACATACATATACAATCGACGAGATGGTTGAACAACTTCATCAATATTTTACAAGGAGTGAATAATATGCAATTTGCACGTCATCGACGTTTGCGCCAAACGGCCAATTTGCGAGCTATGGTACGTGAAACACATCTCCATACGGAAGATTTCATTTATCCGATTTTTGTCATCGAAGGAGAAAAAATAAAAAATGAAGTGCCATCCATGCCTGGTGTGTATCAGCAGTCGCTCGATTATGCGCTTGAAGATGTGCGCGAAGCTGTTGACTTAGGCATTCGTTCCATTATCGTGTTTGGTGTACCAAATGAAAAAAATGACATCGCTTCGCAAGCATATTGTGAGCACGGCATCGTTCAACATGCTATTCGTGCGATAAAGGATGCGTTTCCTGAACTTGTTGTTATTGCTGATACGTGCTTATGCCATTATACAAGCCATGGCCATTGTGGTATCGTAGAAAACGGGACGATTATTAATGACGATACGCTCGAATTGTTAGCGAAAACAGCAGTAAGTCAAGCGAAAGCCGGAGCGGACATCATCGCACCGTCCAATATGATGGATGGGTTTGTCACAGCGATTCGGCAAGCGTTAGATGAAGAAGGATTTACATATGTCCCGATTATGTCTTATGCGGTCAAATATGCTTCTGCATTTTACGGACCGTTTCGTGATGCCGCGCATAGCGCACCACAATTCGGGGATCGTAAAACGTACCAAATGGATCCTGCCAATCGTCTAGAAGCGTTTCGTGAAGCGCAAGCAGATGTGGACCAAGGAGCCGACTTTTTAATGGTGAAACCGGCACTGTCTTATTTAGACATTATTCGCGACTTGAAAAACCATTTCCATTTGCCGATCGTCGCTTACAACGTGAGCGGGGAATATGCGATGGTGAAAGCAGCGGCACAAAACGGTTGGATCGATGAAAAAGCAGTTGTACTTGAAATGTTAACGAGCATGAAGCGAGCCGGAGCGGACTTAATTTTAACGTATTTTGCGAAAGATGTTGCTCGTTGGCTAAAGGGGGAAAAGTGATGCGTAGCTATGAACGTTCCAAAGCGGCATATGCTGAAGCAGTGAAACTGATGCCTGGTGGGGTAAATAGCCCGGTGCGCGCATTTAAATCGGTGAAAATGGATCCGATTTTTATGGCGCGAGGAAAAGGATCAAAAATTTACGACATTGATGGAAACGAATATATTGATTACGTTTTATCGTGGGGACCGCTTATTTTAGGTCATGCGAACGACCAAGTAGTCGAGGCGTTAAAACGAGTAGCAGAAACAGGAACAAGTTTCGGGGCCCCAACGTTAATCGAAAATGAACTCGCTAAACTTGTGATGGAGCGCATGCCGTCCATTGAAATCATTCGCATGGTTAGCTCAGGAACGGAAGCGACGATGAGCGCTCTTCGTTTAGCGCGGGGGTATACAGGACGAAATAAAATTGTGAAATTTGAAGGGTGTTATCATGGACATGGTGATTCGCTTTTAATTAAAGCCGGATCAGGTGTCGCGACGCTCGGCTTGCCAGATAGCCCGGGAGTGCCAGAAACGATTGCTCAACATACGATTACCGTCCCGTACAACGACTTACAAAGCGTACGTTATGCGTTTGAAAAGTTTGGAGAAGATATCGCAGCTGTCATTGTAGAACCTGTCGCTGGAAACATGGGAGTTGTTCCACCAGAGCCTGGTTTCTTACAAGGATTGCGCGATGTGACGAACGAATACGGTGCACTTCTTATTTTTGATGAAGTGATGACGGGTTTCCGTGTAGACTATTATAGCGGTCAAGGATATTACGGTGTCACTCCTGATTTAACATGTCTTGGAAAAGTCATCGGTGGTGGACTACCAGTTGGCGCATACGGTGGTCGTGCCGATGTTATGGAGAAAATTGCGCCAAGCGGTCCAATTTATCAAGCGGGCACGTTATCGGGAAATCCGATGGCGATGACAGCAGGTTATGAAACGTTGCGTCAATTGACGCCAGAGACATACGAAACGTTCAAGAAAAAAGCGAATCGGTTAGCGGAAGGACTAAGCGAAGCGGCAAAAGCGTATGGCATTCCACATACAATTAACCAAGCGGGCTCGATGATCGGCATTTTCTTTACGAATGAGCGTGTCATCAATTACGAAACAGCGAAAACATCCGATTTAGACTTGTTTGCTCGCTATTATCAAGAAATGGCGAACGAAGGCATTTTCTTGCCACCATCGCAGTTTGAAGGCATGTTTTTATCGACTGCACATACCGATGAAGACATTGAAAAAACCATTGAAGCAGCACGCCGTGCGTTTGCGAAAATGAGCGATTGCCTATAAGGCGTCGCTTTTTTTATGCATACTTCTTTTTTCCTTCTCATACTCATAGTAATGTGAAATGACTTGGACGTTGAAGGAGAGATGAGCATGTTGCGTTTTTCAATTGAAGAAGCGATTGCCTTTCGACGTGAACATCACGTTGATCAATTATTATCCATTTCGCTACAGCCGACGATTACGATTGAGGAACAAGAAGATTATGTGTATATTCGCGGTGTGCTAGAGTTATCAGGAGAATATACGAAACGAGAAGAAGATGGAGAGGACGATCAACCGTTTGAAGCGGTTCGCTATGTGGAACATGTACGTATAAATGATGAACAAATTGGTGAATTTTTGCATCAATTCCCGATCGACGTCACTGTACCGAAAGAGCGAATTGATGACATTGAACAAGTATATGTAATGATTGAATCGTTCGATTATGATTTAAGGCAGCATGAATTACGTTTAATTGCAGAAGTAGCGATTCACGGCATTCAAATGGATCATGATCGCGAAGATGACGAATGGGAGGCGTACAACGTAGACGATTTCGAGCCGTTTGAAGCTGTTGCTCGGGAAGAAGTATATCAACAGGAAGAAACAGAAGAAGAACAAGGGAGTATCGTCAACGTTCCGAAATTTTATATGTTTCATGAAGAAAGCGAACAAGTAGAAGAACCGTCTTTTCAACATGAGCAAGTAGAAGATGACGGTGAAGTCGAACGGGCGGAAGAACAAAAAGAAGAAAAACAATCGTTTCAACTTGAAATGAAAGGGAGAGATACAAACGAAAAACGAAATGAAAACGCCTTATACTTAACAAAGCTATTCGGCAAAAATGAAGAACAGGCGTTTGCTCGTTTGAAAATTTGTATCGTCCAACAAGGAGATTCGTTGGACAAGATTGCCGAGCGCTATGATGTATCTGTCCAACAGTTGTTGCGTACAAACCATTTGGAGAGCGGTGCGGATATACACGAAGGACAGTTGTTATACATTCCAACGCCAAGTAAAGTATAAAAGGGCGGCATGGTAATGAAAACGGTACAAAAACAGAATGGTGTTGAAAAATGGAAAACAATAAAAGGAACATATGCCCTTAAACGAATGAAATCTTTGGCACATTGGCAGGCGATTGAGCAAGCTTATCGCTTACGCATACCGCTTGCCATTCCGATTTATGAAACGAAACAAAGAGATGGCCAATGGTACTATATCATGCCGTGGTTAAAAGAAAAAACGAATCCAGCGGCATCGTTTTTCCATGATTTGGCCCGATGGCATAAACATTCGATAAAAGACATTGAAACGACGGAAGCGGAAATTGAGCGGTATTATGAGGAACGAAAACATTCTCTTGAACAGGCGAAAAAAACGCTCACTCACTATATCGAAACATGCGAAAAACAATGGTATATGTCTCCGTTTCAACTACAATGTTGCACGCATTTTCCTGACGTTATCCGCGCCATTTCGTTTTCTGAACATACATTAAATGAATGGCGCGAGCGCATGCGAGAAAAAAAGACGGTGCGCATTTGCTATATTCATGGTCGACCATCATTTCAACATTATGTCGAACGGAATGATGGCACATCGTATTTTATTAGTTTTGAACGAGCACGTTGGGCACCACCGTTTCATGATTTGCTTTTCTTTTTCCGTCAATATTTGCATACGTATCCGATTGTATGTGATGAAGCAGTACAATGGCTCTCACAGTATGAACAAACATTGTCGCTTGAAGAAGATGAACGGTTATTATTTTTTCATTTACTTGTTGATCCACATCGGTTTGTTGATCTCATTCATCGGTACGAACAACAGCGACATCATCGACAAATGACAGCTGCTTGGCAACGGGCATATTGGCAAATGAAAAACATCGAATATGTCATCGGAAAGTGGGGAGAAAAGGAAACAAATCAAATCCAATCGTAATGTAAGGCGAATGAAAGAAAAATAAAAATAGCGAGTAAAATAACGTCGATTGTTGTTGGAAATAAAATGGTGCGAATCGCTTGAACAACGGTAATCGGAATGATGCATTGTTCAGCAATAAAGCGAAGTTTTCTTAACCACGGTGGCCAAGCGTACGGATTGTAACGTTTACGCATATGCTCACTTCCTTTTCAAATAGTTAGCTCCACATGTTGGAGCTTTTCTTTTTATCATATGTATAAAGAAGTGAAAATGTGGCAAACCTTATTGACGATTCATATGATTTTTATATAGTATTATGTATGAATAGAAAAAAGCGAAGAAAGGGAAGAGTACGGCGTAACCCGCCTGGCAGAGAGGGAAATCAATAGCTGCGAGATTTCCTAGGTTTGTGGTCGTCGGAAGGTCGCCCTAGAGCTGCTTCTTTGAACGAAAGTAGGAGAAGCCGGTGCATCGCCGTTATCGATTTGAGTGCTTAAGCGTCGCTTAAGAAAAAAGGTGGTACCGCGAAAGAGTCTCCTTTCGTCCTTTTCGGATGAAAGGAGTTTTTTATTTTAGTGAAGGAGGGATTTTTATGTTACCGCCGAAGTACGACCACCGTACTGTTGAGGCAAACCGTTATGAATGGTGGTTAAAAGGAAAGTTTTTCGAAGCAACAAGTGACGAAAGGAAGAAACCATTTACGATCGTCATTCCACCACCAAACGTGACAGGGAAACTTCATTTAGGACATGCGTGGGATACGACGTTGCAAGATATCATTACGCGCATGAAGCGCATGCAAGGATATGACGTCTTATGGCTTCCGGGCATGGACCATGCGGGTATTGCTACGCAAGCAAAAGTAGAAGAAAAGCTCCGCAACGAAGGAAAAACACGCTACGATTTAGGGCGTGAAAAATTTGTCGAAGAGACGTGGAAATGGAAAGAAGAATATGCAGGTCACATTCGTTCTCAATGGGCGAAGCTTGGGCTTGGGCTCGATTATACGCGGGAGCGCTTTACGCTTGATGAAGGGTTATCAAAAGCGGTGCGCGAAGTATTTGTATCGTTATATAAAAAGGGACTTATTTATCGTGGCGAGTACATTATTAACTGGGATCCAGTAACAAAAACAGCATTATCGGACATTGAAGTCGTATATAAAGATGTGCAAGGTGCTCTATATCATATGCGCTATCCGCTTGCAGATGGCTCAGGCTATATCGAAGTGGCAACGACTCGTCCAGAAACGATGCTTGGCGATACAGCCGTTGCCGTTCATCCAGAAGATGAGCGTTACAAACATCTTATCGGAAAAACAGTCATTTTACCGATCGTTGGTCGTGAAATTCCGATTATTGGTGATGAGTATGTCGATATGTCGTTCGGTTCCGGAGCGGTGAAAATTACGCCAGCACACGATCCAAACGACTTTGAAATCGGAAACCGTCATCACTTGCCACGCATTCTTGTCATGAACGAAGACGGTACGATGAACGATAACGCTCTTCAATATAAGGGGCTCGACCGCTTCGAATGTCGCAAACAAATTGTGAAAGATTTACAAGAAAAAGGCGTGCTATTTAAAATCGAAGAACATATGCATGCAGTCGGTCATAGTGAGCGGAGCGGTGCCGTCGTTGAACCGTATTTATCGACGCAATGGTTTGTGAAAATGAAGCCGCTTGCTGAAGCTGCGATTGAACTACAAAAAACAGAAGGAAAAGTGAATTTCGTCCCAGAGCGATTTGAAAAAACGTATTTACATTGGATGGAAAACATCCGCGATTGGTGCATTTCTCGCCAACTTTGGTGGGGACATCGCATTCCAGCATGGTATCATAAAGAAACGGGCGAAGTGTATGTAGATCATGAGCCACCAGCAGACATTGAAAATTGGGAACAAGATCCAGATGTATTAGATACGTGGTTTAGCTCTGCGCTTTGGCCGTTTTCAACAATGGGGTGGCCAGATGAAACATCGGCAGACTATAACCGTTATTACCCAACAGATGTGCTTGTTACAGGCTATGACATCATTTTTTTCTGGGTATCGCGCATGATTTTCCAAGCGCTTGAATTTACAGGAAAACGTCCGTTTAAAGATGTTCTCATTCACGGACTAGTGCGCGATGCGCAAGGACGAAAAATGAGTAAGTCGCTTGGCAACGGCGTCGATCCGATGGATGTCATTGATCAGTACGGTGCCGATTCGCTTCGTTACTTTTTAGCGACAGGAAGCGCACCTGGTCAAGACTTGCGCTTTAGCACAGAAAAAGTTGAAGCGACATGGAACTTCGTCAATAAAATTTGGAACGCTTCTCGTTTTGCGCTTATGAACATGGAAGGATTTACGTACGAGGGCATCGACTTATATGGCGAAAAATCGGTTGCTGATCATTGGATTTTAACACGCTTAAACGAAACGATTGAGACGGTGACAAAACTCGCAGATAAATACGAGTTTGGTGAAGTCGGTCGGGTGTTATATAACTTCATTTGGGATGACTTATGCGATTGGTATATTGAGATGGCGAAGTTACCGTTATACGGCGACGATGAACAAGCGAAGAAAACGACGCGCTCTGTTCTTGCTTATGTGCTTGATCAAACGATGCGTCTCCTTCATCCGTTTATGCCGTTTGTAACCGAAGAAATTTGGCAACAACTTCCGCATGAAGGAGAGTCGATTACAGTTGCTCCGTGGCCGCAAGTTCGTCCTGAACTAAGCAATCATAAAGCTGCTGAGCAAATGCGTTTGCTTGTTGATATTATTCGCGCAGTGCGTAACATTCGCGCTGAAGTGAATACGCCGTTAAGCAAGTCAATTACGTTGCACATTAAAGCAAAAGACGAGCAAATTGCGAATACCCTTCAGAAAAACCGCTCATATATCGAGCGTTTCTGCAATCCGAGTGAACTTGTGATTGGCACAGCGATTCCAACGGTCGAGAAAGCGATGACTGCAGTTGTGACAGGCGCAGAACTAAGCTTGCCGCTTGAAGGACTAATCAACATAGAAGAAGAAGTGAAACGTCTCGAAAAAGAATTGCAAAAACTTGATCAAGAAGTCGAGCGTGTGCAAAAGAAATTAAGTAACGAAGGCTTTTTAGCGAAAGCGCCAGCGCACGTTGTCGAAGAGGAACGAAAAAAAGAGCGCGACTACATCGAAAAACGTGAAGCGGTCCGCGCCCGTCTTGCACAATTAAAGCAATAGTTTTATGATGAAGACGAATCCATTTCGGATTCGTCTTTCACTTTAGTAGAAGGGGGATTTTTCATGGTTTGTACATATAAAGAAGCAGTTGAATGGATTCATGGACGGTTAAAGTTAGGGGTCAAACCAGGATTAAGACGAATGGAATGGATGATGGAAAAGCTCGATCATCCAGAGCGTCGCATCAAAGCGATTCATGTCGGTGGGACGAACGGAAAAGGATCAACCGTTTGCTTTTTACGTCATATATTACAAGAAGCAGGGTATCGTGTCGGAACGTTTACATCGCCGTACGTTGAACAATTTAATGAACGCATTAGTATAAACGGGCAGCCGATTAGCGATATTGATCTGATCAAACTTGTGCAAGTCATTCAACCTTTGGCAGAAGAGTTAGAACAGACGGAATTAGGTGGTCCGACTGAATTTGAAGTCATTACGGCTATGGCGCTTTATTACTTTGGAAAAGTGAACGTACAAGACGTCGTCATTTTTGAAGTAGGACTTGGTGGTCGCTTAGATTCGACGAACGTCATTTATCCGCTCTTATCGGTGATTACAAATGTCGGTTACGATCATATACATATATTAGGGAATACACTTGAACAAATCGCATTTGAAAAAGCGGGAATTATAAAAGCAGGGATCCCTGTTGTAACTGCGATCGACCAGCCTGAAGCTGTACGGGTCGTAGAGGAAAAAGCGGCATCTGTACGTTCGAAAGTATATGCGCTCGGTCGCGATTTTACCGTTTTCGCTCATGAACCGACGAGCGATGGGGAACGTTTTTCATTACAAACACCGTTTACGACATATCATGATGTCACGACGGCGATGTTTGGCGGGCATCAAGTGAAAAACGCAGCACTTGCGCTAATGGCGGCTGATTATTTACGCATTTATTATTCGTTTTTAATTGAGCGAGAACATATGTATAACGGCGTTCGGAAAGCCGAGTGGCTCGGACGATTTGAAAAGATGAACGATCGCCCACTTATTATTATTGATGGGGCGCATAACGAAGAAGGAATCGATAGCCTCGTGGCGACAATGAACGCTCATTATCCGAACCATCGTGTGCATGTCCTTTTTACAGCGTTAGGCGATAAACCGGTCACAGCGATGATTCGAAAACTAGAAACGATTGCACATACGCTGACGTTTACAACATTTGATTTTCCACGCGCTCTTTCCGCCGAACAACTAGCCGAACAAGCGACACATCCAAACGTTCAATGCACGAACGATTGGAAACAATGGCTAAAAGAAAAGCGCACACAAGTGGAAAAAGACGACATCATTTTAATTACAGGTTCGCTTTATTTCATCTCAAACGTACGAAATTTTATAAAAAATAAATATAAATAATGGCAAGATTACTGGTATAATAGATAAAAAATAGGACTTTTGAAAGGGGGAGAGGTAGGTGAAAAGAGCTGTTTCGATGTTTCTTGTGCTGCTTTTGTGGTCATCGTTCTTCTTTCCTGCTGTCAACAGCAAAGCAGCAAGCAATAAGCAGACAGGCGAGAAATATGAAATATTAGAGATTGTCAGCCATGCTTCATCAGGTTCATCTTTGACTACAAACTATTTAAACAACACAAAGGATCTTAATATTACAACAATGACGATGAAACGATTTGTCGCTTTGCGCGATGAATTAGACGGTAAATATGATGCAATTGTTATTTCACAAGGTGATTATAATCCTCAAACTATAGGCGGATCAGATGATGCACCGACTGCGAGTGCTAGTCAAAGAGATCAACAGCACGATACAAAGAACGTACTAAATGACATTACGAACTTAAAAGCCAAGCAAATAAAAGATTTTTATATCGAAAAAGGACTCCCTGTATTTATTTATAAAAAGGATGGTAGCAACGAAAACGCATTGCGGTATACAAATAGCAAATTATATAAAAACTTTTCTCCGTATTTAACAAATAAAAAAGATAACGTCATTTTCTTCAATGATAAACTTCAAGATGATTTTGCGAGGTTTGGACTAAACGGTTCACTCGAAAGTTATAAAACACGTCCACGCTTTTTCTTAACATCCGCTCCTTCGAGTGAGCAAGTGATGAGAAAAGGAGATACGCTTTCGTTTACGTACAATATCATCAATTACCAACATTTCAAAAATAAGCTGTTAACAGTTAACCTATACATTGACTCTGATTTTAACGACAAATATACGAGCGAAGAAATTGTCGCGTCAAAACAAGTACAAGGAGCAACAGGAACGATTTCGTACACGCTTCCAGCAGGTTATTCTGGTCCGCGTTATTGGAAAGTAGAAATTGTTGATGAAACAAGTGCATTAAAAGATTATGACAAAGGATTTGTAAAGTTCCGAGATGCAGTTCCAGAAATTAACGTTCTTCAAATTATGAACGTAAGTGGTGATGCTAGTTCGCTTTTGAAAGAGACGAATATGAAGCAACGATACTTACAAACAGATGATTATAAAATTTCTATAAAAACGACGATGTTGACAGATTTTCAAAAAAGTATACAAACATTGTTGCAAGAAAGAAAAGATCCGAGCGTTTCTCACGAGGCAATTAACGGATTGTACAACATGCTTATTTTTGGTTTTGGCGACTCATATACACGCGGAGGAAATGGAAGTGCTGCTGTTACTGATTTAAACGACAATGCAATTAATTCGGTTCTCCGCTTTATTGAAACAGGACAGAGCGTGATGTTCACGCATGATACGTTTTTCCGACATGATGATAAAACGAATAAATGGGTGACACAATTTGGTGATATTGTCGGACAAATTGTACCAAAAACAAACTTAGGGAGATCAGGAATTAACCAAACGGAAAAAACAGTAAAAGTAAACAGTGGGCTCATGACTGATTACCCTTTTGCATTAGATGATAGTATAGCAGTTGCGACTACCCATAACCAATACTACACATTAAACTTAGAAGATGAGTCAATTATCCCTTGGTATAACTTAGAAAGTAAAGACAGTGCTACGTATAAAAGAGATATTTATGACAGCTGGAATCACTACTATACGTATTCCAAAGGAAATGTCACTTATTCTGGAACGGGTCATACGATTGGTTTTCCAGACGAAGAACAAAAGCTATTCGTCAATACAATGTATCGTGCGTTTTTCGGTTCGAACCATGCACCGCAATTGACGGTCATTACGCCGCAAGAAAACGAAAAAATTCCGAGCAATCAGCCAATTGAACTATCATATAAAGTGGAAGATTTAGATTTAGTCGACCGAACGTTTTCTACGAAAGTGTGGATAAACGATCAAGAAGTGTACGCACAAAACGATGTGCCAAATGGCACGACGATTATTCAGTCGCTTCCGCACAATATGCCAAACGGTGGAACAGCGAAAATAAAAATTGAAGCAACCGACGCAAGGGGAGCGAAAGTAACGAAAGAATTTCAAGTGATTATTGAAAAAGTATCGGCAAACATGGAAGTGAGTCGAACGATTTCAAAAACGCTCGCTCCAGTCGATGAATCGATTGCGATACAGTATACAATCACACCAAAACCATTATCGTTATTGACGAATACGTTGTTAAAAGTCACAAACGTT
Organism: Anoxybacillus flavithermus; assembly: GCF_002742685.1. Taxonomy (GTDB): domain Bacteria; phylum Bacillota; class Bacilli; order Bacillales; family Anoxybacillaceae; genus Anoxybacillus; species Anoxybacillus flavithermus_E. The sequence continues at coordinate 33,788 of NZ_PEDM01000014.1, forward strand.
GCATTTGAAGAAAAATTGCCGGCAGGCATTGAAGTCGTCTCTTTACCGAGTGGATTTACAAAACAAGGAACAATTACAGAAGGATATACAATTAAAGGGGTATTGCCAGACATTTCGTTTATCAAATCAGGAACGACGTATATCGCTGAACCACAAACGTTCGCGATTCAAGTGAAACCAACAAAAAAAGGAACGTTTTCGTTATCGCAAGCAAAACTGACGTATAAAGATGTAAATACGCAAGTTGTCCATTTAGCATTTAATGCTGTATCGTTTGTTTCCGATTATAAAATTACAGATGTGACATTACCAAGCACTATTTTCGTGAACCGCGGCGTGCCGAAAAATGCGCGGTTATTGTTAAACGTCTTGCCGCAAGAAGCAACGATCGCTTCAGTAGAGTGGAGCGAAAATAGCAATGGACAAATCATTTCTATTGACCAAAATGGTGTCATTACGGCAATACAAGAAGGAACTGCACAAGTGACAGCAAAAGTAAAAGATATATTCGGTAACGTAAAAACAACAACGATGACAGTCATCGTACGCATTCCAGTCGATTCGATCACAATAAACGACTTTACCGTTCACGTCGGTGAAACCATTTCAATTCCGATTACCGTATCACCAGCAGATGCGAAAAAAGCTATATCTTATTCACTAGGAAATAGTTTTTATGCGGAAGTGAATGGAACAAACGGAACGATTACCGGATTAAAAGAAGGGGTTACAACGTTAACTGTTCAAGCATTTAACAGAAACGATGAACTCATTCAAAGAACGGTTACTGTCACCGTTCAAGCGATCCCAGTTACTGCGGTTGTCGTATCGCCAACAGTTGTCAATATAAATATCGGTGAAACAGCTGCTCTCACAGCAACGGTTGCACCAAACAATGCAACGTATAAAACAATTGAATGGCGCTCATCCAATCCGAATATCGCTTCTGTCGATGAAAACGGTCGCGTCACAGGATTAAGCACAGGGCAAGTGACGATTACGGCGCAAGCCCATAACGGTGTCGTTGGTACAGCGATCGTTCACGTTGGCTCGCCGCTGACGGGGATTTCGCTTCCATCCACATTAGTTGTACAAAAAGGAAAAACGATCAATGTATTACCGTATATTGCGCCAATTCCAGCAAATGCGACGACAAAAATTGTGAGCCGTTCATTTACGATCGAAAACAGCTATTATGCCGTTGTTGATCAAAATGGAGAGGTGACTGCGAAACGTCTCGGTGAAACGCCGTTAACGGTAAAATTGATTGATGAAAACGGGAAAACGTGGACGGCATCAACGATCATTCGCGTCGTTGAACATGCGACAGATCCAACGAAAGGCGGAAATAAAGACGGCTGGTTGTACTAACGAAGGATGTGAACACGTATGAAAAAAGTGATGACGCTATTTGTCATCATCAGCTTGCTAAGCGGATGTTTTTCATCGAAAGAAGAAAAACAACAACGATTCATACAAGCGATTGAGCAAGGAAACGTTCAAGCGGTGCGCGACTATATGGAAAAAGAAAAAAATATTAACTTCACAATAAAACATGAAACACCGCTTGATGTGGCGATGCGTACCGGTCAGCGCGATATTGCAGCACAACTATTAAAAGCTGGAGGAAAGTCGGCTGTTATGCCGCTTCCTCCCCTTCATTTTGCGCTCGCTTCTTCCATAGCTCAAGGGGATGAAGAAAATATAGAAATAGTAAAACAAATCGTAAATGAACAGACGGTGCGAGAGAAAGATAAAGAAAATAATACTCCCTTGCATATTGCGGCGGGGAGTGGGAATGTTGATCTTGTGCAACTTGTTTGCCAATATGATGTGGACATCAATGCGGTAAATAAACATGGCGAAACTCCATTATTACTTGCGGTGCAAGCGGGAAATGTCGATGTTGTTCGTTTTTTATATGAGCGAGGGGCAAATGTAGAGATCTCAAATGAAGCGGGTGAAACGCCGTTATATAAAGCGGTGGAACGAAACTTTATTGATGTAGCCACATATTTATTGGAAAAAGGTGCTGATGTCAATACAAAAACGAACATTGGAAAAACACCGTTAATGGTTGCATCAGAGTACGGATACGATCAGCTTGTGGCCCTTTTACTTCGTTACGGTGCCGATGTGCACGTTAAGGATGATACCGACAACACCGCCCTTTCCCTTGCGCAATATTGGAAACACGAAACCATTATAAAGCAGCTAAAAGAAAAAGGAGCCAAGTAGCTCCTTTTTTCATTGTACCCGTATTTCATCGACAATAACGGCGAGCTGCTTAACAAGCGGCAAACCAAGCCCACGGTTAATAAACACCTCCTTATTATGTTTTACAACAAAGCGAGCATATTGCTTTTGTTCTTCTTCTGATGAGATAGGCGTTTGAAACGAAAGATTTGTTCCGTTATCATTCGTTTCACCACGATACGTATTCACAATCAACCCGTTTTCATCTGTGTACGGAATAATGGAGCTATTCCCCTGAGCAAATAGCCCACCTTCAATGTTTATATATGAACCGACTGCGTAAAGGACGGCATTGCTGTCTGTATAGAAAAATCCTTTTAAGTTTGGTGTTGTTAATGAAAAATTGTTTGTAAATTCATTAACACGAGCAATTTCTAGCTCGCCTTTTGTTAATAGCACCACTTCTTTTCCATTTAAACCGCTAATTGTCGTATTGTAAATGGACGTATTTCCATTGACGTATACGGTAGAATCGAACGCCACTTGTCCTGTAATCGTTAAATTGCCGAGTACAATCATGTTTCCTTTTATTTGTAAAGAGGAACTTCCTGCATTTTCTAAAGTCAAATCGCCGTTTACAATGAGCCATTGCTCATCATTTAAAGTTAACGACGTAATATCGACATACGGAACGGTACTTGTATCAAGGAAAATGGATTTTCCACTGGCAATCGCACCTTCTAATGCGGTTGGTAAATCGCTTGGGTCATTCACAACAACAGTCACAAACGACGATTTTATTTGTTCGACAAGCTCGGATAACGATAAAGAAATAAGACTTTGATATTGCGCTTGTTTGCTCGGATCAAATCCATCAATGCCAGCCGCTGATAGCAGTTTATCTTTTAAGGTAAAATCAAAATTTACATCAATAAAGTCATCTTGTTCTTTTTGAATGATCGGTCCTTGGTGTTGAAACGACAGTGAACCTAAGGAAAAATCGTTTATGTTTTTTGTAAATTGTGTGGATGTGCTATAACAGCTCTTTGCCCCATTTCCGTGGTCGCACGCATAACGGTTGCCTTCAACAAACAATATACTTTTTTCGCTAGTCGTCGGAAAGCTCGTTTGTACGGAATAAAGCGTTGAGTTGTAAATATAGTTCGCGACGTTTGTGACGTATATATCTTTTCCTGTATATATATTGCCGTCAATATATGCTCCGCCATTTAACGTCACGTTTTCACGCGAACCAAGGGCATATTTTAAAAAGCTCGGCGCATTCGTGATAATCACTTCACGTGTGACAGTTTTGTTTCCATATGGGGCGGATATACGAAAAACACGTGTAAATAGTTTATTGCGCGCGATTCCTTTTGCATCGGTCATATCTTCAATTGTGACGTTATGACGGCTCATAAGTTCATTCAAAAAACCAAATTGTGTATTTCCTAAATCGAGATCAAGCTGCATCGGAGTTGATAACGACAATTGTTCAACTTTCACTTTTAATTCAGCAACCGTTTCCTCTACCGCTTTTACAGCATCGTGAAGCGATGTGACATCTTCGACGCGCACTTGGGTAAATTTCGCTTGATATATGCTGACAGATAAAATGGTAAGCCCAATGATAAAAAAGATGGTGACTGTTAACATAACGAGCACAAGGCTATATCCTTTCTCGTTCACCTCTTTCCCCCCTAAAAGCCAAATTGTGATTGCAACGTAAACGGTTCAATGTATAATGGATCGTCTAGGTTGCGATGGTCATTGTCTTGAACAGATAAACGAATCGAAATGACCCCGCTTTTACATACATTTTGTTGTTCTTGTACACACGTATAAGTAAACGTTGATTGTTCAGGAACGATACGTAAATTACTTGATGTGATTGCTTTACCGTTTATTTGTAATGTTTCCGTCGCTTCATCTATTTTGATTTGTAACGTTTGACCCTCTTTTTCTTTTTCTTCGACAAGGCCTGTATTTGTATCAATTTCTTTTTTTATGTTATTGACAAATGTCAGTGTACGCTCGTTTGATTCATTTTTGTTTAAACCGTCTGGTGCAAGGGCATATAGCTCGTTAAAAATCGTTGTCATCAATATATCTGCTTCGCTTCTTAGCTGATTTTCAATGCCAATCCGTTTATACGCCTTCGTTCCCGCTGTAAATACGCCATATGCAGAAGCGGCAATAATCGATGCGATCGCTAAGCCGACAAGTAGTTCAATCAGCGTTAGTCCTCGTTCATTAGCGAATACTTTCATTGGCGATCACCCCTTTTAAGACGATCACTTTGTTATTTGAACGGACGGTAACATATAAACGAAGTAAATAATCACTTACATTTTCTTTTATTTCTTTCTCATTTTGAATCGTTTGTTTTAAAGAGTCAGGAAACTCGTTTGGCGGGTTTGTTTTTATGTTTGACCATATCGTTTGATTGTATGGAATTAACCAAGCTTGTACGTCTTCTTCATCGTATGTTACGTTGTTAACTGTTGGTGCAAAAACAGCTTGACATACGTCTTCATTAGGAAATAACGAAGTGTTTGAACATGCTGAAGCATCGAAGCGTATAAACGGTGTTTGTTCTGTAATATGCTCATCGACATACGCTTTCATCGTTTGAAAGTCGAGACGTTCCATGTAGTGAATCACTCCGCGAGCGATATTGACAGCAACCGTTTTTGATTGATTATACGCAGTGTATGTCATCGCATTTGTAAAAAACATAAACATGCCGCTCACAACAAACGATAAAATAACAATCGATAATAGTACTTCAATTAACGTAAAAGCACGTTTGTCATAAAAAATATTCATTTTCTTTTGACACATTTTCCTTCCCCTTCTTTTAAAATACATAACTTTATTATACAATATGTTAGAGTTAGGTGTTGTATTATGTTGAATGGGGGGAGCGATTTGCCGTATTTATTTTTTGCGATTTTTTTTCTCATCTTAATCCCCATCTATATTCGGTTGCCTTTTGGGTGGACAAAAAAAGGGATTGCTCTTGTATTAACGGTCGCTTGTTTATTAAGCGCCTTTGGCATGATTGCCGTAGAACAATTTCCACTTTGGCAAGCGGTATTATTTCTTTTACTTTTAGTAATTGCTAGCACATATTTACTTGAACAAAAGCTCGGTCATTTATTTTATGCACGTGTTCATGAGCATGATTTGATCGTCGAGAATGACGAAATAGATGAGCCAAAAGACGAACGACCGTCTTCTACAAAAGAAACGATCAAAGAACAACAAGGGGAGGAGATTCGGCAAGAAGTCGAAACCATCAATGAAGAATGGCTTGAGACAGCATGGACGGAAGAAGTTGAACAACAAGTGTCCATTGAGCCGCTTCGAGAAGCCGACTATGATCATATGATTAAGCCGATAACAAACATGGACGATGTCATTGAACCGCTACATATGATAGATAGTGATGTCTCAAATATAAATGAAGCGACAGAAGACATCATACAAGAACGATGGGACGACTTGTTAAGTGAAGAAAACAACGTGATACATGAAAGAAAGATGGAAGAAGAAAGTGACTTACTTGACATTGAATCGCTTACTGTCGCAGAAGAAACGATCGATCATGTGATAGATGAGTCATATGACCTCGAATCGATCGCAGAAGATGACGCCATATATACAGTTGATGAGCAACAAAACGAAGATATGTCTGTCATCGATATTGTTGAACAACAACCTTCAAATGAAGAAACGATTGGTTATGTTGCTGAAGAACGGGGAATACAGGAAAAGAAAATCGAGACAGTAACAACACAAGAAAACCATGAAGCATTACGTACGCTCCCAAAACCGTTCATGAAAAATTTACTTGCTTCTTTATCCGCCATGCGTCCGTTGTTATCGGACGAGGAATATGAACAGTTGATTTATAAGCATTTACATCCTCGTTTGCACGAACAAGATTATTATACATTTGCGAATGTATTAATGGAGCATTACGTTGCTTCGAAACAATATGAAAAGCTATATGATGTTGCGAAACAATTGTACGGGCAATATGAACTTTACCCGATGATCCAACAACAATTAGCACATATGATACATTATGCTGAACAAAAAATGGGGTGGAAAAAATGAAAAGTAGTGCACAAGTGATTGGTCTTCCAGTCATTAGCATTCAAAACGGAGTACAACTCGGACAAGTGAAGTCTCTTGTGGTAAATCCAGAAAAAGGAACGGTTGATTTTTTAATCGTTGACCAAGAAAATTGGGAAATTAGTATGAAAGCGATCCCGTTTCGACATGTGATCGGAATTGGGGAATTTGCGGTAACGGTTGAAGAAGAGCGAGCTGTGCTCGACTTAAATGTCATTCCTATTGCGAATGAGCTTGTTAATAAAAAAATTGCGATTAAACAAGCAAAAGTGATGACAAGAAAAGGTCAGTTGCTCGGGGAAGCAACAGAATTTTATATCGACGAAGAAACGGGACAAATTACGGGTATTGAAGTACAAATCGGAAACGACTCTCGCGTCGTTCGCGCCGATCACGTCATTACATATGGAAAAGATTTGTTGATTGTTTATGAAGATGCGCAACAAACGCTCGTTTCAAACGTTGATGCTTTGGTGACATTAAAAGGGACACAAGTAGAACCGCTTATTGAACAAATTGTTCCAAAAAAAGTGGACAACGAACTTGATGAACTGCGCCAAAAACAAATTGACATGTTAACAGGAAAACGAGTATTAAAAGATATTGTTGATGCCAATGGTCAAGTGCTCATTTCAAAAGATACAATTTTAACGAAAGAACATATTATTCGTGCACAAGAAGAAGGGCCAGACGTTGTTATTGAGCTATCTATGAATGTCGAGTAAGGAGGCGTATGTTGTGCGCCAAACTGTTTCGCTAAAGTTGTTTTTTACAATGCTTTTAACCGTCGCATATTTACTGGCAACTACAAAAGTGGCGACATGGGCGTACGAATCGTTTGTTAGCAATGACACATTTGCCGAAGGAACGATGATCGGTCCCATGGACATATCAAATCGTTCATATGAAGAAGCGCATGAACAAATCAATGAAAAAGTGAATGAGTGGAAACAATCCGCAACAATAAAACTCGTGCTAGAAGAAAAAGAAGCAGCGGTACAAACAAATCATTTTACATTTCATATCGAGGAGAGCATGAAACAGGCGGTGAGCGGAAAGCAAACCCCTCTCCTCGTTTCTGTTGACGGACAAGCGTTGCAAGATGCCATTTCTTCTATTGGTGCATCAAGTGATTGGATTGATGTAGAAAAAGTAAAAACGCAATTAGAGCAGGTAGCGGCTTCGCTTACATCTGCTCAACTATCGCTTCATCAATACGTTCGGGAAGACATGCAAAAGGAAACGATTTTATCGCAAGCAACGATTCCATTGCACGACGAGCTTCGTGGAATGTCGCAAACAACAGTTACAATTGAACCGAAGCAAATATTTTCTGTTTTGGACTTTTTCAAAAAGCAAGGAATGAGTGCATCAAAAGAAGCGATGACGTTATTTGCATCCGCATTGTATGCAGCGATTATACCAACAAATTTTGAAGTCGTTGAACGGCATACGAGTACTGTATTGCCAAACGGAATCAAGGCAGGATTTGAAGCGGCCGTTGAACAAGACAAAAAAGATTTTATTTTCTTTAATCCAAACGATCAAGCGTACACTTTTGAGTTAGTGATCGAAGGGAATGACATGCGAGCGTCTTTGGTCGGTGCGCCATTTATATATCAATACGTATTAAAAACAGATCCTATTGAGTATTATGATCCGAAAACAATTGTACAATATAGTGCGTTGCTGAAGCCGAATGAAAAGCGAATAAAAGAAGAAGGAAAAAAAGGAATGCTTATTCGCTTATATAAAGAAGTGTACGATCGAAACCGCACATTAGTTGAAACGGTGCTCGTTTCGGAAGATTTTTATCCACCCGTTCATCGCGTCGAATTGCGCGGATTACAAGCGGGAGCCAATAACGGAGCAAGTGAGATGCCAACCCCAAGCCCAAGTGAGACACCTTCAGTACAGCCACCACAACAAGATGACATATGGGGAAATGAAAACGAGCAAATAAAAGGAAATGAGGATGAGACCTCATGAAAAAGCAAGAGCGAAAACGATTAGGAGATTTGTTAATTGAAGCAGGGCTCATTACGAAAGAACAGCTTGAAGAAACGTTAAAAGAAAAAGCCCCTGGGCAAAAATTAGGCGATGCGTTATTGCAACGTGGTTATATTACGGAACAACAATTAATTGAAGTATTAGAGTTCCAACTCGGTATTCCACACGTCAGCTTATATCGGTATCCGATTGATCCGAAACTAACAAATCTTGTGCCGAAAGAATTTGCGAAACGAAATATGCTTATTCCTTTAAAGCAAGAAGGGGATCGGCTATTTGTCGCTATGGCAGATCCGATGGATTTTTTTGCGATTGATGATTTGCGTTTATCGACAGGTTTTCACATTGAAGTGGCCATTGCATCAAAAGACGATATTTTACGGGCAATTAATAAATATTACGATATTGATGATTCGGTTGAAGAGTTTTTAAACATCGCACCCGCACAAGAGCCTCGCGAGCAAGAGAAACTTGTTGAAGATGACTCGCCGATCGTAAAGCTCGTCAATCAAATTTTACAAATGGCAGTCGAACAACGAGCGAGCGACATTCATATTGATCCGCATGAGACGAAAGTCGTCATTCGTTATCGCATTGATGGGATTTTACGTACAGAGCGTGCGCTACCGAAACATATGCAAGGAATGTTAACCGCGCGCATAAAAATTTTAGCGAATATGGACATTACAGAACATCGTGTTCCACAAGATGGGCGCATTAAAATGAATATTGATTTTCATCCGATTGATTTACGTGTATCGACGTTGCCGACGATTTACGGTGAAAAAATCGTTATGCGCGTGCTTGATTTAGGAGCAGCTTTAAATGATTTAAATAAGCTTGGTTTTAACAAGGTGAATTTGCAGCGGTTTATTCAACTTATTGAACAACCGACAGGTATCGTATTAATTACAGGACCGACTGGTTCAGGAAAATCGTCGACGCTTTATGCCGCGTTAAATCGACTGAACGGCGAACATGTGAACATTATTACAATTGAAGACCCTGTTGAATATCAGCTTGAAGGGGTGAACCAAATTCAAGTCAATCCAAACGTCGGAATGACATTTGCGGAGGGGTTACGTTCCATTTTACGCCAAGACCCAAACATTATTATGGTAGGGGAAATTCGTGATCGTGAAACAGCGGAAGTCGCGATTCGTGCGTCTTTAACGGGGCATCTTGTGTTAAGTACGCTGCACACAAACGATGCATTAAGCACGGTCGCTCGTTTAATTGATATGGGCGTCGAGCCGTTTTTAGTTGCGACATCGCTTTCAGGGGTTGTTTCTCAACGTCTCGTGCGCCGCGTTTGTCGCGATTGTCAAGCAGAACACGAACCGACAAAGCGAGAAATAGACATTTTTGCACGCCGTGGTTTGAAAATTGAGAAAGTGGTGCGCGGTCGAGGCTGTCCGACGTGCAATATGACAGGATATAAAGGACGTATTGCCCTACATGAATTAATGGTCATGTCCGATGACATGAGAAAAGTCATTTTAAATGGGGAACCACTTTCGAAATTACGTGAAATCGCGATAAAAAATAAAATGATTTTTTTAATTGATGATGGTCTATTAAAAGTAAAGCAAGGGCTGACGACAACAGAAGAAGTGTTGCGTGTAAGTATTGGCTAGGGTGATGAAGATGAAACAAAAAGTAGATGCGATGTTGCGTGCCGCATTTGAGTTAAAAGCATCCGATATTCATTTGACAGTCGGTATTCCTCCGATTTTTCGCATTAACGGAGATTTGAAACGATATGGGCAAGATGTGTTGTCATCAACCGACACGGAACAAATGGCAAAAGCGATCGTGCCTGAAAAGATGTGGTCCCATTTTGAAGAACACGGGGAGCTAGATTTGTCGTATAGCCTCGCGGGCGTGTCACGCTTTCGCGTTAATGTGTTTAAACAGCGTGGATGCATATCGCTTGCTATCCGTATTGTGCCGACAAAAATTCCGACGCTTGACGAATTGCAACTACCAGATGTATTGAAAAAGTTAGTGACAAAACCACAAGGTCTTATTCTCGTAACAGGACCGACGGGAAGCGGAAAATCGACGACGTTAGCTGCGATGATTGACTATATGAATAAAACGATGCGCAAACATATTATTACGCTTGAAGATCCGATTGAATATGTGCATAAACATGGTGGATGTGTCATTGATCAACGCGAAGTTGGAACGGACACAAACAATTTCGCAAACGGACTTCGGGCAGCACTTCGGCAAGATCCGGACGTCATTTTAGTTGGGGAGATGCGCGATTTAGAAACGATTCAAACAGCCATTACCGCCGCAGAAACAGGACACCTTGTATTCGGTACGCTTCATACGTCAAGTGCGCCCGCAACGATTGATCGAATCATTGACGTGTTTCAACCAGAACAGCAAGCACAAATTCGGATTCAGTTGGCGACAGTTTTAGTTGCGATTATTTCACAACGATTATTCCCGCGCGCACAAAAAAACGGAAGAATTGCAGCGACCGAGATTTTAATCAACAATGCAGCGATTGCCAATTTAATTCGCAATGGGAAAATTCATCAAATTCCGAGCGTCATGCAAACGAATCGCGCGCTTGGTATGCATACGCTTGAGGCGAGCATTAAAGAGCTTGTCCAGCAAGGATTGATTGCTAGAGAAACGGTTGAGCCGTACTTGCAGGAAGGGTGAAATAGATGGCGCAATTTCGCTATGAAGCGCGCGACGTGCGCGGGCGAGTGAAAAAAGGAACGATCGTTGCTTCATCGCGGCGTGACGTGATGATGAAACTTCGTGAACAACGGTTGAAAGTCATTGATGTACGCGAAGTACCACAAACGTTATTAACAAAAGAAATTACGTTTGGTAATCCTGTAAAACTGCAACATTTCGTTATTTATTTGCGGCAGTTTGCAACGCTCTTAAAAGCGGGAGTAACGATTGTGGACGCCACTCGTATTTTAGCGGAACAAACGGAAAGCAAAGCGTTAAAAAAAGCGCTTGTTCACATTGAAGAACAATTAAGAAGCGGTCAACCGTTATCTACAGCGATGACTGATCACCCGAACATTTTTCCACCGCTCGTCATCAATATGATTCGAGCTGGAGAAGCGAGCGGAAGTATGGAAGAAACGCTTGAAAGGCTTGCCGATCATTTTGAAAAAGTGCATCGGACACGCCAAAAAATTGTTTCCGCTTTGGCTTATCCCGTCGTTGTTGGGATTATTGCGGTCATCGTTGTCATCTTTTTGCTCGTTCAAGTCGTTCCGACGTTTGTTTCGATGTTTGCGGATTTCGGAGCGGAGTTGCCAGCGATTACGAAGTTTGTGCTACGTGCAAGTGAAGTGATGCAAACGTACTGGTGGGGCGTTATTTTACTCATGTTTAGTCTATACGGATTACTTTTATTATTAAAAAAACAAAAAGTGACGAAATATTATTTAGATGTCATTATGCTACGCATGCCGATTTTCGGTAGCATGATGCAAAAAGCTGTACTTGCCCGTATGACACGCACATTAAGTTCCCTTTTTTCAAGCGCTGTCCCTATTTTACAGGCGCTTTCCATTGTTGAAGCGGTCGTTGAAAACGAAGTCATCGCTCGCGTCATTCGCACATCGCGTGATGCGCTAGAACGCGGGGAATCGTTAACAGAGCCGATGAAGCGACATTGGGCATTTCCGCCACTTGTCACACAAATGATTGCGATTGGAGAGCAAACGGGCTCACTAGATGCCATGCTTACAAAAGTTGCTGACTTTTACGAAGCGGAAGTCGAAGCAGCGACCGACCGGTTGAAATCATTAATTGAACCGCTCATGATTGTGTTGCTCGCTAGCGTCGTCGGGACAATTGTCACATCCATTTTAGTACCGATGTTTGATATATTTAATCATATTCAACAATAAAACTAGTACTTTTCAACTAGACTGTGATCGTGTAAAATGATGAGAGAAAACAGAAAATTGCAAAGGAGAGGAATTATGTTAAAACGATTTATTCGTAACGAAAAAGGTTTAACGTTAATTGAGTTGTTGGCAGTCATCGTTATTTTAGGGATTATTGCTGCCATTGCGATTCCGAGTGTAGGGGCACTTATTGACAATTCAAAGAAAGATGCCCACATTTCGAACGCTAAACAACTTGTAAATGCAACGAGATTAGCGATTACGGCAGATACGTCAAATACGAATAAAGCTACATTCACTATGACTGAACTTGTCAACGGTGGCTATTTAGAAAAAGTACCAAAATCACCTGGAGATGCAGGAGCTTATGATGGAGCAAAAAGTTTTGTTACTGTAACTAAAGATGCGAACGGTAATTTAAGCTATAAAGTCACTCTCGCTACTGCTGATCCTAACTTGCATAAATATATTGATGACAAAGATCCAGAGAATCTAACTAGAAGCGATGTCAAACTAAAACCGTAGTGTGATTTTATATGATTGTATTGATGTATGTGTACATTTTCCTCCTCGGTCTTCTTCTCGGTTCTTTTTATAACGTTGTTGGGTTAAGGGTGCCGAAGGGGGAGTCGATTGTTGCGCCGCGTTCGCATTGTCCACATTGTAAGCGAACGTTGACGGCGTTAGAGTTAATTCCAGTTGTTTCGTATGTGTTGCAAAAAGGGAAATGTCGCGCATGTTCGGCGCGCATTTCCTTTGTTTATCCGTTAATTGAGCTGTCCGCGGCTATATTGTTTACGCTTGCCCCGCTTTTTGTCGGTTGGTCAGCGGAAGTAGCCGTTAGTTGGACGCTCATTTCTTTATTCGTTATTATTTTTGTTTCTGATGTGCATTATATGGTTATCCCAAACCGTGTTTTATTATTTTTCACTCCACTTCTTCTTGTTGAACGTTTATGGATTGCTCCGCTTACTCCTTGGTGGGATAGTTTGCTCGGTAGTGTTGTTGGGTTTATGATATTGTTTGTAATAGCGGTTGTGAGTAAAGGTGGCATGGGCGGTGGAGATATTAAGTTATTTGCGTTAATTGGTTTGGCGCTTGGCGCAAAGCTTACCGTTTTAGCGTTCTTTTTATCGACGCTCGTCGGGACGATATTCGGACTGATTGGCATGGCGCTCGGGCGTGTGAAACGAGGCGAACCGATGCCGTTTGGACCAGCTATTGTTGTCGGTACGCTGATTGCCTATTTTTTTGGTGAAACGATGATCGATATGTATGTAAAGGTTATGATGTAAGGAGAACAAACTATGCGGCTTTTTTCGATGAAAAATAGGGTGGGCAACATTGTCATAAAAGATCACGTGATTCGCTACGTAGAACTCAAACAACAAAAACCGCTTGTTTTGCATATGTGCGAGGAATGGCCACTTCCAGAAGGAATTGTGCGCGATGGGAAAATTGTCGATGAAGAACAGCTTACTTATATTATGGAACAATGTGTCGATATGTGGAAAATGAAACATCGTCGCGTCCGTTTTCTCGTTCCTGATCCGCTTATTGTTATTCGTAAAATCCCATTGCCGACAGAAATCGAACATGATGATATACGTAGCTATTTATTTATGGAAATCGGGGCAACCATTCCACTTCCGTTTGACGATGCGGTATTTGATTATGCGGTGCTTGAAAAGACGAAAGAAGCGCTTCACGTTTTATTGTTTGCGGCGCCAGAAGCGAGCGTCATGCAATATGCGGAGCTGTTTGAAGCGGTTAAATTAAAACCAATTGTAGCAGATATTTCTCCACTTAGTTTATATCGCTTGTTTTATACGTTTGATTTAGCGAACGATGTTGACCACTTTTTGTTTGTTCAATTCGATTTATCATCGTTGAATGTCAGTGTATTTCATCAGCACCGTCCGATATTTACTCGTCAGTTAGCGTTTGATTCACAATGGACATATTGGGAAAAAACGAATAACGGATGGAAGTGGTTAAAAGAAGGTGAACCAGAGCGACAGCTTGAAGACGTATATAAAGAACTTGAGCGCGTCATGAACTTTTATCGTTTTTCATTACAACAAGGCAAGGCGCAAATTACGCGCATCGTTATGACTGGCGATCATCCGCTCGCTCATACGTTTTCGAATTTATTACAAGAACGTCTCGATGTCACGGTTGAAATGTTAACGTTGCCATTTTCGATCGACTCTGCTTACTATTTACCAATTGGACTCGGATTAAAAGAGGGTAATGCACATGTTAGTAGAAATTAACTTACTGCCGAAACGTGAACAAAAATCCCGACTTATTCCACTTTTATCCATTGTGTTTGCTGTTTTATTGATCGTTGGCGCGACAACATTTTATGTCATTGTACAGCGTATGGAACAACAAATCGCGCAATTAAAAACGGAGCTCGATCAAACGAAAGCATTGCGTATTGCTGAAGAAGAAAAACAAAAAACGGCAACGAACGCATCTGTCGGAGCCCAGTTACAAGAAGCGATTCAATGGGCGGAACAATATCCGATTCATACGGTTGCGCTGTTACACGAATTGATTGAACGTTTGCCTGAGCGCGGCTTTTTAATGAACGTTTCGTATGCCCGTGATGGTGCGATTCAACTAACGGCCCAATTTGATACAACGCGTGAAAGCGCCGCCTATTTACAAGCGTTAAAAGACGCATCGTTTATCGCAGATGTGAAACTGACGAGTTTAACTGCATCAGAAGGAAAGGCGGAAGAAGAAGGAACAATGCCGCGGTATATCGGACAATTTTCTATTCAGTTAAATATGGAAGAATGGAAAAAACAGCAACAAGGAGGGGAAACATGAGGAAAGGACTTATCGTGACGCTCTCTCTCTTGTTGCTTACGTTGCTTTCGTTTGCGCTTTATATGTATGTGTATAAGCCGCTCGATGATCGTAGAGAGCAGCTAAAAACAGAGTTGCAAACCGAAAAAAAGCTATTGCAAACATTGCAAGCGAAACAAACACCAAATGAGTTGCGCACGAGCATCATCGAACTACAAAAACGCATTCCTGTCCAACCGTTTGTTGAACAATTTTTGTTAGACATTGAAAAAGCGGAAGTTGTATCAAATAGTGAAGTATTGTCGCTTACATTTCAAGAAGGAGAAAACGTGGAAGGACCTCCTACTCCGATTCAAAAATTGACGGTCAATGTATCTGTTCGCTCCCCTTCCTATTTTGCACTCGAACAATTTATTGATGTGTTAGAGCGCTCAAAGCGCATCGTTTCCGTTGATTCTTTATCGTTTGCAGGATATGAAGAATGGACGACAGTGATGGATGAAGTGCCAGAATTGTCTTATTCCTTGACTGTGTCAACGTTTTATGCACCAGATTTGCGCCAATGGATTGAGCAATTGCCACCTCTTGATTTACCGCAACCGAGCGAAAAGCGCAATCCGTTTCCTTCATTAACGGAACAATAAAGGGGTCGGTCGGATGCGAGATGAACGTGGAATGACGTTAATCGAACTGTTAGCTGTCATCGTCATTTTAAGTATTTTATTGATGATTGCGACTATTTCTGTCGTTGAGGTCATTAAAAAGTCGCGTGATCGAGCGTTTGTTGCGACAGCGTATACGCTCTATGAAGCGGCACGTCTTCATGTTGGTGCGCAAAAAGTAGAATTTTTAACGCCAAATGAAAGCGAGATATTGACGTATGAACAATTAGTTGATGATGGGGTTCTTGAAGGGATTATCGATCCATACACATCGAAACGTTTGCCGCCAAATGATGATTCGTATGTCATTGTAACAAAGCAAAGTGACGGTACGATCACATATGCTGTTTGCTTAAAAGGGGAAACGAAGCAAATTTGTAAAGAAAACGGTGTGCCTGTCGATCAATTGTCGGTCAATGACATTCAAGAGCGATAGTGCGAAATTTGACGAAAACCTTCCACGACGAGACGACAAATGTCTCGTTTTTTTTTTCTTTTTTTATGTTACGATGGGCGAAGAATGGCAGCGGGAGGGAAAAAAATGGACAAGCCAGCGAAAAAAGCGATCGTGATTAAAGTGAACGGAAAAGAACAACCGTACACGTCAGTAACAAATACGTTACCCCAATGGTCGAGTGAGGAAAGCAATGAGCAAAGTGAAAAACAAGATGAGTTTATACCATTTGAAACGAGTAAACGATATGAAAAACGATCACCTTGGCGCTCCTTTTTGTTTGCGATCGCTTTAGCCGTCGTTCTTGGGACAAGCTTTGGCTTACTTGTATTAAAAGTCATTCCGGCAACAGAAAGCAAACCGACTTCAACAGCGCCGTTACAACAAGAACAAAAAGAAGAATTGCCAACTGCAAAACGAACAGAGACGATTTTTGTCATTCAAGGTGGAGTGTTTCAAGATGAAAAAGCAGCAAATGTATATGTACAAAAAATAAAGACACAACAACGTCCAAGTGTAATGATTGGAAAACAGCCTGTTTATGTATTTTTAGGCATGGCATTGACAAAAGAGGAGGCAAAACAAATGGCAAGCTTATATGAACCGCTCGGAATTGACACATATGTGAAAGCGTGGAATATATCCATCGACGAAAAAGAAAGTGAACCTTTTGTGATGATCTTGTTCGTTATTAGTCGATTGTTGAATGGACAACAACTTCAAAATGAACAATGGAAACAGCTACAATCGTACTCCCCTCATAATGAACAGATGAAAAAAGCGTATGAAGCGCTTTTCGCTTTCCGGCAAACAAACGATCAAGCACAATTATGGGCCGCACAACAACATATATTAAATGTTTTACAATAAGAAGCGCACAGCTTCTTTTTTTCTTTGTCGAACCATTGTATATTGTGTATAAATTTGGTACGATACAAGTGTATCTTCCTTGAAACAAACGCTCATGACAGAAAGGTGATGACGATGCAACTTGTGTTAGCTTCTAGTTCTCCTCGTCGAAAACAACTTCTTCGTATGCTTGGACTTCCGTTTGACATCCTCGTCAGCGATGTCGATGAATTATTCGATGCTGAGTTATCCCCAAGTGAAATTGTACAGCAGCTCGCACATAAAAAAGCAAATGCGGTATGGCAACAAAAAAAAGACGCGTGCGTCATCGGGGCTGATACGATCGTTGTGTGTGAAGGAGAGGTGCTTGGGAAGCCGACGAGCGAACAAGACGCCTTTCGTATGTTAAAACGTTTATCCGGAACGACACATGAAGTATGGACAGGTGTCGCCATTTGTACAGAAAAAGAGTGCGTCACTTTTGCAGAAAAAACGGACGTCACGTTTTGGCCGCTTACAGATGAAGACATTTGGGCGTATATTGCGACAAAAGAACCGCTCGATAAAGCGGGCGCGTACGGCATTCAAGAACGGGGAGCGCTTTTTGTAAAAAAGATTGACGGCGACTATTTTTCCGTTGTTGGTTTGCCGATTGCAAGGATCGCTCGCGAATTAAAAAAATTCGGATTTTATCCATTTCGTTAAAAAAAGGTTAAAATAGAGGGGGGAACGTATGCTTATTCGTCATGTTCCACCCGATGAACGCCCGCGTGAACGCTTGCTTTCTGAAGGACCGCAAAGTTTATCCAATCAAGAATTGTTAGCCATTTTGCTTCGCACGGGGACGAAACAATATTCCGTTCTTACGCTTGCGCAACATTTACTTACCCATTTTGAAGGACTTCGTCAGTTAAAAGATGCAACGATTGAAGAAATGACAAGCATTAAAGGGATCGGAAAAACAAAAGCGATCCAAATTATTGCAGCGCTTGAGCTTGGCCGACGCGTGCATCAAATTCAATACGATGATCGTTACGTCATTCGTTCTCCGGAAGATGGTGCACGTTACGTCATGGAAGATATGCGTTTTTTAAGCCAAGAACATTTCGTTGTGTTATATTTAAATACGAAAAACCAAGTGATGCATAAAAAGACTGTATTTATCGGTAGTTTAAATGCATCGATTGTCCATCCGCGAGAAGTGTACAAAGAAGCCATTAAACGTTCAGCAGCATCCATTATTTGTATTCATAATCATCCGTCAGGAGATCCGACACCGAGCCGCGAAGATATTGAAGTGACGCGCAGGCTCGCAGAGTGCGGTCGTCTCGTTGGCATTGAGTTGCTTGACCATTTAATTATTGGCGACAAAACATATGTAAGCTTAAAAGAAAAAGGATATGTGTAAATCATTCTCTTTTCATTGCAATTGCGTTATAATAAATGTCATGAGTTTTTGAAAGCATTTTGTTTCAGAAAGGAAGATACGAATATGTTTGGCATTGGATCAAGAGATCTCGGAATAGATTTAGGCACTGCAAATACGCTTGTATACGTCAAAGGAAAAGGAATTGTTTTGCGCGAGCCTTCTGTCGTCGCGCTTCAAAAAGATACGAAGCAAATTGTAGCGGTTGGAAATGAAGCAAAACAAATGATTGGACGTACGCCAGGAAATGTTGTTGCGCTTCGTCCAATGAAAGACGGGGTAATTGCAGATTACGAAACGACAGCGATTATGATGAAGTACTACATTAAACAAGCAACAAAAAATAGTGGACTGTTTGCTGGAAAACCATACGTCATGGTGTGCGTACCGTCAGGGATTACGGCGGTAGAAGAGCGTGCAGTCATCGATGCGACGAGACAAGCAGGGGCTCGCGATGCTTATACGATTGAAGAGCCGTTTGCAGCGGCAATCGGAGCAAACTTACCTGTATGGGAGCCAACAGGAAGCATGGTCGTCGACATCGGGGGTGGCACAACGGAAGTCGCTGTTATTTCTTTAGGTGGTATTGTGACAAGCCAATCTATTCGCGTTGCTGGTGATGAAATGGATGAAGCAATTATCCAATATATTCGCAAAACGTATAATTTAATGATCGGAGAGCGTACAGCGGAAGCGATTAAAGTTGAGATTGGTTCAGCAGGAAATCCAGAAGGAATCGGAAGTATGGAAATTCGCGGTCGCGACTTATTAACAGGCTTGCCAAAAACGATTGAAATTCATGCCGAGGAAATTGCTGAAGCGCTGCGCGATACGGTATATGCCATTGTAGATTCCGTAAAAAATACGCTCGAAAAAACGCCACCGGAACTTGCGGCCGATATTATGGATCGCGGAATTGTTTTAACAGGTGGAGGAGCGTTATTGCGCAATTTAGATAAAGTCATTAGCCAAGAAACGAACATGCCAGTCATTATTGCTGAAAATCCGCTCGACTGCGTCGCGATCGGTACGGGAAAAGCGCTTGATCATATTCATTTATTTAAAAATAAAGCGCGAGATCATCGCTAATGCGTAAGAAGGTGTCAGCATGCCGAAGTTTTTCTTAAATAAACGGCTCATTATATTGCTTGTCAGCATCATGGTTCTCATCGCCCTGATCGGCTTTTCACTGAAAGAGCGAGATGAATTAAGTTGGATGGAAAAATTCACAAAAGACACCGTTGTTTTTATGCAATCGATCGTGCATAAGCCCGCACAGTTTGTTGCGGGCTTCTTTGAAAATGTGAATGATTTGCGCTATACATACGAAGAAAACAAGCGTTTAAAAGAACATTTAGAGCAATACGTTCTTTTGGAATCAGAAGTGGAGTCGCTAAAAAAAGAGAACGAACGTTTGCGTGAGCTTTTGAATAAAAAAGAAAGTTTACGTGACTTTGTTGCCATTCAAGCGACAGTCATTGGGCGCAATCCAGATCGTTGGGAAGAGACGTTAATTGTCAATAAAGGGTCGCAGCACGGTGTGAAAAAAGATATGGCTGTTATTACACCTCAAGGGTTAATCGGCAAAGTGCGTAGCGTTTCCCCATTTAGCGCAACAGTGCAACTGTTGAGCGCAAAAGATCGGCAAAACCGCATTTCCGCATTTATTCAAGGAGATGAAAACGTATTCGGCTTAATAGAAGGATACGATGAAGAGAGAGAAGCGTTGCTGCTAAAGCGCATTCCGTATGATGCAAAAATCGAAAAAGGGCAGCGCGTATTTACATCAGGACTTGGTGGGATTTTTCCAAAAGGATTGTTTATCGGAGAAGTGGAAGAAGTCGTTGCGGATGAGTACGGGCTTACACAAATTGCCTATATCAAGCCAGCAGCGAATTTTTATGACATTGATGATGTGATCATTGTGAAAAGAAAAATTGAAATGTCGCAAGAGGAGGAAAGACAATGAGCCGCTTGTTTCTTCCTTTCCTTGTGACCGTTATGTTTTTATTAGAAAGCATTATTGTTCAATTGCTTTCACAGCCATTATTTGATGTTTATTTGCTCGTTCCGCGTATGTTGATCGTTTTTATTACGTTTATTACGATTTTTATTGGACAAACAGAAGGAATGACGTACGGATTCGTCTTTGGGCTACTATACGATGTAGTATATACGGAACTATTAGGTGCTTATGCCTTTGCCTTTTCGCTCATTGCTTATTTAATTGCAAAAGCGATGAACGTTTTGCATAAAAACGCATGGACAGCTTCTTTTTTTGCCATTGTGGCGATTACATGTGTCGAATGGTACGCATACGCCATTCAACTTGTTATTGGTGGAACGACCATGTCTGTTCGAACGTTTTTTCAGGCACGCTTTTTGCCAACGTTGTTTATTCATACAATTGTCATTTTAATCATCGCCTATCCACTGAAGCAAATGTTGTTAAAGTGGCATGAGAAGCGGAGCGAATCGTCGCCAGTGTGAAGGAATACAAAAAAAATGCGGAGAAATATTCATTGAGGTGAAAGTCGTGGCTGGCAAGGAGAAAAGAGCATATGTGTCGATGAAAGGAACGAAAGAAGGGTTGACGTTGCATCTCGATGATACGTGCGCCTATGACGAATTATTAAAACAAGTGGACGAGTTGTTGATGACGACAACTCGTGACGAGGAAGGTCCGCTTGTTGCGGTGCATGTACATGTGGGCAACAGATATTTGACGCGTGAACAAGAAGAACGACTGCGCGATGTCATTCGAATGAAAAAAAATTTAATCGTTCACTCGATTGTAAGCAATGTCATGACGAAACAAGAAGCGTTGGAATGGAAAAAGAAAAATGAAGTTGTATCTGTTGCAAAAATTATTCGTTCCGGACAAGTGCTACATGTCGATGGAGATTTGCTTTTAATCGGTGATGTGAATCCTGGTGGAACCGTCATTGCGACAGGAAATATTTTTGTGTTAGGGGCGTTACGTGGTATTGCTCATGCAGGATATGATGGAAATCGTCAAGCGATTATTGCTGCTTCGATCATGAAGCCCACACAGTTGCGTATTAGCGATGTCATGAATCGAGCGCCAGATTACCGTACCGACGAAGGAAATGAAATGGAGTGCGCTTATATTGATGAACATGATCAAATTGTTGTTGACCGGCTCCAGTTATTGATGCATTTACGTCCGAATTTAACCCGGTTAGAAAGGAGTTTTTGACAGTGGGAGAAGCGATTGTTATTACTTCTGGTAAAGGCGGCGTTGGCAAAACAACAACGACGGCAAATCTCGGAACGGCGCTAGCCCTATTAGGAAAGCGTGTTTGTCTTGTGGACACCGATATTGGTTTGCGCAATCTTGACGTTATTATGGGGTTAGAAAATCGCATCATTTATGATCTTGTCGATGTTATCGAAGGACGTTGCACGGTTCAAAAAGCGCTCGTGAAAGATAAGCGGTTTGAAGATCGTCTGTACTTATTACCGGCTGCCCAAACGAGCGACAAGTCTGCGGTTACGCCGGAACAAATGAAACAGCTCATTGATGATTTAAGACAAGATTACGATTATATTTTAATTGATTGTCCTGCAGGTATTGAACAAGGATATAAAAATGCTGTCGCAGGAGCAGATGAAGCGATTGTTGTTACAACGCCAGACATTTCGGCTGTCCGCGATGCCGATCGAATTATCGGTTTGCTTGAAAAAGAAGAGCATATGAGACGTCCTCGTTTAATTATTAACCGCATTCGCAGCCATATGTTAAAAAATCATGATATGTTAGATATTGATGAAATCGTCATGCACTTATCTATTGATTTACTTGGTATTATTGTTGATGACGAACACGTGATTAAAGCGTCAAACAATGGTGAGCCGATTGTTCTCGATCCAAACAGCAAAGCATCGTTAGCATATCGCAACATCGCTCGGCGTCTTCTCGGGGAATCCGTACCGCTCATGTCGCTTGATGATGAAGAACAAAAAGGCTTTTTCTCGAAAATTAAAAAACTGTTTAGCGCTCGTTAGCACTTCCGATTGGAGGTGCTTTTTTCATTCATATGTTCCCGACCTCCCCCATACATATAATACAAATCGGACGAGAGGGGTGGGAGTGTGAGCGATCGAATTGAACATATTCGAAAACGAATCGCCAAGCGGAAAAAGGAGCGTGAACGTTACGTTCAAACGATGTTGACGAATTGGAATGAAGATGAAAAATATGGAAACCCAACAGTCGTGACGTATGAAGGGGGGCGTGAATCGTCCCTATTTCGCAAAGATATATTTTTATTTAAAAGCTTCCTAGCAGCACTTTTATTTTTTAGTGTTGCCATTTTATTTCAATACGATTCCCCGAAAATGGAAGGCGCTCGTACATTCGTCAAACATGCATTGGAAAAAGATTTTCAATTTGCGACCGTTGCTCAATGGTATGAAAAAACATTCGGAAAGCCTCTTGCGTTTTTTTCTGTAAAAAAACAAAAACAACAAGAGGCAACAACAGTAGCATATGCCTTTCCTGCTTCAGCGCGCGTTGTAGAAACGTTCAAACATAATGGACAAGGCGTTGTCATTGAAACTGATGAAACGATTAAAGCAGTCGAAGAAGGGATTGTCGTATTTGCAGGAGTGAAAGAACCGTATGGAAAAACAGTCATTGTTCAACATGCAGACGGAAGTGAAACGTGGTATGGAAAATTATCAGCTATTTCTGTAAAGTTATATGATTTTATTGAAGCGGGAAAAGAAGTAGGAAAAGCGGAGGAGAATGATCAAAAACGTATATTTTATTTTGCCATTAAAAAAGGGGATCACTTCATTGATCCGGTTCAGGTGATTTCCTTTGAATAAATGGCTATCTATTTTCGTCAACATTCATATCCACCCGCTTTTTTGGCTCATTGCGCTCATCGCAATTATGACTGCACAATTTCAGATGCTTCTTTTACTGTTTTGGATCGTGCTTTGGCACGAACTTGGGCACGTTGTAGCTGCACATTTGTTTTCATGGCGTGTGAAACGCATCTTGATTTTACCATTTGGTGGGGTAGCTGAAATGGATGAGCATGGGAATCGTCCGTTTCATGAAGAATTAATCGTCATATTGGCAGGTCCATTTCAGCATATTGTTATTTTTTTTGTTGCATATATAGCACATAGCGCCAACATATTATCCGATGAGTGGTATAAACAATTGCTTGAGTATAATGTATCCATTTTACTCATTAACTTATTGCCGATTTGGCCCCTCGATGGGGGAAAGTTATTGTTTCTTTACCGCACGGTGCGTACATCGTTTCGACGTGCGCATGAACAAACCCTTTACGCATCATCCTTTTTTTTAATCGTATGTTTTATTGCTTTATTGATTATTGCACCGATGCAAATAAATTTATGGATCATCGTTCTTTTTTTAGCGCATGCTATTTGGTTTGAATGGAAGCAACGAACGTACGTATGGATCCGTTTTTTACTTGAACGTTACTACGGAAAACGAATCGAATATCGGGCGTTAAAGCGTCTTGTCGTTGATGCAAATGATCCGTTATTTCGCGTTCTTCTTTTGTTTCATCGTGGGAAAAAACATGCGATTCTCGTAAAGAAAAATCAAACGGAAATAGAGATTGATGAAAATGAATTGTTGTACGCTTATTTTCATGAAAAACGAACGAATGAACCGATCGGCCATTTCATTTATACGTATTGACAATTGTTTTCTTTTTATGCTATCATCTTCTATGTTGTGTAGCACCCGTGCTACAACCGCTCAGCTAAGGCTATTTAAGCGTTCGCTTGAACCGCCTCACGAGCTGGCGAGTCTGAGTCTAATTTAGGAGGTGCAAATATGTACGCGATTATTGAAACTGGTGGAAAACAAATTAAAGTGCAAGAAGGCCAAGCGATTTACATCGAGAAAATCGATGCAGCGGAAGGCGAAACAGTAACATTTGACAAAGTGTTATTTGTAGGTGGCGAAAACGTAAAAGTTGGCAATCCTACAGTCGCTGGCGCAACAGTAACGGCGAAAGTTGAAAAACATGGTCGTCAAAAGAAGATCATCGTTTTCAAATATAAGCCAAAGAAAAACTATCGTCGTAAGCAAGGTCATCGCCAACCATACACAAAAGTTGTCATCGAAAAAATTAACGCATAAGGCGTAAGCGATGATTCGTATAACGATTAATCGAACGGCAGAAGGGGCGATTCGTTCCTTTACCATTAGCGGACACGCTCAGTTTGCGAAGCGTGGACAAGACATTGTATGTGCAGGTGTATCAGCTGTTTCGTTTGGTGCGGTCAATGCCATCGTCGCCTTGACGAATGTGAAACCGATCATTCAACAAGGAAAAGACGGCTATCTTCATTGTGAACTTCCGACAATTGAAGATGCGAAAGTGCTAGCCGATGTGCAACTTCTTCTTGAAGGAATGATCGTGTCGCTCCAAACGATTGAGCGTGATTACGGTAAATACGTCAACATAACGACGAAAACGTTGTAGGAGGTGACACGACATGTTGCGTTTAGATCTTCAGTTTTTCGCATCGAAAAAAGGGGTAGGTTCAACAAAGAACGGTCGTGATTCGATCGCAAAACGTCTTGGCGCGAAGCGTGCAGACGGTCAATTCGTTACAGGCGGTTCTATTCTTTACCGTCAACGCGGAACAAAAATTTACCCAGGATTAAACGTAGGACGCGGTGGCGACGACACACTTTACGCGAAAGTTGACGGCATCGTTCGTTTTGAGCGCATGGGTCGCGATCGTAAAAAAGTGAGCGTTTATCCTGTTGTAAAAGAAGCATAAAGAAGTGGAAAACTCTAACCAACTTGGTTAGGGTTTTCTTTTTGTTAGCGTATGTTATAATTATAGTCAAACTGTTTATGGGAGAATGAATGATGGAGAAGCGGTGGACGATTGTGGAGGCATTGCGTCATTCGAGGCACGATTGGCTCAATAAAATTCAGTTAATTAAAGGAAATTTATCTTTACAGCGGATTGATCGCGTGAATGAGATCATTCATCAAATTATCATTGAGGCAGAAAATGAAGCGAAGCTCACGAATTTACAAGCAGCGCAGTTTGCCGAATTGCTGATGACGTATCATTGGCAAGCGCGCCATATTCAACTAGAGTATGAAGTGTTAGGAGAACCACGCTCGCTACATGCATACGATCATATGCTTGTTACATGGTGTCAAACATTTTTACATATGCTTGAGGAATGTTCATCTCCACATGTTGAAAACTATGTAACGATTACGATCGATTTAACAGAGAAAAATGTACGATTATATTTTGATTATCGTGGCATGCTCCAAAAACTAGAGACGGTAAAGGAATGGATTCAAACACATAACGAATATGATGCGTTCACAATTTCTGAGTATGGCATTCAAGAACATGAACTAACGATATGTGCAACTATTTCATCTTTTTAAACAAAAGGTGAAAAGATCGGAGGAGAAAAACGATGTTTGTAGATCAAGTGAAAATATATGTGAAAGGTGGCGACGGCGGAAACGGAATGGTCGCGTTTCGGCGCGAAAAATACGTTCCAAAAGGTGGCCCAGCTGGAGGAGACGGTGGAAAAGGTGGCGATGTTGTATTTGTTGTTGATGAAGGATTGCGTACGTTAATGGATTTTCGCTACCAACGCCATTTTAAAGCGCCACGTGGCGAACATGGTATGTCGAAAAATCAACACGGAAAAAACGCCGAAGATTTAATTGTGAAAGTGCCGCCGGGAACAGTTGTCATTGATGACGAAACGAAAGAAGTCATCGCTGATTTAACAGAACATGGACAACGATTTGTCGTAGCAAAAGGTGGTCGCGGTGGACGGGGAAATACTCGATTTGCAACCGCATCGAATCCGGCACCAGAAATTGCTGAAAACGGTGAACCGGGACAAGAACGATACGTGACGTTGGAATTAAAACTGCTTGCAGATGTGGGTCTTGTCGGGTTCCCAAGCGTCGGTAAATCGACGTTATTGTCCGTCGTTTCGGCAGCGAAACCGAAAATTGCAGACTATCATTTTACAACGATCGTTCCTAATTTAGGTGTTGTTGAAACAGAAGATGGTCGTAGTTTTGTGATGGCTGATTTGCCAGGTCTTATTGAAGGTGCTCATCAAGGCGTTGGACTAGGTCATCAGTTTTTACGTCATATTGAACGAACGCGCGTCATTGTACATGTCATTGATATGGCGGCCATCGAAGGACGAGATCCGTACGAAGATTATGTAGTCATTAACGAAGAATTAAAACAATATAATTTGCGCTTAACAGAACGACCGCAAATTATTGTGGCGAATAAAATGGATATGCCAAATGCAGAGGAACATTTGCAACAGTTCAAACAAAAATTAAACGAAGATGTCCCAATTTTCCCGATTTCAGCAGTCACCCGTCAAGGGATTCGTGAACTGTTATTTGCGATCGCCGATTTACTTGAGACGACGCCAGAATTTCCGCTTTATCCACAAGAGGAAGAAGCGATTCATCGTGTTGTTTACAAGCTTGAAAAAGAAGAAGCTCCGTTTCATATTACGCGCGATGATGATGGAACGTTTATTTTATCAGGAGAAAAGATTGAAAAGCTATTCAAAATGACCGATTTTTCACGTGAAGAGTCTGTGCGTCGTTTTGCACGTCAGTTGCGTTCGCTCGGCGTGGACGATGCGCTACGCGCTCGTGGAGCAAAAGATGGGGATATTGTCAAACTGTTGAATTACGAATTTGAATTTGTTGATTAATGCGAAAGGGGGCGCCTGTGCGGTGGATAAAAAGTTTTACTTAGTGCGTGAAGATGTGTTGCCTGAGGCGATGAAAAAAGTATTGGCTGCAAAAGAATTAATTGAGCGAAAAAAAGTTGATTCTGTCGCTGACGCTGTGCAACTTGTCGATGTCAGCCGAAGCGTTTTTTATAAATATCGCGACGCTGTTTTTCCATTTCATACGATGGTTCGTGAAAAAATTATTACTCTTTTTTTCCATTTAGAAGACCGCTCAGGAACCCTTTCAAAGCTATTAAGCGTTGTTGCAGCAGCCAACTGTAACGTGCTTACGATTCACCAAACGATTCCGCTTCAAGGACGTGCAAATGTGACGCTATCGATCAGTACAAGTGAGATGACGATGACGATGGATGAGCTACTTTCGCAATTAAAACAGCTACCTTTTGTTGAAAAAGTAGAGATTCTTGGTTCAGGGGCATAGAGAGGAGAAGAAATGTGAAAATCGGATATTTAGGACCAAAAGGGACGTTCACGCATGCGGCTGTTGAAGCTGTTTTCCCTCATATCCCGAACGTCCCATATCATACGATTCCGCAATGCATGGACGCTGTGCGTGACGGTGAAGTGGAGCTAGCCGTCGTTCCGTTAGAAAATGCGCTTGAAGGCTCCGTCAATTTGACAATTGATTATTTAATTCACGAATGCAATTTGCCAATTGTTGGGGAAATTATCGCGCCAATTGAGCAACATTTGCTCGTCCATCCATCCCAATTGGAGCATTGGTTACATGTTGAATGCATTTATTCACACTCACATGCGATTGCTCAATGCCATAAGTTTTTACATCGCCATTTAAAGCATGCAACGTACGAATATGTCACTTCAACCAGTGCAGCAGCTAAATATGTGAGCGAGCATCCGGAAGAAAAAATTGCAGCGATTGGCAATCGTCTAGCTGCAAAACAATACGGTTTAGCGATTGCGAAAGAAAACATTCATGATTATGACTACAATCATACGCGTTTCATTGTTTTGCATCGTGAACGTTGTTTATTGCCTGTGAAAAATCACGAAGACGGATTTAAAACAACGTTAATGGTTATGTTGCCAAAAGACCAAGCAGGAGCGCTTCATCAAGTATTATCAGCGTTTGCATGGCGAAAGCTTAACTTAACAAAAATTGAATCACGACCAGCGAAAACAGGATTAGGGAATTACTTCTTCATTATTGATATTGATCAAAAAATCGATGACATTTTAATCCCAGGAGCGATTGCAGAGCTTGAAGCACTTGGTTGTACAGTGCAACTATTAGGTAGCTATCCGTATTATACGGTAAAAAAAACATCCCTCGTGTAAAGGGATGTCAGCTTGTCGACAAAGTCGACAAGCTGTTTTAATATATAGGTACAAGGGTATTTT
>NZ_PEDM01000015.1 GCF_002742685.1 Anoxybacillus flavithermus
ATGGAACAAAATGGTTTGAAGACGGGTGTCTTCCAACCATTTTGTCAACAGTCTGACATCCCTCGTGTAAAGGGATGTTTTTTTATTCGATTAAAAATCCTCCTTGTTTTAAAGCAGCGCATGCTTCATCTAACTTTTCTACGCAATCGGCTTCAAGTGTATGCAAATGAACCCCATCTGTCAGTTGAGATAAATAGGCGGATTTCGTTTCATTAATTTTTCGAATAAATTCGTCCACTTCTAATCGATTGCTGACCATAATTGATGCTGTTAAGTCGCCGTATACAGGATGTTCAATTTTGACGTCTTTCACAGTAACACCATGGTCGACAATCGTATATAGTTCATCTTTCGTTTGTTCGGGTGTGTGACAACAAGCGATAACGCGCGTGTACATATGAGTAGAAGATGATGATAAATATAAGTACCCTTGACTTGTTGCAATAATCGGTTCGTTTCTTGCTTTTAATAAGGAAATATCTTGAACAATGACTTGACGACTTACGTTTGTTTTATTCGCCAATTCAGTGCCTGTCATCGGGCGATGATTCTCCTTTAACCATTGCAAAATGAGCGCCCGTCGTTCTTCCCCTAGTAATTTTTTTTCTTTTTTCATGTTAACATCCTTTCTTTTTGAAGCTGTTCAAGTACAGAAACAACCGTTTCTACATCATTTTTTGTTGTACGCACACCAAACGATAGCCGAATGAATTGCTTCGCTTCATCTTTCTTCTTGCCGATCGCGATCATTGTTTTTGAAGGTGCTTGCTTTCCAACTTGACATGCGCTTCCAGTAGAAATCGCAATGCCGTGACGATTGCAATGTAACATCACATATTGTCCTTCAAATCCGTGAACGAGACAGCCAACAATATGTGGTAATTGATCTGTTGGATGTTCAAAAACGGTTATCGGTAGTTGTTTTTGGGCGATTTGTTCAACAAAATAGCGACGCAATTCATTCATATGTTGTTGAACTGTGTTTCGCTTGTTTTCAGCTTCGAGCGCCGCGGTTGTAAAGGAAGCAATGCCAGGGACGTTTACCGTTCCGGGACGAAATCCGCCTTCATGTGTCGTGTTCGGTAGCCACATATGCCAACGTACGCGCGGGTTCATATATACAGCCCCAACCCCTTTTGGACCATAAATTTTATGGCTGGAGATAGATATGCTATCGAGGTGAAGTTGTTTCACATCTATCGGTATTTTACCAAAAGTTTGTACACAATCGCTATGAAAGATAATTTGTTTTTCTTTTAATAATTCACCGATTTGTTGCAACGGTTGAATTGTACCAATTTCAGGATTCGCATGTTGAATAGAAACGAGAATGGTTTCGTCCGTTAATGCCCGTTCAAGTGCCCCGATATCCACTTGTCCGAAGCGGTCGACTGGCACGTATGTCACGGTAAATCCTTCTTGTTCAAGTTGCGCGCATACAGCGTGAACGGAAGCGTGCTCGACGCTTGATGTAATGATATGTTTCCCTTTATGGCGATGGGCGTAAGCGAGCGAACGAATAGCGAGAACGTTTGCTTCTGTTCCTCCGCTTGTAAAATATATTCCTTTTTCTTCGCCACGAATGAGTTGAGCGAGTTGTTTGCGACAAATCGTAAGCAATTCGTTTGCAGCTGTTCCGACATCATGAAGGCTGCTTGCATTTCCAAAATATGTTCTCGCACTTTGTACATAAACGGCTAAAGCTTCTTCACTCATTGGTGTTGTTGCTGCGTAATCTAAATAAATCATCTCGTTCACCACTTCCAAAAACAAAAGTCTTGTCATCAGTTTAAATATATGTCAATATAGGTGTCAAGACAGTATGAAATGGAGGAACATCCATGCGTGAAGCGGATGTGATTATTGTTGGTAGCGGCCTTGCGGGGTTAATGGTTGCCTACCATTTATGTCAGCATAAAAATGTGATTGTTTTCACGAAATCGAATAAAGAAACGAGTAATTCTTGGCTTGCTCAAGGAGGAGTCGCGGCTGCCATTCATCCTGACGATCATTGGTTATCTCATTATACAGATACGATGATTGCTGGATGTGAGCATAATGACGATGAGGCGGTACGTATTTTAGTTCAAGAAGGACGAGAGGCGATTCAACATTTTATGAACATCGGTTTTTTATTTGATGTGGGCGAACGTGGACAGCTCCTTTTTGGGCAAGAAGGGGCGCACCGCATGAGGCGCATTTTACATGCGGGAGGCGATGCGACAGGAAAAAACATGGTTTCATTTTTATTTGAAAAGCTTTCTAACCGTGTGACGTTTATTGAAAACGATCCTGTCATTGATTTGCTCGTTTCCGATGGACATTGTGTGGGCGTACAGACGAAAAATGGAACGTATACAGCGAGCGCGATCGTGATCGCAACAGGTGGAATTGGACAGTTATATGCGTTTACATCAAACACAGAAACGGCAACGGGCGATGGCATTGCGATGGCATATCGAGCTGGCGCGGCTGTGGCGGATATGGAATTTGTGCAATTTCATCCAACAATGCTCTATGTGGATGGAAAAGCTGTCGGCCTCATTTCGGAAGCGGTTCGTGGAGAAGGAGCGATGTTAGTGACTGATGACGGTCGGCGC
The DNA here is from genome assembly GCF_002742685.1 of Anoxybacillus flavithermus. GTDB lineage: Bacteria > Bacillota > Bacilli > Bacillales > Anoxybacillaceae > Anoxybacillus > Anoxybacillus flavithermus_E. The sequence continues at coordinate 2,601 of NZ_PEDM01000015.1, forward strand.
GTTATGGACGGAGTGCATCCACAAAAAGATTTAGCGCCGCGCGACGTCGTATCTCGAGCGATTGAGCGCGAAATGAAAAACGGTCATTTTGTTTTTTTAGATGTTTCGATGATTCCGCATTTTTCATCCCGTTTTCCGACGATTACATCGCTTTGTGAACGCTATCAAATCGATTGGCGCAACGGTCTCCTTCCTGTCGTCCCAGGTGCTCATTTTTTAATGGGCGGCATCGTTGTGAATGTGGATGGTGAAACGACATTGCCGGGACTATATGCGGTTGGAGAGGCAGCATGTACAGGTGTGCACGGAGCGAACCGTTTAGCAAGCAACTCGTTGCTTGAAGCGCTCGTCTTTAGTCGACGCGTTGCTTTCCAATTGTTAAACAAAACCGAGCAGCGTTTGACGTTAAAGAAAAGCGAAAGAAAAGAAAATAACGTGCGCGTTGCGTTGCCAACAAAAGAGGACATTCAGCGTATGATGACGCAATATGTCGGCATCGTGCGCGAGTATGACCAATTGTTTTACGCGAAACAATGGTTTGAACAATATTCGATTGATGAGCTTGTCAACATGGCACCGGAGCATGATGATGAGAAACGGACGATCATATATATGTTAATCGTTGGATGGCTTATTACGACTTCAGCTTTGCAAAGAAAAGAAAGCCGCGGTGCTCACTACCGAAGCGATGAACCGTTTGAAAAAATGTATTGGGAAAAACGTCGCATCATACGCACGAAAGCAGAGCATCTCATAAAGGAGGGATTTTGTTGAATGAGCTAAAGTTAAAAGAGCTGCTGAAGCAGTTTTTTTTAGAAGATATCGGGGAACGCGATATTACGAGTGAAACTATTTTTTCTCCTATGGATGAAGGAAGAGCGATATTTGTTGCCAAAGAAGATGGAATGATCGCAGGCGTATCGATCATTGAAATCGGATATCAGTTATTACACCCATCCATCGTATGTGAATTATATAAACGAGACGGAGAACGCGTGAAAAAAGGGGAAACAATCGCCGTCGTTTCCGGTCCAATGATTGCCCTTTTATCAGGTGAGCGCGTCATTTTAAACTTGCTTCAGCGCATGAGTGGTATTGCTACATTGACAAATCAAGCCGTTCGGGCACTCAACAGCAATCATACACGCATTTGTGATACGCGAAAAACAACACCAGGGCTTCGCATGTTAGAAAAATATGCGGTGACATGCGGTGGCGGATATAATCATCGCTTCGGTTTGTATGATGGGGTGATGATCAAAGATAATCATATTGCGTTTTGTGGATCGATTAAAAAAGCAGTAGAACGTGTTCGTTCCCAACTCGGTCACATGGTAAAAATTGAAGTAGAAACGGAAACGAAACAACAAGTCATCGAAGCGGTTGAAGCAGGGGCGGATATCATTATGTTTGATAACCGTACACCCGATGAAATTCGCGAATTTGTTCAACTCGTCCCATCGTCTATCATTACAGAAGCCTCAGGCGGGATTACTCTTGAAAATATTGCACAATATCGGGATACAGGGGTTGACTACATTTCGTTAGGGATGTTAACGCACTCAGCGAAAGCACTAGATATTAGTTTAAACGTGCAGTAGGAGGAATGAGCGATGAATGTATTACAACTCATGCAACAACACGATACGATGCCAGAGACGTATAAACAGTTGTCAGTTGAAGAAATGGAAAAACGAGTTGCTCGTGTCAAACGAGAGCTCGGCACTCGTTTATTTATTCCAGGACACCATTATCAAAAAGACGAAGTCATTCAATTTGCGGATGCGACAGGTGATTCATTGCAACTCGCGCAAGTGGCCGCGAAAAATAAAGAAGCTGAATACATTGTATTTTGTGGTGTGCATTTCATGGCGGAAACGGCTGATATTTTAACGAGTGATGAACAAATCGTCATGTTGCCAGATATGCGCGCAGGCTGTTCGATGGCTGATATGGCAGAAATTGAACAAGTTGAACGAGCGTGGCCAATATTGCAACAATTATTTGGCGATACGATTTTACCGTTAACGTACGTCAACTCTACAGCTGCGATTAAAGCGTTTGTCGGTTTGCATGGTGGTGCAACAGTAACATCATCAAATGCGAAAAAAATGGTCGCATGGGCGTTTACACAAAAAGAGCGTATTTTCTTTTTGCCTGATCAACATTTAGGAAGAAACACAGCATACGATCTTGGCGTTCCGTTAGAACAAATGGCTGTATGGGACCCAGCTACAAATACATTGCAATATGAGGGAGATGTCCAACAAATTAAAGTGATTTTATGGAAGGGGCATTGTTCCGTTCATGAAAACTTTACAGTAAAACATATTGAACATATTCGAAAAACAAAGCCAGATATGAAAATTATCGTTCATCCAGAATGTAGCTGGGAAGTGGTACAACAAGCTGACGATGCAGGATCGACGAAATATATTATCGAAACGATTGCTAACTCACCAGCAGGAAGCAAATGGGCGATCGGAACAGAAATGAATTTAGTGAATCGGATTATTCAGCAACATCCAGATAAAGAAATCGTGTCGTTAAACCCGTATATGTGTCCATGTTTAACGATGAACCGCATCGATTTACCGCATTTACTTTGGACGCTCGAATCGCTTCTTGAAGGAAAAGTGGTAAATCGCATTACCGTGCCAAAAGATGTAGCAGAAGGAGCGATGTTAGCACTTGAGCGCATGTTAGCGCGGGCATAAGATCGGCATTTTTTTGCCGGTCTTTTTTATTTTTATCATAAAAAAAGCTTTCCGTTCATAAGTTATGTTGAAGCCTAGTAGCGACAAGCTGAACATGACATACATGTCACGTCTGAACATAGGAGGGGGAAACACGTGAAAATTCATATCGTTCAAAAAGGAGATACCCTTTGGAAAATTGCGGAGAAATATGGGGTTGATTTTGAAGAGCTAAAAAAAATGAATGCTCATTTAAGTGATCCAAATTACATTATGCCGGGTATGAAAATTAAAGTACCAACACCAGCAGCACCAGTAAAATCTGTCAAAAAGGAAACGCCAAAAGTTTCAGTTGATGTTGATATTCATGTAAGCAAAAAAGAGCAACCATTACAACAACCGCAAAACGTTGAACCAATAGCAAAAGAAATTCCAATTGCAAAGGCACCGGAAAAAAAAGAAGAGCCGAAACAAGAGATGCCGCTTTTGCCGCCAAAGCCGCCAAATATTATGCCGAATATGCTAGAGCCTGACGAAGATATGCAAATACCGCCATTTCCAGACATTCCACCGATTCCAACAACAGAAGCGCCAATCATGCAGGAACAACCACAACAGCCGATGCAACCACAACCTGTTCCAATGCCTTTGCCGATGCCTTGCATTCCTATTTCACCAATCATGCCAGGGTACGGTTTTTATCCGTGGTTTCCGCCAATGTATCCAATGATGCCGTGGACATATTCACAAGGGACTATGAATAACGATGATTGCGGATGTGGTGAGACGAAGGCGACACCATACATGCCACAAATGCCGATAGGGGAATATTCTCAACAGTCGCAACCGATGATGTCGCAAATGCCAACAAGTGCAGGGGAATATTCGCAGCAGCCGCAACAAGCAGCGTATCCACAACAAATGTATGGTGAAAAAGTGCCGATGATGCCGCAGCCAATGTATATGCCACAGCCAGCTATGCCGTATAGTCCATACGGCTGGCAACAAGGGTGGCAGGGGCAACCATATGGGATGAATCCATATTTTTCTGTTCCTTATCGTGAGGAAGAAGAGGGGCAATAAGTCGCCTCTTTTTCTTTTTGTTTTTTGTGTGATAAAATGAACATGACGATGTGAAAAAGAAAGGGATGTACATACATGGAACAAAAAATTGAAAAGTTAGTTGTGTGGCTTCGCGAACGTGTACAAGAAGCAGGGATGAACGGAGCGATTGTCGGGATTAGTGGCGGCATCGACTCTGCAGTGGTTGCTCATTTAATTAAACGAGCGTTTCCTAATCATTCGTTAGGACTCATTATGCCATGTAAAAGCAATCCAAAAGATAAAGAAGATGCATTAAAAGTTGTAGAAAGTTGCGGCATTGACTATCATGTCATCGATTTAACAGAAACACATCGCGTATTATTTAGCGAAATCGAGAAGAAACTCAAAGAAAAAGGACAATGGAACGAGGAAGTTTCTCGTCTTGGTGATGCGAATACGCGCGCGCGTTTGCGTATGACGACGTTGTATGCGGTCGCTAACAATTACGGCTATCTCGTTGTCGGAACAGATAATGCAGCGGAATGGCATACAGGTTATTTTACAAAATATGGTGATGGTGGCGTTGATTTAGTCCCGCTCGTTCATTTTACAAAAGGCGAAGTGCGTGAGATGGCACGCATTCTTGGTGTACCTGAAGAAATTATTACGAAAGCGCCTAGCGCAGGTCTTTGGGAAGGACAGACAGACGAAAACGAAATGGGTACAACATACGACATGATTGACAAATATTTAAAAGGTGAGCCAATTCCAGAACGCGACCGCGAAATTATTGAACGGCTTCATGAACGTTCACACCATAAACGGCAGTTAGCGATCGCTCCGCCAAAATTTTAACAGCGATAAAACTCCTTTTTTGCGCCAAGCTAATGATGTAGACGCGTCGTCTACAAAAGCAAAAAGGGGGTTTTTCCTTTGCGGAAGCGAATTGTCGCTCTCGGTGCAGTTATCGCACTTAGTGGGTTAGTTGCTTGTAATAACCAAGCGTTTGACACACGTTATACCGACCGTACACGTCCGATCGGATATTACTCCAATGAAAACGACATGAATGGGTTTCAATATGGTCGCTACGGTACAGAGCGTTTAAACGGAAATGTTCGTCAAGTGCGTGATAACGACGGACCGATTACAGAAATGCTTGATCGTAACATGGATCGAACAACGCGAACACCGCAAGTCGATCGTAATTTTAGTCGTGCTGATCGCAACTATCATGGACATTTAAATGCGATGGATGAACGCACACGCCCATCGTATTACCGTAACTATAACGGAGCGCTAGCTGAAAAAATTGCAAAACGTGCCTCAAACGTTGCGAACGTAAAAGATGCACGTGCTGTTGTTTCAGGAGATCGAGTTGTCGTTGCTGTATCGACGACAGAGAAAAATACGACACGCATTGAACGTCTTGTTCGTCAAGCGATCGCTCCATATACCGCGGGCAAAACCGTCCGTGTAGTTGCAAATGAAAGCATGTACAACCGTATTCGGACGCTTGATAACGATATTCGCGACGGTGGTCCAATGGATCAATTAGAGCGTGATATTCGCGACATATTTAACGATATGGGCGATATGATCGAACGACCATTTATGAATCGCGGCTAAAGAACAGGGGCTCACCCCTGTTCTTTTTCATTTATTTTTGTTATAGTTTTTATGGACATTTTTCACAACATATGAGAGGGGATCCAAATGGCAGGACATTCCAAGTGGAAAAATATTCAACGGCGCAAAAATGCACAAGATGCGAAACGTGGAAAATTGTTTATGAAGCTGGCAAAAGAAATTTACGTCGCGGCAAAAATGGGTGGAGGCGATCCAACGACAAACGCTACGTTGCGCCTTGCGATTGAAAAGGCAAAATCATCCAATATGCCGAATGAAAATATTGAACGTGCCATTAAAAAAGCAACAGGAAATCAAGAGCATACACATTACGAAGAAATTCGTTATGAAGGGTATGGACCAGGTGGCGTAGCGGTCATGGTGATTTGCTTAACTGACAATAAAAACCGGACGGCTTCCAACGTTCGTGTCGCATTTTCGAAAAATGGCGGAAACTTAGGAGAAACGGGATGTGTTTCGTATTTATTTGATCGAAAAGGATTAATCGTTATCGCACGTGAAGATTTAGATATCGATGAAGATGAGATGCTGTTACAAGCGATTGAAGCAGGGGCAGATGAAATGGAAACAACGGAAGATTCATTTGAAATTTATACATCCCCAGAACAGTTCGAACAAGTAAAAAATACGTTAGCTACCCAAGGATTTTCGTTTGCGACAGCTGAAATAACCATGATTCCGCAAACGTATACGACGTTAACGGGTGACGATTTAACGAAAATGTTAAAACTGATTGATATGCTTGAAGATGATGACGATGTACAAGAAATTTATCACAACTTAGATGAGTCTATGTTAGAATAAACGGTCTTGCGATGGCAAGACCGTTTATTTTTGGGAAAAATGGTCAATATATGAATGAGGTGAGATGCATATGATACTTACACTATTACTTAGCTTATTTATTGCACAACATACGTCCCCAGTGCACATGACAATCATTTTAGAAACGGTATATATGGATGGGGAAGTGAGTGAGGAGATAAGGAAAGAAACTGTAACATCGATGAAAGACATTTGGCACAAATATAAAGATTGGCATCTGATCAATATGGATGACGAGCAAATTGTTTTCCAACGTTACGTTGATGATTTGTCCCCATTAACAAAAGCAGGGTATTTTGGTCTTACTGAAGATGGAACACTTTCTATTTTTGAAGGGAAGCCAGGTGAATCATCTCGCGTCATCCAATCGTTTTTTCAAATTGATGTAAAAAAACTTGAAAGCCATGAACGTGAGAAATTGAAAAAAGGCATTTCTGTTCGTTCGAAAAGAAATTACAAACGTGTCATTGAAGCGTATGAGCCGTTTGGGAAATAAGCCCGCACATCAGCGGGCTTTCTTATATGTTTAATCGTGTCTTGCCCTACGCTTTCCGCTTTTCTCATCTTATGTTAAAATGAAAGGCGTGAGAAAAGGAGGACGAGGCGTTGATTGAATTTATTCGTGGATATGTCGATTACGTTTCCCCAGAATATATTGTCGTTGAAAATAACGGAATAGGATATCAAATTTTTACTCCAAATCCGTTTTCATTTCAAATCAACAAACAGCAACAAATTGTTGTATATACATATCACTACGTACGTGAAGATGTGCTTGCGCTTTACGGATTTCACACTCGTCAAGAGCGAACGTTATTTGCTAAACTATTGCAAGTATCAGGCATTGGACCAAAAGGGGCGTTGGCCATTTTAGCGGCCGGCCAGCTTGAGCAACTTGTTGAAGCGATTGAAGCAGAAAATGACCAGTTTTTATGTAAGTTTCCGGGTGTTGGGAAGAAAACAGCACGGCAAATGATTTTAGATTTAAAAGGAAAACTGCAAGCCATTGTGCCTGATGCGTTCCCAAATTTATTTACAGAGCCACTTGAAGCGATTGACTCGCTTTCTGAAGCACTTGAAGCGTTAAAGGCGCTCGGTTATGCGGATAAAGAAATTCAAAAAGTTGTGCCGATTTTAAAACAAGAGCGGTTATCGACAGAAGGATATATTAAGCTTGCTTTACAAAAACTACTGAAGTAAGGGGGATGCATGATGGAGGAGCGTCTCATTTCAAGCGCAGCTGACTATGATGACGCATCGTTTGAATACAGTCTTCGTCCAAAACAGTTGCGGGAATATATTGGACAACAAAAGGTAAAGGAAAACTTAACCGTATTTATTGAAGCAGCGAAAATGCGCGGAGAGACGCTTGATCATGTGCTGTTGTATGGACCACCAGGGCTTGGAAAAACGACGCTTGCCGCGATTATTGCAAACGAAATGGGTGTGCAATTGCGTACAACAGCTGGACCAGCGATTGAGCGACCAGGAGACCTAGCTGCCATTTTAACAACACTTGAACCTGGTGATGTACTATTCATTGATGAAATTCATCGTCTGCCGCGAGCAGTAGAAGAAGTATTGTATCCGGCAATGGAAGACTTTTGTTTGGATATTGTCATCGGAAAAGGACCGGCTGCCCGTTCTGTCCGTCTCGATTTACCACCATTTACACTCGTAGGGGCAACAACAAGATCTGGCGCACTTTCTGCCCCGCTTCGTGACCGCTTTGGTGTGTTAAGCCGTTTAGAATACTATACTCCTCAGGAACTCGCTCATATTGTGAAGCGAACAGCACACATTTTCGCGGTAGAAATCGAGGAAGAAGCCGCGTTTGAAATTGCCCGTCGCTCGCGAGGCACACCTCGCATCGCAAACCGATTGTTGCGACGTGTGCGTGATTTTGCCCAAGTGCGCGGGGATGGGACGATTACGTTTCTTTTAGCGAATGAGGCGCTCGAGCAATTGCAAGTCGATCGTTTAGGATTAGACCATCTTGATCATAAGCTATTAAAAAGCATGATGGAAAAATTCCGCGGTGGACCAGTTGGATTAGAAACGATTGCTGCGACCATTGGTGAAGAGGCACAAACAATTGAAGATGTATATGAGCCGTATTTGTTGCAAATCGGTTTTTTACAACGAACACCGCGTGGTCGAATGGTTACACCGCTTGCATACAACCATTTCGGCTTGGAGGTGCCGCAATGACGAACTTGCCAAAAACAATCATGCTTATTGGTGTCGTTCTTATCATTGTCGGTTTTTTGATGCAATTTATTAAACTCGGTCGCTTACCAGGAGACATCGTCATTAAAAAAGAAAATGCAACATTTTATTTCCCGATCATGACATCCATTATTTTAAGTGTCGTTTTATCGCTTATTTTTTATATTATCGGTCGTTTTCGTTAATGAAATAAAGAAAGGGACGTGGATATGAAAGTAGATTTATTTGATTTTTATTTACCAGAAGAACTCATTGCGCAAACCCCATTGCCAAATCGAGAAGCATCACGTCTTATGGTGCTTAATAAACAAACAGGGGAAGTGACGCATGAGCCAACATTTCGTTCCATTTTATCTTATTTGAAAGAAGGCGATTGCCTTGTTTTAAACGATACGCGCGTATTGCCAGCTCGCTTATATGGAGAAAAAGAAGGAACTGGGGCGCATATTGAAGTGCTTTTATTAAAACAGCTCGATGGCGATCAATGGGAGACACTTGTCAAGCCAGCGAAGCGCGTGAAAATCGGAACGATGCTTTCATTTGGTGATGGTCGTTTACGTGCGGAATGTGTAGCTGAGCTAGAGCACGGCGGGCGCATTCTTTCGTTTTCATATGATGGTATTTTTCTTGAAGTGCTTGAGTCGCTTGGAGAAATGCCACTTCCTCCGTACATTAAAGCACAGCTCGATGACCGCGAACGATATCAAACGGTTTATGCTCGTGAAGCAGGGTCAGCCGCTGCTCCGACAGCAGGGTTACATTTTACAGAACAGCTTCTTGAAGATGTACGAAAAAAAGGGGTACATCTTGCTTTTATTACGTTACACGTCGGATTAGGAACGTTTCGTCCTGTAAACGTAGAAAACATTGAGGAACATGATATGCATGCTGAGTTTTATCAAATGACAGAACAAACTGCGCAATTGCTGAACGATGTAAAAGCAAAAGGTGGACGTATTATTGCTGTCGGGACGACATCGACACGCACGCTTGAGACGATCGCGTCTCGTCACGATGGAATGTTTGTTGCTGAAAGCGGTTGGACGGACATTTTTATTTATCCGGGCTATACGTTTCGTGCAATTGACGGAATGATTACAAATTTTCATTTACCAAAATCGACGCTCATTATGCTTGTTAGTGCGTTAGCGGGGCGAGAGCATGTGTTACGTGCTTACGAAGAAGCAGTAAAAGAGCGTTACCGATTTTTTAGCTTCGGTGACGCAATGCTCATTATATGAATTGAGAAAGGGGACTATATGTGACACCAATTCGTTACGAACTTATTAAAACATGTAAGCAAACTGGCGCGCGTCTTGGCATTCTTCATACGCCGCACGGTTCATTTGAAACACCGATGTTTATGCCTGTTGGGACACTTGCGACTGTAAAGACGCTTTCACCTGAAGAATTAAAAGAAATGGGAGCAGGCGTCATTTTGAGTAACACGTATCATTTATGGCTTCGACCAGGACATGACATCGTCAAAGAAGCAGGTGGGCTTCATTCATTTATGAATTGGGATCGTGGTATTTTAACAGATTCTGGCGGTTTTCAAGTATTTAGTTTAAGTGAGTTTCGCCGCATTGAAGAAGAAGGCGTATATTTCCGAAATCATTTGAATGGCGATAAATTATTTTTATCACCAGAAAAAGCAATGGAAATTCAAAATGCGCTCGGCTCTGATATTATGATGGCATTTGACGAATGCCCACCGTATCCTGCAACGTATGAGTATATGAAGCGGTCAGTTGAGCGAACGAGCCGTTGGGCAGAGCGGTGCTTAAAAGCACATCAACGTCCGAATGAGCAAGGACTATTTGGGATCGTGCAAGGTGGCGAGTTTGAAGATTTGCGCAAACAAAGTGCGCAAGATTTAGTGTCGCTCGATTTTCCAGGATATGCGGTCGGCGGCTTGTCCGTCGGTGAACCGAAAGACGTGATGAATCGCGTATTAGAATTTACAACGCCATTATTGCCAGCAAATAAACCGCGTTATTTAATGGGGGTCGGTTCACCAGACTCGCTCATTGACGGAGCGATTCGTGGTATTGATATGTTTGACTGTGTGTTACCGACGCGCATCGGTCGCAACGGAACGGTCATGACAAGCGAAGGTCGCGTCGTCATTAAAAACGCCAAATATGCGCGCGATTTTTCACCACTTGATCCAAACTGTGATTGTTATACATGCCGCAATTATACGCGTGCATACATTCGCCATTTAATTAAATGCGATGAAACGTTTGGTATTCGCCTTACATCTTACCATAACGTGTACTTTTTGATAAAATTAATGGAGCAAGTGCGACAAGCCATTCGCGAAGATCGCCTTGGTGATTTCAGAGAACAGTTTTTTGAACAATACGGTTTCAATAAGCCGAATGCGAAAAACTTTTAGAAAGGGGTGAAAATATGGAAACTGTAGCAAGCTTACTACCACTTATTTTATTCTTTGCGATTTTTTACTTTTTGCTTATTCGCCCGCAACAAAAGCGGCAAAAAGCTGTTCAACAAATGCAGGCAAATTTGCAAAAAGGAGACAAAGTCATTACGATTGGTGGATTGCATGGCATCATCGATTCACTTGATGAACATACGGTCGTCATTCGCGCGGGTGACGGTTCGCGTCTTACATATGATCGTGCGGCCATTCGTGAAGTTGTCAATGAAAAATAAGACAGGTTTGTTGCCTGTCTTATTTTTATGCGCTTCGTGAACGAGATGTGGCGACGTTGACACCAATTATTCCACCGATGATGGCCGTGATGAGAAACCCGACATGGTATCCCCACTGTTCAATCGAAAACGTTCGGTCCATGCCAAGAAATTGAAAGAAAAAAATGATTGTTGTAAAAATGATGCCCGTTGCTCCCCCAAGCATCCAACCGCGCGTTTTCCCTTTTCCACCTGCAATAAACCCACCGAAAAACAATGATAAAAATGCGAGCCCATGCATCACCCATTGCAATGACGTTTCATCATAACTTGTCAACTTCAACAAAAGAGCCAATGTAAAGCTACATAAGATAGCGCTTATAAAAATCGTTATAATCCCATAAAAAATAGCACGAATCATTCGTAACCCTCCTTCCTGCATTTAGTACAAACATATTCGGACGTCCATTTGTTTAGAATAAAAACGTATAACAAATGAGGGGGAATGAACGTGGAGTACGTCACGATTATTTTACGAACGTTATTATTGTATGGGGTTATTTTATTTATTTTCCGTATTATGGGGAAAAGAGAAATTGGAGAGTTAAGCATTTTAGACTTAGTTGTTTTTATTATGATTGGGGAAATGGCCGTTATTGCGATTGAACAGCCGAAAGACCCGATCTTTCACACGATCGTGCCGATGATTGTGCTGACGATTGCCCAAATTGCTTTTGCCTATTTTTCTTTAAAAAGCGAAATGTTTCGCCGTCTCGTTGATGGATCACCAACGGTCATTATTAACAACGGAAAAATTGATGAAAAGGCGATGCGGAAACAACGATACAATTTTGACGATTTGCTTATTCAATTGCGTGAAAAAAATATTAAAAACATTGCCGATGTCGAGTTTGCCATTTTAGAGCCGTCTGGCAAACTGTCTGTATTTGAAAAAGAAAAAGGAAAAAAGAAAACACCGTCTTTAGCACTACCGCTTATTAAAGACGGTGTCATTCAAGAAGAACATTTAGCGCTCATCAATCAAACGAGCGCATGGTTAATGAAGCAACTAAAAAAACGCGGATATGAGCAGATCGATAACATTTCGTATTGTACATATGAAGATGGAACGTTTTATATTGACGAAAAAGATGAGTGACTATCGGAACAATTGACGAAACTCATCTTTTTCAATTAGGCGAAACGATTGAGCGAGAGCAAGATATATGAACGTCATTATTGCGATGGCGACAATTGTTTTCATAAGCAATGAAAATGGTAAAAGCGGGACGATCCAATGGCCAACTGTTGTCACAGAAACAATGACGATGAAATGCGCGACGTAATGTTTTACGTACAAAGAAAGCGAAATGGCTTTTATAATTGTCGCAGCATGTAATAATGTAACAACCATGATGCCAACGGTGATGGCTAGCGCAGCCCCCATAATGCCAAGTGATGGTTGGGAAGAGAGCCAAAAAATAAGCGCTGTTTTAACGATAGCACCGATCAAGCTATTTGTCATTGCTTCTTTTGCTAAATCGAGCGCCTGCAAGACGGCTTGCAGTGGGCCTTGCAAGTAATAAAAGATAAAAAACGGGGCCATCACTTTGACAAAAATCGCTGCTTCATTTGCCCCATACATTAATTGCATCATTTCTTCTGCTAATACGTATAACACAACAATAGATAGTCCCCCAGCTAAAAGTGATAACCGTACAGCTTGATGTAAGCGATACTCGATTAAGCGATATTGCTTTTGGGCGGCAGCTTCACTAATAGCCGGAACGAGTGAGGTGGCGAGCGCATATGTAATAAATGATGGAAGCATTAAAAGAGGTAGCGCATATCCGGTAAGTTCCCCGTATTGTTTTGTCGCATGGCTTGCAGTAATGCCGGCAAGCGCCAAACTTTGTGCAACGACAATCGGTTCAAAAAACCAGGCGACTGATCCAATCATTCGACTTCCAAGTGTAGGTACAGCAATGCGCATGAGTGAAACGAACGTATCCTTTCCTTCTTTTACGTAGGCGAAAAAGCGATAACGAATGCGAATCGGTTTTTTTCGTTTAAATGTAATGAATAAATAAACGAGCGATACAAACTCCCCAACGACCGCAGAAACCATCGCCCCTGCTGCGGCATATTCGATACCGTACGGCAAAAAAGCGGTTGTAAAAGCAGCGATAAGCGTGATGCGGACAGCTTGTTCAAGCAATTGAGAATACGCATATGGTTTCATTTGCTGTCTTCCTTGAAAATATCCACGCAAAACGGAAGACAGAGCGACAATTGGGACGACTGGTGCAATGGCAACAAGCGGATAATAAACGCGCGCGTCTGTAAATAACGTGTTAGAAAGAATGGGAGCGATGGCGAGCAGAGCCGGGAAAAAGATCATACTTAAAACAATCGTAATGGATAGGGATACAACTAATATTTTTTTTATTTTTCGTCTGTCGCCCACTGCTTCCGCTTCAGCGACAAGCTTTGAAATAGCGACAGGGAGGCCGAACTGCGTAATTGTAATCGCTAATACGAGCGTCGGCACAGCCATCATATATAAACCTACCCCTTCTTCACCGATGAGACGAGCAACGACGATACGATTAATAAAGCCGAGTATGCGCGTCAACAATCCAGCAACAATTAAAATCATCGTCCCTTTCAAAAATTTGGACATGTTCCTCCCTACCTTCTCAAATGAGGTCATCTTTTATACAATGAAATATATGCACATGTTGGCCAAGCATGACAAAATGGGGGAGATGAATGTGGATCGAGAACAATTAATGCCAGCGCTACAAAGTAAAGTAGATGAGTTAAAATTGCTCGGTTATGAGCAAGCAACGATTGAAGATGTATGGAATTGTTTAATGGTGAAAAAATGGAAAAAAAATAAAGAAGAAAAGCGGCTGTTTGAACTTGTAAACGACATTTTATCATTGCGTGCAAGTGATTATATGGCTTATGTTGTTCAAAAGGAACAAAAACACGATCGTTGGTTTACGGAAGAAGGGCTTTCGGAATTACAACAATTGTTTTAACTGTTTATTTGGAAATTGACAGAAAGTGTACTGTCATTCATAATTTGTTTTGTTGGTAAAAATTCTGGCAGACGCCAGAATAGAGGAGGATTTTTATGGTAAAACGTAGTCGCATCATTGCTTTTTTCCTTCTTGTCGTTTTACTAGGCGGCATGATGGGAACAACAGCAGAGAAAATTGTGAAAAACATTAAGCTTGGCTTAGACTTGCAAGGTGGCTTTGAAATTTTATATGAAGTGAAGCCGACAAAAGAAGGAGAAAAAATTACGAAAGACGTGTTGCTTAGCACCGTAAGCGCGTTAAATAAACGCATTAACGTGCTTGGGGTGAGCGAACCACGCATTGATGTAGAAGGGAACGATCGTATTCGCGTTCAGTTAGCTGGGGTAAAAGATCAAAATAAAGCGCGCGAAATTTTATCCACAGAGGCGAAATTAACGTTTCGCGATGTACATGATAATGTATTGATGGATGGGAGCGACCTCGTTGAAGGGGGAGCAAAACAAACGTTTGACGATAAAGGGAAACCGAGCGTTGCCATTCAATTAAAAGATGCGAACAAGTTTAAAGAAGTGACACAAAAAGTACTAAGTATGGCACCAAACAACGTGCTTGTCATTTGGCTTGATTTCGAAGAAGGTGTTGACTCATACGCGAAAGAAGTAGGAAAAGAGCATCCGAAGTTTATTTCGGCTGCACAAGTGAACGAAGTGTTCAATCAGACAGATGTTTCAATCGTTGGAAACTTCACTGTGGAAGAAGCAAAACAATTAGCTGATTTATTAAACGCGGGCGCTCTACCTGTTGAGTTAAAAGAAATTTATTCAACATCGGTCGGTGCACAGTTTGGTGAACAGGCGTTACAAAAAACAATTTTTGCTGGCATCATCGGCATTGCGCTTGTCTTTTTATTTATGCTCATTTTTTATCGTCTGCCGGGAATTGTCGCTGTCGTTACATTAAGTGTATATATTTATCTCATCTTGCTCGTCTTTGATTGGATGAACGGTGTATTGACGCTACCGGGAATTGCTGCACTCATTCTCGGTGTTGGTATGGCAGTCGATGCAAACATTATTACATACGAGCGCATCAAAGATGAATTAAAGCTTGGAAAATCGCTCATGTCAGCATATCGCATCGGTAATCGTGGTTCTTTCGGAACGATTTTAGACGCAAACATTACAACGATTATTGCTGGTGTGGTTTTATTTGTGTACGGGACGAGCTCTGTGAAAGGATTTGCGACAATGCTCATTATCAGCATTTTAGCAAGCTTTATTACAGCGGTATATGGTACGCGTCTCTTGCTCGGTTTGCTTGTGAAAAGTCGCTTATTCGATAAAAAACCACATTATTTTGGCGTTAATCCAAAAGACGTGTTAGACATTGCGAAAGTGACAGATGATACAGATGTGCCGACGAAGTTTGCACGTCTCGACTTTGTAAAACGAAGCAAACTATTTTTCATCGTTTCAGGGGCCATGTTTGCCATCGGGCTTGTATTATTGCTCACTGCAAAATTAAATTTAGGTATCGATTTCTCTAGTGGTACACGCGTCGATTTAATGAGCGAAAAATCACTGACAACAGAAGAAGTGAAGCAAGAGTTAAAACAATTGCAACTCGAACCGAAAGATGTCGTCCTGTCTGGCAATAACAACGAAATGGCGATTGTACGTTTTCTTGGGGTACTTGACCAAAAAGAAATTTCAAAGTTAAAATCACATTTTAAAGAAAAATATGGAATAGAGCCGAACGTAAGCACTGTATCGCCAACGGTCGGAAAAGAATTGGCGCGCAATGCGTTTATTTCCGTACTCATTGCATCCATTGGTATCATCATTTACGTAACCGTTCGCTTTGAAATGTACATGGCCATTGCAGCTATTGTTGCCCTATTGCATGATGCATTTTTCATCATCGCTTTCTTTAGTTTGACGCGCTTAGAAGTTGACTTAACGTTTATTGCCGCTGTATTAACGATCGTCGGTTATTCGATTAATGATACGATCGTGACGTTTGATCGCATTCGTTATTTAATGAAAAAACGGAAGGTGAAAACGGTCGACGATTTAAAAGATATCGTCAACAAAGCGTTACAACAAACGTTCGGCCGCTCGATCAATACAGTATTAACTGTCGTCTTTACAGTCATTGCGCTTTTATTATTCGGTAGTGAAGCGATTCGCAATTTCTCATTTGCATTGCTTGTTGGTTTAATTTCTGGCACATATTCTTCGCTCTTTATCGCAGCACAATTATGGCTTATTTGGAAAGCAAAACAATTGAAAAAAGGAAAACAAAAACGCGACCAATGGGAAGTGGAACCAGAAGTATAAACGTCGTGGCGCATGCCGCGACGTTTTTTCATGGGGTGAATAGGATACACTAAAAAAAACAAAAGGGAAAGGGAGCGAATGGAGTGAATGAACAAGCGCGCTTTCGACAAGCTCAATTTGCCGCAATGGTTGGTGTTGTCGGCAACATTGTTTTAGCGGTCATCAAAGGATGGATTGGGATGATCGCAAACAGTAAGGCGCTTATTGCCGATGCGGTACATTCTGCTTCTGACGTAGCAGGATCGCTTGCTGTATGGATCGGGTTGCGTGTTGCAAAACAACCACCCGATGAGGATCATCCTTATGGACACGGAAAGGCGGAATCGATCGCAGCAATTATTGTGGCGGTTTTACTTTTTCTTGTCGGAGTAGAAATTGGAACTTCTTCTTTTTCTTCTTTTTTTCAACCGATTGAACCACCGAAAATGCTCGCTGTCTATGCTGTTGTTTTGTCAATTGTTGTGAAAGAGGCGATGTTTCGCTACAAGTATGCTTTAGGAAAGAAAATTAAAAGTGACGCCATTATTGTGAATGCGTATGAGCATCGTTCCGATGTTTTTTCTTCGATTGCGGCATGCATTGGCATTATTGCCGCGATGTTAGGTGAAACATTACATGTACCATGGCTCGTTTATGCCGATCCTGTTGCAGGGTTATTCGTTTCGCTGCTCGTTTTAAAAATGGCTTGGAAATTAGGGGCAGAGTCGATTCATCATGCGCTTGACCATGTGTGGCACGAAGAAGAAACGATACATTTGCGCGAAGCTGTTCTTTCGTTTCCAGAAGTGAAGCGTATCGACTCCCTTTTTGCACGCCAACATGGTCATTACGTCATTGTTGATTTGAAAATTGCTGTCGCACCTCACTTAACTGTTTCAGAAGCACATGAAATTGGGAAAAGAGTGAAAGAAAAGCTTTTATCGCTTCCTCAAGTGCACAATGTAATGGTGCATATAAATCCATATGGTGAACAATAAATTGCCCCTTAGTGTATTGTTTTGTATAATAAAAAGGTTGAGGGGTGAATGATATGTTACCATCGAAAACCCGCTGGAACATTAAACAAGTAAACGAACAAAAAGTGCAAATGATTGCGCAAGCGTTACATATAGCTCCGCTCGTTGCTTCATTGCTCGTCAGCCGCGGCTATCATACCGTTGAAGCCGCTCGTTCTTTTTTCGAGCGACAGCAATCGTTTCATTCGCCATTTTTGTTAAACGACATGGAAAAAGCGGTCGATCGAATAGAGAAAGCGATTACAAAAGGCGAACGTATTCTTGTTTTCGGTGATTATGATGCCGATGGAGTAAGCAGCACTGTTGTGATGGTCAGCGCATTACGAGAAAAAGGGGCCAATGTGTCTTTTTACATTCCGAATCGTTTTTCAGAAGGATACGGACCAAATGAACAAGCATTCAAATTTGCAAAGGAACAAGGGATATCGTTAATTATTACAGTTGATACAGGTATTTCTGCTTTACATGAAGCGAACGTAGCAAAGCAACTTGGCATCGATTTAATTATTACCGATCATCACGAACCAGGTCCTGTGTTGCCTGAAGCGTATGCGACGATCCATCCAAAAATTAGTCCAGATTATCCGTTTAAACATTTAGCCGGCGTCGGGGTAGCATTTAAGCTCGCCCATGCGCTCATCGGGCGCGTGCCGTATGAATGGCTGGACGTTGTCGCGATTGGAACAATTGCCGATCTCGTTCCGCTTCAAGACGAAAATCATTTACTTGCTCGGTTAGGGATTGAGCAATTTCGTCAAACGAAACGCCTCGGTCTACAAGCACTTTGTAAACAATGCGGTGTATCACATACAGCTGTGACGGAAGATACGATTGCCTTTATGATTGGTCCCCGCATTAATGCAGCAGGACGTCTCGATTGCGCAGATCCAGCTGTTCAGCTGTTGTTGACGACAGATGCAAATGAAGCGGACATGCTAGCTGAGCAAATTGATGCGATGAATCGCGAGCGCCAACAACTCGTCAATGAGATAACGGAAGAAGCGATTCAACTTGTCGAGCAATATTATAGAGATAACCGCGTGTTGGTTGTAGCGAAAGAAGGTTGGAACGTCGGTGTCATTGGCATTGTGGCGTCTCGTTTAGTCGAAAGGTTTTATCGCCCGACGATCGTGTTAAGCATTGATCAAGAAAAAGGGATAGCTAAAGGATCAGCGCGAAGTATTGAGGGATTTGACTTATTTGCGAATTTATCAGACTGTCGCGACATTTTACCTCATTTCGGTGGACATCCGATGGCTGCGGGTATGACGCTTTCTTTTCATGATGTAGATGAATTACGTCGACGTCTAAACGAAGCAGCGAAGCAACAATTGACAGCAGAACACTTGATTCCTGTTACGCATGTTGATTTGCGTTGTTCGATTGACGATGTTTCGATAGAGTTAATTGAACAAATGAATCGGCTTGCACCGTTTGGGATGGGGAATCCGAAACCGCGTGTCCTTTTCCAACATGTGCAACTAGATACGTTACGAAAAATCGGAACGGATCAAAACCACTTAAAATTGTTGTTAACTGAAGATGGAAAAACGTTAGAAGCGATCGGATTTGGCTTCGGACATGTTGGAGATGAAATTGCACCGAACGCTCGTCTTTCGATCGTAGGAGAACTGGCCATTAACGAATGGAATAACTTTCGGAAGCCGCAGGTAATGATTCAAGATTTAGCTGTGGATGAGTGGCAATTGTTTGATATGCGTCACATTCGCAATCCGAGTAAGTTTATGGCATCGCTCCCAAAAGAAAAACGGTTATTCATCGCTTTCCATCACGACACAGTAGATGTACTGCAATTGGCAGCATATGCCGACGAAATTGTACATGTATCGAGCGAACAAGAAGCGACGGTTGATGTGAGTGGAAAATATGTCGTTTTTCTTGATTTGCCTCCGTCACAGCAAATCGTCAAAGTTTTATTAAGTTGTAGTTTACCTGAACGCATTTATGCGTTATTCTATCAAAGGGAGAATCACTTCTTCAGCGTGTTGCCAACGCGTGAACATTTTAAGTGGTTGTATTCCTTTTTGCATAAGCGTAGCCCTTTTGATGTGCGGCGTTACGCTGATGATTTGGCTCGCTCGCGTGGGTGGACAAAAGAAACGATTTTGTTTATGATTCAAGTGTTTAGGGAGCTTGGGTTTATTACAGTTGAAAACGGGATCGTTTCTTTAGCCCGTCATGTACAAAAACGGGATTTAACAGAATCGCCTTCTTATCGATTAAAGCAAGCGCAGGCCGAACTTGAGCATATGTTTTTATACTCATCTTATTCCCAACTGAAACGTTGGTTTGATTCATTGTATGAGGAGGAAAATATCGATGGATTTAAAACAATACGTCACGATTGTTCCTGATTTCCCAAAACCAGGCATTCAATTTAAAGATATTACAACCATTATGGACAAAGGGGAAGTGTACAAATACGCAACAGATCAAATCGTCAATTACGCGCGTGAAAAGCAAATTGATGTTGTTGTTGGACCAGAAGCTCGTGGTTTTATTATCGGTTGTCCAGTTGCCTATGCGCTTGGCGTTGGATTTGTCCCTGTTCGTAAAGAAGGAAAATTGCCTCGCGAAGTCATTCGTGTCGAATACGGCTTAGAATACGGCAAGGACGTATTAACGATGCATAAAGATGCGATTAAGCCAGGACAGCGCGTCCTTATTACAGACGATTTATTAGCAACTGGCGGTACGATCGAGGCGACGATTAAGCTTGTTGAACAGCTCGGTGGCGTTGTTGCAGGCATTGCATTTTTAATTGAATTAACGTACTTAGAAGGTCGCGAAAAATTAAAAGGATACGATATCTTAACGTTAATGCAATTTTAATGAAGGAGGGGCAAAACGCTCCTCTTTTTCACATGTTGCTCTTTACATTTGAAAAAATTTTCATGATAATATTGTAAATACGTTTAAAATAAAAGGTGATTGCATGGCAAATGAACAAGTATTAACGGCGGAACAAGTGATTGAAAAGGCGAGCCGTTATTTGTCGGAAGACGACATACAGTTTATCGAACGGGCATATAAGTTTGCGAAAGAGGCACATCGTGAGCAATATCGGAAGTCAGGCGAACCGTATATTATTCATCCGATTCAAGTAGCAGGTATTTTAGTCGATTTAGAAATGGACCCTGCGACAATTGCAGCTGGGTTTTTGCATGATGTCGTAGAAGATACACATGTGACGAAAGAAGATTTAGAAAGAGAATTTGGAAAAGAAGTGGCGATGCTCGTTGATGGTGTAACGAAGCTTGGAAAAATTAAATATAAGTCACATGAAGAACAACAAGCAGAAAATCATCGCAAAATGTTTTTAGCGATGGCGCAAGATATACGCGTTATTTTAATTAAGTTGGCGGACCGTCTGCACAATATGCGCACGTTAAAACATTTGCCGATTGAAAAGCAACGCCGCATAGCGAATGAAACGCTTGAAATTTTCGCGCCGCTTGCGCATCGACTTGGAATTTCAAAAATTAAATGGGAGCTTGAAGATACAGCCCTTCGTTATTTAAACCCGCAACAATATTATCGCATCGTCAATTTAATGAAAAAGAAACGGGCAGAGCGTGAGCAATATTTGGAAGAAGTCATTCAAGAAATGCGTGCACGGTTACATGAAGTTGGCATTCAAGCTGAAATTTCTGGACGTCCGAAACATATTTATAGTATTTATCGCAAAATGGTTTTGCAAAATAAACAATTTAATGAAATTTACGATTTGCTTGCTGTGCGCATTATCGTTGAAAGCATTAAAGACTGTTATGCGGTACTCGGAATCATCCATACATGTTGGAAGCCGATGCCTGGGCGTTTTAAAGATTATATTGCCATGCCGAAGCCAAATATGTATCAATCGCTTCATACGACCGTTGTCGGACCAAAAGGCGAACCGCTTGAAGTGCAAATTCGGACGTTTGAGATGCATCATATTGCGGAATTTGGAATTGCTGCCCATTGGGCGTATAAAGAAGGAAAGACGATTCGACCGAATACGTTTGAAGAAAAACTAGCATGGTTTCGCGAAATTGTTGAGTGGCAAAACGAAACGAACAACGCAGAAGAGTTTGTCGAAACGTTGAAAATGGATTTATTTTCCGATATGGTGTTTGTTTTTACGCCAAAAGGTGATGTCATTGAGCTTCCAGCCGGTTCGGTGCCGATTGATTTTGCGTATCGCATTCATTCAGAAATTGGAAATAAAACGATTGGGGCAAAAGTGAACGGAAAAATGGTGCCGCTCGATCATCCGCTTCAAACGGGAGACATCGTTGAGATTTTGACGTCCAATCATTCATATGGCCCAAGTCAAGATTGGTTAAAAATCGCCCAAACATCACATGCGAAAAATAAAATTCGCCAATTTTTCAAAAAGCAACGCCGTGAAGAAAACGTTGAAAAAGGAAAAGAGCTTGTCGAAAAAGAAATTCGCAACATGGGTTTTGATGTCAAAGAAGTGCTCACTATTGAAAATATGAAACGGGTAGCGGAAAAATTTAATTTTGCTAACGAAGAAGATATGTATGCTGCTGTTGGATACAACGGCATTACAGCTGCCCAAGTTGCGCATCGTCTAACAGAAAAGTGGCGGAAACAACGCGACTTAGAAGAGCAAGCGAAACGCTTATCGGACATGCTGCAAGAGGCGAAAACCATCACACCAATGAAAAAACGCGATTTTGGTGTATGCGTGGAAGGAGTAGACAATTTACTTATTCGTCTGTCACGCTGTTGCAATCCGGTGCCTGGTGATGAAATTATCGGTTTTATTACAAAAGGACGTGGCGTTTCTGTTCATCGTGCCGATTGCCCGAACGTGCTTGTTGAAGAAGCAAAAGAGCGACTTATTCCTGTGCAATGGGAGAGCGGGGCAAACTGTCAACGGGAATATACAGTCGACATCGAAATTACTGGATATGATCGACGTGGCTTGCTGAACGAAGTGTTGCAAGCTGTCAATGAGACGAAAACGAACATTTCTGCTGTATCTGGAAGAACGGATCATCGTAATAAAATGGCAACGATTCATATGACGATTTTTATTCATAACGTAAGTCATCTTCAAAAAGTGGTGGAGCGCATTAAACAAATTCCAGATATTTATTCAGTTAGACGGATCATGAATTAGAAAGGGTTGTCGCCATGAGAGTTGTCGTTCAACGCGCAAAAGATGCAAAAGTCACAGTAGCTGGCGAAGTAGTCGGAGAAATTGATTTTGGGCTCGTTTTGTTAGTTGGCATTACGCATGATGATACGGAGGAAGATGCAGCATTTGTCGCTGATAAAATTGCTCATTTGCGCATATTTGAAGATGAACACGGAAAAATGAACGTATCACTTATAGATGTTGGTGGAGCGATTTTATCAATTTCGCAATTTACGCTGTACGGAGACTGTCGCAAAGGAAGAAGACCGAACTTTATGGATGCAGCAAAACCAGAACACGCGAAACACATTTATGAGATGTTTAATGAGCAATTACGTCAAAAAGAAATTCGCGTAGAAACAGGCGTATTTGGCGCGATGATGGATGTAGAATTCACAAACATTGGACCGGTGACATTAATCGTTGAAAGTAAATAAAAACCGCGCTCGCATATGGACGAGCTCGGTTTTTTTATCCTCGCGCTAAATGTTTTTTTAGTTTTTGTACGTCACGAAGAGTGAGTCCGAATTCAGAAGCGAGTTCAAATGATGTGAGCTCGTTTTCTTTTTGAATAAATGAGTGAAAATCAACGTGCATAAGCGGGGATTGTGAATGGATAAACTCTCCTTTTTCGCTATGGCGCATAATCAATCTCCTTTCGCGTCAAATATCGTTCGTATTATTCCCAATTTTTCTACCTTTTCATTCAAAGAAGGATTTTTTTTTATTTGTGAAGAAATAAAGTAGCGACCATTGACAACGTAGGAGGCTCTTGCAACATGAAAAAATCGTTCATGACGTCATTGTTTCTTTTTTGCTGCTTGTTGTTGATCGCTCAGAGTGCGACGGCAGCAATGAACGTTCGCATCGCTGTTAATCAACTCAATGTCCGTACCGGTCCGGGATTGACATTTCCTGTGCAAGAAAAAATAGCGAAAGGCAAGCAATATGCTGTTGTTCAAAAGCGAGGAGAATGGTTGCAAATTCGGCTCGCTTCGAATCGAACAGGTTGGGTGCATGGAAAATACGTTCAAACGCAAAACGAATCGGTTGAAGCGAAAAAACAAATACAACAACTTGTTGTATGCCAAGCAGACGGATTACGACTTCGTAAAGGACCAGGAACGACGTATGCGGTCATCGGCTATGTTAATCGCAACGAAAAAGGAACGGCGACGATGACACAGAACGATTGGATATACGTACGCTGGGAAGGAAAAGAAGGTTGGGTGCATCGATCATACATAGCAAATATTGAGAAAAATACAGAACAAAATACATACGTCCAAATGTTATACGACAATACAAATATTCGTTCTGCTCCTTCTACGCAATCACCTGTTATTGCAAAAGCAAAACGTGGCGATCAGTTTTCGGTCATTCGTAAAGAAGGACAATGGTATGTCATTCAAGTGGATGCTCAAACGATAGGTTATGTCGCAGAATGGATCGTTCAAGTAAGCAAACAACCATCGCCTTCCCAACCTCAAACGATCGTAGGAAAAACGATTGTCATTGATGCCGGTCATGGTGGAAAAGATTACGGTACAACAGGTGTAAACGGAACGATCGAAAAAATGTTAACGTTACAAACGGTATTGTTGTTAAGCGAAAAACTAAAACAAATGGGGGCGAATGTCATTTTAACGCGCGAAGATGATCGCTTTTTATCGCTTAGTGAGCGTGTCTACATAGCGGGGAAATATCAAGCAGATGCGTTTATTAGTATTCATTACGATAGCGCATTAAACCGGACGGCAAGCGGTTTAACGGTATATTACTATAAATCAATTGATCGTCCGCTCGCTAATGCGATGTTTGATCCGCTCAGCCGTTTAACAGGCATCCAGCAACGTGGGGTTCGAAGTGGCAATTACCATGTGTTGCGTGAAAATAGTCGCCCTTCTGTATTGCTTGAACTTGGTTATTTAAGCAATCCGAATGAAGAGTTGTTTGTTATGTCACAAGACTATCAACAAGCGGCGACAGATGCGATTTGCAATGGATTGCTTCAGTATTTCGGAAAATAAGGTCATCTTGACAAATGGTTTGTTCGTCCGTAATATATAAAGAAAATTCAACATCTCGCCGATGATGGAGAAAAGTAGTTAAGAGTACACATGGCCAGAGAGGAAATGCCATAGGCTGGAAGCATTTCTCCATGATGACTTAACGAACGAACACTCCGTAGGTTTCTCTTTGAACGCGTCAGTTAGTAGGAGAGAACGCTTTCCGGGCGTTATCGGATGAAAGTGGAAGCATGCGCTTCAACTAGGGTGGCACCACGGGAATTCGTCTCTCGTCCCTAATTTATTAGGGATGGGAGATTTTTATTTGCATAGAAACTAAAGGAGGGAAACATATGTCATTTCAAATTCCGCGCGGGACGCAAGACATTTTGCCAGAACAAGCAGCAAAATGGCAATATATTGAACAAATTGCGCGCGAACTTTGTCGGCGTTACAACTATCAAGAAATTCGCACGCCAATTTTTGAACATACAGAACTATTTTTACGCGGTGTCGGTGATACAACGGATATTGTTCAAAAAGAAATGTACACATTTGAAGATCGTGGCGGTCGAAGTTTAACCCTTCGTCCAGAAGGAACAGCAGCGGTCGTTCGTTCATTTGTTGAAAATAAAATGTACGGATATCCGAATCAACCGGTGAAACTGTATTACATGGGACCGATGTTCCGTTATGAACGCCCGCAAGCAGGTCGTTTTCGTCAGTTCGTCCAATTTGGTGTTGAAGCGCTCGGGAGTAACGATCCAGCCATTGATGCTGAAGTCATTGCTTTAGCGATGGACATATATCGCTCGCTCGGACTGAAAAAATTGAAACTTGTCATCAATAGCTTAGGCGATGTCGAAAGTAGAAAATCGCACCGACAAGCGCTTATTGATCATTTCCAGCCTCGCATTCATGAGTTTTGCGATGATTGTCAAGCGCGGTTACATAAAAATCCAATGCGAATTTTAGACTGTAAAAAAGATCGTGATCATGAGCTTATGCGCACGGCTCCATCCATTCTTGATTACTTAAATGAACAGTCGCGCACATATTTTGAAAAAGTACAAATGTACTTACAAAAGCTTGGCATCGCATTTGAAGTCGATCCGCGACTTGTGCGCGGTTTAGACTATTACAATCACACAGCGTTTGAAATTATGAGTGAGGCAGAAGGATTTGGCGCCATTACGACATTATGCGGCGGGGGACGTTATAACGGTCTCGTTCAAGAAATTGGCGGACCTGAAACGCCTGGTATTGGATTCGCTTTAAGCATTGAGCGCTTGCTTGCTGCATTAGAGGCTGAAGGCATTTCGTTACCGATTTCAGAAGGAATTGACTGTTATGTTGTGGCATTAGGAGAACAAGCAAAAGAAGAAGCAGTTGCGCTTGTTGCTGCCCTTCGTCAAGAAGGTGTTGCGGCAGAAAAAGATTATCAAGATCGCAAAGTGAAAGCGCAGCTTAAAGCCGCCGACCGTTTACATGCGACATATGTTGCGATTTTAGGGGAAGATGAACTACAAAAAGGTGTTATTAACGTGAAACATATGGCAACAGGAGAACAGCAAGAAGTGCCTCTTGACATATTTGTTTCACATATGAAAAACGTATTGAAATAGGAGGGGAAAATATGTTCGGAAGGACGCATTATTGTGGAGAAGTAACAGATACATCGATTGGTCAAACGGTGCGCTTAAAAGGATGGGTGCAAAAACGTCGCGATCTCGGAGGGCTTATTTTTATCGACTTGCGCGATCGCACAGGTATTGTACAAATTGTATTTAGCCCAGATGTATCGAAAGAGGCGTTGCAAGTAGCGGAAATGATTCGTAGCGAATACGTGTTAGACGTAAAAGGAACGGTCGTTCAACGGGAGGCAGGACAAGTAAATCCTAATTTACCAACTGGAACGGTTGAAGTGCATGCGACGCACGTGACGATTTTAAGTGAAGCAAAAACGCCACCGTTTCCGATCTCGGACAAAACGGACGTATCCGAAGATGTTCGCTTAAAATATCGTTACTTAGATTTACGGCGCCCAGTGATGTTTCAGACGTTTCAAATGCGCCATCAAGTAACGAAAGCGATTCGCGACTTTTTAGACGAAGAAGGATTTTTAGAAGTAGAAACGCCAATTTTAACGAAAAGTACGCCAGAAGGGGCGCGCGATTACTTGGTTCCAAGCCGTGTACATCCAGGCGAGTTTTATGCATTGCCACAATCGCCGCAAATTTTTAAACAATTATTAATGGTCGCTGGCTTTGAACGATACTATCAAATTGCTCGTTGTTTCCGCGATGAAGATTTACGTGCTGATCGTCAACCAGAATTTACACAAGTCGATATTGAAACATCGTTTATGAGTCAAGACGATATTTTAGCAATGATCGAGCGAATGATGGCGCGTGTCATGAAAGTCGCAAAAGGGATCGACATCTCTATTCCTTTCCCGCGCATGTCATACGATGAAGCGATTGCGCGTTACGGTTCGGACAAGCCAGATACGCGTTTTGGACTGGAACTTATTGATTTATCTGAGCAAGTGAAAGATTGCGGGTTTAAAGTGTTTGCAAGCGCCGTCCAAAACGGTGGACAAGTAAAGGCGATCAATGTGAAAGGTGCTGCGGATAAATATTCGCGTAAAGATATTGATGCGTTAACAGAATATGTGGCTCGTTATGGAGCAAAAGGATTAGCTTGGTTGAAAGTTGAAGCAGACGGTTTAAAAGGTCCAATTGCTAAGTTTTTCACTGAAGATGAACAAAAACAAATGATGCAGACACTTGAAGCAGAAACGGCTGACTTATTGTTATTTGTCGCTGATAAAAAATCGGTTGTTGCCGATGCGCTTGGTGCATTGCGTTTAAAGTTAGGAAAGGATTTACAGTTGATTGACGAATCAGCATTTCATTTCTTATGGATTACAGATTGGCCACTGTTTGAATACGACGAAGAAGAAGGTCGCTATTATGCGGCGCATCATCCGTTTACCATGCCTGTTCGTGAAGATGTGCCAAAGTTTGAAACAGACCCAGCAAGCATTCGTGCACAAGCGTACGATCTTGTGTTAAACGGATATGAGTTAGGTGGAGGTTCACTCCGTATTTTCGAGCGGGATATACAAGAAAAAATGTTTAAAACGCTTGGTTTTACTGAAGAACAAGCGCGTGAACAGTTTGGCTTTTTGCTCGAAGCATTTGAATACGGTACGCCTCCACATGGGGGAATTGCGCTTGGATTAGACCGGCTTGTCATGTTGCTCGCGGGTCGTTCGAATTTGCGTGATACAATTGCCTTTCCGAAAACAGCGAGCGCGAGTTGCTTGTTAACGGAAGCGCCAAGTGCAGTTAGTGAAGAGCAATTAGAAGAATTACATTTGCGAATCAAAGACGTTCAAAAAGTAGACTAAATTTGTAACGTTGCAAATACGTTCGAAGTGTGCTAACATACAAGTAACAACAAGTCCTGATGTGTTTGTCGTATCACCTATTGTTTTGACCGAACAATGTGTGATACGGGAGCCCGGGTTTTCAGGTGGCGTACATGCCTCATTTACATAGAGAGGACGTACATAAGCTTGAAACAGGGCACCCACCTGTGAGAGAGCGGGTTCAAAACAAAGGCCATCAGCGACGGCACGATTGGGACTTAGGAAACAAAAACGAATAAAGCCTTGACGTAAAGAACATGCTTTACGTTGAGGCTTTTTTTGTGCCATAATGCATGTATATCCGATTGAAATACTTACATATAGGAGGAAAAACATGTTACATCAATTTTCTCGTAACGAACTTGCGATCGGAAAAGAAGGATTAAAACGATTAAGTGAAAGTACTGTTGCGATTCTCGGTATCGGTGGTGTCGGCTCATTCGCCGTCGAGGCGCTTGCCCGCTCAGGTGTTGGGCGTCTTATTTTAATTGACAAAGATGATATTGACATTACAAACGTCAATCGTCAAATTCATGCACTATTGTCAACTGTCGGACGTCCGAAAGTAGAAGTGATGAAAGAGCGGATCGCTGACATTAACCCAGCGTGCGAAGTGATTGCATTAAAAATGTTTTATACAGAAGAAACATATGAGCAAATTTTTTCGTATAACATCGACTACGTCATTGACGCATCGGATACAATTTCGTATAAAATTCATTTGATGAAACAATGTTTAGAACGAAACATTCCGATCATTTCGAGCATGGGAGCGGCAAATAAAATGGATCCGACACGTTTTCGCATCGCTGATATTTCCAAAACGCATACGGATCCGATTGCAAAAGTTATTCGCACAAGATTGAGAAAAGAAGGAATTAAAAAAGGTATCACCGTTGTTTTCTCAGATGAAAGCCCAATCGTCATTCGCGAAGACGTTCGAAAAGAAGTAGGAAATGATGAGACAACCATTCGTAAGGCAAAAATGCCGCCATCATCAAATGCGTTTGTTCCATCGGTTGCTGGCCTCATCATGGCTGCACATGTCGTACAACAATTATTAAAAGATATTCCGATCCAACGTGTCGATCAACAATGAGCGCAAAGGGAACTCCTTTGCGCTTTTTTACAGCACATTATTAGTTGCAAAGAAAAGGAATTTGAATTATAGTGAAATTGTGACTGTATGGTCGTAGTGAAACGACCAATTGGTCATATTTCGAGAAAGAAAGGAAGAGCGAGATGAACTTTTTAACGAGGTTTAGTTTAAAGAATGCAGTCGCCGTATTCATCATTTCATTTCTACTCATATTAGGCGGACTATACTCATTTTCTTCTTTAAAAGTTGACTTGTTACCAAATATCGAGTTTCCGCAACTATCTGTAGAAGTCATTTATCCAGGCGCTTCACCAGAAGATATGAATGAGCAAGTGACGACAAAGTTAGAGGAAAAGTTCAAAGGAGTTGAAGGAGTAAAGAAGCTCCAGAGCACATCGTTTGAAAGTATTTCTATTATTAACCTAGAGTTTCCGTTCAACACAGATATGGACGAAGTTGAACGCCAAGTTGAATCGCTGATGAAAGAAGCGAATTTGCCAGAAAACGTGCAGACGAAAGTGAATCGCTTCTCGTTTGGTACGTTCCCGATTTATAATATTTCTTTATTTGCAAAAGGGAATACGGACGTACAACAGCTGTTGGATGATACAATTATTCCAGAGTTGAAAAAAATTAATGGCATTAACTCCATTTCTGTCGGTGGAATGGAAGAAGACATTGTTCAAATTACAGTGGATAAACAAAAAGCATTGCAGTACGGCTTAAGCTTAACGCAAATTAAAGAACAAATTAATGAAAAGTTTTTAGCGTTCCCTGCCGGAAACGTTCAAACAGAAACAGTACAAATTCCGATTCGCGTACAACAAAAAATTGAAACGATAAAACAACTTGAAAATTTACCGTTGTCTTCTCCAATGATGAATGCAGCACCGGGAGCACCAGCAAGTGGTCAGCAAGTTCCTCAAAAAATTACGTTAAAAGATGTAGCGACGATTGAAGCAGTGACAGACCAAGGAGAAATTACGCGCTACAACTTACAACCATCTTTATCGATGGCGATTACGAAAAAGCAAGATGCGAACACGGTTGAAGTGGCGGAGAAAGTACTAAACGTGCTTGACAAATATAAAGACAAAATAGACTATGCAATAGGATTTGATTCTGCTGAAGGAATTAAAAAGTCCGTTGAAACGCTTGTGCGAGAAGGATTGCTCGGAGCATTGTTTGCATCCATTGCAGTGCTCGTCTTTTTACGAAACGTGCGCGCAACAATTATTGCAATTGTTTCCATTCCCCTTTCGTTATTAGTCGCATCTATTTTCTTGCAGAGAATGGATATTTCTTTAAACATTATGACGTTAGGTGGAATGGCCGTTGCGGTCGGGCGAGTAGTTGACGATAGCATCGTTGTCATCGAAAACATTTTCCGACGTGTGCGCAAATCGAAAACCGGGATGACAGATGAACTTGTCGAAGACTCAACGAAAGAAATTTTAAAGGCAATTACATCGTCCACCATTACAACAGTCGTTGTCTTTTTACCGCTCGGTCTTGTTGGTGGCGTAACAGGTGAGTTTTTCTTACCATTTGCGTTAACGATTGTGTTTTCCCTTTTAATGTCGCTCGTTGTTGCCATTACGATTGTTCCAATTTTAGCGAAGTTTTCGTTTAAAAAAGTGCCGCCAGAAGAAAAGGAAGGGGCGTTGCAACGAGCTTACGGTAAAGCAATTGAATGGGCGTTGAATCATAAAAAAACCGTCTTATTCTTGTCCGTTTTATTGCTCGGTAGTTCATTTGCCATTGTACCGAAGTTAGGCTTTACATTTATTCCAAACGAAGAGCAAAAATCATTAATTGCTGCAGTCGAACTGCCATCGTCTACGCCATTAGAAAAAACGAACGATGTATCGTTAAAAATCGAAAATATGTTTGCTTCGATGAAGGAGATTGAAGAAGTTACTGCAGGAATTGGTAGCCGTGACTTCCGTAGCGGATTAAAGCGGAAAAACCAAGCGAACTATTTTATTACGTTGAAAGAAGACACGAACGTGAGCGCATTTATTAAAAAGTTGGAAAAAGAAATGGAAGCAATCGCCCAAGCGGAAGTGAAAGGTGCAAAAGTCGGCGTTCAAGAGTTACAAACAGGTGGACCGCCGTCAAACAATAACGTGAATATTGACTTGTACTCGACCAACTTAAATGCACTACAACAAGCGGCGAAAGATGTAGAAGCTTACTTAAAAACGCGCGACGATTTGAAATATGTCACAAATAATTTTACAGATAAACAAAAGCAAGTAGTCGTTAACATCGACACGAACAAAGCAATGGAATACGGTGTATCAGGCTTCCAAATTCTCGGTACAATCGCCGATCAAACCCGTCCGGTTCAAGTCGGTACGTTGACGTTAGACGATGAAGAGCGGACAGTACAATTGTCATATGACAAACAAATGGCATCGATCGAAGAGTTAGAAAACACACTTATTTTCACAAAGTTCGGACCAGTGCCAGTAAAACAATTGGCAGACGTCCAAGAAGTCGATACATTTACATCCATTCAAAAGCTGGACGGAAAAGTATTCGCACGTGTTTCTGCTCAAGTCGTTGGTGACAACATTCAAAAAGTCACACAAGATGTCATCAATGGCGTGAAAAAAGAAATTGATTTACCAAAAGACGTCTCACTCGAAGGCGGTGGCGGAAGCGACGAAACAGTAGAAACGTTCCAACAGCTCGGTTTAGCGATGGTTGTAGCGATTGGGCTTGTGTATATTACAATGCTCATTACGTTTGGAAAAGCGCGCATTCCGTTTATTATTTTATCATCGCTTGTGTTCGTTCCAATCGGTTCGTTGCTCGGCTTGTTTATTGCGAATGAACCGATGTCCGTCAGCGTCATGATCGGTTTATTAATGCTCATTGGAATTGTTACAACGAATGCGATCGTTCTCGTTGACCGCATCGGACAAAATCGTGAGCAAAAAGGAATGACGATTCGTCAAGCGCTCATTGAAGCGGGAAAAACGCGGTTACGTCCAATTTTAATGACAGCATTTGCGACAGTTGCGGCACTTATTCCGCTTGCGCTTACGAAATCATCAGGAACGCTCATTTCTAAAGGATTAGCGATTACGGTTATTGGTGGATTGACGTCATCAACGTTATTGACGTTAATTCTCGTTCCTGTTGTATACGAACTATTTTTCTTCCGTCAAGCGAAAAAAGAACGACAGGCATAACTGGTGACAGGCTGACTGAAATTCGGTCAGCCTGTTATGTTATAATTAAGATGAGAAAAGAACAATAAGGATGAGGCCGAGTGAGCAGAAAAGAGCAAATTATTGAAGTGGCGATGAAACTATTTGCTGAAAAAGGATATCACGCTACGACGATGCAAGAAATTGCTGAACATAGCCAGTTAGCTAAAGGATCGCTATACAATTACTTTAAGTCAAAAGAGGAAATTGTGCTGTCCATTTTTCAATATCATTACGATCAGCTTTTTCAACAATTTGCACGTATCGCTTCTGATCGATCGCTGACAGCACGTGAAAAATTTTTAAAACAACTTTCTTTGCAAATTGAAGCGTTTGAACAGCATAAAGAAATTGTACAAATGCATATGGGCGATCATGCACAAAAAGTTAGCGAAGACGTTCACGCGCTTGTTTTGCGCATTCGTTCCCATTTATTTGACTGGTACGTTCAATCACTTATCGATGTATACGGGGAACGTATTCGTCCGTATGTGCTTGATTGTGCCATCATGTTAAATGGCATGTTAAAAGAATATTTATTTTTTGCTCTGTTTGAACAAAAGTCATTTCCTTTTCAACGATTAGCCCCTTTTTTAATCGAGCGGCTTGATGTGATTGTCGATAGTTTACAGCACGACATGCCATTGCTAAGCCATGATGCCCAAGCAGAAAAAACACGTGCCCTTGCGCTTATTGAGGAGATGATCGAAGAGGCGAGCGATCATTATATCGTGGAGGTACTCAAACAATTAAAAACAGAAATACAACGAGATGACCCAAGAAAAGCGATTGTTGAAGCGTTTCTTTTATATTTACAACAAAGTAACATGCGTCAGTTTGTTCCTGCCTTACGTGCAGCACTAGCATTGTGAGGTGAAAAAATGATGTTATTTGCTCAAGAGCCGCTTGCTTATCGTATGCGCCCGCGTACGATTGATGAAGTCATCGGACAAGACGATGTCATCGGTTCACATACAGCACTATATCGAATGATTAAAAATGGTTATGTGCCATCGTTATTGCTTTACGGACCGCCCGGTGTCGGGAAAACATCGCTCGCTTATGCGATTGCTGGAACGGTACAACGTCCGTTTTACATGCTCAATGCAACGACGGCAGGAAAAAAAGAAATCGAAGAAATTGTGGCAGATGCCCGATTTGAAGGCAACGTCATTTTATTTATTGATGAAATTCATCGTTTCACAAAAGCGCAGCAAGACTATTTATTGCCACACGTCGAAAACGGCCTTATTACGCTTATTGGAGCAACGACAGAAAATCCATTTCATTCGATTAATCCGGCTGTTCGAAGTCGCTTAGGACAAATTAAACAGTTGAAGCCATTGGCAAAAGAGAAGACGCTCGAATTATTACACCGCGCTCTAACCGATCGTGAACGAGGATTAGGTGATTGGCATATTGACATTAGCGATGAGGCGCTTTCGATGATTGCTGAAGGAGCAAACGGCGATGCGCGTGCAGCTTTAACTTTGTTGGAAGAAGCGGTATATGCAACGAAGCAAGACGATCAACGTGCCGTTGTAGATTTACATACCGTTTCGTTTTGTGTAGAAAAAAGAGCATTGACGTATGATAAACAAGGAGACACGTATTATTCTTTACTTTCAGCTCTTCAAAAAAGTATTCGTGGAAGTGACGTAGACGCTTCGCTTCATTATTTAGCGCGACTGCTTGAGGGCGGAGATCTTACCCCTGTTTGTCGTCGCCTTGCGGTTATTGCTTATGAAGATATTGGATTAGCGAATCCGCTGATCGGCGTGAAAGTGATGAGCGCGATCGAAGCCGCAGAACGTCTTGGTATGCCAGAAGCACGCATTCCGCTTTCAGTCGTGACGATTGACATGTGTTTATCGCCGAAATCAAATAGCGCCTATAAGGCAATCGATCAAGCGCTTATGGATGTGCGAAACGGAAAAGGACAGTCGATTCCGCTTCATTTACAAGACGCTCACTATGCGGGCGCGAAACATCTTGGACGCGGAATAGGGTATAAATATCCACACGATTATCCGTACGGTTGGGTGGCACAACAATACTTGCCTGATGATTTAATCGAAGTGCAATATTATCAACCGAAAAAAAGCGGCGAAGAAAAGCAACTCGCTTACGTATATGAGCGGTTATATGAGCGAAAAAAACAGTAACGTTCCTCTGTTTCGCATTTTTATGTTATAATGGCTTGTGTTTCTTTTGACAGTGAATGAGGGGATGATTCGTTTGAAAATATCTACAAAAGGTCGATACGGTTTAACGATTATGATTGAGTTGGCAAAACGATATGGAGAGGGACCGATTTCATTAAAATCGATTGCTCAAACGAACAATTTATCCGAGCATTATTTAGAACAACTCATTTCCCCATTGCGAAATGCTGGTTTGGTGAAAAGTATTCGCGGAGCGTATGGCGGTTATATTTTAGCGGATGAACCGTCAAAAATTACTGCAGGTGATGTCATTCGTGTGTTAGAAGGACCGTTGCAAGTCGTTGAAGAACTAGAAGATGAGGAACCAGCGAAGCGGGAACTATGGATGCGTATTCGCGATGCGGTAAAAGAAGTGTTAGATAGCACAACGCTTGAAGACTTAGCAAGCCATGCGGATGACCATGGTGATGCATATATGTTTTATATCTAGGAAAGGAGAATGTATTTGGAGCGCATTTATTTAGACCACGCAGCGACGTCTCCTGTCCATCCGGAAGTCGTAGAGGCAATGGTACCTTACATGACAACATATTTTGGTAACCCGTCAAGCATTCATTCGTTCGGTCGTGAAACACGACGTGCACTTGATGAAGCGCGAGAGACAATGGCCAAGACGATCGGAGCTAAAGCGAACGAAATCGTTTTTACAAGCGGTGGAACAGAGGCGGATAATTTAGCGATCATTGGTGTGGCAATGGCGAATCGCGAGAGAGGACGACACATCATTACAACGTCTGTCGAACATCATGCTGTATTAAACACGTGCAAATATTTACAGAAACAAGGATTTGATGTCACGTATTTACCTGTTGATGAGCATGGCATGATTTCGGTTGAACAAGTAAAAAGCGCTTTGCGCGATGACACAATCATTGTGTCCATTATGTTCGGAAACAATGAAACAGGCGTGTTGCAACCGATTCACGACATTGGCCAATTGCTTCGGGACCATGATGCGTATTTTCATACGGATGCGGTACAAGCATATGGCCTCATTCCAATTCATGTGGGTGAACTCGGCATTGATTTACTTTCTGTATCTAGCCATAAAATTAACGGACCAAAAGGAGTAGGTTTTTTATACGTACGTGAAGGTGTTCGTCTGACACCGCACATATACGGCGGAGAACAAGAGCGAAAGCGACGTGCAGGGACAGAAAACGTACCAGGTATTGTCGGATTGCAAAAAGCAGCTGAACTCGCACAACAAACAATGGCTGAAAAAAGAGGGTTGTATGAACAGTTTCAGCGGATTATGCTTACGACATTTGAACAAGAAGGCATTGATTACGCGGTAAACGGCCATGAAACAAATCGCTTGCCACACGTATTAAATGTTGCGTTTTTCGGAACAAATGTAGAAGCGTTGCTTGTCAATTTAGATTTAGCGGGTATTGCCGCGTCAAGCGGCTCGGCATGTACAGCTGGCTCCATTGATCCGTCACATGTGTTAGTAGCGATGTACGGAAATGAATCGGATCGCATTCGTTCTTCTGTTCGTTTTAGTTTTGGGTATGGAAATACGATCGAACAAGTGGAACGTGCTGCATATGATATTGCAAAAATTGTGAAGCGACTAACGAAAGCATGAAAGGAGGTAAAATGATGGCGAGAGTAGTCGTAGGCATGTCCGGTGGAGTTGACTCATCAGTAGCCGCATTATTGCTAAAACAACAAGGATACGATGTGATCGGCATTTTTATGAAAAACTGGGATGATACAGATGAAAACGGGGTATGTACAGCAACGGAAGATTATGAAGATGTTGTGCGTGTGTGCAACCAAATTGGTATTCCGTATTATGCGGTTAACTTCGAAAAACAATATTGGGAGAAAGTATTTACGTATTTTTTAGAAGAATATAAAGCAGGGCGCACGCCAAACCCAGACGTTATGTGCAATAAAGAAATTAAATTTAAAGCATTTTTAGAACATGCGATGGCGCTTGGAGCGGACTATTTAGCGACAGGACATTATGCCCGCGTTGCCTATCGCGATGGAGAATATCAATTGTTGCGCGGATTAGATGCGAATAAAGATCAAACGTACTTTTTAAATCAGCTCGGACAAGCGCAATTATCGAAAGTGCTGTTTCCGATTGGAGAATTGCAAAAATCGCAAGTGCGTGAAATAGCAAAAGAGGCGGGGCTTGCAACAGCAGGAAAAAAAGATAGCACGGGCATTTGTTTTATCGGTGAACGCAATTTTAAACAGTTTTTAAGCAATTATTTACCTGCACAACCGGGCGAGATGCAAACGCTCGGTGGAGAAGTGAAAGGCACGCACGATGGCTTAATGTATTATACGATCGGACAACGCCACGGACTTGGTATCGGTGGTAGCGGGGAGCCTTGGTTCGTTGTTGGGAAAAATTTAAAAGACAACATTTTATACGTCGCACAAGGTTTTGATAATGAATTGCTTTATTCGGATGCCATTATTGCGACGAATGTCAATTGGGTAAGTGATCGAAAGCCGCACGAACCGATTTCATGTACGGCAAAATTCCGTTATCGTCAACCAGATGTGCCAGTTACTTTAGAAATGATTGACGAGACGACAGCGCGTGTATCATTTAGCCAACGCGTGCGCGCAGTGACGCCGGGACAAGCGGTTGTGTTTTATCACGGTGAACAATGTCTAGGCGGCGGGACGATCGATCAAGTGTTTCGCAACGGTGAAAGACTGACATATGTTGGCTAACCTTCAACTCAACAGACGAGTTGAAGGCTTTTTTGTTATAATATGCATATGAGGTGAGAGAAATGGATTACAATACACAAGGCATTCAATATATGCAGCAAGGAAAATATGAAGAAGCGGTCAAATGTTTTCATGAAGCAATTGAACAAAACCCGACCGATCCTGTTGGTTACATTAATTTTGGAAACGTATTAGCAGCCGTCGGTGAAGAAGAAAAAGCGATTCGCTTTTTCCATAAAGCACTTGAACTGGATGAAAAAGCAGCGACAGCTTATTACGGACTCGGATCGATTTATTACAATCGCCAACAGTTCGAACGAGCAAAAGAACAGTTTGAACGAGCCATTCAGGCCGGATTAACAGATGGCGATGTGTTTTTTATGCTTGGCATGTCGCTCATGTACTTAGAACAACCGCGTTTGGCGATGCCATATTTTCAGCGGGCAGTAGAATTAAACGAGCGCGATGTCGAAGCGACGTTTCAGCTCGGACTTTGCTTAGCTCAATTACAGTTTGTCGATGAGGCGATGACGTATTTTGAACGGACGATTCATTTAAACGATCAACATGCAGATGCGTATTACAATTTAGGTGTCGCGTATGCGTACAAAGATGATCCGAAAACGGCACATGCGATGTTTGAAAGGGCGCTTGCTATTCAGCCAGATCATTTGTTAGCAGGTCATGGGAAAAAGCTAATGGAACAAGCATTACAGTAAAAACAAGGGAGGGATGGCGTTGCAACAACAGTTAGACTTAGACGGGCGATCGTTTATTAAAGGCGTCCATGTCGGTACCATTTTTCATAACGAAGACAATTTATATTCGGTTATTCGTGTGCGTGTCGAAGAAACAAATGAAGCGCATATAGAAAAAGATGTTGTTGTGACAGGCTATTTCCCTTTGCTCGGTGAGTATGATACATATACGTTTTTCGGCTCATTTAAAGAACATCCGCGCTTTGGCAAACAATATGTTGTCGAGCATTTTCGCAAAGAGTTTCCTGAAACAAAAGAAGGAGTCATTCAATATTTATCGGGTGGCATGTTTAAAGGAATTGGTAAAAAAACCGCAACTGCGATCGTAGAAACGTTAGGTGAGCGAGCGATTTCAAAAATATTAGAAGATCCCGATGTGCTTGCGAACGTACCGAAGTTAACAAAAGCAAAAGCAAAGCAGCTATATGAGACGTTGCGCGAACATGAAGGACTAGAACAAATTATGATTGCTTTATCGCAATTTGGCTTCGGGCCTCAATTATCAATGAAAATTTATCAAGTGTACAAAGATGAAACGTTACAAATCATTCGCACAAACCCATATCAACTTGTAGAAGATGTTGAAGGGATCGGATTTGGTCGCGCTGATGACCTCGGTTTGCAACTCGGTATTTCTGGGAATCATCCAGATCGCATTCGTGCAGGTTGTTTATACGTTATTGAGCAACATTGTATGCAAGAAGGGCATGTGTATATGACGTATGAACAACTGCTTACGGAAGTGAAACAACTATTAGAGGCGAAGCGGCAAGAACTCGTCGACATCGCTTGTATTTCCCGCGAAATCGTCCATTTATCTGAGGAAGGAAAGTTAATCGTTGAAGAAGATCGTTTTTATATCCCTTCGTTATATTTTGCGGAAAAAGGCATCGTGTCAAACGTTAAAAGACTATTGCAACAATCCGATATGTCAACATTTTCTGAAGCGGAATTTTTGCTTGCGCTCGGTGAATGGGAAGAAGAAGCAAATATTCAATATTCGCAAAAACAAAAAGAAGCGATTCAGCAAGCGCTTTGTTCGCCTTTGTTCATTTTAACCGGGGGACCAGGCACAGGAAAAACGACGGTCATTAACGGTATCGTGCATTTATTCGCAAAATTGCACGGGTTATCGCTTGATCCTGCGAGCTATGATGCAGACGAGCCGTTTCCGATTTTACTTGCTGCTCCAACCGGACGAGCGGCGAAACGAATGACGGAATCGACAGGATTGCCAGCGATGACGATTCATCGTTTGCTCGGCTGGAGTGGCGACGGGTTTCAACGGGGGGAAGACGAACCAATTTACGGAAAGTTGTTAATTGTCGATGAAATGTCCATGGTCGATACGTGGCTGGCGAATCAGTTGTTAAAGTCTGTTCCATCGTCCATGCAAGTCATTTTCGTTGGTGACGAAGACCAATTACCTTCTGTCGGTCCGGGACAAGTGTTAAAAGACTTGCTTCGCGCAAACGTCATTCCAACCGTTCGGCTAACAGACATTTATCGTCAAGCAGAAGGTTCGTCGATCATTTCCCTTGCTCATGCGATTAAAGATGGAAACATTCCTCACGATTTGACGTTTCCACAAAAAGACCGTTCATTTATTCGTTGCACGGGCGGACAAGTCGTTGACGTCGTAAAAAAAGTAGCTGAAAATGCAAAGCAAAAAGGATATCGCGCGAAAGATGTTCAAGTGCTCGCACCGATGTATCGCGGTCATGCGGGAATTGATCGATTGAATGAGACGTTACAACAATTATTTAATCCAAAACATGATCATAAACGAGAGCTTACGTTTGGTGATGTTGTTTATCGAGTAGGCGATAAAGTGTTGCAGCTAGTCAATCAGCCGGATGAAAATGTGTTTAATGGCGATATCGGTGAGATCGTTGCGATTTTCTATGCCAACGAAAACGTAGAAAAACAAGATCTCGTTGTCGTTTCGTTTGATGGAAACGAAGTGACATACCCAAAACAAGAATTGAATCAAATTACGCACGCTTACTGTTGTTCGATTCATAAATCGCAAGGAAGCGAATTTCCGATCGTCATTTTGCCTGTTGTAAAAAGTTATTATCGCATGTTAAGGCGCAATTTATTGTATACAGCTATTACGCGCAGTAAGCAATATTTAATTTTATGCGGTGAAGAAGAAGCGTTCCAGCTTGGGGTCATGCGAACAGAAGATGGAACGAGACAGACGACATTATACGAAAAATTAATCGCTGCTCTTTCACCTGAACAACAACTACTTCCGATGGAAGATGCAAACATCGGAATGGAAGGTGTTACCCCGTATGACTTCATGGAAAATGACGTAACATAACAATGGACACACATATCGGCACGCTTCTTTTCCAATGATGTATGTTTGGGTAAAAAAATGACAAAGATAGAAGAAAAAATAAAAAGGAGCGTGCCTTTTTATGTTAAAGTGTCCGAATTGTCAAAGTAAAGATTTAGGTAAAATCGGCGTCAATCAATATTATTGCTGGAATTGCTTTATTGAGCTAACCGTTCAAAAAGGAATGATTTATACGCACCAAGTCGAAGAAGATGGAACGCTTAGCTCGCTTGACGATTTGTTTAGTGAACAAGAACGAACTTTGTTTTCGTAATGAAAGGAGAATGAACATGAATCGAACAATCGCTTCTTTAATTGCGATCGGTGCAGGAGTAGCCGCATATCAATTAGCGCAACGAAACGGTGGCATGAATATGCGCAACGTGCGAAAAGTAGGTAAACAAATGTTACGTCCATTTATGTAACAAAAAACCGGCAGTCTCATTTGAGGTTGCCGGTTTTTGTATAACATCTTCTATTTGTTCCCACACTATATGAGTAAAGGAGGGATCAGTTTGGAACACCCGCATCTCCATTTTTTCGTTCGTTTAACGAAGTTGCTATTCATTTTAGTTTGCTTATATTTTATTGTAAAGCTTCAGTCGGTATGGCTGCCGTTTTTACATGTATTTATTAAAATTATGACCCCTTTTCTCATCGCCGCATTCATTACATACTTATTGCATCCTGTTGTTGAATACGTTCATAAGCGAGGTATGCCGAGAGCGCTTGCCATTCTCGCCATTTATGCATTATTTTTTGGCGGAATTGGTTTTGCTGTTTACAAAGGGGCACCGTTGTTTATTGCTCAGCTAGAAGATTTAAATAAAAGCTTACCGATATTTGTTCGTACGTATGAACAATGGACGAATTATATTCATGAAGAAACGGCCACATGGCCTTACGATGTTCATAAACGAATTGAAACGATGATTACAGAAGCAGAAACGTTTATTAGCGGGGCGGTTACGGGAACAATTATCGGGCTAAAACAGCTGATTAATCGAGTCATCGTCTTTTTTATTATTCCGTTTATCGCATTTTACATGTTAAAAGATGTGGAGCTTATCAAAAAAGCGGCATGGGAATGGACGCCGAAAAAATGGCGCAATAAAGGTATGCAATTTTTACGTGATGTCGATCAAACGCTCGGTGGATATATTCGTGGACAACTGCTCGTCTGTTTATTGATCGGAACGGCTGCTGCGCTTTCGTTTTGGCTTATTGATATGAAATATCCGCTTTTGCTTGGCATGATCGTAGGGGTTACAAATGTCATCCCGTATTTCGGACCAATTATTGGCGCCATTCCAGCGGCGATTATTGCTGCAACCGTATCAGTAAACAAATTGCTTCTTACTGTTGGAATCGTCTTTTTATTGCAGTTTATTGAAGGAAACATTTTATCCCCGCTTATTGTAGGGAAAAGCTTACATTTACATCCGCTTATTATTATGTTTTCCCTATTTGTTGGTGGAGAAATCGGTGGCATCATCGGTTTAATTGTTGCTGTTCCGATCGTTGCAATTGCCAAGGCGACATTTATGCACATTCGCTCGTTGAAAACAAATTGACAAAAAAAAGGGGCTTGTCTATAATTTTCACAAGAGTAATACATAGAAAAACGATGAAGGATCGAGTATGTTACAGTCCATCTTAAAGCGCTTTCGGCGCACAGAGAGGAATTTCCGCGGCTGAAAGAAATTCCAGATGAAGGGTAACAGAACGCTAATCCGGAGTGCAGGCAAACCCTGCCGACGAAGCCACGTTACGGCGGTTGAGGTGATGGACGTTTTGTCCATAAACAGGGTGGTACCGCGAGCAAGCTCTCGTCCCTGAGCAGGGATGGGAGTTTTTATATTTTTACAAGGGAGGAAGGAAACGTGAAAAAGCTAACATCTGCTCAAGTTCGTCAAATGTTTTTAGACTTTTTTAAAGAAAAAGGTCACGCCGTTGAGCCGAGCGCATCGCTCATTCCGATTGACGATCCGTCATTGTTATGGATCAATAGCGGTGTCGCAACGTTAAAAAAATATTTTGATGGCCGCGTCATTCCAGACAATCCGCGCATTTGTAATGCGCAAAAATCAATTCGTACAAACGACATTGAAAACGTCGGAAAAACGGCGCGCCACCATACGTTTTTTGAAATGCTCGGAAACTTCTCGATCGGCGACTATTTTAAACGAGAAGCGATTCATTGGGCATGGGAGTTTTTAACGAGCGAAAAATGGATCGGTTTTGATCCGAACCGTCTTTCTGTGACAATTCATCCAGAAGATGAAGAAGCGTTTGACATTTGGCATAACGAAATTGGTTTGCCAGAAGAACGCATTATTCGTTTGGAAGGGAACTTCTGGGATATTGGGGAAGGCCCAAGCGGACCAAATACAGAAATTTTCTACGATCGTGGGGAACAGTTTGGTAACGACCCGAACGATCCAGAATTATATCCGGGTGGAGAAAACGAACGTTATTTAGAAGTATGGAACCTCGTCTTTTCGCAATTTAACCATAACCCTGACGGTACATATACACCGCTTCCGAA
This sequence comes from Anoxybacillus flavithermus, assembly GCF_002742685.1. Classification (GTDB taxonomy): domain Bacteria; phylum Bacillota; class Bacilli; order Bacillales; family Anoxybacillaceae; genus Anoxybacillus; species Anoxybacillus flavithermus_E. Next base: position 45,627 of record NZ_PEDM01000015.1, read on the forward strand.
GAAAAACATTGATACGGGCATGGGATTAGAGCGGATGTGCTCGATTTTACAAGACGTTCCGACAAACTTTGATACGGATTTATTTATGCCAATCATTCGGGCGACGGAACAAATTTCAGGTGAAACATATCGCACCGATGCAGAAAAAGACGTGGCATTTAAAGTCATTGCCGACCATATTCGTACGGTCACGTTTGCCATTGGCGACGGCGCGCTGCCATCAAACGAAGGACGCGGTTATGTGTTGCGTCGTTTATTGCGCCGTGCGGTTCGCTATGCAAAACAATTAAACATTCAACGTCCATTTATGTACGAACTCGTTCCAGTTGTCGGTGAAATTATGGTCGACTATTATCCAGAAGTAAAAGAAAAAGCACAATTTATTCAAAAAGTAATTAAAAACGAAGAAGAGCGCTTCCATGAAACATTAAACGAAGGCCTTGCAATTTTAGCGAACGTGATCGAAAAAGAAAAACAACGTGGTAGCGATACGATTAGCGGTGAAGATGTATTCCGTTTGTACGATACATACGGCTTCCCTGTGGAATTAACGGAAGAGTATGCAGCGGAAGAAGGAATGAAAGTCGACCACGACGGTTTTGAACGTGAAATGGAGCGTCAACGTGAGCGAGCACGTGCTGCGCGTCAAGATGTTGATTCGATGCAAGTCCAAGGCGGCGTATTAGGCGACATTAAAGTAGAAAGCACGTTTGTCGGTTACGATCAACTGTCTGTTTCGTCTGTTGTCGAAGTGATCGTGAAAGACGGTCAACTTGTGAACGAAGTAAGCGAAGGACAAGAAGCGCAAGTGATTTTACGTGAAACGCCGTTTTATGCAGAAAGCGGTGGACAAATTGCGGACCGTGGCTGGATTGAAGGAGCAACAGGAAAAGCATATGTAAAAGATGTTCAAAAAGCACCGAACGGTCAACATTTACATCACATCGTCGTCGAACAAGGGGTTATTCAAACAAACGGCACATATACAGCACGTGTCGATGAAGCAGCGCGCGTTGATATCGTGAAAAACCATACAGCGACACACTTGTTGCATCAAGCGTTAAAAGATGTGCTTGGAGTGCATGTGAACCAAGCCGGTTCGCTTGTTGCACCTGATCGTTTACGTTTTGACTTTACGCATTTCGGTCAAGTGAAGCAAGAAGAGCTCGAGCAAATTGAAGCGATCGTCAACGAGCAAATTTGGCGCAATCTCCCTGTTGCGATCGACTATAAACCGCTTGATGAAGCGAAAGCGATGGGGGCGATGGCGCTATTTGGCGAAAAATATGGCGACATCGTGCGCGTCGTGCAAGTAGGCGATTACAGCCTAGAGCTTTGCGGTGGTTGTCACGTAACAAATACAGCCGAAATCGGTTTATTTAAAATTGTTTCTGAATCAGGCATTGGCGCAGGTACACGCCGTATTGAAGCCGTAACGGGCAAAGCAGCGTATCGTTTAATGAACGATCAAATTGCATTATTAAAAGAAGTCGCGGAAAAATTAAAAACAAATCCGAAAGATGTATTAACGCGCATTGATACGCTCATGAACGATATGCGCGAATTGCAGCGTGAAAACGAATCGCTCGCTGCTCGTTTAAGCCATATGGAAGCAGAAAACTTAGTGAACCAAGTAAAAGAAGTAAACGGTGTTCAACTGATCACAAGCAAAATAAATAATGCAGATATGAACAGCTTGCGTGCGATGGTCGACGATTTAAAACAAAAATTAGGTTCAGCGATCATTGTGCTTGCTTCTGTGCAACAAAATAAAGTAAACTTAATTGCTGGTGTCACAAATGATTTAATTGATCGTGGCTATCACGCTGGGAAGCTCATTAAAGAAGTAGCAACGCGTTGCGGCGGTGGCGGTGGCGGCCGAGCAGATATGGCACAAGCGGGCGGAAAAGATGTGAACAAAGTAGACGAAGCGCTTAAATTTGTCGAACAGTGGGTAAAATCTGTTTAATAAATGGTGGAAATCGTGTACAATGGATGTAAGGATGGATATGCCAGATTTCGTGGAACGTGAGAGTGGGGTGCAAAAGACGGTGAGTTCGTTTGATAATACTATGCAATTTAACTTCTCGGAAGAACCGATGGACGTCGATGTTCGGGAAGTGTTACTTACCGTATACGACGCATTACAGGAAAAAGGGTATAACCCAATTAACCAAATTGTCGGCTACTTATTGTCTGGTGATCCAGCTTACATCCCTCGTCATAAAGATGCCAGAAACATGATTCGCAAAGTCGATCGAGATGAATTAATTGAAGAATTAGTGAAATTCTATTTACGAACACATCGTGAGGAATAGACACATGCGCATTTTAGGATTAGACTTTGGAACGAAAACGCTTGGCGTTGCTGTAAGCGATGAGCTAGGATGGACGGCTCAAGGCATCGAGACGATTCGTATCGATGAAGGAAAAGGTGAATACGGTTTTGATCGTTTGCGGCAATTAATTGAGCAATATGCGGTCGAAGAAATTGTCGTCGGATTTCCGAAAAATATGAACGGCACGATTGGGCCGCGCGGTGAAGCAACACAACGTTTTGCGGAACGAGTGAAAGAAACGTTTTCACTTCCTGTCGTCTTGTGGGACGAAAGATTGTCTACCATGGCGGCAGAACGGATGTTGATTGCTGCGGACGTTAGTCGAAAAAAGCGAAAACAAGTGATTGACAAAATGGCCGCAGTGATGATTTTACAATCGTATTTGGACCATAAACAATTGAGGTGAACATGATGGAACACGGTGAAAAACACATTACAGTCGTTGATGAAGACGGCAACGAACAACTTTGCGAAGTACTATTTACATTTGAATCTGAAGAATTCGGAAAATCTTACGTCTTGTACTACCCAATCGGTGCGGAAGAAGATGACAACGAAGAAATTGAAATTCACGCATCTTCTTTTATCCCGGGAGAAGATGGGCAGGCAGGAGAATTGCAGCCGATCGAAACAGAAGAAGAATGGGATATGATCGAAGAAATGCTAAACACATTCCTGGGCGAAGAGGAAGAAGATGAAGAATAAGAGGCTGACTATACGTCAGCTTCTTTTTTTTATTTATGTCGCGTCATGATTTGTAGTATAATGTCAAAAGTGAGGGGAGGATGACGTATGTTACAAGAACATGAAGCGAAGACGGTGCGAAAAATTGTCCTATACATTACAGCACCTTTGTTATTGTTGATAATTGCCGCATGCATTGGCTTATTTGTATATATTCGTTCTGCCTTGCAGCCTGTTGATCCGAACGACAAAACGCCGATTCATGTTGAAATTCCGATCGGTTCATCGGTGTATACGATTGCAAATGTGTTAGAAAAAAACGGCGTCATCAAAAATGCGACGATTTTTCGCTACTACGTGAAATTTAAAAATCATGCTGACTTTCAAGCAGGCAATTACACATTTACAAAAGCGATGACGCTAGCACAAATTGCTGAACAGTTAAAAACGGGGAAACTTGTAAAAGAAGCGAAACTAAAAATAACGATTCCAGAAGGAAAACAGCTGACACAAATTGCAATGATCATTTCGCAAAAAACGGGCTATTCGACAGAAGACATCATGGCGAAGTTAACGAATCGGCTGTACATTGAGGAATTAATGAAGAAATATCCTAATGTTTTAACAACTGATATTTTTAATAAAAACATTCGTTATGCATTAGAAGGCTATTTATTCCCAGCGACATATTCATTTACAGAAGAAAAACCTTCGCTTGAAGAAATCATTGAAACAATGATCGCGAAAACGGAAGAAGTATTAGCGAAATATATAGAGGATATGGAAGAAAGAGGGATGACCGTTCATCAACTCTTAACTATGGCATCACTCATTGAAGAAGAGGCAACAGAAAAAGCAGATCGCGAAAAAATTGCAAGCGTGTTTTACAATCGATTAGAAAAAGGAATGCCACTTCAAACCGATCCAACCGTTTTATACGCACTCGGCAAGCATAAACAACGTGTATATTACAAAGACTTGGAAGTAAACTCACCGTACAATACGTATATGTATAAAGGGCTACCACCGGGACCGATTGCGAATGCAGGGGAAATGTCTCTTCACGCTGCGCTTCATCCAGCTGAAACAGATTATTTTTACTTTTTAGCTACGCCAACAGGAGATGTCATTTTTACAAAAACGCTTGACGAACATAATCGAGAAAAGGCAAAATATATCGGAAAGCAATAAAACGTTCGCATTTTGTTTGGAATTATGGTAGTATATATAAAGTTATGGATCGTGATGAAACAAGAGTTCAACTCGTTTGAACTCTTGTTTTTACGAGGAGGACGGTTTATTGGTAAATCAGGAAATTATTCAATATGTGGAGTCATTACTTCCTAAAAAAGAAGAAGCAATTGTAGCCATGGAACAATATGCGCATGAACAAGGTGTTCCCATTATGGATGCGCTCAGTATCGAAATGATGTTGCACATATTAAAACTCATCGAACCGAAGCGCATTTTAGAAATTGGTACAGCAATTGGATACTCTGCCATTCGAATGGCGAAGGCGTTGCCGAATGCGACAATTGTGACGATTGAACGAGATGAGGAACGCTATAAGCAAGCGCTTGTTTATGCGGAGCAAACGAGTACGAAGGGGCAGATGATATTATTGTTTGGCGATGCGCTTGACATGAGCGATGAAGTGAAAAAACATGCTCCGTTTGATGTATTGTTTATTGATGCGGCAAAAGGACAATATCGCCGTTTTTTTGAGTTGTACGAGCCATTTTTAAATAAAAACGGAGTCATTATCACAGATAACGTATTATTCAAAGGATTTGTTGCGACAAATGAACCGATTGAACAAAAACGGATACGCCAGCTCGTTAAAAAAATTCACGCATATAACGAATGGCTGATGGCGCATCCGTGCTATGAAACGATCATCATTCCGGTCGGTGACGGAATGGCGATATCGAGAAAACGAGGTGAATAGAATGAAAAAACCAGAATTGCTTGTTACGCCAACGGACGTTGCTCATATCGAACAACTTGCTCAAGCAGGAGCAAATGCTGTCATCATTGGTGAACAACGATACGGCTTACGTTTGGCAGGTGAATTTTCAAGGCAAGATATCATCGATGCCATGCACGTGGCACGAAAGTACGGTGTGCGCGTATATGTTGCGATGAACGCGCTTTTTCATAACGATAAAGTGGATGAGCTAAGCGATTACGTTCGCTTTTTATCCGAACAACAAGTGGATGCGATCGTGTTTGGCGACCCAGCTGTCTTAATGACGGTGCGGGAAGTAGCACCGCATATGAAACTTCATTGGAATACAGAAACGACAGCAACAAACTGGTACGCTTGCAACTATTGGGGACGAAAAGGAGCAAAACGTGCCGTTCTTGCCCGCGAGTTGAATATGGAAGAAATCATTGACATTAAAAAACATGCGGAAGTGGAAATTGAAGTGCAAGTACATGGAATGACATGTATGTTCCAATCGAAACGTTCCCTCATCGGCAACTACTTTGAATACCAAGGAAAATTTATGGAAGTACAACAAATGAAATATGCAAAAGGGCTCTTTTTGTACGATAAAGAGCGCGACAACAAATATCCGATTTTCGAAGATGAAAACGGCACGCACATTATGAGTCCAAACGATATTTGCATCATTGACGAACTAGAAGACATGATTGACGCAGAAATCGATAGCTTTAAAATTGATGGCGTCCTTCATGAGCCCGACTATATTACAGAAGTAACGAAATTATATCGCCGCGCCATTGATTTATGTACAGAAAACCGTGAACAATACGAAGAAGAAAAAGGGGAACTACTTGCGCGCATTGAAGCGATTCAGCCAAAACATCGCCCGTTAGACACCGGCTTTTTCTTTAAAGAAACGGTATATTAAACAAAAAGGAGGGAGCTTTCGTGAGCATATCACAAATCATCGATGGCAAGCGTGTCATTGTGAAAAAACCAGAGCTGCTCGCTCCAGCCGGCAACTTAGAAAAATTGAAAGTGGCCGTACATTACGGGGCAGACGCTGTGTTTATCGGTGGACAAGAATACGGTCTTCGTTCTAATGCCGATAACTTTACGCTTGAAGAAATGGCCGAAGGTGTGCAATTTGCGAAAAAATATGGAGCAAAAATTTACGTGACGACGAACATTTACGCTCATAACGAAAACATTCCTGGCCTCGAAGATTACTTGCGCGGTTTAGAGCGTGTCGGCGTGCACGGCATTATCGTTGCTGACCCGCTCATTATTGAAACGGCACGCCGTGTCGCACCAAAATTAGAAGTGCACTTAAGTACGCAACAATCGCTCACAAACTGGAAAGCGGTCCAATTTTGGAAAGAAGAAGGACTTGAGCGCGTCGTTTTAGCGCGTGAAACGAGTGCGGAAGAAATTCGTGAAATAAAAGAAAAAGTCGATATTGAAATCGAAACGTTTATTCACGGTGCGATGTGTATCGCCTATTCTGGTCGTTGCGTATTAAGCAACCATATGACTGCGCGCGATTCAAACCGCGGCGGTTGCTGTCAATCGTGTCGTTGGGATTACGATTTGTACAAGCTTGAAGGGGATCAAGCGATGGCGTTGTTTGATGAAAATGACGACCCGTTTGCGATGAGCCCGAAAGATTTAAACTTAATTCAATCCATTCCAAAAATGATTGAGCTCGGTATTGATAGTTTGAAAATCGAAGGACGCATGAAATCAATCCACTACGTTGCGACTGTTGTTAGCGTGTATCGCAAAGTTATTGATGCATATTGCGCTGACCCTGACAATTTCGTCATTCGCAAAGAGTGGCTAGATGAGCTCGATAAATGTGCGAACCGCGATACCGCGCCAGCCTTTTTTGAAGGTGTTCCAGGCTATAAAGAGCAAATGTTTGGCGTTCATAGCAAGAAAACGACGTACGATTTCGTCGGTCTTGTGCTTGATTATGACAAACAAACAGGCATCGTGACGTTGCAACAACGCAACTTCTTTAAGCCAGGCGATGAAGTGGAATTTTTCGGACCTGAAATTGAAAACTTTACGCAAGTGATTGAAAAAATTTGGGATGAAGAAGGGAATGAGCTAGATGCCGCCCGTCATCCGCTTCAAATTGTTCGTTTTAAAGTCGATCGAGAAGTTTTCCCATACAACATGATGAGAAAGGGGCACTAACATGAGGAAGAGACCGGTTGTCATCGGAGTTGCAGGCGGCTCCGGTTCGGGGAAAACGACCGTTACAAAAGCGATTTATGAACATTTTCAAGGACATTCCATTTTAATGCTTGAACAAGACTTTTACTATAAAGATCAAAGTCATTTGCCGTTTGAAGAACGATTAAAAACAAACTATGACCATCCGCTCGCTTTTGACAATGACTTGCTTATTGAACATATTAATAAACTGTTGAATTACGAACCAATTGATAAGCCTGTATACGACTATACGCTTCATACACGCTCAAACGAAGTCATTCGCGTCGAGCCGAAAGATGTCATCATTTTAGAAGGTATTCTTGTATTAGAAGACGAACGATTGCGCAACTTAATGGATATTAAAGTGTACGTTGATACAGATGCCGACATTCGCATCATTCGTCGCCTATTGCGCGACATTAAAGAGCGCGGACGCACGCTTGAATCAGTCATCGAACAATATGTAAACGTCGTGCGTCCAATGCACAATCAATTTATCGAACCGACGAAACGGTATGCCGACATTATCATCCCAGAAGGCGGTCATAATCATGTCGCCATCGATTTAATGGTTACAAAAATTCAAACGATTCTTGAACAAAATTCTATTTTGTAATACCATAGCATAGATAATATGTAAACTTTTTGTCTTTTGTACGAACTGCTCGTTCGTACATTTTCCATACATAAATAAAAGGAGTGAGTTTCATGTCAATGGAAAAAGAATACCCGATGACGAAAGCTGGGAAGGAGAAACTTGAGCAAGAACTTGAATATTTAAAAACGGTGAAACGAAAAGAAGTCGTAGAGCGCATTCAAATCGCGCGCAGCTTCGGGGACTTATCTGAAAACTCGGAGTACGATGCAGCGAAAGATGAGCAAGCGTTCGTTGAATCGCGCATTCAAATGCTTGAAAATATGATTCGCAATGCAAAAATTATCGAAGAAGATTTAGAAAGTACAGACATCGTATCGCTTGGAAGAACGGTGACATTTGTCGAGCTTCCAGATGGGGAAGAAGAATCGTATACGATTGTTGGTAGTGCAGAAGCGGACCCATTTGAAGGGAAAATTTCAAACGACTCTCCGATCGCTAAATCTCTTATCGGTCGCCGTGTTGGTGAAGAAGTAACCGTTCATACGCCTGGTGGCGATATGGTTGTAAAAATCGTTGCAGTGAAATAGGTTTTAAAATGTAACACCTCGTCGACAATGAAGACGAGGTGTTTTTTATGGTAAAAAAACGAATGATCATCATATTAACAATGATTCAATTAGCCATATTTGGTTTAATCGGTCGGCTCGTCCAATTACAGCTTGTAAGCACCGAGTCGTTTCATGGTGTGAATTTAATTGAAGCAAGCGTCGCACAGCGTACGGAACAGCTTATTATTGATGATGGCCGCGGGATGTTCGTCGATCGAAACGGTGAACCGCTTACGTATGAATACGTTCCGACGCTCGTGTTATTTCCTTTTTTAAAAAAAATGGACTGGCCCATTGATCAAATCGCAACGATTGTTTCCATGCCAAAAGAAACGATAAAACGGCAGCTTGAAACAGCGAAAGGTCCGATCATTTTGCACAATGGACAACAACCAATTCAACTGCAACCTTGGCAAATGGAGCGGATTAATGATTTGCGCATTCCAGGTGTAATTGCCGTTCATAAACAGTACGAACTCAAACAAAAATATGCGCAACATGTCATCGGCTTACTTGGAGAAAATGTTAAAGTGTTAAAAGAACGCTACGCGGATCGAAACTTATCTCCAAAAACAAAAATAGGCGTGTCTGGCTTACAAAGTTCGTTTGATGAATTTTTAATTCCTGATGGGGAAACGAAGTTATTGTATCACGTAGATGCTCGCGGTGAGCCGCTGTTTGGGATGGATGTGAAATATACGGAGCAGGCGAATCCGTTTTATCCGATTACGGTACAAACGACGATTGATCGCACCCTTCAACAGCGTGTTGAACAAATTGTAGCGCAACATGGCATGGAAAAAGGAGCTGTTGTTTTACTTGATGTCGAAACGAATGAAGTCCTTGCGTTAGCGAGTGCTCCAGCGATTGACGAGCGAAATCCGTATAAAAACGGAGCGGCTGAAAACCAAGCACTTCTTCCTCAAGTGCCAGGATCTATTTTTAAAGTTGTCGTTGCAGCAGCGGCACTTGAAAACGGACTTGTTCACGGACAAACGTTTAACTGTGATCGTAAAATTAACGGTAAACAAGAAGAAAAAAAGAGAGGGCTGCGCTCGTTTGAAGATAGTTTTGCGATCAGCTGCAATCGTACGTTTGGAGAGTTAGGAGAACAACTCATTGCGATGGACAAAAATATGTTTGATGTATATGCTCGAAAACTCGGTTTGCTTCCACTTGTCGGGTGGGAAGGTGATGTGTATCATTTTCAATCGTTTCGTCCGCTTCGTGAAGAGAAAAAAGGCACAATTTGGACGGATGAACGAGATAAACACGTTCCACTTGCTATTGCCCAAACGTCAATCGGTCAAAAAGATGTGCGCGTTTCACCGCTTGCAGTGGCGAATATGATGGCAACGATTGCTCGCGGCGGCGAGGTAAAACAAGTGCGCATCACTAAAAAAATGATGTATAAAAATGGAACTACGTTTTTTACTTTTGATGAAAAGCGACTAACAACCGATTCATTGCGCAACGAGACGATCGACAAACTACAAGAGCTATTGCAACTCGTTGTGACGCATCCGGAAGGGACTGGTCGTTCATTTCAATCGTTGCCTTACGCCGTAGCAGGAAAATCAGGAACAGCGCAAACAGGAAAAAATGACGCAGTGAACAAATGGTTTGCAGGTTATTTTCCAGCTGACCGTCCAAAATATGCGCTTGTTGTGGTACAATTAGAAACAACGTCATCTGCCGCCGTCACGAACAAAGTATTTGCTGATATCGTTCGCGCCACATACGAGTTGGAACAGAAAGGAAGATACCAAAAGTGAGCAGCCGTTTTGCCAAACGTTCAAAACAAAGAAAAGTCAATCGCGTATTAAATACGTTCATTGCGATTGTGTTTGCGCTTATTTTATTTTTTGGATGGAAATGGTTATCCTCAAACGACCGTCCGGTGAAAGAAACAAACACATCTCCTCAGCCGGTTGAAGTGGAGACAAATGAGCCGCCAAACGATGAGCAACCATCCGAAACGGAAACAGAAACAAACGAACAACCGAATGACAACGTAGAAGAAACGGTTGTCGATGATCCAAACTCAAACGTTATTCGTGAAGTTGTAAACCCGTCATGGCAACCGATCGGTACAACACAATCAGAGCCGCATGTGACAACATACGAGAAAAACTCTGTTGATTGGAAAGAAATGATTGATGCGATTAGTTATGCGACAGGCATTTCTTCTTCTGATCTGATCGTCTGGTTTATCGGAAATGGCGGCAGTCCGAATCACGCCGTTGCCACCGTCTCAAAAAAAGACAAAACAGAACATTATAAAGTGTTTATCGAATGGGTGACAAATGAAGGGTGGAAGCCGACAAAAGTACAGCAATTAAAAGAAATAGAGCGCCGTCCGTGACGCTCTATTTTTTTGCTTTAAAATGCACCATAGCACTATAAAGACGCTGTCCGTTTTCTAACAGTTGCATTTGATAGGAAACATGATGCACTTCAAGCATAATTGCTTTGTTATGTTCGATTTGGTCATTAATTTTTTTCTCTAACGTCGCTAAGTCCGTCGCCTCAAAAAATTCTACTTTATCTTGAATGAGATCAAACGTAATCATCGTCTTCCTCCTCTCTACACGTAGTTTAACACATTTCCATTGAACATCTAAAAAAAATATGGTAGATTGAGAACAGCAGTACATTTAATTCATACTATACTTATAGGAATTATTATATTTAATGGAGTGTGACATCATGGGACGTGAGTTTTTAGACATCTTTGAGAATTGGGCACAATCGTACGATTCGTCTGTATACGGGCACGATGAACAATATCGCGACGTATTTGACGGATATGAGACGATTTTAAATACAGTTGTTGAAAAAAGCGGCAACGTTGTTTTAGAGTTTGGTGTTGGGACAGGAAATTTAACGAAAAAACTAATTGAGGCGAACAAAACTGTATATGGCATTGAACCGTCTGTACCAATGCGTGAACTTGCGAAAGAAAAACTTCCGAATGTGACGATTGAAGACGGAGACTTTTTACAGTTTCCTTTGCCGAATGAACCGGTCGATACGATCGTGAGCACATATGCTTTTCACCACTTAACAGATAAAGAAAAAGAAGAAGCGATCGGCAAGTATAGCGCACTTCTTCGTAAAGGTGGTAAAATAGTGTTTGCGGATACAGCATTTATTAACCGCGAAGCGTACGAGGCGATGATTGCAGAAGCGAAACAAAAAGGATTTGTTGATTTAGCCGAAGATTTACAACGGGAATATTACACGACGATTCCTGTCTTAGAGCGTATGTTTACAACGCACGGTTTTACCGTCACATTTACGCCAATGAATCGTTTCGTCTGGTTGATGGAAGCTGTCAAACAATAAGTGAAAGAGGTTGAAACGATGAACATAGCAATCATTGGAGCGATGGAAGAAGAAGTGGCGATTTTGCGCGAAAAAATCGCTAATCGAACAGAAACGACGGTAGCGAATTGTTCTTTTTATAGCGGCACGTTAGACGGAGCGAACGTCGTCTTATTAAAATCAGGCATCGGGAAAGTAAACGCAGCGATGTCAACAACGATTTTGCTTGAACGTTTTGCACCAAATGTTGTGATTAATACAGGTTCAGCTGGCGGTTTTGCGCCATCATTAAACGTTGGAGATATCGTCATTTCGACCGAAGTTGTTCATCACGACGTCGACGTCACCGCATTCGGCTATGCATACGGTCAAGTGCCAGGCATGCCAGCGCGCTATAAGGCGGATGAACGATTAGTACAAGCGGCTGAAACGAGTGCTGCACACATTCGCGACATTCAAGTCGCAAAAGGATTAATTGCGACAGGCGATTCATTTATGCACGATCCTGCGCGCGTTGATTTTGTGCGCACGCAGTTTCCTGATTTATATGCTGTGGAAATGGAAGCCGCTGCGATTGCGCAAGTATGTCATCAATTTAACGTCCCGTTTGTCGTCATTCGCGCATTATCAGACATCGCAGGCAAAGAGTCGAACGTATCGTTTGAACAATTTTTACAAAAAGCAGCCCTTCACTCATCTGAGCTTGTGCAATTGATGGTGAATGAATTGAATAAATAAGGAGAGGCATCCTCTCCTTCTTTTCATCTTTTGGGGGGAACAACATGAAAGTAGCGAAAAACGTACATGAATTAATCGGCCGTACGCCAATGGTTGAAATTACACAATTTCCACTTCCAAAGGGCGTGCGCATATTTGCAAAACTCGAATATTTAAATCCCGGGGGAAGCGTCAAAGACCGTCTAGGACAAGAATTGTTAAACGATGCGTTAGCGACAGGGAAGTTAAAAGAAGGTGGAACGATTATCGAGCCAACGGCAGGCAATACAGGGATCGGTCTTGCGCTTGCTGCGATCGGGAAAAACATTCGCGTCATTTTTTGTGTGCCAGAAAAATTTAGCATCGAAAAACAACAACTAATGCGCGCACTTGGCGCAACGATCATCAATACACCAACTCACGAAGGAATGCAAGGGGCGATTCGCAAAGCGAAAGAGCTCGCTGCGGAAATTCCAAACTCCTATTGCCCGCAACAATTTGAAAATCCAGCGAACCCACGCACGTACTACAAAACGCTTGGCCCAGAAATTTGGGAGCAACTGGACGGAAAAATTGATATTTTCGTTGCTGGTGCTGGATCAGGTGGTACATTTATGGGAACGGCCAAATTTTTAAAAGAAAAAAATGAGCGGATAAAAACGGTTATCGTCGAACCAGAAGGCTCGATTTTAAACGGCGGAGCACCGGGTCCACATCGCACTGAAGGCATCGGCATGGAATTTTTGCCACCATATATGGATACGAGCTATTTTGATGCGATCCATACGATTTTAGATGACGATGCGTTTCGTCGCGTCAAGGAGCTTGCGCAAAAAGAAGGACTGCTTGTCGGCAGCTCATCTGGTGCAGCGTTTCATGCAGCGCTACTAGAGGCGGAACAAGCGAAAGAAGGAACGAACATCGTCGTCATTTTCCCAGATAGTAGCGAACGATATTTAAGTAAAAACATTTACGAAGGTGGGATGTAACGTGAGAAGAAAAACGAAACTCATTCATGGCGGCATTTCGGGAGATATGCATACAGGGGCGGTATCCGTTCCGATTTATCAAGTGAGCACGTATAAACAGGAAGCGGTCGGCGTGCATAAAGGATATGAATATTCGCGCACAGGCAATCCGACCCGCCATGCGTTAGAGGAACTGATTAAAGATGTGGAAGAAGGATATGCTGGCTTTGCGTTTAGCTCAGGTATGGCAGCCATTACTGCCGTCATGATGTTGTTCAATAGCGGCGACCACGTCATTTTAACTGACGACGTATATGGGGGCACATATCGCGTCATGACGAAAGTATTAAACCGTCTCGGCATTGCATCGACGTTTGTTGATACAAGCGACTTAGCGAACATTGAAGCGCACATTCAACCAAACACCAAGGCCATTTATATTGAAACGCCGACAAATCCACTTTTAAAAATTACTGATTTACAAGGTGCATCAGCAATTGCGAAACGTCACGGACTATTGATGATTGTCGACAACACGTTTAGCACACCATATTGGCAAACGCCGATCGCATTTGGTGCAGACATCGTCATCCATAGCGCGACAAAATATTTAGGCGGACATAGCGATGTCGTCGCAGGGCTTGTCGTCGTCAATAGCGAACAACTTGCGGCCGACTTGCACTTCATCCAAAACTCGACAGGCGGCATTCTCGGTCCACAAGATTCATGGCTATTAATGCGCGGCATAAAAACGCTCGGCATTCGCATGGAAGAACACGAACAAAATACGTGCAAAATCATTGAATTTTTAACGAATCATCCAGCTGTTACGCGCGTGTATTACCCTGGGCTTCCGTCACATCCAAATTATGATGTAGCGAAAAAACAAATGCGCGGCTTTGGCGGCATGGTGTCATTTGACGTCGGCAGCGCTGAAAAAGCGGAACAAGTATTAACGCGCGTCCGCTATTTTACGCTAGCGGAAAGTTTAGGTGCAGTAGAAAGTTTAATTTCACTCCCAGCAAAAATGACGCACGCCTCTATTCCGAAAGAGCGCCGCGATGAACTTGGTATTACCGACGGTCTCATTCGCATCTCTGTCGGATTAGAAGATGCCGACGATTTAATAGAAGATTTAGCACAAGCGTTGGCATAAATTACATCGCACCCTTTTTTCTTTTCTATGATACATTGAAAGAAGGAAGGGGGACGGTTATTTTGGATGAACAAAAGCGAAATTGGTTAGGAAAAGCGCGCGACTATAAAGCATACAGTCTCGTTTTATTTGCGCTTAGCGCGTTTTTATATGTCGGTACACTCATCCCAAACGCTATCGACGAAGCAAAGCGACCACTTGTGCTCGGAGCAGTGTTTATGCTCATGCTCGCCTCTATTTTTTTCTCTTACCGTTCAAACATATACGCACGAAAAATAGAAGAAGAAGCATAAACCCCATTTTCGAACGAAACAAAAACGTGTAAAATAAAAGAAAATGGGCAAAAGGGGGAATGCATGATGATGTGGATGATTACAGGCTTAGTCATTACAGCTGTCATCGGTTTTGTTATTATCGCGGAAGTGAACGCCGAAGCATAAAACAGTCTCCAAATCGGAGGCTGTTTTTATACAACAACTACTTGTGAATATATTCACAACCGTCGTCGACCTCCAATCTTGCAAAAATCCCAGGGAATCGACGACAGTTTATTTTTTGCAACTTTTTCAGACGTATCAAGGCATCAAGATTATTGACAGAATTTTCGGATGGATATATAATAGAGTTGTATAGCTTTTCCATATGTTGATTTATCAACGCTTTTTTGGGGTTTGTATCGTACCTATGAGGAATTGAAATATCAATAAAAAAATGTTAGCCAAAAAACATCTTGGTAGTTTTTATCGTACCTATAAGGATTAAAAAACTGTTCCGAAGTGTTGTTCGGAACAGCTTTTATGTTGTTATGCTTTCCAGAGACCTTTTTTTTGTTGACGTGCTTTTCGTTCGGCCTCAAGAAAGCGTTGTTGATATTTGACATTTGGTTGAATTGTCATCACGCGTGCGTATCCGTCTTTTACGAGCGTTTCGTTGTAAAGCTCTTTCCCAATCCAAACGTATGCTAGGAATCGACCGTATTTATCTTTTACCCCGACATCAAATTCGAGTGTGACAGTTTTGTTAGTTAATCGTTTTTTCGTATAGTTAGACGCTTCTTTCCCATATTTCTCGACTGGTTTTTGAGGATGGACGGTTTCTGGTGTATTAACCCCAATGAAACGAACTCGTGATGTTGCACCGTTAGAGAAGCGTACATCGATCGTGTCGCCATCTACTACACGAATGACTTTTACGATATGTTTTGAATTTACACGAATAGCAGGAACACCCGTGGCTTTACTTTTTTGGCGAATAATGTTGCCGTTTTTATCATGATAATGATACTCTCCCGTTTTTAGCCCCCATTTTTCACAATTAGTTCGACAAGTATGCCCACCGTTTGCATCTGTTTTTCCTGGATGGGCGTATGCAGAAGAAGTAAATAAAAAAGTGAAAGCAATGAGAAAAGAAAATATGGCTCTAAACAAAATGACTTCCTCCTTTGTCCTCTATATTTTTTGCTCCCTTTCCTATTATTTTTATATTTACTGTAGTTGAGCAATTTCTGTAACAAAAATTACTATATGAAAAGAGACAAACAGGGTACCCCTTATGCCACGTGAAGCTGTTTTTTCACGGCATCAATGGGAATATTTTGTTTCGCTGCGCCGTAGATAAATTCTACAAGACGATGTGCTTTGTTCGTTCGGAGAAAGTCAAGCCCGGTAGAGAAATCACCGTTGGACTCGAACATACTGTACACATAAGTCAGTTGTACCA
>NZ_PEDM01000016.1 GCF_002742685.1 Anoxybacillus flavithermus
GCCTTCGCAGTTCGGGACTTTCACCCTATAGATTGCACCCATGCCGAGCACACCATGAAAGGCATCACACCGTGTGCGATGCCTGTTTGTTTTCATTATATGAATAGCTTGTACTGTTCATAACTTATGAAGATGTATTTATTTTACACCGATCATATCATTTTCTCAACCAATACGCAAAAGCACAGCAAACGAGCTGTGCTTTAGAATGGAATATATTTTAGCGGGTCTACTGCATTTGATTTCGATGCGTTCCAAGGACCGCGATGCAACTCAAAATGCAAGTGCGCACCGAACGAACGACCGGTGTTGCCCATATAGCCGATCATTTGTCCTTTGCTGACGTTTTGTCCTTCGCCAACAAGACGTGATTCTAAATGAGCATACACTGTCGTATATACTTGTCCAT
The DNA here is from genome assembly GCF_002742685.1 of Anoxybacillus flavithermus. Classification (GTDB taxonomy): domain Bacteria; phylum Bacillota; class Bacilli; order Bacillales; family Anoxybacillaceae; genus Anoxybacillus; species Anoxybacillus flavithermus_E. The sequence continues at coordinate 410 of NZ_PEDM01000016.1, forward strand.
CAATGTAATGCATGATAAAAATAACGTTTCCGTAGCTTGATGAATAGTATGAGCGATACACGTAGCCATCAGCTGCCGCAACGACAGGAACGCTAGCACCACGCTTTCCAATATCTACGCCGTAATGGAATTCACCCCAACGCGGTCCAAATGTCGATGTAATTGGACCGTTTGCTGGGCGCATAAACGTCCCATCTGACACAGGCGGCAAACTGCCCCCATCGCCTTCAGACGAACCGCGGCTCGCTAATGCGCGTTTCCGTGCTTCTTCTTGCTCTTTTTGACGGCGAATCATTTCTTGCAATTGGTTTTTCATTGCCGCTTCTTGTTTTTCAAGCAGCTCTTTTTCTTCTTCTAAAGCGAGTTGTTTTTCTTCTTCATGTTTTTGTTCTTCTTTTAACTGCGCCATTAATTTTTCTTTTGCCGCGATTTGTTCATTCAACGTCTGTTTTAATTGTTGCAGCTCCGTTAGCTGTTTTTGCAAGCTGATTAACTGATCGTTTAATTGTTGTTCTTTCGCTTCTTTTAACGCCTTATCTGCTTCTTGCTCTTTAATGATTTGACGATCTGCTTCAAAAATGGTCGCAACTGCGCTCATACGGTCAATAAAGTCGCTAAAGCTTTTTGCTCCAAGCAATACATCTAAATAGCTTACTACACCGCCGCTTTCTTGCAACGAACGCGCGCGCTCTTTCAGCAACTCATTGCGCTGTTCAATGCGGGCAGCAACTTCTTCAATTTCTTTTTTCAGCGCAACAATTTGTTGTTTCGTTTCTTCAATGTTTTGCTGTTTTGTACGAATATTGGCGCTCGTTTCTTCTACCGCTAAATCTAGCTTTTTAATTTCCGCATCCAATTGTTGTTGCTCTGCTTTCAACCGTTCAATTTCTTGTTGCGACTGCTCTAACTTGCTTTCAATCGATGACTGCTTTTGTTGTACGCTTTGAATTTCTTGTTTCTTTTGTTGAATGTCCCGCTTCGTTACCGCATACGCAGGCGCAGCAACGCTTGAAACAAGCAACATCACAGCTGCTACAATCGTTCCCCATCTTTTCCGCACCGTAAACCCCTCTCTCTTTCTATACTTTTAAAAATCGTCTAACGGACATCATGCTTCCCCATATACCAATACACGCACCTAATAAGACGAGCACAGCTGCCAATTGCCATGCGAACGGATAAAACGGAAGCAACTGAAAAAATGTATCTTTCAACTTTGGATATAGTAAGTCAAATACGTACGAATACGCTGAAAGAACGATCGCAATCGGAACAACCGCTCCGAAAACACCAAGCCATAGCCCTTCAAGGAAAAACGGCCAGCGAATAAACCCGTTTGTCGCACCTACTAATCTCATAATCTCAATTTCGCGACGACGGGCAAAAATCGTAATTTTAATTGTATTGGAGATGAGAAACATTGCTGTAAATAGCAGACCAACAATAAGCGCTAATCCGACATTGCGAATCGTTTTCGTTGCGGCAAACAGTTTCTCAATTTGCCCTTTTCCGTATTTCACTTTACCGACAGATGGCAACGGTTCAATTTGCTTTGCGATTTTTTCTGTATCAAGCGGATCTTTTGCTTTTACGATAAATACATCGCTTAACGGGTTATCTTGTTCAAATAAGCGGAATGACTTTCCGTCTTCTCCGAAACTTTCAATCAACTTTTGCAATTCTTCGTCTTTCGATGAATACGTCACTTTTTCGACGCCAGAAAGAGCTTCTAACTTCGCTCTGAGCGCATCTTTATCTGCTTCTGTCGCACTTAAATCGACGTGCACACGAATTTCGACGTCGCGCTCAATTTGTTTCGTTATATGTTGAATGTTGAGCATAATGACGAGAAATACGCCAACAAGCAAAAGCGTTACCGTGACAGCACTAATGGACGCAAACGTCATCCAACCGTTTCGTCCGAGACTTTTGAAGCTTTCACGAAAATGACGGCGAAGGGTGTTAAGCCTCATAGCCATACTCCCCCTTCACTTCATCGCGTGCAATTTTCCCTCGTTCAATCGCAATGACGCGCTTGCGAATCGTATTGACGATTTCGCGGTTATGCGTTGCCATCACAATCGTCGTTCCGCGATCGTTAATGCGTTCGAAAATATCCATAATTTCCCAAGATGTGTCCGGGTCTAAATTTCCTGTCGGCTCGTCCGCAATGACAATTGACGGATTGTTAACGATCGAACGCGCGATCGACACCCGTTGCTGTTCTCCGCCAGACAATTCATCTGGATAAAAGCGCGCTTTATGTTTTAGTCGCACTAAGTCAAGCACTTCCATGACGCGCTTACGAATATTTTTTGGCGACTCTTCAATGACTTCCAAAGCAAACGCTACGTTTTCATATACCGTTAACTTTGGAAGAAGCTTGAAGTCTTGAAAGACGATCCCGATGTTCCGACGGAGCAATGGCACTTTGCTGTCTTTTATATTCGCTAAGTTCACGCCGTTAATCATAATTTTGCCGCTTGTTGGTTTTTCTTCCCGATACATCATTTTAATAAACGTCGACTTCCCAGCACCGCTCGGACCGACGACATATACAAATTCTCCTTGCTTAATACGAACGGAAATCCCGTTTAATGCGATGACTCCGTTCGGATATGTTTTATATACATCTTGCATTTCGATCATAAGCAACCACCTAAGTATTCGATGTTTTTCTACATATTCCTGCAAAATTCTTACCTCGTCCATTATATCATCATTTCCGACAAAAAGGGGGCGAATTTTATTTACAGTTATATTTCAAGACTGTTACAAATGAAAAGAGGATGCTCTAATTGGCATCCTCTTACTTTTTCGCTGCTAGCCACTCCGCTACTTTATCGACATCGTCTCCTTGGAGCAAGCCACCCGGCATACCGCCGCGACCGTTTGCGATAATGTTTTTAATTTCGTCTTGCGAATATTTTCCGCCTACTTTATCAAGTGCAGGACCAACGCCACCTTCTAAGTTTTGTCCGTGACAGCTTGCGCACGATTTTTTGTAAATGGCTTCTGCGGCTGAAGCTGTATCTCCACCGCCGTTGGCTGGCTTTTCGCTCGCGCTGTCCCCTCCGCCACAGGCTGCTAATACAATCGCTGTACCAGCAAATAAGCTAAGTAGCTTTTTCTTCATACGAAATCCCCCTTGTCAACATTTTCATACATTTCTATTATATCGCATCGTTTTTACGTTAGGCACGTTTAAATCCTTCCCCAAGCACTTCTGCGGCATCCATAACAACGACAAATGCAGATGGATCAATGGTTTTCACTAATTGTTTCAATTTTGTGAACTCGCTTTGTGCTACAACACACATAAGCATCGTACGTTCTTGTTCTGTGTATCCACCGTATGCATGTAGTTTTGTCACACCGCGGTCAATTTTATGCAAAATCGCTTCCTGCACTTGTTCTTCTTTCGTTGTAATAATCATTGCCATTTTTGAATTACCGAAACCAACTTGAACAAAATCAATCGTTTTACTTGTGACAAATAATGCAATTAATGCATATAACGCCCGTTCTAAGTCAAAAACTAGTGCAGCTGTTAAAACAATTAAGCCGTCAATTAAAATGACGCACGTTCCTAACGATAAACCTGTATATTTATGAATAATTTGAGCAGCTAAGTCGGTTCCTCCTGTCGATGCACGACCACGGAAAACGATCCCTAATCCTAAACCGACGCCAATGCCGCCAAATAGCGACCCAAGCAATGGGTCGTGCGTTGCTGGCGCGACGTCATGCGTCAAATAAACAACAAACGGCAAAAAAGCAGTGCCAACTAATGTTTTGACACCAAACTGTTTACCAAGCAGCAACACGCCTGCAATAAATAGTGGAATGTTAAGCGCCCATTGTACGTATGCTGGCTGCCAGCCGAGCGTCGCATGTAAAATCGTACTTATGCCGCTCACCCCACCTGATGCGACGCGGTTCGGAAGTAAAAATAAATTGAATGCCACAGCCACAACGGCCGAGCCGACAAGAATATATACGTATTCCAATATTTTTTCAACGACTGGATTTGTTATGTTGCTTCTTTTTCGCATGCTTCTCACCTTCCCTCGTGAGTATAGCATGCCCCATACAGGAAGTAAATGACATCGAATTAACGCAATAATGATTTAATATAGTGAAGTTAATATACGTTCTTTCAATATATAAAAAGGTGCCCATGTCGGACACCTTATCCTTGTTTTAATTTCGAACGCAAATATGCGTCGATAAAGACATCAATTTCTCCATCCATCACTGCTTGCACATTTCCGACTTCGGTATTTGTTCGATGGTCTTTTACAAGCGAGTACGGATGAAACACATAAGAACGAATTTGGCTTCCCCAGCCAATTTCTTTTTGCTCGCCGCGAATTTCTGCGAGCTCCGCCTGTTGTTCCTCTAACTTCTTTTGATACAACTTCGCCTTTAACATATTCATCGCTTTTTCGCGGTTTTTAATTTGCGAACGCTCTGATTGGCATGTGACGACAATGCCTGTTGGAATGTGTGTAATGCGTACAGCTGAGTCTGTCGTATTGACGTGCTGACCGCCGGCACCGCTCGAACGATACGTATCGACTTTTATTTCATCTGGACGCACGTCAATTTCAATGTTGTCATCAAATTCAGGTACAACTTCGCATGAAACGAACGATGTATGACGGCGACCAGAAGCGTCGAACGGTGAAATGCGCACGAGGCGATGGACGCCTTTTTCCGCTTTTAAATATCCGTATGCATTATGCCCTTTAATTAGCAACGTGACACTTTTAACTCCTGCTTCCTCACCAGGCAAATAATCGAGCGTTTCCACTTTGTATCCTTTTTTCTCCGCCCAGCGCGTATACATGCGCAACAACATCGACGCCCAATCTTGCGACTCTGTTCCGCCCGCACCAGGATGAAGTTCTAAAATGGCGTTATTTTTATCGTACGGTTCGTTTAACAACAATTGCAGTTCAAATTCGCTAAAGTCTTTCGACAGTTTTTTCGCTTCAGAAACAAGCTCTTTTTGCAATTCTTCATCGGGTTCTTCTTTGACAAGCTCGTATGTCACTTCTAAATTTTCAAATCGCTCTTCAAGTGAGCGAAACTCACCAACTAAATCTTTCAGTGCATTTGCCTCACTAATGACCGCTTGAGCCGCTTTTTGATCGTCCCAAAAATGAGGCGCAGCCATTTGTGCTTCTAGTTGTTCAATGCGCGCTTCCTTCGTTTCGAGGTCAAAGAGACCCCCTAATATCCGCTAATCGCTTAGCCATTTTTTCAAGCTCTTGCTTAATTTCTACTAAATCGATCATGTCCTTCACCTCAACCATTATTGTATGCAAACGTCTCGGCGGACGCAACATAACGAAAGCGAGGGAACATCCCTCACTTATCGTCCGCAACAATGTTTATATTTTTTCCCACTTCCGCATGGGCACGGATCATTTCGGCCGACTTCCACCGCTTTTTTCACTGGCTTGCGCTTCACTTCTTCGCCTTCTTTCGGATGAACAGCCTCTCCTTTGGCTACTTCTTGTCGCTCAAGATTGCTTTCAATTTCCGCTTTCATAATGTAGCGAGCGACTTCTTCTTCAATGGAAGCGATCATCGCTTCAAACATCGCATACCCTTCCATTTGGTATTCACGCAACGGGTCAATTTGACCGTACGCACGTAAATGAATGCCTTGGCGAAGCTGTTCCATCGCATCGATATGTTCCATCCATTTCATATCGACCGCACGTAAAACGATGACGCGTTCAAACTCGCGCATTTGCTCCGCTGGAATGCGGCTTTCTTTTTCATCGTAACGCGCGCGCACTTTATTCCAAATGAATTCAATCATTTCTTCTGGATCTTTGCCACGCAAATCGTTGACAGTTACGTCCCCTTCAGGAAGAAGGTTTGCTTGCACATAATCAACGATCGCTTGCACGTTCCATTCTTCCGGCATCTCTTCATCTGGTGTATGCATGCGCACAACGCGCTCGATAACCGATTGAATCATGTTTTCAACGATGTCGCGCAAGTTTTCCGAATCAAGCACTTGGAAACGTTGACGATAAATAATTTCACGTTGTTCACGCAATACGTCGTCGTACTGCAACAGTTGTTTTCGTGCATCAAAGTTGTTTCCTTCGACACGTTTTTGTGCCGACTCGACCGCTTTCGAAACGATTTTACTTTGAATTGGCTGTGAATCGTCCATGCCTAGACGATCCATCATCGCCATCATATTTTCTGAACCGAAGCGACGCATCAGTTCGTCTTCGAGCGACAAGTAAAATTGCGATACCCCAGGGTCACCTTGACGGCCGGAACGACCGCGCAATTGGTTGTCGATACGGCGGCTTTCATGACGCTCTGTACCGATAACGGCTAAACCGCCAAGCTCGCGCACTCCTTCGCCGAGTTTAATATCCGTTCCACGTCCTGCCATGTTTGTCGCAATCGTTACTGCCGCTTTTTGACCAGCTTGTGCAATAATTTCTGCTTCTTTCGCATGGTTTTTCGCGTTTAACACGTTATGGCGAATACCGCGCTTCGTTAACATGCTTGACAACAATTCAGACGTTTCAATAGATACGGTACCGACAAGGACAGGTTGTCCTTTCGCGTGACGTTCCGCAATGTCTTCGACAACAGCGCGAAACTTCCCTTCCATCGTGCGATAAATTAAATCTGGGCGGTCATCGCGAATAACGGGCTTATTTGTTGGAATGACAACGACTTGCATATTGTAAATGTTGCGAAATTCTTCTTCTTCTGTTTTCGCCGTTCCCGTCATCCCCGCAAGCTTTTCATACATGCGGAAATAGTTTTGGAACGTGATGGTCGCAAGCGTCATCGATTCGTTTTGAATTTCAAGCCCTTCTTTTGCTTCAATTGCTTGATGAAGCCCGTCGCTATAACGACGTCCGCGCATCAAACGGCCTGTAAACGGGTCGACGATGACGATTTTTCCATCTTCGACAACGTAATCGACGTCGCGCTGCATGACAACGTGCGCACGCAACGCTTGGTTAATATGGTGGTTTAACGTCACATGTTTTAAATCAAATAAGTTGTCGATTCCAAACGCACGCTCTGCTTTGTTCATTCCTTCTTCCGTCAGCTGCACGCTTTTCGTCTTTTCATCGTACGTATAATCGACATCTCGTTTTAATGTACGCACAAACGCATTCGCTTGAATGTACAATTTCGTGGACTTTTGCGCTGTCCCTGAAATAATGAGCGGTGTACGTGCTTCGTCAATTAAAATGGAGTCGACTTCGTCAATGATCGCATAATGAAGCGGACGTTGCACCATATGTTCTTTATAGAGCACCATGTTATCGCGCAAATAGTCGAAACCAAATTCGTTATTCGTTCCGTATGTAATATCGGCGTTGTAAGCTGCTTGCTTTTCTTCGCGTGACATATTGCTTAAATTTAGTCCAACAGATAAACCTAAAAACTGATACAGTCTGCCCATTTCATTTGCGTCGCGGCTTGCTAAATATTCGTTTACCGTGACGACATGGACACCTTTTCCTGTTAATGCGTTTAAATAGACTGGCATCGTTGCGGTTAACGTTTTTCCTTCCCCTGTCTTCATTTCAGCAATGTTGCCTTCATGAAGTGCGATGCCCCCCATTAATTGCACTTTATATGGATACATGCCAAGCACGCGCTTCGCTGCTTCGCGAACGACCGCAAACGCCTCAACAAGCAAATCATCAAGCGTCTCGCCTTTTTCAAGACGCGCCTTAAACTCTTCTGTTTTTTGACGCAACTCGTCATCAGAAAGTTGCGCCATTTGCGAACCGAGCGCATCAATTTCGTTCGCGATTTTCTCTAATCGTGCAATTTGCCGTTTATTCGGATCAAACACTTTTTTGAACATTCCAAGCATACAAAAACGCTCCTTGCTTATATAGTCGCTAATTACCATCATATCACTTACAAGAAAAGGTGACAACTCATACGAAAGACAAAGAAAAACGAGAGAAAAAAGAAAAAGCCAGCGCAGGAGACGCTGGGGAGATGTTATCGCTGAGGTGATTGAAGTTGTTCGATCTTTGCTTCGACGTGGTGGAGTCGTTTGTTGAGAGCGTAAATTTCAAACCCTTTTTCATCAATCTTTTTATAAATGTGTTGCAGTAACGTTTGTACATCGTTAGCTAGTTGAATTTCTAAACGATGCACTGTTTCTTTTACATCGCTTAGTTGTGTTTCAACATGCTCAAGACGTTTCTTGACATCGCACATTTCTTCTTCGAGACGACCGATGCGCGTGTTTACCTCTCTCATCTCTCGTTCAAGTGCGGTTAAACGAGCTTCCATGTTAGCAAATCGCGCTTCCATTTGGGCGAATCGTTCGTCAATTTGTGCAAATCGCTCATCAATCTGTGCGAATCGTTCGTCAATTCGAGCAAATTGGTTACGCACTTCTTGTTGAAACTGTAGAAAATGACTTTCGATATTCGTCAACTTTCCTAAAATTTCACGTAAAATCGCTTCCATCCTTTTTTCACCTCCTTTCACATTATACCACCCCCTGTCTTCATTCGACAGAGGGTGATAGGATTAGTTCGCTTCGATTAAGCCATATTTGCCGTCTTTTCGTTTGTAAACAACGTTCGTACGGTTTGTTTCCGCGTTAATAAAAACGTAAAAGTTATGACCGAGCATATTCATTTGTAAAATGGCTTCTTCGCTATCCATCGGTTTTAAGCTGAAGCGCTTCGTACGTACAACTTCGAACTCCTCTTCCTCATGCTCTTCTGTCGCCACAGGGGCAGTTGTTGTAAGCGTCACACCGTTTGCTTCTTTTTCACGCATTTTTCGATTCACTTTCGTTTTATGTTTACGAATTTGGCGTTCGAGTTTATCAACGACCAAATCGATTGCCGCATACATATCATCATGGCGCTCTTCTGCACGCAACACAATTTGTGGCATTGGGATCGTTACTTCAATTTTTGCCTGTTTATCGTTATATACTTTTAAGTTAACGTGAACCGTTACTCCTTCCGTTGATTCAAAATAGCGTTCTAATTTTCCGATTTTCTTCTCGACATACTCTCGAATGGCTTGTGTAACCTCGATGTTTTCTCCGCGAATGTTGTATTTCATACGCTGTTCCTCCTTTTATGAAAGGTTGTTTATTTATTTCTACAATTCCCTACAAAACTCCTTCTCAATCGTCACATTTTTTGTGAAAAAATGATGAACAAAACAATGGATAATTATGCTATAATTTATAGATGATGAAAGGCGTTCGTATTTTTCTACTGAGGTGTTATCGCATGCGCAAAGTGCACATATTCGAAGCAAAAAGCGGCGATGTGCTCGCCGTTGATATTTACGGACCAAACGGTGCAGTTTTGCTCGCTAAGGGGGTTAAACTGACCGATTCATACATTCGCGGACTGCGCGAAAACGGCATTCGTCATATTTATATTCACGACGTTTTTACATTTGATATTGAAGAAAAACCGATGATTAGTCCTGTTGTGCGACAACAAGCAGTAAAAAAAGTGTACGAAACGATGACGGAACTCATCGAGGAACAAAAAGCCGTCCAGCGGGTATCTTCGCTTGACCTCGGACAAGAATATCAAAAAATATTCAAGGAAATTTTAGATTATTTATTAAGTCGAGAAAATTTGCTCATTAACTTATCTGATCTTGTTATTTCAAAAGGATATTTCTTTCATCACTCGGTTAACGTAGCAACAATCGCAGGCGTCATCGGATTAGCGAAAGGATATTCATCGCAACAATTGCTTGATTTAGGGGTCGGGGCGCTTTTATTTGATATTGGCATGACGCAAATTCCGAGTGCACTTTGGGCGAAAAAAGGACCTCTTAGCCCTGAAGAACGTCGAATCGTTTCCCATCATACCGAATTTGGCTTTGAATTATTGAAAAAACAAAGCAACGTTTCACCATCATCTGCTTATTGTGCACTACAACATCATGAACGTTTTGATGGGAGTGGCTATCCACATCAAGCGGCCGGCAAATACATTCACGAATTCGCGCGCATCATTGCCATCGCAGACGTGTTCGATGCGCTCACTTCACCGCGCGACCATCGTAAACAACATTCGCCGCACGAAGCAGCTGAATATTTATGCGCAGCTGGCAACACGTTGTTTGATTACGAGCTCATTAAAACGTTTTTAAAATACGTCGCCATTTACCCGCTTGGCACAAACATTGTACTCAACACAGGATACCGAGGCGTCGTCTCAAACATTTTCCCAGAATATCCGCTTCGCCCTGTCGTTCGTATTTTACAAAATCCAAACGGCGAGATGCTGAAATCACCCTTTGAAATTGACTTACGAAAAGAAGTAAACGTCACCATTGTAGAGGCGTTTTAAGCAACAAAAGGTGCGATCGACTCGCACCTTTATATTATTGCTCCACATACGGACGAAGATGTTGCATCATACTTACTTTCCACGCTTCAAACGCTGGCGCTACATGTTTTTCGACAATTTGTTGCTTGGCATTTGGATCATGCAGCTTTCCGTCTAATTTCCACGCCTCTTCGACGACAGAAGAAAAACGCTGAAGTTCGTTCAATATTGCGATATCATCGGCAAAAAAATGCGCAAGCGAGCGCTCATTTGTCGTATCAATTTGACCGAACGCTGTAAAAATATCCGCAAGCACAACATCCCCTTGCGTACGCTCATAATTAGTAAAACTTTCAATGACGTAGTGGAAACCTTCTTCAATTGTGTCTAATAACGCTACATATTGACGAACGACTATTAATTGTTCTGGAGTTAAATGTACCATGCGCTTACCTACCTTCGTTTATCATAAAACATACCGTCGATGGCGAGCGAGTCGTATATGTCATCGTACCGCTCCACAGCCACCTTTGTTTGCTTCGTTTGTTTTAAATCTTGCTGAATTTGTTGCTTCAATTGCTGGAGAAGAGCGTTCGCCTCTTGATCAAGCGCAAGCAACTGTTTCCCGATTTGTTTTTCTTCATCGGTTAACGTCGTCGAAAGCGACTGAAGCAGCTGCTCACGCTTTTCAAGCAGTTGTTCGATTTGTTCAATGACAGCTTCACGCTTTTCCCTTTCGATCGGCCCACGAAGCAACGTCACAATCGCCGCCGTCGCCTCAAGAAGCTCTGAAACAACGCTCATTACACGTGACCGCCTTGCGCGTATTGACGTTGACGATTCAGCTGAATCACTTGCTTCCACGTATCCCGAAACTCTTTCACGTATCCTTCGACTTCCTCTAAGATGGACATATCGCTTTTAACATTTGCTTCAACAAGGCGACGATAAATATAGTCGTACATCGTCATCATCGATTTGGCTACTTCATATTCCATATTGAGCGTGACCATAAGCTCTTGAATAATTTTTTGCGCTTTTAATAAGTTTGTGTTGCGCGATTCAATATCTTTGTCCTCGATCGCTTTTTTCGCTTGCGTAATAAACTTTAAGCAACCGTTGTAAAGCATAAGCGTTAATTCCCCCGGCGACGCCGTTTGCACCGCGTTCGTTTGGTATGATTGATATGGGTTCATCGTTCAACCTCCTAAATTATTGTGCTCCACCGCCAAAGGCATTCATGAGATACATGCTTTGCGAGTTCGCACGTTGCACTGCTTTTTCCATTGCCGAAAACTGCTTCCAGTAGCGGTCTTCGACTCGTCTTAACCGATCTTCTGCGGCGCTAATGCGCGTATCAATGTCGAGAATATTTTTTCCAATGATATACTGGTTCGCAGTTTTTAACGTATTTCCTGCTTTATCTTCAATGCTTTTGATTGTCTTTTTAATTTCATCGCGAAGTTGGAGGACGATACCTTTATCGTTTCCAGAACCATTGTTACTGAACAAGCGATAAACCGCATCAGGATTTTCTTCAATTTTTTGTCGCAACTTTGTTTCGTCAATTAGCAGCTTTCCACCTTCTAAGTAGTTTGGTGTTGTCGTAATGCCGATTTGGGCTAGCTGTTGAAACCCTTCCGGTGCTGCTTCGACTTTACGATAAAGCGCTAGGCGCATGCTAGAGAGGGTGTTTGATAAAATCGAATCGCCGCGCAAAATGCCGCTTTTCGCTTTTTCCTCCCACTTCTCCGCCTGCTTTTCCGTCAGCTTTTCACGCTGTTCATCCGTCAACGGCTGATAATCACGGTAGCGCGTCTCTTTTAGCTTTTTATTGATCTCGTCAATCGTTTCATTATATTTATCAACAAACGATTTAATGGAATTAAAAATCGCATCAGTGTTTGTCGTTGATGTGAGCGTCACCGTCCCCGCATGCGTGTTTTTGAGCGTATATGTTGTCCCATTGATTGTAAACGTATTTGACGTGCGCTCTGTTTGAAGGCCGTTAATTGTAAATTTGGCGTTTTTTCCATCCGTTTTTCCTGTTAGTTCTAGATTATTTAGAGCTGCTGTAAAACCGAACGCTTGAAACAGCTCTTGTCCTTCAACGATTTGAATAGACGCACCTGCTCCTGTTTGTTTTTTATTAATGACGACTTTCTTTGTAACATCATCGTAAAATGCATTTACCCCCAAATCTGAATTTTGATTCATCTTACTGATCACAGATTGAAGCGTGTCATTGTTTGGGTCTATATTGATTTCAACATTTTTTGTGCTTCCATTTGGATCTGTTACAGCTAATTTAAGCGTTAGCGGACTAGTCAAGTTCACCGGAGTAACTCCTCCGACAATAAATGTAACATCTTTCAGTTTCGCATTTGGATCAAATGTTCCAACTGTTTGAACGGCATTTTCCGACGTCCATCTGGCCGCAGCTGCTAGCTGTGTAATATTGCTAATTTCCACCGTTTGATTTTGAGCACTTGGCGTACTTGTTGCAGTTACAACGTTTTCATTCGAACTCGTCACTTTTTTCTGCAAAAACGTACTTTGACGCATGACGCCGTCAAAAATATGCTTATCCAAATCATTCAACAAACGATTCATATCGCGATATGCATCGCGCTGCCATTCAAGCAATTGCTTTTTTTGCTTTAATTTATCGATCGGCGCACGTTCAACTTTCATTAAATCGCCGACGATTTTGTCGATGTCCATGCCACTTGCTAAGCCACCGATACGCATATTATTCATATTTAACACCCCCTAAATTTTTCGATCGACAATTAATCCAACAAACTTCATCATCGCCGCATACATATCTAACAGTTTTTTGGGCGGAATTTCGCGCACGACTTCTTTCGTGCGATCATCAATAAGCTGGACATAATACTCTTTTAAATCTTCATGTACCGCAAATTTTAACGACGTATGGCTCGGCTGCAAAAATTCATTCATCCCTTTGACAACTTCTTCAAGCTTTTCTTTTGAAATGCGATTTTCTTCTTGTTTTGCGTTTAGTTGTTGTAAAGTGGTTTGCTCTTGCTTTGGTTGTTCTGCTGGACGCTCTGTCGTTTTTTCATACATATATGTGGAAGAAAGAGAAGAAGAAATTCGTTCAATCATCACCGTTCGCTCCTTTACATATACGTTTCTACTGTTTATATCGGATGGGAGTGGGGAGATTTGAAGGGGGGAGGGAAAAACTATGTTGATCATAACAAAATAAATAGTATAATAAAAACAAACATATGTTCTATAAAAAGAGAGGTATGTATAATGAATAATTTAATGCATTTGACACCTATTCAACAAAACATACTCATCGCAAGCATTATTGGAGATGGAGAAATCACAAAAATCTACCCGAATAGCCGGAGAAAAAATCATAGTTATCGTGAACATTTTGGACTAGAGCAACAAGCATACCGCGAATGGAAAGCATCATTTTTTGATGGACTACTCTACATATCAGAAAAAAGTAGCTGTGTTCGATCTGTTTCTTTACCTTTATTTACAACACTGTATCCACATTTTTATGATGAGCAAGGAATAAAGCATATTCCGATCCACTTATTACGATACTGTACATTACCATACTTCTTAGCTGTGCTGTACATGGATGATGGCTCACTTTGCATCTCTACAACAGTCAACGCACGAAAGAAACTCATCTACCTAACACCACACATTTATTTATACTTGCAATGTTACCCACCAGGAGAACTTGAACAACTCCAGAACCACATTTTAAAATTCTTTAACGTTATTTTCCGACTAAGCAAACGAAAAGATGGACAAGGAATGATCTTAAAAACAACGTCTGTAAAAGATACATTTTTATTTTTAGATCTTATTTCTTCGATCACGACCGATTGTCCATCCATGTATTACAAAACGAATTGGAACGAACGTTTGCAAATGGAAAAAGCAAAATAGAAAAGCAAATACCCTGATTTCGAAATTTTAGCAAGTAGTGCTGACCGTTGGAAAAATTACACCGACGAAGAAATGATAACAATAAAAACGATGAAAGAAGCAGGAGCTACGATAAAAGAGATTGCTGATACTTTACAACGTAGCTATTGGTCTGTTGTTTATAAATGGAAAGAACTAAAAAAGAGACCTTAGAAAACCTAAGGCCTCTTTTCGTTTCATTAACGGAGCAATTGTAATACTCCTTGTGGTTGTTGGTTGGCTTGCCATGCCGCAACGTCTTTCGATCGTTGTGTAGACTATATCTTCACCTTTCTAGCCATTAGCTAGCGAAGGGCTGGGCACTTCGGGGATCTCCCCTACGGACTTCATCACCATAGCTCTCGCCTTAGGTGGTATGTCCTAGTCGTTGAACCTTCTCCAGAGTTTCCTCACAGGAGCTTGGCTGC
>NZ_PEDM01000017.1 GCF_002742685.1 Anoxybacillus flavithermus
GGTATGTCCTAGTCGTTGAACCTTCTCCAGAGTTTCCTCACAGGAGCTTGGCTGCTGATTGCCCATTGTAGCATCTTTCCTTTTTTCACGCCGTCACGCCTGCCGTTTCCAGCTTCGTTGTGGCAAGGAAAGCTTTAGGGCTTCCCAGCAATTCACCCAGTCATCCTCTTAGCCGTTTCCAGCTAAGACGCCCTTCCAATCAAATTACCGAAGTAGTTGCAATACGCCTTGTGGCATTTGATTGGATTGAGCCAACATTGCTTGTGCTGCTTGAGAAAGAATGTTGTTTTTCGTAAACTCCATCATTTCTTTCGCCATCGTGCGAACATTTGCTTTCGCAAATGACTAGACTATCTCTTCACCCGCTAGCTTTTCGCTAGGTAGGGGCCGGGCACTTCGAATGATGTAGGACGATGGAGCATCCTACTCACCCTACGGACTTCATCACCATAGCTCTCGCCTTAGGCGGTATGTCCTAGTCGTTGAACCTTCTCCAGAGTTTCCTCACAGGAGCTTGGCTGCTCGGTTGCCCAATCCTTTGACTTTTTAAGCCATCACGCTTGCCGTTTCCAGCTTCGTTGTGGCGCCAAAGGCTCTCAGGGGTTTCCAGCAATTCACCCGGTGATACTCCCAACCGTTTCCAGTTAGGACGACTGTGCTTGTCACCGCTTATGCGGCTAAAGCATAATCTACGTCACGAATACGAGATTCTGCAGCTGTTAAGTTTTCTGCAGCTGTGCCTAAGTTATTGATTGTGTGTTCTAGGCGGTTTTGGTAAGAACCTAGCTGAGCGCGTTCATCTGAAACTTGTTTAATAGCATTATCAAGCACATCAAGGGCTGCGTTTGCATTCGCTTTTGTATCAATGCTTGTAGCGCTCACTTTTGTAGCACCGCCAAGCGCTGTTGCGCGCATGTCAGAGATTGATATGTTCATTTTTTGACCGCTGTTAGCACCAATTTGCAAATCAATTGACCCAGTTGAAGTTACATCAAAAGTATTATTTGCGCTAATATTAGTGATGCTACTGTTAATTTCTACACTGATACCTAATGAGCCAAAGTTAATTTCTTTTGTGTCAAATCCCGTAGGTGCCCCACCGTAGTTAATTGTTTCGGATTTTCCTGCTCCGTTGTTTACAGTGATCGTGCCTGCTGTTGTATCAACAGTAATACTATAACCATTCAACACTTCTGCCCCGTTTGATTTAATGTTGACGATACCATTTCCTGTTGTCAAGTTACTACCGACGTTAGCGATGCTTGAGCTTAACGATCCATTGAGCAATTTCTGCGTGTTAAATTCCGTTGTGTTACCAATTCGAGTAATTTCAGTAGATAATTGTTGATATTCTTTGTTTAACGCAGCTCGATCATCGTCTGTGTTTGTATCGTTTTGGGCTTGAACTGTAAGCTCACGCATACGCTGTAGAATAGCATGAACTTCGTTTAATCCACCTTCAGCAGTTTGAATTAACGAGATGCCATCTTGCGCGTTGCGAGAAGCTTGCTCTAATCCACGAATTTGTCCGCGCATTTTTTCTGAAATCGCAAGACCTGCTGCGTCATCACCTGCACGGTTAATACGAAGACCAGAAGAAAGTTTTTCCATATTTTTCGCGGCATTTGAGTTGCCAATTGTCAATTGACGATACGTATTTAACGCTGCAATGTTGTGGTTAATTCTCATTGTTTCTTCCTCCTTGAATTTGTTTTCCCCACGTCCGTGTGGTTTTTGGTTGGCAAGATGGAAGTCGGCCGCCCTTCTTTCTTGCTCTCGTGTTTATTATCGGCTTGTTTTTTCAAAGTTTAATAGGTTGCGAAAAAAATTTTATACTTTAATGTCAAGAAATTGTGAAAACGGCGATGGTTGTTGAATTTCTTTGACGATGCGTGCTGGATCGTCTTTATGTTTGTTAACAATTTCGTTTAATGCTTGTTCGGCGATCGCTTTATTGTCTTGAACGATGCGTGCGATGACGCCAGGGATTTGAACACCGCCGATGCTAACGCTCATTGTTTTTTCCCTCCTTTCTTTAATTGATCAGATAACTGTTGAAGCGAAGTCATAGAGGCGAGTGATGCGGCATTGTTTTCTTGTTGGATGGCGAGATATATTTCTTTTCGATGCACATCGATATGTTTCGGTGCGCGAATACCGAGCTTCACTTGATCGCCGTCGATGGCGAGAACGACGACTTCGATGTCATCGCCAATTTGAATCGCTTCTTTTAATTTGCGCGTTAACACCAACATGTCCTCGCCTCCTTATTTCGCCTCAACCGTTTCTGGAAACAAGCGATGTTTCGTTTTATACGGTGTATTTGTTAAAATGACTTGCTTGCCGATTCGTTCGTGAACGTTAATGACGACAGGCGCTTGTAAGTTCGCTGTCGTATTTGTAAACGGTTCTGCGACCGTCAAAATGACGTATAGCGCCACATCGTTTTCTTTTTTTATTTTCAATTGATCGCACGTTGCATCGTCTAGCTCGATTTCGTATGTTGGGAAATACGAAAATGGCTCAATCATGACAAACGCTACGTATTTATTTTGCACTGATTGTAAAATCGTAAATGGCGAATCGTGAATCGGCAACAATGCAAATTGTTTTTCATGTTCAAAGCCCGGTAGCCCGCTTTCAAACGAGACGATTGCCATGTCGGAAAGTTGAACCGTTCCATGATATTTCGTTTCAATGTTCATGTTCATCCCTCATTTATACGGTCACGTCAATGCGCAAGTTGTTGTGACGCGCTAAGTCAATATGCACAACGTTTTGTTTATAATCGATTTGTACAGGGCGCGGTTCGATATGAATGCGAGCACTAAACGTTTGCCAATTCATCTCGATGCGCCCTTGTTCAAAACCGATTTTTACGCTAAATGGGCGTGGAATAAGCCCAACGTTATAGTCAAAAGGTGGACGCTCGCTGTTTGCTTGCGCTTGCATCGCAAGCACATCACCACCTTGTTCGATACGCATGAGTTCATCGCCTTGTATCGCTGTCGTTTCTAAATACGATAGCCAGCTCGCATACCCTTCTTGCGCCGCTTCCTCAATGCGGCGAAAAATATGTTTTAAATCGACATCCGCACGAGCCTCTGTTTGATCGATGGTGAGGCGCGGCGGAGTTGTTTTCATCTCAAGCTGCGGTTTCGGTTGTTCAATCGACAGCTCGGCATGCTGTTGGCGCATATGCATATATCCGTGCTCAACCGTAATGGATAATTGCGGAAACGTCGCTTGCATCGTCAGTTGTGGGATTTTCATTTCAACTCATCCCCTTAACGTAAAAAATCAACGAGCGTCGGTTGAATGATGCGGGCCCCGACAGAGAGTGCTGCACGATGCACACTTTCTTGCGACTTTAATTCTGTAATAATTTTTTCAATGTCCGCATCTTCGTTATCAGAAATCATTCGTTTGGCGATCAGTTGTTGTTCCGATAAACGCTGTTCCACGAGCTCTAAACGATTGACGCGCGCACCAAGCTCTGCACGCTCTGCGAGTACATCGTTTATATGTGTGTCTAATTGGGAAAGCAAGTTGTCTAAATTGCTCATTGGATTAGTTAGTTCGTTTTGAATTTGCTGTAACGTATCGAACAATCCTTGGTTAAATACATTGTTAGGCGTGACGTTAATTTTTAGTTTAACTCCTTTTGCTACTTCGACCGTAAAATCATCGTTGTTGTTAGTAACGGTTGGTGGGGCACCGTCTGCCACAGGCGCTTGTTCAATTTTTGTGCCGTTAAAAATATATTTACCTGCTACTTTCGTGTTAGCGACTTGTACTAAGTCTTTTTTCAGCTGTTCAATTTCGCGGGCGATCGCTTGGCGGTCTTCTTGACCGAGCGTGCCGTTTTTCGCTTGTACGACAAGCTCACGAGCACGTTGCAATACGTTTGTCGTATGATTAAGCGCCGATTCCGAATTTTCCATCCACGTATACGCTTCGGAAAGGTTGCGTTGAAACTGCTCGATTTCCGTTAAACTTGTACGATAATGCATCCCTTTCATTGCGACGACTGGATCTTCAGACGGACGGTGAATTTTTTTTCCTGTTGCTAGTTGTTGTTGATACGTACCGAGTTTATCGTAGCTTTTACTCACGTTGCGAAGCGTATTGTTCGCAAGCATCATTTGTGTGACGCGCATTTACCGTTCACCTACCTTCCGACGATGCCCATATTATTAATAATTTTATCCAACATTTGATCGATCATTGTAATCATGCGCGCCGAAGCGTTATATGCATGTTGAAATTTCATCATGTTCATCATTTCTTCATCGAGCGATACGGAACTGACCGCCATACGCCGCTCGTCAACCGATTGACGAAGCACTTCGCTATTTTCCGATAACCGTTTCGCTTCTTGGGCGTTCACCGCCATTTGTCCAATTAAACTTTCATAAAAGTTTTGAATCGTTGTTGTGTTTCCTGCGATATTCATCGTTCCATTTTTTACTTCGGCTAACGCTTGCGCATTGCTTCCGTCACCGATTTGGCCTGTTCCTGACGCGGCAATATTGTCAAGCGAATCTTTAATGATTTGTGCAACATCAAATGTTCCCGCAGGATCATTAAGATCGTAAGTGAAAAATGATTTCCCATCCTTTGTATTGTTTTTTATCTCCGTTACACTCCATCCATTTGAATGAACGGTATTAAACTCATCTGCAAACGCCTTTGCCATAGCATTTAAACCACTTAGCATATCAGGATATAATCCCTTCGTCGTTGTGCCTCCATCTTCGCTATACCCATACGAATAAAGAAGAGCGCCTATTTTTCCATTTTCCTTCAAACGTTCAAATGTTGAAAACGTTGTATTACCGAGCGAGAAGCCAACAATTGGTCCTGTTTTTGTGATATTGTCTTGATAGCTCAGTTGAAGCTCATTTACTTGTCCTAATCGTCCATCAACAAGCGTGCCAATCACGGTGCTTCCTGTTCGATCCACTAATTCTACCGTAAAGCGTCCTTCGGCAATTTTTAACGCGCTACCGCCACTTGGCACAGGTGTGACTTTCACATTTACATATTGCGACAGTTCATCTAACAGCCGATTTCGTTCATCATATAAATCGTTTGGTAAATACCCGTGCACTTCGACTTCGCTAATTTGTTTGTTTATATCGTTGAGCTGACGGGCTAATGAGTTAACAGCTTTAACCGTTACATCAAGTTCATTTTTTATATCGTCACGAATCGATTTTAGTGAACTTGATAAATAATGAAACGTCTCTGCGACCGCCATGCCGCGCTGACGAACGACGGAACGTGCGCCAGAGTTTGAAGGGTTTACCGCTAAATCTTGAAGCGATTGCCAGAAACGATCAAGCGTTTTTGCCAGCCCTTCATCTGATGGTTCGTTCATAATTTCTTCCATTTTATACAATGCTTCTGCGCGCGTATTCCAATAGCCGTATTTCATATTTTCGCCGCGATATTGGACGTCTAAAAACTCTTCGCGCATCCGTTGCACTGTGCCGCCTTCTACACCCGTTCCCATTTGCCCTGGTATAACGGGACGGTTTTTCGAAGCAAACGGATATGGCGGCGTTTGTTCAAAGTTTACCCGTTGGCGCGAGTAACCCGGTGTGTTGGCGTTTGCGATATTATGCCCCGTAACGTATAGCGCTTGTTGTTGGGCAGTCATCCCGCGCCGTACCGTTTCTAAACCATGAAATGTTGAAAGCACAAAAAAACCTCCTTACGTTTTTGCTTCAAACGACGACCGTGGCGGCAAATCATCCGCTCTCTTCGGATCATACGTCACATCTTGTTCGTTCGGTATCATCAAATCTAATGTAAAATGAATAAATTGGAGCGATTGTTGCAATAGTTGCATATTCAGTTCGTTTTGCTCTTTTAATCGTGTGACGGTGACGCTTAACTCGTCTGCTAGATGAAGAAGTGTCGCTCGCTCGTTTTCTTCCACCTGTTCAGCATATCGGCTCACCGTTCGTTCTTCTTCAGGTAGATGTGAAAGAAAGCCCATTCGTTCGCTTTCTAGCTGCCGAATGGCCATCACATATTTTTGTTCTTTCGTCATCATTTGTTGTAACGTATGAATGTCGCCTTTTTTAATTGCTTCTGTTTTTTGTTCTGCTAGCTGCAATAAACCACGATGAAACGAAAGCAATTTTTGCATCACATCAATCATGTTTGCTCGCTCCATTATCGTTTATAATAACGCAATACGCTTTCTGCAATCGCTCGTGCGTCAATCGCATACGTACCTGCTTCAACTTCTGATTTTAACCGCTCCACTTTTTCTAACCGTTCCGAAGAAAATTTCGCTGCTTCTTGCAGTTCTTTCGCCGCGCTTGAAATTTCAACTTGATCCATCTTTTTTGTCGCTTTTGTCTGTTTTTCGACACGTGACGTCCGTTCATATGGGTTAACGTTCATCTGTTGAATACGATGAATTTTCATATTTCCACCTCACTTTTTCGCGCCTTGTTTTCTTATATTTATTATCGACAAAAAGAAAAAAATGTTTAGTCATCTTTGCGTCGCTCAGTAAAATACGTCGTCTGGCGTTTCGCTTGTTTTTGTCGCTCTTCCTCTTGTTGAATTTTCGTCATCTCTTTTTGAATGCCACCAATACATTTAGCACATAAACGTCCCTCGCGAATCGTTGCCCCACACTTTTCACACGGATAACCGAGGTTTGGAAAATGAACGAGCTGCAACCGTCCTTTTTTAATCCATTTAATAATTAATGCTTCTTCTACCCCAGTCGCATCAACAACTTGAGACATCGTTGCTGTGCGATTCTCCCGTTTCCGAATAAATGCATACACTTTTTCAAACAATTTTTCTTCCTCTTTATAACATGCGTCACATACGTCGCGAAATTGCGTCCGCACAAACAAACTTCCGCATTTTGGGCAGTTATCAAGCATTCCCTCATCCCCCTCACGTATATATGTTAATAATCAATCCTTGAATTTCACCGACAAGCCCAAGCAGATCAAGCCCCTTCTTCTCTTTTTCTAATACGGCGTTTGTCAGTTCAACGAGCTTTTGATCGACTTCTTTCACAAGCTTATAAATTTTCGTCCGCCCCCCGCGGCTAAACCCGCGCTGTTCTTCAAGCTGCAAACTATTTTTTACCGCATCGTCTAAAAATTGTTTCACAAGCTTCTTATATTTTTTTAAATCTTCCACCGTTTGCGAATCAGCTAACTTTTTTCCTTGCGCTTCAATTTCTTGCGCCATCGTTTGAAAACGTTCGAACAACACGTCGCTTTTTTTCTTATGCATCACTTCGGTAAACGACACCGATTCCATCGGCGCATCGTCTTTTTTCTCGACGCGATTTAACGACGCCCGCGACACTTTATGCACTTCCATCATCGTTCACACCTTTTTCTTTTTATTATGCCACACGTACAAAAAAAGGGCGAGGTCGCTTTGACCTACCCTTTTATTCATTAGCTTTTTAACAATTGCAAAATTCCTTGCGGCAACTGGTTCGATTGCGCCAGCATCGCCTGTGCCGCTTGGTTTAAAATGTTATTTTTCGTAAAGTTCGTCATCTCCATCGCCATATCTGTATCGCGAATGCGTGACTCCGCAGACGTTAAATTTTCATGCGCTGTTTTTAAGTTGTTGATTGTGTGCTCGAGACGGTTTTGGTAAGCGCCGAGCTTGCCGCGTTCTTCGGATACTCTGCGGATAGCTTCGTCAATAGCTACAATCGCAGATTGAGCTGATGCATGATCGGTTACTGTTACTGAATCAATTCCTAATCCTGTCGTGGTCATGTCGCTTATGCTTAATCCAACCACTTGACCTTCATTTGCACCAATTTGGAAGTTGCTTTCTGTTCCAGTAATTTCAACATCACCATTTAAACTATTCAGCGTA
The DNA here is from genome assembly GCF_002742685.1 of Anoxybacillus flavithermus. Taxonomy (GTDB): domain Bacteria; phylum Bacillota; class Bacilli; order Bacillales; family Anoxybacillaceae; genus Anoxybacillus; species Anoxybacillus flavithermus_E. The sequence goes on from NZ_PEDM01000017.1 coordinate 7,885, forward strand.
TAAGCGCCATTTGTAGTAACCGTAATCAATGAAACTCCTGTGTATTTGCTGTTCGTGCTATCCCAGCCTTTAAAGGTAATGGAACCTGCACCGTCCACAGCCAAATCGGTCGCTTTTCCGATTACTGTACTGCTACTATCTCTTAACTCATAAACGTTATCTGTACCATTCCAAGTGATTGTATAAGTACCTGCTTTCAAACCACCGCCAGTTGTGATATTAGCCACCCCTGTTACCGATAAAGCAGTCGTTTTCGATGAATCTTGATCCACTTTTGTTCCAAAAGTTCCATCAAGCAATGCCGTTTTGTTAAAATCGGTTGATGTCGCTACACGTGTAATTTCTGTTTTCAACTGTTGAATTTCTTGGTCTAATGCTGCGCGATCTTCAGCTGTATTTGTATCGTTAGATGCTTGCACCGCTAGCTCGCGCATCCGCTGAAGCATGCTATGAACAGAGCTTAGCGCCCCCTCCGCTGTTTGAATTAACGAAATAGCATCTAACGCGTTGCGTTCTGCGACTTCTAATCCGCGAATTTGCGAGCGCATTTTTTCGGAAATGGCTAACCCTGCTGCATCGTCTGCTGCGCGGTTAATGCGTAAACCAGAGGAAAGTTTTTCTAAGTTTTTCGCTGTATTCGATTGGTTGACCGCTAAGTTACGATAAGCGTTTAAGGCTTGAATGTTATGGTTAATTCTCATTTTTGCCTCTCCTTTACTCTGTCATAATAAATTGTTCATATGTCGCTGCTTTTTTTGCCGCAACGTTTGTTGTCGGTTGTTTTTTTAGTGCCTCGTTCCATGCTGTCGCAATGTCTTTGGCGATCGTTAACACTTCTTGCATCATTGTTACGTCTTTTTTCATATTGGCATCGATGAGACGCTCGGCCATATAGTTGTATAACGCATCTAATTGATGAGCGATAATGCCTGCGTCATAATTTAACCCAACACCTAGTCGTTGTAAAATATCGTTTGCTTTTTGCAATCGTTTATTGGCGTGAATGTAGTCGCCTTTTTTTGTGCTTGCGATCGCTTCTTCTACACTTTCAATTAACCCTTCATAAAGTAGCGCTGTTAATTGTTGCGGCGTTTTTTTATACACCGCTTCTTCTGTTAAAAATTCCACGCGCTCACTCTCCTTTTATCGTTCACCTACTTTATTTATCGTCACGATTTTTCAATGTTTAATAGTTTCGTTCCATTTTTTCAATTAAAATTAAAATTTCTGCAATAACGGCATACAATTGCGGTGGAATCGTATCACCAAGGTCAAGATCAAGCAAATGTTGGACGAGCGCAGCATCTTGTTCAATCGGTATTCCGTTTTGTTTAGCAAGTTCAATAATCTTTTCTGCCACATAGCCGCGCCCGTGGGCGACGACGGTCGGCGCTTTATCTCCTTGTTCATAGCGAATGACTGCCGCCGACGGGCCGTTTATTTCTCGCTTTCGCTTTTGGTTAAAGTACATCATATCGTGAAATCATATCCTTTCTCCGTCCATGTTGCCCGTTTCGGCTCGTTCATTTTTTCTTCTTTTTTCTCAAACGTCGTAAATTGTACGTGACCGACGCGGTAGCCGATGTCTTCCAACCTTTTTGTCGCCGTTTCGATGAGCGGACGCATGCGCTCCGCAAAATCTTCGCGGTCGTTGCGAAACGTCACCGAAATCGTTCGTTCATTGGCACTTAACAACACACCGACATCGCCAAGCTTTTTCGTTTCGAGTAAAAAGTATAAACTGCAGTTTTCCCAGTCAACTCGTTTTCCGTCGTTTCGCGCATTGACATATACTTTCACATCTTTTACTTCCTTTTGTAGCAACAACGGGATCGTAAAAAAGAGCGTTTGCATCGCACTTCCTTGATCGTTTTTATTGAGCAGCTGTTGCCCGGTCATATTCGCCAACGCTTGTTCCGTTTGTTTCGCCACTTCTCCACCTGTCTGCGCCAATTTCATGAGAAGGCCTTTCATCGTCTCTTCCGATTGTTTGCTTTCACTGTTAAACACGAGTGCATTCGCCATATCGGTTTCATGCATCAAGCCGAGGCGGTGAATCGTTTGCAGCATATGGCGCGCGGACGGCTCAGGCTGAACGATTTCGTTCCATTGCGTCAGCAGTGCTTGTTCTGGTGTTTGTTGTTTCAGCGACTGCGCTTGAACAAAATGTTTTACTTTCACATCTGACGGTTTAAATTGCATTTGTTCGAGCGTACTTTTTACTTGCTTCACGATTTTTTGTGCTTCTGCCATTTGTCCTTTATCTAGCAGCTTTTTCGCCTCCGCCAATTGTGAACTGGCTTGCAGCAATTTTTTCTCCATCGTCATATCCGCAAACAACATCGCATCGCTTTTTAAAATTGTTTGGTCAAGCTGTTTAATCGTCGTTTCTAGCAATTGCTTTGCTTGCGGTCGCGCCGCTTGCTTGTATTGAGTAATGAGATGATCGATTGCATCTAGATTGCGCATCATATCACGCTTCGTTTGTTGGAACTGTTTCGTCGCTTCTGCCATCCGTTTCGTGACGGTTTGCACGATAATATCTTTTGATTGCAAGCCGAGCGCAGCTAACGATTCGTACGCCGCATCAGCAAGTGAGGAAGCATCATTTGTCGGCAACGTCGTTTCCATTCGTTGAAGCGCTTCGACGACCGTTTGTCTTGCGGCCATTTCTCTCCCGTTTTCTGCAAGCTCATCAGCACGAGCAAACGCTTCATGAAGTGACGGTTCCATATGTTGAGCGAGTTGCGCACGCGCCATTTGCAAAGCTTCTTTGACATTTGGCTCTTTTTGTATCATTTTTATTGCTTGAGTGATCATCGCGCGAACGTCGTTTGTTGCACGTTGTTCATTTTGTATTGTCGCAATCGCCGTTAAAAGCTGTTCGCGTTGTTTGTCGAGCATTTGTGTAACTTGCTGAAGCGTTTGTACCATATTTGCTTGCTTCGAAAGTGTCGCATCACCTTGAAGCTCACGAACCGCTTCTGTCAGCGTCATCGTTTGTTGTTCAAGGTGATCGGCAATCATATTTGCACGATTGATATATTCAGGCGCAAGCTGTTGTTCGATGGTACGTAACGTTTGTACGAGCTTTTGCTGTGCCTCTGCACCATGACCAACCGCTTCAAATAATTTTGCTTGATTTAATGCACGCACCACTTTCTCTGCTTGCTCTGCTGGTAATGTCAGAGCCACCTCTCTCACTTGCGGCTCTACCGCTTTCACATTTGGGGCGTTTTCGACTTGTTTCCGCACCTCTGCCACTTGTTTTAGCTGTGCTTCTTTTGTTTCTACCTTTGTCACTGGAGTATTCGTTCGTACCGCTTCTTTCGCTGTCCGCACCACTTCCGCTGTCGCTTCTTCCTCTACCGTACGCAACGCTTGAATCAACTGTTGACGAGCTTCCATGCTGCGTCCCATTGCCTCTTGCTGTTTCGACTGCTCAAGTGCACGAATTACTTTCTCTGCTTCGTTCGCTCGTAATGTACGAGCGACTTCCCTCACTTGTGGCTCTACTGCTTTCACCATCGGAGCGTTTTCTACTTGTTTTCGTACCTCTGCCACTTGTTTCAGCTGGGCTTCTTGCACGTCCACTTTCGTCGCTGGAGTATTTGCTCGTACAGCTTCTTTCGCTGTTCGTACGACGTCCGCAACCACATCTTCTTCCATCCCACGTAGTGCCTGCATGAGCTGTTGACGAGCTTCCATGCTGCGTCCCATTGCCTCTTGCTGTTTCGACTGCTCAAGTGCACGAATTACTTTTTCTCCCTGTTCCGTTGGTAATGTACGAGCCACTTCTCTCACTTGTGGCTCCACTGCTTTCACATTCGATGCACTTTCCGCTTGTTTCCACACTTCAGTAACTTGCTTTAATTGGGATTCTTTTGCTTCCAACGCCGTGGTTGGCGCATTCGCTCGGACCACTTCTTTTGCTGTCCGCACCACGTCCGCAACCGCTTCTTCCTCCACCGTACGTAATGCCTGCACCAACTGTTGACGGGCTTCCACGCTGCGTCCCATTGTCTCTTGCTGTTTCGACTGCTCAAGTGCACGAATCACTTTTTCTGCTTCGTTCGCTCGTAATGTACGAGCGACTTCCCTCACTTGTGACTCTACTGCTTTCACCATCGGAGCGTTTTCTGCTTGCTTTCGTACCTCTGCCACTTGTTTCAGCCGGGCTTCTTGCACGTCCACTTTCGTCACTGGAGTATTTGCTCGTACCACTTCTTTCGCTGTGCGCACCACGTCCGCAACCACCTCTTCTTCCACCCCACGTAGTGCCTGCATGAGCTGTTGACGAGCTTCCACACTTCGCCCAACCGTCTCCAGCTGTTTCGCCTGTTCAAGCGCACGAACTACTTTCTCTGCTTCGTTCGCTCGTAATGTACGAGCGACTTCCCTCACTTGTGGCTCTACTGCTTTCACAGTCGGCGCGCTTTCCGCTTGCTTACGTACCTCGACCACTTGTTTTAGTTTGGCTTCTTGGAGTTCTACTTTCGCTATTGGCGCGTTCGTACGCAACGTTTCTTTCATTTCTGCCTCTGTTTTTTGTCCTATCGCACGCAACGCTTGAATAAGATCGTTTTTTGCTTTTTCTCCTAATTGTTGTACACGTTCAATCGCTTCATACAATTCATTCGCTTCATACAATTCATTCGCTTCCATGCGCGGCAACACCGTTTCTTTCAACTGACGAACAGCGTCTTCTATATTGCGAGCAGTGCGCACGATGCGTTTCGCTTCATCGACGACTTGCTTTTGTACAGGTGAGGACGGTTGTACCGGAACGTCTTCCTTCTTCTCTACAGAAACAAACGCTTCAAGCAATCGTTGTTTGGCACTAAGTGGTTGGCCTGAGCGATACAACTGTTCTGCCTCTTGCAACGCTGGACCGAGCGTTTGACGAACGACGTCGCTTCCTTTTGCTACAGCGATCGCTTTGGCAACAATCGGCTCGCGTTCAATTTGTTGACGCATGATTTGCAACTGTTTTTCTTGCGTCGTCGCCCGTTCTGTTTGTACGTCATTCGTTTTCTTTTCGTTCACTTCTGCCATAGCGACCGCTTGCATAATGCGGCTGCGGGCAAACGATTCATGACCTCTCTCTTTCAGTACAGCCGCTTCACGAACAGCTTTCGCGATCTCCTCATGCCCGTTTTCTTCGGCAAACTGTTTCGTCCATTCAATGACGCGGTCTATATTTTTTTCTTGTTGTAGCTGTGTACGTAATTGACTAACCGTTTGCGACGATTGTTTTGCGATTGGAGTAAATGAAAAATGTGCGTCAATGGCGCGCACGATATCATGTAACGACTCGCTGAACGGCTTGCCGTGGAGCGCTTCATGAACCGTTTGTAACTGCTTCAATGTCATATCAAGCTTTTTACTTGCGGCAATTTGAATCGTTTCTAATTTTTGTTCAACCGTTCCTTTTCCTTCTGCTAAAAATGTACGCAATGCCTCTACCGTTTCGCGAGTGAACGGCAGTTGCTTTTGAGCGATGATCGTTGCCGCTTGGCGAAGTTCAGGCGTTTCAAACGTTTCAAGTGATGATGGGGAAGTAGGTGTCACAACCTTTCCTTCGACCACATCTCCATTGCCACCTGTCACTTGCACTTTCACTCTTCCAGAAGGCGGCACGTCTCCTTCAAAACGAAACCGAATGTCAACCCCTCGCAATTGCACGATTGCTTCTTTTTCACTTACTTGCTCTTTCACGACCGCTTCATACACATCTCCGGCTTTTAACGTCACAGTCGTTGACGATGAGGATGCCGAGCGATAATGTCCGTATCCGCGAATTTCCATAACGACCCATCTCCGTTCTCCGATTTTCCTACCCTTTATATCGACCAGTAGGACGCCGTTTTCAATGGGAGTTTGTTCCCAACTATGAACGGACGAGCGTAAAAGAAGAAATGTCACGTGCCCCTGCATCATACAGAAGTTTTGCCGCTTCGTGCACCGTTGCGCCTGTCGTGTAAATATCATCCACAATCACAATGCGCTTTTCTGCCACATTTTCCCCGGTGATACAAAACTTCCGTCCAGTGAAACGTTCACGTCTCGTTTTTTTCGATTGTTTTTCATCATCGATACGTCGCAAAGCAAAAATCATCGGCAATGGCAAAAGGGAAGCGATCGCCTCCGCTTGATTAAATCCGCGTTCAGCTAGTCGAGAAGGGCTAAGAGGAATGGGCACGAGGCATACATCGGAAGAAAAATGTTTAGAAAAAACGGTGCGAACATCGTGACGAAACGCTTCAATAAGTGCATAATCGCCGCGAAATTTAAAACGATTCATCACTTCTTTCATCCAATCATTGTACATATACACCGAGACATTTTGTTTCAAAACACTTTTTCGTTTTTCCCACGCGATGCAATCTTCACATACTGCCTGATCAATTAAACGGCTACATCGCTCACAACGATTCCCTTCCAAACGAATAAAACGAGCGCGGCAACGCGGGCAACAAACATCCGCTTGGCGAAGCGTCAAAAGCATCGCAAACGACATCGTCGGCATCCATTCATCATGACAAATCAAACATTTCATTCGTCAATCAACCCTCGCTTCCGTGCTTCATCGTTCATGCTTACAATATGGCGCTTTGCTTTAAGCATTGCTTTCGTTTTTCCAAAATGAAAAAAGCGAATGTCACCTGTCGGATATTGCGCACTTCGCCCGACTCGTCCAGCGATTTGCACGAGCGCACTTTCTGTAAAAATCGGCTGTTCTGCACCGAACACAGCGACATCAATGTTTGGCACAGTCACCCCGCGCTCTAAAATCGTCGTTGTCACGAGAATAGAAATTTGTCCGCGCCGAAAAGCGAGCACTTTTTCTTTTCGTTTCGGGTCTTCGGCATGTACCCCCTCAATGTGCGGATGGAATTGTTGTAAGTACGGAACGACTTGTTGTAAAAAATCGATGTAAGGAACGAAGAAAAAAGCTTGTTTGTTTCTTTCGAGATGTTCATTTACCCATTGAACGACACATGAAGGTAATCGGTTGTGACGCCACTTTTTTTTCCAGTTGCCGCACCATTCAAATGTCGGAACGGGAAGCGGACGGCGATGATACCGAGCAGGAATCGTCACCGCTTTTCGCTTTCCTCTTTTTACTTCACTTTGCCATTGTTCGTTAGGTGTTGCGGTTAAATAAATGAGTGAAGACGTCGGTTTTCGGGCACGTTCTACCGCATAGGAAAGCATCGGATCGACGCTATACGGAAATGCATCGACTTCATCAACAATCATGACATCAAAAGCACGGTAATACCGAAGCAATTGATGCGTCGTTGACACCGTCAATGAAGCAAGCTTGCCACGGTCTTGGCTACCGCCATATAACGCCGCCATATCGACCGATGGAAATACACTCGCCAAGCGCGGAGCTAGCTCTAATACGACATCTGTGCGCGGAGCGGCAATGCAAACACGCTTTCCTTGTGATAGCGCCATATTAATTCCCGCAAATAACACTTCCGTTTTTCCTGCACCGCATACGGCCCAAACGAGCAAGGAGTCGTTTCGATCAATCGCATGACACACTTCGTCGGAAGCAAGTTGTTGAGCTGGGGATAGTTTACCGCTCCATTTTAGCGGTGAAGAAAAAGAGGTGGAGGGAACAGGACCAGTCCATATGACGAGCGGATTGCATTCGCTACATCGTCCCATCATGATACATTTTCGGCAATACGTACATATACGTCCACAACGAGCACAAGGAAAAGAGGCAAAAAGTTGTTGATCTTCGTTGTCACATCGCACACAACGATACCCTTTCTTCGTTTTCACGATGCTTTCTACAACTTGAACATACTTCTCATCATAAGGAAAAGAAAGTTCAGATTTTAGCAGCTGTTTGCCTGCCATATACAAACAAATCACCTCACTAAAAAAGAAGTGGACAAGTCGCCCACTTCTTCTATTCGCGCTAATTAAAAAAATTCCTGTTTATTTGGTTCATCACCACAACATGTACTTGACAAGAGAGGGATTTTCTTGAGTCGCCGTGCACGAAAAACCTTATTTGCTTATTTTTCCTTATAAGTATAGAAAGGGCGTGTTCTGAAATAATCAAGTACAACTTTCGGTGAAGACCCGTTTATTTTTTATACCAACCGAATCCCATTGCTCCTTCACCTAAATGTGTGCCGATGACAGGTCCGAAATAGCTTAAGAAAAATTCCACATGTGGATATTGTTGCGCAAGCTTTTCTTTCCATGCGCGCGCTTCTTCTTCACGATTCGCATGAATGATGACCGCACGCATCGGAACGCCGAGCATCGCATCTTCCGCAAATAGCTCTTCTATTCGGCTTAACGCTTTTTTACGTGTACGAATTTTTTCAAATGGAACGATCACTTTATCAACAAAATGTAAAATCGGTTTCACTTGCAAAAGGCTGCCGATAAACGCCTGTGCCCCACTTAATCGACCGCCGCGCTGCAAATGTGATAAATCATCAACCATAAAATAAGCGCGCACCGACTGTTTCATTTCATCTAACCGCGCAATAATCGCCTCTGGATGCACACCTGCTTGCGCCATTTCTGCCGCTTCCATCGCATAAAATCCTTGCATCATGCAGCTAATTTCCGAATCGTATGCGTACACTTGAATCCCTTCAACCATTTGTCCGGCGGAAACGGCCCCTTGATACGTGCCACTAATACCGCTTGATAAATGAATTGAAATAACCGCATCGTATTGTTTTTTGAGCTGCTCAAACGTTTCAACAAATAGACCAATCGGCGGCTGTGATGTTGTCGGCAGTTGTTCGTTCGTTTTTACTTTGTCAAAAAAATCTTCTGCGCTTATATCGATTTCTTCTCGATACGTCTCGGTTCCAAAGACAACACTTAAAGGAATGATATGTATATTCAACTGTTCGCGAATGTGCTTTGGGATATATGCAGTACTATCTGTTAAAATCGCCGTTTTCATCGCTATTACCTTCCTTGTCCAAAATTTTTCCTATCTGCATTGTACTACAATACAACTATCGTTTGCATTGAAAAAGGTTGTCGAATCCACTCGACAACCTTATTTCACTTCGACCCAACCGTTTTTAATGGCAACGACTACGGCTTGTGTGCGATCGTTAACATTTAATTTTTGCAAAATATTGCTTACATGGTTTTTCACCGTTTTTTCGCTAATAAATAGCGCATCGGCAATGCCTTTATTGCTTTTTCCATCCGCCAACAACTGCAACACTTCGCATTCGCGGCGCGTCAATAAATGGTACGGTCGGCGTACATCTTGTTTTTGCTTCTCTTGTCCCATCGATTCCCCTGCAACGAGGCGACGATATTCTTTCACAAGATTATGCGTCACTTTCGGGTGTAAATACGACCCGCCTTCTGCCACAACACGAACGGCTTCAATTAAAGCGTCTGCATCCATCTCTTTTAATAAATACCCCATTGCTCCCGTTTGCAAAGCGTGCATGACGTAGCTTTCGTCATCATGAATCGACAAAATGATAACCTTTGTATCTGGATATGCTTCAATAAGCTGGCGCGTCGCTTCCACACCGTTGACGTGCGGCATGTTAATATCCATAATGACAACATGAGGTTTATATTGTTCTACAAGCGCTAGCGCTTCGTCACCGTCGCTTCCTTCTGCAACAACTTCAAAATCTTGTTCAAAATCTAAAATACGTTTAATTCCTTCTCGAAATAGTTTATGGTCATCAATTAAAACGATGCGCGTCTTCATTGTTGCTCCCCTTTCTCTTCTGTGTAATGGAGTGGAATGTGCATAGTGACGATCGTTCCGCGTCCAAGTTGTGAATAAAGATGTAGCTTTCCTTCTAACCATTCAATACGCTCACGCATACCTATTAACCCAAATGCTTTATCTTTTTTCTCATTCGGATTAAACCCTTTGCCATCATCTTTCACGACGATCAGCAAACTATCCTTTTTTAGCTCCATTTTCACTTGAATCTCCTTCGCCTCTGCATGCTTTAATGCGTTTTGCACCGCTTCTTGCACGAGACGAAAAATAGCGACTTCAAAACGATCGGACAAGCGACGCACCTCTCCTATGTATGTAAATGTAATCGTTTTTTTATGATATTCTTCGATCGTTTGTAAATATTTTTTTAACGTCGGAATTAATCCAAGATCATCAAGCGCCATTGGCCGCAAATCGTAAATGATCCGACGCACTTCATACAACGCAGAGCGAACCATCTTTTTTAAATCGCGCATTTCACGAATCGCCTCTTCCGCTCCACGTTCGCGGTAAATGCGTTCAATTAAATCAGAACGCATAATGACGTTCGCAAGCATTTGTGCTGGACCATCGTGAATTTCTCGCGACAGGCGCTTCCGTTCTTCTTCTTGCGCCTCAATAATACGAAGTCCAAATTCTTGTTTTTCATTGGCACCAGTAATAAATTCGCTCAACTCACGAAAATCCCCATTCAAATAATTTAGCACAACGGTCACTTGACTGATTAAATGGTCTGCCCGTTCAATCGTTTCTTTGACAGAAGCAAGCCGTCTTTCTAACTCATCGCGGCGTTGACGTAACTGTTTTTCTTTTTCTTGCGCCATGGCTAGTTCCATTTGTAGCGAATGCGCTTTCTCGTACGCTTGTCGAATTTCCGCTTCGGTATAACGCGAGAAGTTTTTACTGACGTCTGACAGCCGTTGTCGTGCTAACTTTGTTTTCATTTCTAAGTCGTCTGTTTGAGCAATGACACGTTGTACTTCTTCTTTCGTTCGCCGCAGCTCTTCAAGCAACCGCTCATGTTCTTTGCGCGATTGTTCACTAATATGAAAAATTTCCGCTTTACTTTGATCGACCGTTTCAATCATTTTTTTTACAATTCGATCGAGCTCTTTTGCATTTATTTTTTTATTGGACATATGCACCACCTGAAGAAAAAATGACCAAAAGTCAATACAGATGACTTTTCTGACTTTTATTCGAGTATCATTCTTACTTTGAACATTTGACATATCATTTTATAATTTTTATTATAGCATGTTTCGGCTATTTCCATCAGCATTTTTCGACAAAATGCGCACAACATTCCAAGAAGCACGAGAGGTGATTACGCTTTGTTAGAGGCATACTATACAGTAAAAGGATATGGAGAAACAGAAATCGTCATTGAAAAATCGCGCTTCATTTGTTACGTCGAACGCGCGACAACTGAAGAAGAAGCGATTCGCTTTATCCAACAAATAAAGAAAAAACATTGGGATGCGACGCATAACTGCTCCGCTTATATAATTGGGGAACACGACCATATTCAAAAAGCAAACGATGACGGGGAACCAAGCGGCACCGCAGGCGTTCCGATGCTTGAAGTGTTAAAAAAGAAAAAACTAAAAGACACTGTTGTTGTCGTCACACGATATTTCGGCGGCATTAAACTCGGCGCCGGCGGTCTTGTGCGCGCTTACGGCAAAGCTGTTACTGAAGGACTAAAAGCAGCGGGCATTGTCGAACGGAAACTCATGCGCATCATGCATACAACAATTGACTACACGTGGCTCGGGAAAGTCGAAAACGAACTGCGCGCCTCAATCTATTCCATTAAAGACATTCATTATGCAGAACACGTCACGATTGACACATACGTCGAAGAAAAACAAAAAGACAATTTCCGCGCATGGATGACCGAACTAACGAACGGCAAAAGCACAATCATCGAAGGCGAGCACGTATATGTGGAGTTTGACGTCGCACAGTAAAAAATTTTCGTTTACGACTTCATAAAAATTTTGTAAAATGATGATTGTTTACATGTCGATATTTGTTGAACTTTTGAAAAAGGGGAACGACGATGGAAAATAGACGAGCATATATGAAAAAAAAGAAGAAAAAAAGAAAAATATGGAGATTTATTATACTCCCACTGCTTCTTCTTATCGTTGGAGGCGGGGCATACGCGACGTTTCTTTTCAATAAGGCACAATCTGTTATCCAGCAATCGTTTGAGCAAATTGATGGACGCGAAAAATCAGAAAAACGAATAAAAGAAGTCGATCCAAATTCAGATAACATTTCTGTTTTATTTATCGGCGTAGACGACAGCAATATTCGGCAAAAGAGGGGAATGGGGGCGGTACGTTCCGATGCGCTTGTCCTTGCGACATTTAACGTGAAAGATAAAACGGTAAAATTGCTTAGCATCCCACGTGACTCTTACGTATACATTCCAATTGAGAAAAAATACGATAAAATTACACACGCCCATGCATACGGCGGGGTAAAAGCAACGGTCGAAACGGTTGAGGAATTGCTCGATATTCCAGTCGATTATTACGTCAAAATGAATTTTGAAGCGTTTGTTGATGTTGTTGACGAACTCGGTGGCATTGAGTTTGATGTCCCTTATGAACTTCGCGAAATGGATTCACATGATCGGAAAAACGCGATTCATTTAAAACCAGGCTTACAAACATTAAATGGCGAAGAAGCGCTGGCGCTTGCAAGAACTCGGAAATATGATAACGACATTGAGCGCGGCAAACGTCAACAAGAACTCATGAAAGCAATCTTTAAAAAAGCAATGAGTGTCCAGTCACTAACGAAATTTGACGATATCATGGAAGCTGTCGGTAAAAATATGACAACAAACTTAACGTTTGAAGAAATGAAAGGCTTTTTTGCTTATGCAACAAAAGGAGCAGGAGCAAACATTGAAACGCTTCATCTGAAAGGAGAAGACGCACGTATTAGTGGCGTATATTATTACCGATTAGATGAAGCAACCGTAGATGAAATTAAACAAACGTTAAAAACACATCTCGATGTATCGTCGTATCAAGCAAGAACAGAACAATTCGCGCAAGAAAAATAAGAGGGTGTCCAGCGAGACACCCTCTTATTTTTTATGAAATTTTTCTCATACCCCGAACCATTTTTAGTAATGGACGATAGTCTTTTCCGACAAGCCCGATTTTTTCAACAATAAGCTCAACAACAAGTAAAACGAACGCAATAACGAGCAATGCCCCAAACATTGTTGCTTTCGATAACACAACAGCCGCAAGACCAAACATCGCTGCCATGGCGTAAATAATTAACACTGTTTGACGGTGGCTATAGCCAAGACGCAATAGGCAGTGATGTAAATGTGATTTATCTGGCGCTGATAACGGTTGCTTATTAACGATGCGTCTGACGATCGCAAATAGCGTATCGGAAATAGGTACCCCTAAAATGAAAATCGGGATGATTAACGAAAACACCGTAACGTTTTTAAAACCAAGAAGCGATAGCACCGAAATCATATAGCCTAAAAATAATGCCCCTGTATCGCCCATAAAAATTTTTGCTGGATGGAAATTATATAAAAGAAAACCGAGCGTACTTCCAAGCAATAATAAGCTCATCGCAAAAACGAACACATACGTATTTCCCATGGTCGCCGCCATTCCAGCAATTGTAACAAGCGCAATCGACGATACGCCAGCAGCTAAACCGTCTAAACCGTCAATTAAGTTAATCGCATTTGTAATTCCAATAATCCAAAGCATCGTAATCGGAATGCTTAATAACCCAAATTCCAAATGACCACCAAATGGCAAGTTGATGAAATCAATACGAATGCCACCATATACGACAACAATCGCGGCAATGATTTGACCGAGCAACTTCCACTTTGGCGGCAGCTCATATATATCATCAAGCACGCCCGTTAGTACGATGATCGTTGCACCAATAACAATCGCTGTTGCGTACGGGCTAGCTGGTTTCAACACAAAATAACCGACGATAAAACTAATGAAAATGGCTAATCCGCCTAAACGCGGCATAATTTTTTGATGCACTTTCCGCTGATTTGGCTTGTCCGTTGCACCAATTCGAAACGCCAACCATTTAACAGCAGGCGTAATGAGCACAGCCAAAACAAAACAAAGAAATAAGGTGAAATAAATCATAAAAAACCTCCCTACTCGTTAGCATTCCCGATTTTTCAATCCATTATCGTTCAAAAAGTAACACTTTCTACCATCTTTTCTCACAAACCTATCAGACATTATACCATAAATTTTAAAATCGACAAATGGAAAATAGAAAACTAGAATTTTGTTACATTTTCGTCCTTTTTGTTGAAATCATTTGTTATAATAATGTGAGATAGATAGAGTTAAGGGAGGAGAAGACTGGTGAAAAAAAGAACGATTGTCGTGATGTTGCTTGCAGCGATGTTAACCGTATCGACATCGAAAGCATTGGCAAATAGCGAGCCTGTTTTAGCAAGCGTAGAATGGGTACTAGCGAAACTAAATCCGCTAAATGAGCGCGTCACGAAACTTGAACAACGTGTTCAACAGCTTGAACAAGAAGTCGAGAAATTGAAACAACAAATAGAGGCGGCGAAATAATGATGAAAAGCATTCGATGGGTGTTAGTTACTTTCATCTTAATTCTTTTTCTACCAACATCGGTTGATGCTGTATCGTATCCGACGCCTGTAAAAGTAAAACTATTGCCAACAGCAACGTTTCTTGCAACAGCGAATGGAAACTATCAGCTTATTGATTTAAAAACGAAACAAGCCATCCCATTTACAAATCCGATTGCCTTTTCGCAAACGAATGGGGCGGTTGTCGCCACGATTAATGGCGTTTCTTACACATCGACAAGCGGTTTTTTATTAGATGAAGTGACAAGAAACGATCAACATGACGTCACAATCGGCAGCATTCAACAAGCAAACGGCACATCAGCACCTGTAGCATATCGCGGCTCTTTTGAAATTACTCCGGGGGCGACCGCACCGAACTTATTTAATACATTAGATATGGAAGATTACTTAAAAGGCGTTGTCCCTGGAGAAATGCCATCATCTTGGCATAAAGAAGCGTTAAAAGCACAAGCGGTTGCAGCACGCAGCTACGCATACGCTCAACTGAAAAAGTCATCGTTTTTACAAATGACCGTTGCTAGCCAAGTATACGGTGGCAAATCAAAAGAACAAGCCACATCCACAGCAGCAGTCAATGAAACAGCAGGAATATATGCGACGTATCAAAATGAGCCCATTCCTGCATACTTTCACTCAAGTTCTGGCGGGAATACAGAAAATAGCGAAAATGTGTGGAGTAGCACCGTTCCGTACATTCGCTCGGTGTCCGATCCGTACGATCGCCATGCGAGCAATCCGCACTACGGATGGGATACAAAAGTAGGAGTCAATACAGTATCATCAAAATTTAAACTAACAAACGAACAAGTCGTATCGCTTCGTGTGACGCAAAAAACAAATGCAGGAAGCGTACAACAAATGGAAGCAATCGTGTATAACCCAACAACAGGACAAAAACGAGTTGTACAAGCTCGCCCTTCTTTCGTCTCATCTGCTGATGCGTTTCGTTCATTTTTTGGCGTTTCATTAAAAAGTATTGCCTTTGATGTGAAAGGAAATACCAATGTAAAAATAAAACTTGCGGACGGTTCAGAACAAACGGTTGACCATATTGCTGGCTATGCGCTTCAAACGAATAGCGGACAAACGATCATTTCAAACGGAAATACTTCGATTCGTACGGAAAATGGAACGATGTACTATCCAACTGCCCCAACTGAATTTATATTCACAGGCAATGGCTGGGGGCATCGCCTCGGCATGAGTCAATGGGGCGCACGCTCTATGGCAGAAAAAGGATTTACGTACGATCAAATTTTAAAGTACTATTATAAAGGCATTGAAGTGAAAAAAATCAAATAGGCTGTGCCTGTGCACAGCCTATTTGATTTGTAACGCACGATGCATAAACGTCGCAAAATGAGCGCGGGTCGTCGGTTGTTCTGGATAAAAATAACCGCTATCCCCTTCTGCAATACCGTGTTGGGAGATGATGCGAATTTCTAACGCTCCTTCTGTTCCACTCGCTACATCTTTATATCCTGCATATGGTGCTGACGTTGCCTGCAGGCGAAAAGCGCGTTGAATAATCATCGCCATATGTTTTCGCTTCATTGATTCTCGAGGGGCGAAGCGATTGTTCGGATACCCTCCGACAAAGCCCGCCTCATATGCTGTCATAATTTCACGCGCAAACGGATGGGAGTTGGGAACATCCGCAAAAATCGATGGCTTATTCGATAGCGGCAATTGAAACGCCCTTACAAGCATCGCTGCTGCTTGCGCGCGCGTAATCGCTTGGTTTGGAGCAAATAAACCGTTGCCAACGCCACCGACAATGTTTTCACGATATAAACGGGTGACTGGCACATACGCCCAATGACCGATCGGAACATCTTTAAACGCTTGCGGCGATTCCGCAGCTGTTTTCATTTTTGCTAGCTGTTGTTCGAGCTGCTTCATTTTTTCGTCGATTTGACTTAAACGGCGATCCGTATCTGTTAACTGTTGTTCCGTCCATGGTGCTGTCGCTATCTCTTGTTCTTCGCTTGCCCCCGCATGTTCCTGTTCGCATGCTGCTAGTAAAAGCGCGCTAACAGAAACAACGAAGAGAATCCACCTTCTCACCACGCCACCCCCTCTATTGCGCTGTATAGTATTTTACAATACCTTGATAAATCGCTTCTGCATATATATTTTGATACTCTGACGATGTCAACTTGGCACGATCTTCGGCGTTAGAAATAAATCCAAGTTCAACGAGTACACTCGTGACGCTATTGTTGCGCAACACATACAGCCCGCTATTTTTTACGCCACGATCGACCATATTCGCCATGCGGACAATCTCCTCTTGAATGTATTGCGCTAATTTTTTGCTTTCTTCAGCATTCGGATTCGTTGATGAATCGTAATACACTTCTGCTCCTTTCGCACTTGTGTTCGTCGCTGAATTTGTGTGAATGCTGACAAACATTTCGGCATAGTTATTTTTTGCAATATCGACACGATCTTGCAGCGTTGGGTACACATCAGTCTCCCGCGTCATAATAACCGTTGCACCTGCTTTTTCAAGTTTATCTTTTAACAATTTGGCTACTTCAAGCACAATCGTTTTTTCATTTGCTCCCCCGCTTATCGCACCGGGATCTTTCCCGCCATGCCCGGCATCGACGACAATAATGCGCCCTTTCACAGGTGAGCCTGCGATATTTCGCAATTTTAAATATGTTTTATGCACGTAAGCAAACTGACCATTATAAGCAATTTTTGCCCAATATCCGCTTATATCGTACACATCCACAACTTGTCCTTTTTGCAATGTTCCAACAAGCGTTCCTGTCGTTGACGGCGTTTGTCGAACATTTAGCGTAGAAATCGTCACCGTTCCTTGAATATTTGTTTTTCCTTGTTCGATTAAGTCCGGCAACGGCAAACGGAACTGATCGTTAATCGTCCGAGCTAACAACGTCGCAAATTCAGCACGAGAGATGGCGTCTTTCGGGAAAAATTGTCCGTCCCGTCCGTTCGCTATACCGTGATAATATAGGCGATTAATGTGCGCAAGCGCCCAATGTCCCACTGTGTCTTTAAATACCGCCGCGGCCTCAACCGCAGCACCTTTGCTTGGAAGAGAAAAAGCGTTCACAAGAACGATGCTCATTTCGGCGCGGGAAAGACTGTCATTTGGACGAAAATTCGTCGTACCGTCTCCCCCCATAACGCCAAGCTGTACCGCACGCGCAATCCAGCCACGCGCCCAATGATTTGCTGGAATATCTTGAAATGGCAACGTTCCCTCGTTCCACTCTGTTTGCCCAAGAGCGCTAATGATCATTTTTGCCGCTTCTGCCCGCGTCACCGATTGCGCTGGGCGGAACTCTGATGTTTGTCCAATTTGATAACCGTTAATAATTTGCGCATTTGCTAAAAAATCAATTTCATTTTTTGCCCAATGATTGTCCCCGACATCAACAAATCGTCCTTCTTGCTTTGATTCTGTGTTTGCCCAACTATGCAAGGGAACAGAAAAAAAAGCAAGAAAAACGATCAACAAACAATATACGCCACGTTTCCCCAGCATGTTCTTCTCCCTTTCGACATTTTTCTACCATTAAGCATAACAAACAATCCTAACCTTTTCCATACCCGACAACGCATATTTTTCTTTTCGGCACATCTCTATCTTTTTCGACAAAAAACGACACTAAACGACAAATTTATACAACAAAGTTATTATTTTTGTAGTGATTTTTTTTATAAAAAGGCTATACTTACTTATGCGATAAGGTTTTGGTTGCTAAGTCAGCCTCCCCGCCCTCTGGAAATGGCGGGGCTTTTTTTATGCTCATTTTGTCGGATTTTGTCGAATAAATGTCGACGTACGTACAAGCATGGCGCACATTTGCGCTCTCGTCACAGGTTCATTCGGATGAAAATATGGGGTTTTTGCCACGATCCCTCGTTCCGCTAGCAACTGCACCGCTTTCCACATATGTTGTTGTGTTATATCTTGAAATGGGTAAACAGAACGAATCGGCTCGTTCTCTAGTTGAAGCGCACGCACGAGGAGTAAAGCAAACTGTCCACGCGTCAGTTGCTCATGTAAAAATGCTCGTTCCCCATTCCCTTTCACAATTCCTTTTTCCGCAGCTGTTGCAATAATAAGCGCATCAGTTGATGTAAGTGGCACATCGGCAAATGGAGATTGCAAGATGGACGGTACCTCCCATCGGAATAAACGAGAAAGCATGACGATACTTTGTCGGCGTGTGACACGATCATTTGGACGAAACAATCCGCTTGGAAGTCCGCGTATGACCTGTAGTTGCTGTGCTTGCATGATCGCATCATATGCCCAATACGTTTTTTTTACATCAGAAAACGTTGCCGTTCGAATAGGAACGGAACGGACGTCATAGGCGACTACTCGTTTTTGATCGTCGGTAATGACAACCGCCACATCTCCTTGTTGTTTAGCTAAATCAAACAAACGAAACGGCATCATTTCTTTAGCTACGTTAAACGAATGAACGAGCTTTCCGTTCACAAAAAGATGACCTTGTTTCCCGACAAAGCGAGAAGACAAACCTAAAATATACGTGCGATTTTTTTCAATGGGCTGTCCCGGCTGTAAATTTAGCCAGTCGATGCCTAGTGGAGTCGATAAAGCGATGGCTTGTTGCCACTGTATCATTCCATATCCGGTATATATATCATATCCGCGCCAATACACGTCTTTTGCTGTTTTCCATAAACGTTTCCGAAGTTGAATCGCATCTTCTTCAGGATACATCGCCTGCAACGTCGCAAGTAATGCCGAAACGTGCGGCGCTGCCATCGATGTTCCTCGCATCGTACGATAGCCAGATAAATATGTGCTAATTAAAAAATCTCCTGGGGCACTCACTTCCACATCCCAACCGTAATTTGAAATAGAAAGAGGATTTTGTTTTCGATCAATGGCCGCTACCGTAATGACCCCAGGATAACTCGCAGGATAAATGTTTGTCGTCAGCATATGACTATTGCCAGCCGCCGCCACAACATGCACACCACGTTTTACAGCTTCTTCGATGATCGATTTTAACACTTCTGTTTCTCCTTGACCGGCTAAACTTAAATTAATAATGGAAGCGCTGTGCTCAAGCGCGTATTTGACCCCTTTGGCAATTTCAAAGTCACCGCCGACTCCGTAACGGTCTAACACTTTAATTGGTAAAATATCGATTGGCGCGTCCCCAATCAGTCCTGCTATTCCTTTTCCGTTATTGACGCTAGCAGCTAAAATCCCCGTCACATGCGTCCCATGTCCAAATGTATCATCGGCATATCGCTTGTTTTCTGCATAATCCACGCTGACACTATATAGCACATGATCGCTTAAATCTTCATGTGATGCGACGCCCGAATCGACGACCGCAATGAGAATATGATTAACCCCTTTCAATTCCATAATGCGCGGAGCTTTTGTCCAATTTGGTGCCGTAACATATAAATGAACCGTTGAGGAAGGACGAGAGAGAAGAACATCCAGACGAGCAAGTTCTCCTTCGTTCTCCCCTAACATCGCCCCTGTTTCATCTTTCACCTGTATACGCCACGGTCCTTCGATATGATCGACTGTGACAGAAAGGCGAGATAATGTTTCTTCTCCGAGCGCAATGACGATATGTTCCCCTTCAAACGATTCACCATCGTACACGTATTCTCGTCCATCAACAATCATCTGTTTACCGATCAGCCGATTCATAGATGTTAGCGAAGGCATGGACCAACGAATCATCGGCAAAGACCATTGCTCAGAAAACAACGGGTCATCAATCGCAGCTTGCTTCATATCGTTTTTCTCCATTTTTAAAACAAACGGCAAGCGAGAGATCTTTTCCCGTTCTTCTTCTGTTACCGCCACTTTCGCAAACGATCCGACCGTATCTACAACGTATGATTGGATATAAGAGAAATTTGACGGATGCCGCACTTGCACGATCCATTCCTCTTTTTCGTTCGCTTGGACGACGCAAGGAAATAAAAAGAAAACAACACATAGCCATAACCACCTGTTCACACTTGCCACCTCCTACGTACTTCCATTGTATCGCCTTCCCTTCGGCATGAATAGACAAAAATCGCAACTACATAAAATAGGCATTTAACTGAAAAATAATAGTTTTTTAATATTTTAATAAAAAATATTTGTAGAATTTTGTTATAATGTAGAAGATTCATAATGAAATAGAAGGAGGAAAAAAGATGTACAAAATGAAAAAATGGCTTGTGCTTGCTTGTATGTTTGCGGTTGCCTTCGTTCTCCAACCACAAGCATCTGAAGCAAGCGAACATGTAACACGCGGGGAGTTTATTCAACAACTGATTACGACGCTTGGAGTCGATGTCAAAAGTGAAGTAAAAGATCTTCCTTTTACAGACGTTGACCCACAACTTGCACCTTACGTCGAAGCAGCTATTCGTCTTGGCATCGCAAGCGGAAAGACGGAAACGACATTTGCGCCAAATGAAAAACTAACACGTGAACAAGCATATGTCTTTCTCATTCGCTCGTTACAACTTCGTCATCACTACGCAACGAACGTATTTAAATTGTACAAAGATGGAGAAGCGACAAAGCCTTGGGCAAAACAATCGCTCGCTGCAGCTCTTCATCTCGGGTTGCTCCAAGGATATAGCGATAAAACGATTCGACCACAACAATGGCTCACAGCTGAGCAAACAAAAACGATTTTAAAACGATACGAAACAAATATTGAAAAAATTACATTCATTCATACAAATGATACACATGGCCGCATTATTGCGAACGAAAAGAACGGGGAAATGGGCTTTGCAAAAATCGCAAAAATTGCTCAAGATGCGCGTCAAAAAAATAAACAAACGTTACTTGTCGATTTAGGCGATACGTTTCATGGGACTACATATGTTAATTTAAATAGCGGACAAGCTGTCGTTGATTTGATGAATGCGATGAAATACGATGCAATGGTTCCAGGCAACCACGATTTCAACTACGGTCAAAACCGTTTGCTTGAGCTAAAACAAGCGGTTCAATTCCCAGTCGTTAGCGGAAACATTTATAAAAACGGACAACCATTTTTACCTGCCTATACGATTAAACAAGTCGGCAATAAAAAAATTGCCCTTGTCGGTTTAACAGCGACAGATACAGCAGTAAAAACAAATCCTGCAGGCATTGTTGGCATTACATTCGCCGATGAAGAAGCGACGTTAAAACAACTCGTAAGTGAATTAAAAGGAAAAGTAGACCACATTGTCGTCTTATCACACTCTGGCTTACAAACAGACGAAAAACTGGCAAACAACGTATCGGGCGTCGATGTCATTCTCGGCGGTCATAGCCACGATACAATTGAAGCACCGAAAAAATTTAAATATGCATACGTTTCGCAAGCGTTTGAATACGGAAAAGCGCTCGGACAAACGAATTTATTATTCTACAAAGGCAAACTAATCGGCGTCAACGGCTTCTTATATCGCGATCATGCAACAAAACAAGAAGATGCAAACATTCGAGCGATCGTTGACACGTACAAATCAAATGTAGATGCTACGCTACAACAAGTGCTCGCAACCATTGACGTTAACTTAGACGGCGAACGCGCAAACGTACGGACGAAAGAAACAAACCTTGGCAACCTCATTGCTGATGCGATGCGCCAAGCGCTACAAACCGATGTTGCCCTAACAAATGGTGGTGGGATTCGCGCTTCCATTCCAAAAGGAGATGTCACACGCAATCACGTGCTAACAACATTACCTTTTGCCAATACACTTGTGAAAGTATCGATGAGTGGAGCAGATTTGAAAAAAGCGCTTGAACACGGCGTGCGGCTCTATCCTGAACAAAATGGAGGTTTCCCGCACGTTTCAGGTATTCGTTTCACATTTGATCCGACAAAACCAGCCGGATCGCGCATTACATCCGTTCAAATTAACGGACAACCGCTTGATGAAACGAAAACGTATACCGTTGCCACAAACGACTTTATCGCAAAAGGCGGCGACGGCTACGACATGTTCGCCGCAAGCAAACTCGAATTTGATAGCGGTGAATTGTTAAGCACCGTCGTCATGAACTATTTACAATCACAAAAACCGATTCCAACGGTAGAAGGGAGAATAACTGTCACGAATCAATAAAAGACGTCCACATGGGCGTCTTTTATTGCGTTAAATTCCAAAATACGTGACAAAAGGAAATGATATGGTATAATGTGTTGGGAAGGAGTGGTAGTTTTGTTTAAAAAAATTATTGGATATGCACTCATTGCACTCATGATCTTTTCATCTATCCCAACATCTACCGAGGCAACAAGTATTCGACCGATGCATATCCCCATCATCTCAAACGGAAAAGCGCTACAAACAGATGCATCGCCGATTATGGTGAACAATCGCATTCTCGTCCCATTTCGAGCGATCGCTCAAACGATGGGGGCAAATGTTTTTTGGAATGCAAACACAAAACAAGTAACGGTTCAAAAAAATAAAAAGGTTATTTTTCTTACAGTTCAATCATCGGCAGCGACAATCAATGATCAAACCGTTACACTTGACGCCCCACCAATCATTTACAAAGGGCGCACGTTTGTCCCTATTCGGTTTGTCGCTGAAGCGCTTGACGCCAACGTGCAATGGACTGGAAAAGAGGTGCGCATCTTTTGGTCAGTTCTCCAGACAAGTGCTGGGGCAGTGTACGTGAACCAAACGAAAGTTACAAACAACACCATGACGGATGGGGTATATACATATGTTCCGTTAAAAAAATTGTTAACAGCGATCGATGTAAATGTTGATTGGATTGAAACAGAGGAAACGATGCTCGTTCGCTTATCTCGCGGACAAATGACAATTACAGAAGGAAAAAAAGAATTAGTAGTTGATGATCATCAGATTGTCGCACCGCTTGCACCAATTCGACTAAACGATGAATGGTACGTATCTGCTTCATGGGTCATGACTGTTTTTGGCGCACAAATGACTCGAAACGGAAATAACGATTTATTTTTCTCGATTCCTCGAACGACGTTTCGCAGTCCGTTACTGCCAATCGCCGAAACTTCAATTGCTGTCCCACAGCACGTGACAACACCAAAAATGGCTGATGACCGTCGTCTATTAATAAGCGACAACCCAGAAGTGTTAACACCTGTTTCTGTGCCAAATCAGCAAGCGACGTTAGCACTTGATCACGTGCAAGGACAACAAGGAACGATGGACCATCGCGTATTTGGCTGGCACGTCAACAACTTAGGCACTCGCGCCACTGTCGCCATTATTGTTGACAATCGTTCTTCTAACGACATCATTGTCACGAATATAAAAGGAACATCCCGAACAAGTCCAAACAGTTGGGGACATTACGATGTCGGTTTACCACTGGCTGAAACGGTGCTACGACAAGCGCTCACAACCGCACCAACGGTGAAAGTGAAAGCAGGAACGAGCGCAGTCATTCAAGCGTTTGATGTGTCAAACAACCAACTGCTCGGATTTTTATATGACTTCACCATTCAGCAAGAAAACGGTACAGGAAACTATCGCATTCGCACAGTCGTCACAAGCTCGTCAGCGAATTTCTCAACGATTTCTCCTACGCTCGCACCACTTGATTCTTATGCGACTCATCCGCGCGGCGTGTGGAAAGGAACAACGTTAGAAGCCACGTTGCCGACATATACGATCGATAACGAACCAGTCGCCTACAGCATATCAAACGGAAAAACAGATCATCTTCTTTCCGTTGCCAATGCATTAAGCGACCCGACCGAAACGGTGCACAATCCCGGTCATTACGGCTTAACGTACCGTCTATCGCTTCCGATTCAAAATGAAACGGGGGAAATACAAACGGTTCGCCTCCGTTTTAGCGCCCGCGGCGGGTCATATTGTGGGGCTGTAAAAGTAAACGGTGTCGTCTATGTCATCCCGCCGCTTCGGCCATTTACACAATCTGCATCTGTCGACTATATCGTCTTTTCAAATCAAGACATGATCTCGCTTGAATTTATGCATGCAGGCGGAGCTGCACTGCCACTTGGGGTTGAAGTTTCGACGGTGAGAAAATAAAAGGATGTCCGCGATGGACATCCTTTTATTCGTTCAGCAATCGAAGCATTTCATACAACATTTTTGCTGCTTGTGCGCGCGTTGCCTTCCCTTTTGGCTCGAAAACCCGTTGACCATTCTGCATTTTCCCATCAATAATTTGTAGTTTCGCAGCCAACTGCACATCTTCACGGGCGTACGGCGCGATTGTGGAAGCATCCGTAAATGACACATTTCTTTCTTTTGCTCTTTCTAACACTTGTTCATTTTTGTATTGAATCGCACGTACAATCATCGTTGCCATTTGCTCACGCGTAATAGGAGCGTGTGGGTCAAAGCGTCCCCCATTTCCTTGAATAATGCCAGCTGCACTGGCTGCCTCAATTTCAGTAACAGCCCATCTCAACTTTTCGTTTACATCCGTAAATGTTCCTTTATATGTCGTCTTTGGCAAATGCAACGCCCTTGCCAATAATACAGCAAATTCCGCACGCGTTACATTTCCGTTCGGAACAAATTCATTTTCTTTCATTCCCTTAAGAACCATACGCGATGTTAATGATTCAATATACGTTTTCGCCCAATGCGTTTTCACATCAGCAAACGTTTTAAATTGCTCGATGACTGCATATGTGGAGAAATGAGATACGGAAGCAATCCATTCTTCTCCTTTCAATGTCCCACCAACATACTCCCACTGCTTTGTCTCTTCATTCCAATAATACGCTGCTGTATAGTCAACATTTTTTACTTGTTTACCAACATTCATGCGAATTTCAATTGGCTGCTGAAATAAACGATCATATTTTTTTCCATCTACTTGAATAGAGAAGTCGTATGCTCGGTACGCTTCGCTTTTTTGCACAGGAATAACTGTAACCGTTACACTTGAGCGGGCGTCAAACGACTGTAACGTAGCCGGTAAAATCGCTACTGTTGCACCACTTGTTTGAACAGCTAACGGTTTATTCGCTTTTACGATTTCACCGACTATTGCTGCAGAAACAATTGCTTGCTTCTCTACTTGAACCGTCACAGTTGACACCGATGACTGCAACTGCTGACGTACCGCCTCATCCACATTCTCTCCTTTTGATGGAGTGGGTTGAGGTGACGGTTTTGGCGTCGGTGTTGGCATTGGATTTGGGCTTGGTGACGGCGCCGGACTAGGCGTCGGTGTTGGGGCTGCGGAAACAGTAAAGCTTTTTTCGACTGTTTTTCCTAGAGCCTCCACTTTAACAATATAAGAACCGGTTTCAATGACACGAAATGTATGAGTGTATTGTCCATTATTATTTGAAAAAACACTTTCTTGTCTTAACGTTGTTCCGTTTTTCATCCATGTCACTTGCACACTTGTACTTAGCGCTTTTCCATCTTCTTTTACTATGCCTGAAACAGTAACTGTGTCTCCTTCCACATAAGAAGGAGCGTTTAATTGTGCAGTCAATTCAATTACTTTTTCTTTTTTTGGTTCTTCCACGACAAATGTTGTTGTCGCTTCTCCGCTACTTGCTTTTAAAGTGACGGTATATGTACCATACGCTGCATTATCTCTTAATGTAAAAAACGTCTGTACAGCACCATCAGTACTAATTTCACTATCATTCCACTGATATGTGTATTCAACCGATTGATTAGGACCTCGCACAGTTAATGTCGGCTTTGTCCCTCTTCCTTGTACATTTCCAAAGATATTCACCTTTTCTCCCCGCACATAAGAAGGTTTATCTGTTGATACAGTAACCCCGGCTGCCCATGCAGGAAAAGAAGAGAAGATCAGCAACAAACATAATAAAGTTGCTATTCCTTTTTTCATCTGTCATCCTCCCAAAGTATAGTATAGAAGAATGGCTTGCTGTCTATTTGACAGAAGCCATTCTTTATTCATTAAAATTCCCCTAGTTGTTGAAGTAAGCGATACAACATAACAGCTGATTCTGCACGCGTAGCATTCGCTTTTGGCTTAAATACTAGTTTACCATTAACAACCGTACCACGAATTAACTGCAATGAAGCAGCTAAGCGCACATGTTCGCGGGCATACGGCGCAATTTCTAATTCATCCGCAAACGTGATCGACTCATTGCCTTTTATATTTTCATTTTTGTACGCCAGAGCACGTACAAGCATCGTTGCCATTTGTTCACGAGTAATCGCAGCATCCGGTTTAAAGAGATCGTTACTTCCTTGAACGATTCCTGCGCGATATGCAGCTTCAATGTATGGTGCTGCCCAAGAAAGTGTTGCTGGCACATCTACAAATACACCGCTGTATGAAGAAACAGGTAACTTCAATGCTCGTGCAAGCAATACAGCAAATTGAGCCCGTGTAATCGATTCGTTCGGTGCAAACCGATCTTTTGTCATCCCTTGAATGATGGTACGTGATGCAAGTACTTCAATTTCTTCTTTCGCCCAAGCTAATCGGCTCGTTACATCGTTAAATGTTTTATTTTGTTCTACAACCACAAACGTGCCGAACGCATCGAGTGAAACGACAAATTGTTTTTTCGACTGACTATACACACCGCCAACGTATTCATAAGACTGACCATTGAAGCGATACACTGCTGCTTTGCGAGCATCTACAGGTGTAGAAGTCACGTGAAATGCAACGGTGACAGGCTTTTCACTTACTACATGTTGACCATCAACTGTTTTCGCAGACAATTCGTATACAGGGGCAAGCACTTTGCCTTCTGTCTCTTGTTTCATCTCTTTGACGTTCACAGATAGTTTGACGTCAGCTTTCGTAAATGATTTCAACACTTCTTTAGATAAAGCAATGTTGACCCCGTCCATCTCAACCGACATCGACTTTCCGTTAGCCAATAATGCCTCAGCTAACTGTTTTGGCAATTGTACGCTAAGCGTATGAACGTTTTGTTCGCCTTGTTTACGCTCAACCGCAATGTTTACTGTAGCGACGTTTTTCGCCATTTCTAACACACGCTCTGTAGATAATTCGACCGTCTTTTCACCATTTACAATCACTTCTTTGCCAACACCTGTTGACGGAGTTGGTGTTGGGTTTGTTGCTCCTCCCGAACCAGAACCTGATGATCCTCCTGGCGTTGGTGTTGAACTTGCTGGCTGTTGCTTTGTTGTAAAGGTGTACGTATAATTCGTCATTGCCTTGCCGGCGTAGTCTTTTACGTGCGAGTCTATGACTACTTCATATGTCGTACCATATTTGAACGATGTATTTGGCTTAAATGTGAACGATTGGACAAGTTTTTTCGTTTCATCTTCAATAAACCAACCACTTTCACCCTTACCATCTAGTAAACTATGATCTTTTTTACTTTCATCAGACTTATAGCCGTTAAACATGCGCTCATACGTGAACGTACCCGATACTTTCGTCTTTTGTCCGTTTTTCACTTCATACACACTTACACCTTGTTCGATCGACGATTTGTCCATTAATCGATCGAATGTAACTTGTATGTTTGCATTCGTATCTACGTTTTCCGCATTTGTTGCAGGCGTTGCTACTTCTACGCGCGGATTACTTTGACGGACAAGTGGCACATTCAATTGTGTTTCTGCTGGCGGAACGTCTACAATACGTGATATATATGTCTCATAACCTTCTTTTGAGAATACAACACGCCATTTGCCACTAATGACATCCCAACCGTATCGACCATTCTCATCTGTCACTTGCGGGTTGACTTGACCGTAAAATTCCGCATTCCATTTAACCCATTCATCGCCTTGTAGCTGTTGTACTTCCGCTGTTACACCTTCTAAACGGTTCTCCATGCTACCTTCAAACACATAACCTGATGGGTCAATAAGCACAATAATTTGCATCAGTGGAAGACGAATTTCTTGTCCTTTCGCTTTGAAAATGAGCTGTAACATTTGTTCACCGTACGAGCTCCAAGCGCCGAGTTTTGAACCGTCAAATGTGAATGTTTTTCCATCACTTTCTTTTTCCATTTTGTACTGCTCACCTAAAAACTCAATCCACGCCTCATCGACTTCGTCACTAAATACAATTTTCGTGTCGAGCGGTGTTTTCTCAACAACGGCAAATGAAGCCACACCGGTGTAAGGATTGAGCGATACAGTGCCATTCCATCCCGCAAATACTTCTGCCTTTTCCACTTTTGGAACAGATGCATCGTATTGAACAGTTGAGACGTCAGACATGTGCTGCTGTCCGTTCTCTTTTACAACAGCGTACAGCTGGAAGGACTCTTTTTCTTTTGTTACAGGTAACGTTACTGTCGCAAACCACCAACGACCTTCTACTTTTGTTTCTGTTAACTTTTTCCCATCTGCATATACTTCAACAACAGCATTCGGTTTTGCTTTTCCGTATACTTTTATTTGCTTCTCAGATGTTTGTGCTGGTGCTTGCATAGTGACGAACAATACGTTTGTCGTTGCTGATAATTCGTCTCCATTTCCAACCTTCGCAACAACACGTACAAAGTCATCCGCATTATCTTTCACTTTTACTTGGAAAGTAATAGATCCTGATTCACCAGCTTTTACTTTAGGAATAGTCACTTTCCCGTCCGTTAACGTCGCTTGCTGTCCGTTTACAACGAGTGAGTTGCTGACAAGCTCCACATGATTCGGCAAAGTAAGCGTGACAGGAACGTTCTCTTCATCTGCAGTACCGTTATTTCGATACGTTAACTTATAATCAATTGTTTTGCCTGGTACGATCGTGTCAGCAGACGCAACGAAGCGATTTCCTTCACCAACAAAGCTTCCTGTTCCTTTTGTAAATGTAAGCGTGACGGTTTGTGACTGTTGGACATCAACTTCTTGTTTAATCGTCTTTCCGTTATACCATGCTTCAAGTTTGTACGTACCTGGTTGTAAGCCGCGAACTTTAAAATAGCCATCTTTATCGGTACGCGCCCAACCCGCATATTGTCCATCTTTATCGTATACATATACGTACACATGTTTGAGTGGCTTACTTCCTTCATACACACGTCCATCAATGTACTTTGCTTTCTCTAACGTAATTGTACCAAGATCAAGCGTATCACCTTCACTTGCTCCAGCAACAGTCTCTCTCTTTTCGACATAATCGGTTGCTGAGACGACATATGTGATTTTTTCATTTGCACTGAGTCCTTTAATTGTAAATGTACCATCCTCTGCAAACGACACGTAACCATAACTGCTATCCGTATATGCATACATCCACACATTTGTCATTTTGTCGTAATCAGCAATTTTTCCTGTTACTGTAAGCGCTCTATCCAGCGTAATTGTCATATCATGCTGATCTTTTGTAATATCTACTTTTTGTTCTTTCGCAATATACCCAGGTACACTTGTATATAGTAAATAACCATCTGCAACAACGACATTTGGAATTGTTACACTTCCATCTTCGTTATATTCAACTGGGTATGTTGAATGGTAAAAACCAAGCTCGTAATTCGATGTGCGATATACGTCATATTGGTATAAATAAAAATATGCATTTGGTTCTGTAATGACATTTCCATGTTTATCTTTAAACGTTAGCTTGACATCAACGACTTCGATGTCTTTTTTGTTTAATGTGAATTCAATTGGGTCTTTTACATAATTGTGCTTTGGATCAATCGTAACTTTTGTTTTCAACGTTTCATATAAACCGTTTCCGTACACGATCAATTTGTACTCTCCAGCTGGTACACGTTTTAATGCACGATCATCCCAAGAAACGAACTGCCCTTTTTGATTAATATATCCACTAAACCATGCACGATCGTTGTACATCTCTACGTATAAACGGTCAGTTACTGCCTGCCCATTTTGATCAACAAAATGAATGCGCACTTCTTGTGGTAAATGAATGGTTACTTGCTCTTTTTGTCCGTACTGCAATTGAATCGTTGAAACAGCATAATTCCATTCTTTTCCTTCGTGAATATCGATACTGTAAAACCCTTCTGGCAACCCTTCGAGCTTAAACGTACCGTCGGACTGAATAGATGTTGTATATGCACCAATTTGTACTTTTCCTTTTGTTAGCAATTCGCCATTGGCACGTACTGTTCCTTCAACTGTTGCACCTACATACTTTCCAACTTTTTCTGTTAGTTCGTTCGTTTTTTGTCCTTTTCCATCTGTAATAAACGCCACAACTTTATCAACAAACTTCATGCCTTGTTCAATTGGGAACGCCCCAATGTATGCTTTACGCTCCGTATCGTACGTTAAATCAATTTCTTTTTGTTCCCCGTCATAATATATAACCGCTGTTGCTTTGTAACCTTCTTTATATGAGCCATATAATTCAATGTCGATGTTTGCATCTAATTTTAAGTAACCTTGTTCCGTATGAACTTTCAATGTCGTTGCTGCAAATTCTTCCGTTTTCCATTCAGCGACCGCTTCGCTACTATTCCCTATTTGGTCGACGGCAACAACTTTAAAACGATATGTCGTATTTGGCAACAGAGGTGAATAACGATACTGTTGACTATTCAAGCCAGACTGAAGTGTTTGCCACTCCCCACCATTCACTTGAAGCAAGACATTATAGTAAGCAACGTCTTTATCTTCATTCCAACTTACAACGAGTTCGTTATTTTCTTCTTTGATTGTCACTTCAGGCTTTGCTGGCGGTGTCGTATCGACTGTAATCGTTACAGGTTTAGATGATTGTTCACCATCTGACAGAACTAATGAATATGTTCCGTCCGCTAGTTCCAACTCAACCGAGAAACGTCCTGTAGCATCTGATTTTGTTTTTACAGATGTAATTACTTCTTCTCCTTGTTTTGCTTGTACCGTTAAATCGATATTCGCCTTTGCATATCCATGAATGTAAATTTTATTATTATCCCCACGAACAAACGAGCCATCTTGTGGCGAAACGATGACTGGTGCTGCATTTTCAGAAACAGTAAACGACGTATATGCTCTTTCACCTGTTCCTGTCACTAATTCAACTTGATATACACCCGTAACTGCTTGATT
This sequence comes from Anoxybacillus flavithermus, assembly GCF_002742685.1. Taxonomy (GTDB): domain Bacteria; phylum Bacillota; class Bacilli; order Bacillales; family Anoxybacillaceae; genus Anoxybacillus; species Anoxybacillus flavithermus_E. Next base: position 39,276 of record NZ_PEDM01000017.1, read on the forward strand.
TAGTGTAAACGATGTGGTGATCGAACCATCTGTTTGAATATCTGCATCGTTCCATTGATACGTATATACAACGTCATTTGTTGGAGATGTGACTTTTAACGTCGGCTTCATCCCGTAACCAGCTTGACCTTTTTTACGTACGTAACCGTTCAACTTTACTTCACTATTTGGCGAGTAAATAGCTTGGTCTGTTTGAATATGAACTTCTTTTTCTGGAACAGGTTGTGTCGTTCCATCTGATACCGTAAACTGCTTTTTCCAGTATATATTTTCTCCATCTGGAAGTTGGAGATCGTAATATGCTACATATGTACCATTTGGTAAGTTAGGTACTCGGATATGGGCATAATCGACCACAACATACTTCTTCTCAAACTCGATTTCTTGCCATTGTTCATTGACAATACGAATCGATGGCTCAATATTCTTATACACGCCATTCGTTTTCTGTTGAATGCTTCTTAACTTAAAGTCACCTTGACGCATATCAGTTTTTAAGGAAATAGACGTACCGTTCGAACTATCTTTCCAGTAAGATACATCTGTACTTTCTAATACAGGTTGACCGGCAACCGATAACGTACGAGATGTTGTAAAATCAAGATCAATAGGTAACAGTTCATATACATATCCCTCATTATCAACTACATTAAAAACAGCATGCTTGTATTGATCAGATGTCACATACACATGAGAAATAGCTTCTCCATTCGAATCAACGTATACAGCACTAGATTGTTTTTCACGCATAAACACAAACGAATCTAATTTTTTATCACCCTCTATTTCAATCTCTGAAACGTTATGAAACGCATCCTCAAATGACAATACACGATGTTCTCCATTTACTTCGAATTGTTTGTAAACTACATAACCGTTATTCTCGTCATCAAATCCTCGATAACTCACAGTCATCTTTTGTGGGCGAACGAATACTTTTCTTTTAGCGTCATATGCATAAACTGCAAAATCACCATGCTTCGTCGATAAGTAATACTCCGCCGAAGCTTCTTTGGTAATTGGGGAGCCTTCCCCTGTCACTTGAATCGGCACGAGATCCGTAGGTAAAGACAATGTCTCACCATCAAGCAATGCTTTTAGTTGTTCGTATGTCAGTTTTCTTGTATCCGCATATACAGCATATTCATTTTGTTCATTTTTCATATCGATAGAGAAACTTAGTTCATACGTTAAATCTGGTTTTAGTTTGTCAACAGGAATAACTAAATTGGCTTGGTCACGCTCACCATCCAGCCATTCCCAAGAAGAATAATAAGTATCTCCTTCTTTATAACCGACTAACCAACCATCTGCTTTCCATACTGCTTTATATCCTTCGGGCAGTTCAATTTGAATCGTTTTCTTCTCCTCTTGCGCATATACCGCAATAGAAGGAGCAAAAGATGAAAAAATAAGCAACATGGCTAGTAGCGTATATAACGCTTTCCTCACTGCGTCATTCCTCCTCTTTTAGTAAGGAGGGGAAGCCCCCTCCTTTATTCTACTTGGAATCGAACTTGATCTTTGTTCGCTTCAGCGATTGCTTTTTGATCCCATCCTGACCAAACAAATGCTTCTACTGTATACGTGCCTTTCGCAAGAGATGCAAGTGGCAATTGCATACCAAGACCGTTTGTTCGCTGTGGATCAAGTTGATCGATCGTTAGGAAAGCACGTCCAACGACTCGGCGATTTGCATCAAGCACTTGTAAAATAACAAGCGGTTTGACTGGTGCAGATTCTAAGTTTTGAACACGTGCCATCACATAAGCAGAACCCGTTTGATTAAATAATGCTTGCTCCTCACCGTTTTCATTTAACACTTTTACCGCTTCAATTAGCGTTTCATAGTTGTATACAACGAATGTATTAACTTTCGAATCAACGAGCTTACCTTCTGCATCGTATGCCTCAAACGTCACAGTATATGTGCCGTTCATCGCATCTTGTGCCACTCGATAAGAGTAAAAGTACTGTTGCCCAACTCGTTCTGGAAGTTGTTGCTCCTCACCGATTGGATTTTTCACTTTTACTTTCCACGTCACTTCTTCGTTTGCATACGCGCTTAACCATGCTGGGCGGTTTGTGCTAACAAATTGGTTTGGTTGTACGTATGTGTCTGTAATCTCTATTTTTGGCGGATGTTCTCCTTCTGCTAGACGATAAATCGATACAACTTTTTGTGTCACATGGCCACCGAGATCTTTTAATGTAAGCACAAATGTGTTGAGCCCTTCCTCAAGCTGCAACTCTTGCGTATACGTATGTTCATAATCTTTCATAACAAACGGGCTTTCAAAATCTACCCCATAAGCAAAATCGTCGTCGACATAAAATTGCATATGGCGGTAATTATCTTTTAATTTCACTTGCAAGTTAAACTTGTCCACATCATGTGTGACATACTTCGGCACACGTTCTACAAATTCGATTTCCCCTGGAGTTGAGTCAACAAACACCGTACGGTTAATCGTAATCGATTGACCTTTTTCATCGGTTGCTGTTACTTGGATGTCTTTCACACCGTCACTTTCAAATGACACAACCGTAGAGAAATATTTGCCGATCATTTGGTCATTAATTACCGTCACTTTCTTTCCATTCACAGTCACTTCAACATTTGACACATCACTAATTGCACCAAAAACATGTACATCTCTTGAACCATACGCGCTAAGTGGTTTCGGCGAGAATAGTGAAATGATTGGCGCTTCTTCATCCGCTACGACCGTTGAAGCAAAATTGACGTTTCCAGCATAGTCAATCGCAGCTACCGTTACCTCCGCGTTTGTGTAAACTTGTGGAAGTTCTACACTCGTTTCCTCTTTTGATAACAATGTTTCGCCTGTAATCGATTCTCCGTTTACGAATACATCGTAACCAGCAATACCAGCACCATTTTCAATAGCTTCCCATGAAACCGTATTTGTTTCTTCATCATAGTTAACTGATAAAGTCGGTGCTACCGTATCAACGAGAACTGGAATTTTCTTCGACTGCCAACGTGCATTCGGATAGTCGATGACTGCTTTTAGTTCATACGCATATTCTCCATCTGGAACAAATCGGAATTTTGTTGTTCCATCCCATAGACGACCGTCCATGTAAGAGAATGGCGGCTCACTTCCGGCATCAAAGAAATTTTTCCGTACGTTGTTTTCAGATTTAATACGGCGAAGTTGTTTCCCATCTTTTAAAATGTTGTATTGCACTTCTTTTGCATTGCGTAAAAATGTTGGCAGTGGCTGAATTTGATCCATAAAGCCGTCGCCGTTTGGAGAAAATGCATACTTTCCTTCCTCATTCGGCATTAAAAACGATGTCGTTTCATCCATCATCGTTGACCAGCCGTAAAACGATGCTTCCCCAAGATCGGCAATACCATCAAAAATATTCGGTTCATCCCAATGGCCGTAAAAACCAACATATGGGATCGTTAAATCTGGTTTTGTTCCATTTTTCAATTGCACAAACCCTTCAACAAAAATATTTTCGTGAAGTTCTTCCTCCCCATTAGTTGTTGGGATTTTCGCGTTTGATAAATCAATTTTAATAGAAAACGTTTTGCTCCCATTTGCTGGAACTGTAATTTGATTAGACTCTGTTGAAATGACCGCTCCCTCTATATGACGTGCTGCTAAAGCGTTATGATTCCCTTCTACAAGATCGGTTAACGCATTCGCTTTCACGTCATATGTGACATCTTCGTTTGACATGTTATATGCCGTAAATGTCATTTTAATTGACTTCTCTGTAAAATCACCAAGTTCGACTTTCGCCTCACCAGTCGTTGTATTGACGACGTATACCGGCGTTGTAACCGCTGCATACGTTTGCATCATTCCAGCACCTTGGCGACGTGGCGAGAATGGATAACCTTCTTGATCCGTAATTACATTCGCTGTATTCATTAGTAAAATTTTTGCTAATTTTGCGCGCTCTTTCGTTCCCATATTCGGGAATTGTTCTTTTAAATGTTGCATAACAAGCGCTGCACCGCCTGCTACATGTGGCGCTGCCATCGATGTTCCGCTCATATATCCATATTTATTGTCTTGCAATGTCGAATAAATATTTCCACCTGGAGCAGAAATTTCTGGCTTCAACTGTAAACTTGGTGTCGTTCCCCATGACGTAAAGTCTGTCATTCGTCCCATTTCTGGATCTTCGGTTTGATCTTTGACTGCAAAGTTGACTTGAAGCGAACCACCAGCATCAGCAATCAGCTCCTCTAATGCTTGTCCATCTTCAGTTTGGATTTTCATAAATGGAATGAGATCCCATCCACCTTGATCTTTGTAAAAGTTCGGGTTTCCGTTATTGTAAACAATAATACCAATCGCTCCAGCTTCCTTAGCATTCATTGTTTTTTCATAAAATGAAATCTTCCCACGTTGAACAAGAACAACTTTTCCCTTTACATCTATGCCATCATAATCTTCAACAAAGCCATACGCACCACCAAGGGAAACTAACTCAACTGGATCATCGCCAAACGCTTCCACCCAGTTATCTGCTCCATAACCTACAAACCTATAACTTCCAACATTCACAAATGTTTCATATAAATATCTTTCATTCCCTGTTGCCGCAACTTGAAGGGCATTTGCTGCTAGACCTGGGGCTCCAACAGTCCCGATATCAGGATTCTCAGCGAGTGGATTGCCAAATCCGTAAGCGAAATGACCTGAGTTTCCTGCTGAGACGGATACGACGATTCCATTTTCCGTTGCGCGCGCAATCGCTTCACTCGCCATATCTTGTTCATTAGTAACTATTCACCCCAGTGCTAGTGTATAAAAAAGCCCAACACAAATAGGGCATC
>NZ_PEDM01000018.1 GCF_002742685.1 Anoxybacillus flavithermus
ACCGTACGTACGGTGGTGTGAGAGGACGGAGGTTAATCACCTCCTCCTACTCGATTTTTATTGATCGAAGGTAGTGGGTAAAATATAATAAGAAGAAAAGAAGGGATTCTTGCATTTTTGCAGAATTCCGTATATATTAAAATTAAAGTCAAATATAGTCAAAGTCAACTGGCAGAGGAGGGATTATGTGAGGAATATCTCTGATGTCATTGAGCAATATTTAAAGCAAGTATTAAATATGAGCGGAAAAGATATCGTTGAGATTAAACGTAGCGAAATTGCAGATAAGTTTCAGTGCGTTCCTTCGCAAATTAACTATGTCATTAATACACGGTTTACATTAGAAAGAGGGTACATTGTTGAGAGTAAGCGAGGCGGCGGTGGTTATATCCGCATAATGAAAGTGAAGACTCAAAGTGCCTCTCAGCTTATTGATCATTTATTGTCGCTTGTTCAAGACCGAATTAGCCAAACAAATGGAGAACATATTATTCAACGCTTATTAGATGAAAAGGTAATTTCAAAACGAGAAGCGAATATGATGTTAAGCATTATTGATCGCACGGTTTTATCTCTTGATCTTCCTCATCGTGACGAGCTGCGTGCGCGCATATTAAAAGCGATGCTGACATCGTTAAAGTATATGTAGAGAGGGTGAATGCTTTGATATGTCAAGAGTGTAATCAACGACCAGCAACGCTCCATTTTACTAAAATTGTTAATGGGGAGAAAACAGAAATTCATCTTTGTGAGCAATGCGCTCACGAAAAAGGCGAAATGTTTATGTTCCCACATCAAGGAGCTTTTTCAATCAACAATTTAATTGCCGGACTATTAAATATGGATGCATCGCTAAAAGAACAAAAAGCTCCATCTTTTCACAATGAACATGTATTACAATGCGAGCGTTGTAAAATGACATACGCCCAGTTTGTTAAAGTCGGTCGTTTTGGTTGTGCGAATTGTTATGAAACGTTTCGCAGCCATTTACCACCTATTTTTCGAAAGTTACATGGAGGACATGTAGCACATGAGGGAAAAATTCCGAAGCGAGTAGGAGGTACGTTGTACGTCCGTAAGCAAATCGGGCAGTTGAAACAAATGTTACAGGAGCTTATTGCTAAAGAACAATTCGAGAAAGCTGCTGAAGTGCGTGACCAAATTCGAGAACTCGAAGCAAAATTAAATACGGAAGGGGGCGCTTCATTATATGAATGAACATTTGTTTTTCCAACGCGCTCTCAGTCCATGGATGAACGAAGAGGGACCAGATTCTGATATTGTGTTAAGTAGCCGTATTCGTTTGGCGAGAAATATGAAACGATATTCATTTCCGACCGTATTTACAAATGAAGAGGCCATACAAATTGTTCAATTGTTTGAACAGTTGTTTTCGCAAAAGCAATTCGGTGATCTTGGTCCTTTTGTTTTATTGAAAATGAATGAATTGCAAGCCATTGAAAAGCGTGTGTTAGTCGAAAAACATTTGATTAGTCCTCATTTAGCTGAAGATTGTACATTTGGTGCATGTTTATTATCGGAACAAGAAGAAGCAAGCATTATGATCAATGAGGAAGATCATATTCGTATCCAATGTTTGTTTGCAGGTTTTCAATTAAAAGAAGCGTTAAAAATGGCTAACGCTTTAGACGACTGGATTGAACAACACATTGACTATGCTTTTGATGAAAAGTACGGTTATTTGACGAGCTGTCCTACAAATGTCGGAACAGGACTACGTGCGTCTGTTATGATGCATTTGCCAGGTCTTGTGTTAACGCAGCAAATGAATCAAATTATTCCTGCAATTAATCAGCTCGGTTTAGTTGTTCGTGGCACGTATGGAGAAGGCAGCGAAGCGTTAGGAAACATTTTTCAAATTTCAAATCAAATTACATTAGGAAAAAGTGAAGAGGATATTGTTGAAGATTTAACAGGAGTTGTTCGTCAATTAATTGAACAAGAACGAATGGCACGTGAGGCATTAGTCAAAACTTCTAACATACAATTAGAAGATAGGGTATATCGTTCTTACGGTGTGTTAACAAACAGTCGAATCATCGGTTCAAAAGAAGCGGCCCAATGTTTATCTGATGTACGGTTAGGCATTGATCTCGGATATATTACGAACGTACCAAAAACAATTTTAACAGAGCTGATGATTTTGACGCAGCCCGGCTTTTTACAAAAATATGCTGGTGGTGCATTACGCCCGCAGGAACGGGATGTTCGTCGTGCGTCGCTCATTCGTGAACGATTATACCAATGGAAGTGAATTAAAGGAGGTTGATGGAAATGATGTTCGGACGTTTTACAGAACGAGCACAAAAGGTGTTAGCATTAGCGCAAGAAGAAGCTGTTCGATTAGGACATAATAATATTGGGACAGAGCACATTTTACTTGGTCTTATTCGGGAAGGGGAAGGAATTGCAGCAAAAGCTCTTATGGCACTCGGACTAGGACCAGATAAAATTCAAAAAGAAGTAGAATCGCTCATTGGACGCGGAAATGAGGTTGGACAAACAATTCATTACACACCTCGTGCCAAGAAAGTAATTGAATTGTCAATGGATGAAGCTAGGAAGCTTGGACATTCTTACGTTGGGACAGAACACATTTTGCTCGGTCTTATTCGAGAAGGAGAAGGCGTAGCTGCTCGCGTTCTAAATAATTTAGGGGTAAGCTTAAATAAAGCTCGTCAGCAAGTACTTCAATTATTAGGAAGCAATGAGTCTGCCTCAGGACATCATGGGGGAACCACGCATGCGAATACGCCAACGTTAGACAGTTTAGCCCGTGATTTAACAGCGATCGCACGTGAAGGCGGTTTAGATCCTGTCATTGGAAGAAGTAAAGAAATTCAACGTGTTATTGAGGTGTTAAGCCGCAGAACGAAAAATAACCCTGTTTTAATCGGAGAGCCAGGTGTAGGGAAAACGGCTATTGCTGAAGGACTAGCTCAACAAATTGTCAATAACGAAGTACCAGAGACGCTTCGCGATAAGCGCGTCATGACGCTTGATATGGGAACAGTCGTTGCAGGTACAAAATATCGTGGTGAATTTGAAGATCGTTTGAAAAAAGTGATGGATGAAATTCGCCAGGCTGGCAACATCATTTTGTTTATTGACGAATTGCATACGCTCATCGGAGCAGGCGGTGCGGAAGGGGCTATTGATGCATCAAATATTTTAAAACCGTCCCTTGCGCGTGGAGAATTACAATGCATCGGGGCAACAACATTAGATGAATACCGAAAATATATTGAAAAAGACGCCGCATTAGAAAGACGTTTCCAACCAATTCACGTTGGGGAACCAACGGTTGAGGAATCGATTCAAATTTTAAAAGGCTTGCGAGATCGTTACGAAGCTCATCATCGCGTTTCTATTTCAGATGAGGCGATTGAGCAGGCAGTAAAGCTTTCAGACCGCTATATTTCGGATCGATTTTTACCAGATAAAGCAATTGATTTAATTGACGAAGCTTGCTCGAAAGTACGCTTACGTTCGTTTACGACACCACCAAATTTAAAAGAGCTTGAACAAAAACTTGAGGAAATTCGCAAAGAAAAAGATGCAGCTGTGCAAAGTCAAGAGTTTGAAAAAGCAGCATCATTACGAGATGCAGAACAAAAATTGCGCGAACAACTTGAAGAAACAAAGCGGGCATGGAAAGAGAAACAAGGTCAAGAAAACTCTGAAGTGACTGTAGAAGATATTGCAGCTGTTGTATCAAGTTGGACGGGAATTCCGGTATCTAAATTAGCTCAAACAGAAACAGAACGATTATTAAAGTTAGAAGAAATTTTACATTCTCGCGTCATCGGGCAAGAAGAGGCAGTAAAAGCTGTTGCTAAAGCGGTTCGTCGTGCTCGTGCAGGATTAAAAGATCCAAAGCGTCCAATTGGCTCGTTTATTTTCCTCGGACCGACGGGTGTAGGAAAAACAGAGTTAGCGCGAGCGCTTGCTGAAGCGATGTTTGGCGATGAAGATGCGATGATTCGTATCGATATGTCTGAATATATGGAGAAACATTCGACATCACGTCTTGTCGGTTCACCTCCAGGATACGTCGGCTATGAAGAAGGGGGACAATTAACGGAAAAAGTTCGTCGCAAACCGTATTCTGTCATCTTATTAGATGAGATTGAAAAAGCGCATCCAGATGTATTTAACATTTTATTACAAGTGCTAGAGGATGGACGTTTAACTGATTCGAAAGGACGCACTGTTGATTTCCGCAATACGATCATTATTATGACATCAAACGTTGGTGCTGACGCCTTGAAGAGAAATAAATACGTTGGATTTAATGTACAAGATGAGAGCCAACAGTATAAAGATATGAAAGGGAAAGTGATGGACGAGTTGAAAAAGGCGTTTCGTCCGGAATTTTTAAACCGAATTGACGAAATTATTGTGTTCCATTCCCTTGAAAAGAAACATTTGAAGGAAATTGTTTCATTAATGGTTGAGCAATTGAAAAAGCGTCTACAAGAACAACAAATTGATTTAGAGTTAACAGATGCAGCGATTGAAAAATTAGCTGAAGAAGGTTATGACTTAGAATACGGTGCACGTCCATTGCGTCGAGCGATTCAAAAACATGTTGAAGATCGTTTATCTGAAGAACTGTTAAAAGGAACGATTAGCAGCGGACAGAAAGTCGTTATGGATGTAAAAGACGGTCAGTTTGTTGTGCTAACGAAAGAGACAGTAAAATAATGAAAACAAGGTATGCTTACACGCATACCTTGTTTTTCATCATGAAAGGAATGGAGTCATGGTTAAACGAAAAACAAAATTCGTTTGTCAACATTGTGGATATGAAACGGCGAAATGGATGGGAAAATGTCCAGGTTGTCATTCATGGAACACAATGGTCGAAGAAACGGAAATAGTAAAACCACATAACCGTGCGTTATTTGTGCATACAGAAGGGATAGCAACCAAACCTGTATCAATTACGACGGTAGAAACAACACAAGAACCGAGAATCGACACGGAGTTTACAGAGTTTAATCGCGTGCTCGGGGGCGGAATTGTTCGAGGTTCCCTTGTTTTAATTGGCGGGGATCCAGGTATTGGGAAATCGACGTTGTTGTTACAAATTTGTGCTCAACTCGCAAGCGATGCCCACTCCGTTTTATATATTTCGGGGGAGGAATCAGTAAAACAAACGAAGTTGCGCGCTGAGCGGTTACATGTGACAGCTGAACATTTATACGTTTTATCTGAAACAAATTTAGAACATATTATCCAAACGGTTGATGAAATGAAGCCGGCGTTTGTCGTTATTGATTCGATCCAAACGATATACCGCTCAGAAATTACATCTGCACCAGGGAGTGTTTCACAAGTTCGTGAATGTACAGCAGAGTTAATGCGAGTAGCTAAAACGAAAGGTATTGCGATTTTTATTGTTGGGCATGTTACGAAGGAAGGGGCGCTTGCAGGGCCGCGCATTTTAGAGCATATGGTTGACACCGTATTATATTTTGAAGGAGAGCGCCATCATACGTATCGCATTTTACGAGCGGTGAAAAATCGATTTGGTTCCACAAATGAAATCGGTATTTTCGAAATGAAAGAAGTGGGGCTTACAGAAGTTAAAAACCCGTCAGAAATTTTTTTAGAAGAGCGTTCGAAAGGGGCAGCAGGGTCAACGGTTGTCGCTTCGATGGAAGGAACGAGACCGGTATTAGTGGAAATTCAAGCATTAGTATCGCCAACTAGTTTCGGAACGCCGCGTCGAATGGCAACAGGAATAGATCATAATCGCGTTTCTTTACTAATGGCTGTGCTTGAAAAAAGAGTTGGTTTGCTTCTCCAAAACCAAGATGCTTATTTAAAAGTAGCTGGTGGCATAAAGTTAGATGAACCTGCGATTGACTTAGCGATTGCGGTAAGCATTGCATCTAGTTTTCGTGATCAACCAACAAATCATACGGATGTCGTTATTGGGGAAGTCGGATTGACAGGTGAGGTGCGTCGTGTATCCCGTATTGAACAGCGCGTGCAAGAAGCTGCTAAACTTGGCTTTCAGCGCATCATTATTCCGAAAAGCAATCTCGGCGGTTGGAACATTCCAAAAGGTGTTGAAATTATCGGAGTAGTTAATGTAGAAGAGGCGCTATACTACGCATTAGGAGAAGGGAAAAATGGTCCAATATTTTAACAAAACCATTAAAAAATGATTAAAAATGATGTTCAGATTGGTTTCAAACATTGGAAACTGTTTATAATGTAATAGAGGAGGTGAAAAAACGTGTTAAAACGAATTGTGCAAGCATCTTTTTTAATTACTGGGGGAATGCTAGGAATTATTTTCTTTCCTACTTTGTTAAAACTATTGCATCTAAACGATCTTCCTTATGTCGATAGCCCATATGTAGCGGCCCCAGTCGGTGCGATCATCGTATTCCTTCTCACGTTCTGGTTAGTCGATCATGTGGTTGGACTTATTCATTGGATGGAAGAAACGTTAGTCAAAGCGCCCGTAACAGACTTGTTATTCGGGAGTCTCGGTTTAATTTTTGGGCTTATTGTTGCCTTTTTAGTCGTCATTCCATTAAACTCTATTCAAATTCCGCTTGTTAATACGATATTGCCCATTTTTCTTACGTTATTATTAGGCTATTTAGGATTTCAAGTTGGATTTAAAAAACGTGATGAGTTAATGAATCTCTTTTCTTTGCCAAATCGGAGCGGAAAGAAAAAAGGTGGCGAGGAAGAAGAGAAAAAGGGGAAATCGCTGAAAATTTTAGATACGAGTGTCATTATTGACGGGCGTATTGCGGATATTTGTCAAACGGGCTTTTTGGAAGGGACGATTGTCATTCCTCGTTTTGTCCTAGAAGAATTGCAGCATATTGCTGATTCTTCGGATGCGTTAAAAAGAAATCGCGGACGGAGAGGGCTTGATATTTTAAACCGTATCCAAAAAGAGTTAGCCATTAACGTTGAAATATACGAAGGTGATTTTGAAGGAGTTCAAGAAGTCGACAGCAAGCTCGTCAAATTGGCTCAATTGACATCAGGTGTTGTTGTCACAAATGACTTTAATTTAAATAAAGTATGTGAACTACAAAATGTTCCCGTATTAAATATTAACGACTTGGCGAACGCAGTAAAACCGATTGTTCTTCCAGGTGAAGAATTGAATGTTCACGTCATTAAAGACGGAAAAGAACAAAATCAAGGTGTTGCTTATTTAGATGACGGAACGATGATCGTTGTAGAAGATGGGAAGGATTATATCGGAAAACGAGTGGATGTGCTTGTAACGAGCGTGTTACAAACGTCAGCTGGAAGAATGATTTTTGCCAAACTAAAGCTACTTGAAAAAGCATTATAAGCTGTTAGGAGATAGGAAAATGAATTACCACGTCGTTATACCGGCAGCTGGCCAAGGAAAACGAATGAATGCAGGAATCAATAAACAATTTATCGAACTTGGAGGCGTACCCGTTATTATCCATACGTTACGTGTATTCGAACGAGATGATTTTTGTCAAGGCATTGTGTTAGTCATTAATAATCAAGAACGTGAGCAGTTTGTTCATATGCTTCATCGTTTTGAAATAAAAAAAGTGAAATCCCTCGTTTTAGGAGGGGAAGAAAGGCAGCAAAGCGTCTATAATGGATTAAAAGCGGTGAATGACGGTCATATTGTGCTCATTCATGATGGTGCTCGTCCGTTTGTAACGATAAATAAAATTCACGAACTCGTTCGAGTGACAAAAGACACAGGAGCAGCTGTGTTAGCTGTTCCTGCCAAAGATACGATGAAACAGGTGATCGATGGCCATATTGAAAAAACGGTCGATCGATCGAGCTTGTGGGCTGTACAAACGCCACAAGCTTTTTCCATGCCGTTAATTCTCGACGCTCATGAGCGTGCAAAAAAAGAACAGTTTATCGGAACAGATGATGCAAGTCTTGTTGAGCGGATCGGTCATCGCGTCGTTGTTGTAGAAGGCGAATATACAAACATTAAACTTACAACAAAAGAAGATTTATTATTTGCGGAAGCGATTTTACGTGCGAGAGGGGATCGATGATGTATCGAATTGGACAAGGGTTTGATGTCCATCAGTTTGCTGAAGGGCGTCCACTTATTATTGGTGGAATCAACATTCCGTATGAGAAAGGATTGCTGGGGCATTCCGATGCGGACGTGTTGTTACATGCGATTGCTGATGCTTGTTTAGGAGCTATTGGTGAAGGAGATATTGGGAAACATTTTCCTGATACAGATGAGGCTTACAAAGATGCTGATTCTGCACTCCTTCTGCAACGCGTATGGAACCTTGTGCAGCAACATGGATATGCGCTTGTGAATGTTGACTGCACAATTATTGCTCAAAAACCAAAAATGGCACCACATATTCCAAATATGCGAAAACGAATTGCTGAGTTGTTAAAAGGAGATGTTTCACAAGTTAATGTAAAAGCGACGACGACGGAAAAGCTTGGCTTTACAGGGAGAGAAGAAGGAATTGCCGCACAAGCTGTTGTTTTGTTACAAAAAAATAATGAATGATGGATTTTGTATGCGGTTTACGGTACAATGAGGTACAGAAATTAGGTAGATGGAGGTCATGACATGTCACAGGAAGTAAGGGTGCGCTACGCGCCGAGTCCGACGGGTCATTTACATATTGGTGGTGCGCGCACAGCATTATTTAACTATTTGTTTGCTCGTCATCATCATGGAAAATTTATCGTTCGCATTGAAGATACAGATATTGAGCGGAATGTAGAAGGTGGCGAACAGTCACAACTTGAAAATTTAAAATGGCTCGGTATTGAATATGATGAATCGGTAGACAAAGATGGAGGATATGGTCCCTATCGTCAAACGGAGCGTCTGCACATATATCGCCAATATACAAACGAATTGTTAGAAAAAGGACATGCATATAAATGTTTTTGTACACCTGAGGAACTAGAACAAGAGCGTGAAGCACAGAAAGCGGCAGGTATTGCAGCGCCACAGTATAGCGGCAAATGCCGTCACCTAACGCCAGAGCAAGTCGAACAGCTTGAAGCAGAGGGGAAACCATATACGATTCGTTTAAAAGTGCCAGAAGGAAAAGTGTATGAATTTGAAGATATGGTGCGCGGTCGTGTATCGTTCGAATCGAAAGATATTGGCGATTGGGTGATCGTCAAAGCGAATGGTATCCCAACGTATAACTTCGCTGTTGTCATTGATGATCATCTCATGAAAATTACACATGTATTCCGCGGTGAAGAGCATTTATCGAACACACCGAAACAGTTAATGGTGTATGAATATTTTGGCTGGGAGCCGCCAAAATACGCTCATTTAACATTAATTGTAAATGAAAATCGCAAAAAATTATCAAAGCGTGATGAATCGATTATTCAATTCGTTTCCCAATATAAAGAACTTGGATATTTACCAGAAGCGATGTTTAACTTTTTTGCGCTATTAGGTTGGTCGCCAGAAGGGGAAGAAGAGATTTTTACAAAAGAAGAGCTTATTCGCATGTTTGATGTTTCTCGTTTATCAAAATCCCCGTCCATGTTTGATAAGCAAAAGTTAACATGGATGAACAACCAATATATCAAAAAACTTGATTTGGACCGATTAGTTGAACTATCGCTTCCACATTTAATTCGAGCTGGTCGTTTGCCAGAACAAATGACAGATGAACAAAAAAAATGGGCTCGTGATTTAATTGCACTATATCAAGAGCAGATGAGCTACGGTGCTGAAATTGTTGAGCTATCAGAGTTGTTCTTTAAACAAGAAATCGAGTATGATGAAGAAGCAAAGGCTGTTTTAGCAGGTGAGCAAGTACCGCTTGTGTTAAAAGCATTTTACGAGCAAATTGAACAGCTTGCAACGTTTGATAGTGACCACATTAAAGTGGCAATTAAAGCGGTACAAAAAGAAACCGGACAAAAAGGGAAAAACTTATTTATGCCGATTCGTGTAGCGGTAACAGGGCAAACGCACGGTCCAGAACTTCCAGAGGCGATTCGTTTGCTTGGAAAAGAAACAGCAATGTCTCGATTAGCAAAATTCATCCGTTAACATTTCCTCGTTTATATAATAAAATAGGTGTAACCTATATTGATGAAAGCGTTGATGAGGAGAAGTAAAAAGAATCAGCATGTCAGAGAGAACCACCTTGGCTGGAAGTGGTTTATGCTTGATTCTTTTGAAATGCACCTCGGAGCCTCCTTTCGAACCAGAGACGTTCTGTAGTAGAATGGAGCGGATTCCCTTCCGTTATAAGGGCAAGAGTGAGCCTTCGGCTAAACAGAGTGGAACCGCGCAATGAAGCGTCTCTGTGTCATCGTACACAGAGACGTTTTTTATTTAGAAGATAACAAAGGGGGGAACAACATGTTTAAAACATTAAAAGAGGACATTGAAGTTATTTTTGAACAAGATCCGGCAGCAAGAAGTTATTTAGAAGTCATTTTAACGTATTCGGGGCTACACGCCATTTGGGCACACCGCATTGCCCACGCGCTGTATAAACGAAAATTTTATTTTTTAGCACGCCTCATTTCGCAAATTAGTCGTTTTTTTACTGGTATTGAAATTCATCCTGGTGCAAAAATTGGCCGCCGCTTTTTCATTGATCACGGCATGGGAGTTGTCATTGGGGAAACGTGCGAGATCGGTGATAATGTGACCGTGTATCAAGGTGTCACACTCGGTGGAACCGGTAAAGAAAAAGGAAAACGTCATCCGACGATTAAAGATAATTGCTTGATTGCTACCGGTGCAAAGGTGCTTGGTTCGATTACTGTTGGGGAAAACAGTAAAATTGGGGCAGGATCGGTCGTATTGAAAGATGTCCCACCGAACTCAACGGTTGTCGGAATTCCAGGTCGTGTCGTTGTACAAAATGGTGTGCGTGTGAATAAAGATTTAAATCATTGTGATTTGCCGGACCCGATTGCAGATCGTTTTAAAGAGTTAGAATCAGAAATCGAGCAACTAAAAGCGCAATTAGAAGAACTAAAGAAAGGAACGGTGAACCATGAGCATTCAAGTGTATAATACGTTAACGCGGAAAAAGGAGCCATTTGTCCCATTAGAACCAAATAAAGTGAAAATGTATGTATGCGGTCCGACAGTATATAACTACATTCATATTGGCAATGCCCGCCCGGCCATTGTGTTTGATACGATTCGACGCTACTTACAATTTCGTGGATATGAAGTGCAATACGTATCAAATTTCACAGATGTAGACGATAAACTCATTCGTGCAGCAAAAGAATTAGGAGAAGATGTACCGACCATTGCAGAACGTTTCATTGAAGCATACTTTGAAGATATTACAGCGCTTGGCTGCAAAAAAGCAGACGTTCATCCACGAGTGACAGAAAACATGGATGCGATCATCCAATTTATTGAACAACTCATTGAAAAAGGGTATGCGTATGAAGTTGACGGTGATGTATATTATCGAACGCGCCGCTTCTCAAGTTATGGGAAATTGTCTCATCAATCGATTGATGAACTAAAATCAGGAGCTCGCATTGAAATTGGTGAGAAAAAAGAAGATCCTCTGGACTTTGCGCTCTGGAAAGCGGCGAAAGAAGGTGAAATTTACTGGAATAGCCCATGGGGGAAAGGGCGTCCGGGTTGGCATATTGAATGTTCAGCCATGGCGCGTAAATATTTAGGAGATACGATTGACATTCATGCTGGGGGGCAAGATTTAACGTTTCCGCACCACGAAAATGAAATTGCCCAATCTGAAGCGTTAACAGGAAAACCTTTTGCGAAATATTGGTTGCATAACGGTTACATCAATATCGATAATGAAAAAATGTCAAAATCGCTCGGGAACTTTATTTTAGTGCACGACATTATTAAGCAAGTTGATCCGCAGGTGTTACGTTTCTTTATGCTTTCTGTTCATTATCGCCATCCGATCAACTATAGCCAACCGTTGCTTGACAGTGCAAAAAGTGGGTTAGAACGTTTAAAGACAGCATATGCGAATTTAAAACATCGTTTAGAAAGCAGTACAAATTTAACGATAAACGATGAACAATGGCTGACGAAAATTGAAGATTTAAAAAATGAATTTATTCGTGAAATGGATGATGATTTTAATACAGCAAACGGGATCGCCGTTTTGTTTGAACTAGCTAAACAAGCGAACGTATATTTGATGGAGAAGCATACATCCCAAGCGGTTATTCAAAAGTTTTTACAACAATTTGAACAGCTTTTTGATGTACTCGGTCTTTCTTTAAAACAAGATGAATTACTTGATGAAGAAATTGAAGCGCTCATCCAACAGCGAATTGAAGCAAGAAAAAATCGCGATTTTGCATTAGCTGACCGCATTCGTGATGAACTAAAGGCGAAAAACATTATTTTAGAAGATACACCACAAGGAACGAGATGGAGAAGAGGATAAAACAATGCTGCATTTGTTTCCTAAAATTAAAGATTTTCAACAGTTAAACGGTTTAACGTTAGCTTATATTGGTGATGCCGTATATGAATTATTCGTACGGCATCACCTCCTTACCTTAGGAAAAGTAAAACCAAACGATTTACACAACTTAGCAAAAACATACGTTTGTGCGAAAGCGCAAGCACAAGTGTTGCAATGGTTGCTCAATCATAACCAGCTTTCTGAACAGGAAGTTTCCATTGTTCGAAGAGGTCGCAATGCAAAATCAGGGAGTACCCCGAGGAATACAGACGTGCAAACATATCGTCAAAGTACAGGGTTTGAAGCGTTGATCGGCTACCATTTTTTAAGCAGAAATGAAGAACGTCTCCATCAATTAATACGGTGGGCGTTAGAGGTACATCGCAATGATGAGGAAAGGAGGAAGTAATGATGGATCTCATTATTGGTAAAAACCCCGTGTTAGAAGCATTAAAGTCCGGACGCGAGATGAATAAAATATGGATTGCTGAAGGTTCGCAACGCGGTCAAATGCAATCGATCATTCAGCTCGCAAAAGAGATGGGGATTACAGTACAATATGTTCCTAAAAAAAAGATGGATCAATTAAGTGAGGGCAATCATCAAGGAGTCATTGCGCAAGTTGCTGCATATCGATACTATGACATAGATGATTTATTCAAACAGGCAGAAGAAAAAGGGGAAGCACCATTTTTTATTATTTTAGACGAACTTGAAGATCCACACAATTTAGGATCGATTATGCGAACAGCCGATGCGGTAGGTGCTCATGGCATCATTATCCCGAAGCGGCGCTCGGTCGGTTTAACTGCAACGGTAGCGAAAGCGTCAACGGGTGCGATTGAATATGTGCCTGTTGCGCGTGTAACAAACTTAGCGCGAATAGTAGACGAATTAAAAGAGAGAGGTGTTTGGATTTTTGGAACAGATGCGAAAGGAAATCAAGATTATCGTCAACTTGATGGGGTTATTCCGTTAGCCTTAATTATCGGTAGTGAAGGGAAAGGAATAAGCCGTTTATTGCGAGATAAATGCGATGTACTCGTTCGCTTGCCGATGATTGGACATGTCACATCGTTAAATGCTTCTGTTGCGGCGAGCTTGTTAATGTATGAGGTGTATCGAAAGCGTCATCCATTAGGTGAGTAAAATGGATATTTTAATCGTTGATGGCTATAACATCATCGGTGCCTGGCCAGAACTGCGTGAGTTACGCGATACAGATTTATCGTTAGCTCGCGACCGACTTGTCGAGAAAATGGCAGAATATCAAGCATTTACTGGTTGTAAAGTTATTATTGTTTTCGACGCACACCTCGTACAAGGAACAACAAAAAAATATGTCGATCATCAAGTAGAGGTCATTTTCACAAAGGAAAACGAAACGGCTGATGAGCATATCGAGAAATTGGCGAAATCGCTCCAACGAGTTCGGACAAAAGTATATGTCGCTACGTCAGACTATACGGAACAATGGGCGATTTTCGGTCAAGGGGCGTTACGGAAATCAGCTCGAGAGCTACTCATTGAAGTGGATGCGGTGCAGCGGAATATTTCAACGAACGTCAAGCACATTCAACAAAAAAAGCCAATATCAAAAATTCCTCTGACAGACGAAGTGGCAAAAATTTTCGAAAAATGGCGAAGAGGGGAAAAATGAACGATTGACCCTGTAAAAAAATGTACTGTATAATACTTTTATCCATGTGCAGGGCGGGGGGATCGGCGTGAGCGCAAATGCAAACGAAAAACAACAAAGCCGTTACGAACAACTAGAAGATGAAATGATTGTAGAACTCGTACATCAAGGTGATAGTGAGGCGCTTGATTACTTAATTCATAAGTATAAAAATTTTGTCCGAGCGAAAGCACGTTCATATTTTTTAGTCGGTGCAGATCGCGAAGATATTGTGCAAGAAGGGATGATTGGGCTGTATAAAGCAATCCGAGATTTTAAAGAAGATAAGCAGTCTTCGTTTAAGGCGTTTGCGGAGCTATGTATTACTCGGCAAATGATTACAGCCATTAAAATGGCCACCCGACAAAAACATATTCCACTCAATTGTTACGTTTCATTGGACAAGCCGATTTACGAAGATGATTCTGCCCGTACATTGATGGACGTTCTTTCGGGGACCAAAATAACAAACCCTGAAGAGCTAATTATTAATAGAGAAGAGTTTGATCATATTGAAGAGAAGATGACAGAACTACTTAGCGATTTAGAGAGAAAAGTACTTCTCCTTTATTTAGAAGGTCGATCATATCAGGAAATTTCGGAAGAGCTTAATCGTCACGTGAAATCCATTGACAACGCGTTGCAGCGCGTGAAACGCAAATTAGAAAAGTATGTAGAAATTCAAGGAATTCGTTTATAATATTGACATAAAAAAATATTGTATGATACAGTTTTTAAGACGTAGTATCCCGGAGGGAAACGTATGCGCAAAAAAGTGATTTTAGCGTGTAGCCAATGTTTAAGCCGAAATTATTCAACGATGAAAAATATAGCTCATCACCATGAGCGACTCGAAATAAAGAAGTTTTGTAAAACATGCCATACGCATACGATTCACCGCGAAACGAAGTAGTTGATGATCCCGAGATGTTGGAGGGTTTCCTATGCAACGAGTAACGAAATTTTTCCGCGAAGTTGTTCGCGAGATGAAAAAAGTCAGCTGGCCAAAACGAAAAGAATTGGTGAACTATACGATTACCGTTTTAGCGACAGTAGCATTTTTCACCGTATTTTTTGCTGTTATTGATTTAGGAATTTCAGAGTTAGTTCGTTTTATACTTGAATAGTAGTAGTATATCCATGGTATAATGAAAGATAACAAACAAGAAAATAAAGCCCGGTAACGGGTTTTTATTTTGCCTAAAAAAGATTTGTTTAGGGAGGGAAGGACGATATCGTCCCAACGAATGGAAAAGAATTGGTATGTTATTCATACGTACTCGGGTTATGAAAATAAAGTAAAAACGAACTTAGAGAAGCGTGTTGAGTCGATGGGTATGCAAGATAAAATTTTTCGCGTGGTCGTGCCTGAAGAGGAAGAAACAGACACAAAAGGGGGCAAAAAGAAAGTTGTCAAAAAGAAAGTGTTTCCAGGTTACGTGCTCGTGGAAATGATTATGACAGACGACTCTTGGTATGTCGTTCGTAATACCCCGGGGGTAACAGGGTTTGTCGGTTCAGCTGGTGCTGGATCGAAGCCGACGCCACTTCTGGAAGAAGAAGTTTCCGCGATTTTAAAACGAATGGGCGTTGATTTAACTGAGTTAGATTTTGATTTCGAATTAAATGAAGCCGTTAGAATTAAAGAAGGTCCATTTGCGAATTTTGTTGGAACGATCCAAGAAATCGAAATGGATAAGCAAAAAGTAACTGTGCTCGTTGACATGTTTGGACGTGAAACACCAGTAGAGCTTGACTTTTCACAAATTGAAAAAATATAATAGTAAACAACTTGCAAACGAGCAAGAAAAGTGATAATATTTTAAGGTCAGTATGTCTCAATCATTGAGACGAATGCGATGATTGTTTTCATATATGGAGTGGGAGGGAATATCCCTAATACCACATCACGGACTTAAGGAGGTGTGTCTCGTGGCTAAAAAAGTAATTAAAGTTGTCAAATTGCAAATTCCTGCAGGGAAAGCGAATCCAGCACCACCAGTCGGTCCAGCATTAGGTCAAGCTGGTGTTAACATCATGGGATTCTGTAAAGAATTCAACGCTCGTACAGCTGATCAAGCAGGTTTAATTATTCCTGTTGAAATTACGGTATACGAAGACCGTTCATTTACATTTATTACGAAAACTCCACCTGCTGCTGTATTACTTAAAAAAGCGGCTGGTATCGAGTCTGGTTCTGGTGAGCCAAACCGTAATAAAGTGGCAACAGTAAAGCGCGACAAAGTGCGCGAGATTGCTGAAACAAAAATGCCAGACTTAAACGCGGCGAGCATTGAAGCAGCTATGCGCATGATCGAAGGAACAGCGCGCAGCATGGGTATCGTCATCGAAGATTAATGAAGATCTGGCTGGAGAAGGTTGCGGAAGCGAACTATATAGTTTTCGCAACCTTTATTCGTGGGAGGTCTTTCCGTTAAAACCACAAAAGGAGGAAATAAAAATGCCAAAAAGAGGAAAACGTTACTTAGAGGCAGCGAAGTTAATTGATCGCTCAAAAGCATACGCTGTGCAAGAGGCGATCGAATTAGTGAAAAAGACAAATGTTGCAAAATTTGATGCAACAGTAGAGGTTGCTTTCCGTTTAGGAGTTGATCCGAAGAAAGCAGATCAACAAATTCGCGGTGCGGTTGTATTGCCACACGGTACAGGTAAAGTACGCCGCGTGTTAGTGCTTGCGAAAGGTGAAAAAGCGAAAGAAGCAGAAGCAGCAGGTGCAGATTACGTAGGTGATACAGATTACATCAACAAAATTCAACAAGGTTGGTTTGAGTTTGATGTTATCGTTGCGACTCCTGATATGATGGGTGAAGTAGGTAAAATCGGTCGTATTTTAGGACCAAAAGGTTTAATGCCGAACCCTAAAACAGGAACAGTTACATTTGATGTGGCGAAAGCAGTCAATGAAATTAAAGCTGGTAAAGTAGAATACCGCGTTGACAAAGCTGGAAACATCCACGTGCCAATCGGTAAAGTATCATTTGATACTGAAAAATTAGTAGAAAACTTCGCGACAATTTATGAGACAATCTTAAAAGTGAAACCAGCAGCGGCGAAGGGCACATACGTGAAAAACGTAACAGTTGCTTCAACAATGGGTCCTGGCGTAAAAGTGGATCCTTCCACTGTTGCTGTTGCTAACTAATTATAGATATTGACTTCTTAGAGATGCTTTAGTATACTATCTATTGTTTGAAAAGCGAATATCATTTGTACCGTAGACAGTAGGTGCCTCAAACAGGCTTAATTTCCTACCGAGGTGTTGAGACTGATAAATAAGCGCATACGTGCGTTTTTAGGGGCCTCCATGTCTACGTTGGCATGGAGGTTTTTTATTGGACGGTATAAGTGATGTCGAAACTCAACTTCTACAGGAGGTGTTGACATGAGCAGCGTACTTGAACAAAAGCAGCAGCTAGTAGCGGAGATTGCTGAAAAGCTTCGCGCGAGCAAATCAACGATCATCGTTGATTACCGTGGTTTGAATGTCGCTCAAGTTACAGAACTTCGTAAGCAACTTCGTGAAGCGGGCATCGAGTTTAAAGTGTACAAAAACACATTAACTCGTCGTGCTGTTGCTGAGTTAGGCTTAGAAGGTTTAGATGAAACATTAACAGGTCCGAATGCGATTGCATTCAGCAATGATGATGTCGTTGCTCCTGCAAAAATTTTAAACGAATTCGCGAAAAAGAACGAAGCGTTAAAAATTAAAGCAGGTATCATCGAAGGCAACGTAGCAACACTTGAAGAAGTTAAGGCGCTTGCAGAGCTTCCATCTCGCGAAGGCTTGCTCTCTATGTTGCTTAGCGTTCTTCAAGCACCAATTCGTAACTTTGCTCTTGTTACAAAAGCAGTTGCTGAGAAAAAAGAAGAACAAGGTGCTTAATTTACAAATCGCCTAAAATTAAAACATTAAGGAGGAAGATCGATCATGACTAAAGAACAAATCATTGAAGCGGTTAAAAATATGACTGTTTTAGAATTAAACGACTTAGTAAAAGCAATTGAAGAAGAATTTGGTGTAACTGCTGCTGCTCCTGTAGTAGTTGCTGGCGGTGCTGCTGCTGGTGCTGCTGTTGAAGAAAAAACTGAATTTGACGTTATCCTTGCGGATGGCGGCGCGCAAAAGATCAAAGTTATCAAAGTTGTACGCGAACTTACTGGTCTTGGCTTAAAAGAAGCAAAAGACTTAGTAGACAACACTCCAAAGCCAGTTAAAGAAGGCGTTTCTAAAGAAGAAGCTGAAGAAATCAAAGCGAAGCTTGAAGAAGCTGGCGCGAAAGTTGAAATCAAGTAATGATATAAAAAAGCTCGCTCAAAGTGGCGAGCTTTTTTGTGTTTTTATGTGCATTCGTTTACAATAAAGGAAAGAGAGGTGAAAGTGATGGGTGATCACTACTATACGGAGCGACCTGTTGTAGAAAGTAAGCCGTTTCAATGGACGTATACGTTGCGAGGTCATCAGTTTTTATTTACCGTTGATCAAGGTGTGTTTTCAAAAAAAGAAGTCGATTTCGGTTCTCGGCTACTAATTGAAACATTCGTGGAACCAGATGTGTATGGAAATATTCTTGATGTTGGTTGTGGATATGGACCAATCGGGTTGGCGCTAGCAAAAGATTTTCCACATCGAACCGTTCATATGATCGATGTAAATGAGCGAGCAATTGAGTTGGCCAAGAAAAATAAACAGCAAAATGGTATTGGAAATGCCTGTATTTACATAAGTAACTTATTTGACCGAGTAGAAGGGGTATTTGCATCGATCGTGACAAACCCACCGATTCGTGCCGGAAAAGCAGTTGTTCATTCCATTTTTGAGCAAAGTGCAAACTATTTGCTTCCGGGTGGTCAACTATGGGTTGTTATTCAAAAGAAACAAGGGGCTCCATCCGCTTTAGAAAAGTTAAAAATGATTTTTGATGAAGTTGATGTTGTGGAAAAGAAAAAAGGTTACTTCATTATTCGGGCACAAAAAGCTTGACGCCTAATTTTGTGTATGATACCATTATAAAATGCTAAATGTGTATTTTTTTTAGTTTACGTATGCTGTGTATGTATGTATAATTTTAGTTTTAAAGGAAAAACTTATAAAATATATAATAGGTCAAACATGTGGTTTTCTTATAAGAAACCATTTCTTTTTTGTCTGATGACAAGTTATTAATGTTTGATTTGAGGGGTGAATCAGTTGACAGGTCAACTAGTTCAATACGGACGACACCGCCAACGAAGAAGTTATGCGCGCATTAGTGAAGTGTTAGAACTACCAAACTTAATCGAAATTCAAACTTCTTCTTATCAGTGGTTTCTCGACGAAGGATTGCGTGAAATGTTTCAAGATATTTCACCGATCGAAGATTTTACAGGAAATTTGTCACTAGAATTTATTGATTACAGCTTAGGAGAACCGAAGTACTCTGTCGAAGAGTCAAAAGAACGCGATGTTACATACGCAGCGCCGCTTCGGGTCAAAGTGCGCCTAATCAATAAAGAAACAGGTGAAGTAAAAGAACAAGATGTGTTTATGGGGGACTTCCCATTAATGACAGAAACGGGCACATTCATTATCAATGGTGCTGAACGTGTTATCGTTTCTCAGCTTGTTCGTTCACCGAGCGTATATTACAGCGGAAAAGTAGATAAAAACGGAAAACGTGGGTTTACGGCTACTGTCATTCCGAACCGCGGTGCATGGCTCGAATACGAAACAGACGCAAAAGACGTTGTGTATGTTCGCATTGATCGTACGCGTAAGTTACCTGTAACCGTGTTATTGCGAGCGTTAGGTTTTGGCTCAGACCAAGAGATTGTCGATTTACTTGGTGATAACGAGTATATTCGTAATACGTTAGAAAAAGACAATACGGAAAGTACAGAAAAAGCATTGCTTGAAATTTATGAACGGTTACGTCCAGGGGAGCCGCCTACCGTTGAAAACGCAAAAAGTTTGTTGATCTCTCGTTTCTTTGATCCAAAACGATATGATTTAGCAAGCGTTGGTCGTTATAAAATCAACAAAAAGCTCCATATTAAAAACCGTTTATTCGGTCAACGTTTAGCAGAAACACTCGTTCATCCGGAAACGGGTGAAGTGATTGCTGAAAAAGGAACGGTTCTCGATCGGAGAACGCTCGACCGCATTTTACCTGAGCTTGAAAAAGGGATCGGTATACGTAAATACCAACCGCTTGGGGGCGTTGTCGAAGATGAGTTTGCTTTGCAAGCAATCAAAATTTATGCTCCAAACGATCCAGATGGCGAAAAAGTCATCACAGTCATTAGTAATGGATATATTCCAGAAACAGTAAAACATATTACACCTGCAGATATTATTGCATCTATTAGCTACTTCTTTAACTTGTTGCATGGCGTTGGTGATACAGACGATATCGACCATTTAGGAAATCGTCGACTCCGTTCTGTTGGGGAGTTGTTGCAAAATCAGTTCCGAATTGGTCTTTCGCGCATGGAGCGCGTTGTTCGTGAACGGATGTCCATTCAAGATACAAACACAATTACACCACAGCAACTCATTAACATTCGTCCGGTCATTGCGGCTATTAAAGAGTTTTTCGGAAGCTCACAATTATCACAATTCATGGACCAGACAAACCCGCTTGCAGAATTGACACATAAGCGTCGTCTCTCTGCGCTTGGTCCTGGCGGTTTAACGCGTGAACGTGCTGGTTTTGAAGTGCGTGACGTTCACTATTCGCACTATGGCCGCATGTGTCCGATTGAAACGCCAGAAGGTCCGAACATCGGATTAATTAACTCGCTTTCGACATACGCGAAAGTGAATAAATTCGGCTTTATTGAAACGCCTTATCGTCGTGTTGATCCTGAGACAGGAAAAGTAACGAATCAAATTGACTATTTAACAGCGGATGAAGAAGATAACTACGTTGTTGCCCAAGCAAACGTTCCAATTGCAGAAGATGGAACATTTTTGGAAGAAAATGTTGTTGCTCGTTTCCGTGGTGAAAACATTGTTGTTAAGCGAGATCGCGTTGACTATGTAGACGTTTCACCAAAGCAAGTTGTATCCGTAGCGACGGCTTGCATCCCATTCTTAGAAAACGATGACTCAAACCGTGCGCTTATGGGTGCCAACATGCAACGTCAAGCTGTTCCACTGATGCAACCGGAAGCTCCAATCGTTGGTACAGGAATGGAGTATGTCGCAGCGAAAGACTCTGGTGCTGCAGTCATTTGTAAGCATCGTGGAATTGTTGAACGAGTCGAAGCGAAAGAAATTTGGGTGCGCCGTTTAATTGAAGTCGATGGAAAAGAAGTCAAAGGTGATTTAGATAAATATCGTTTATTGAAGTTTGTTCGTTCAAACCAAGGAACGTGCTACAATCAACGCCCGATTGTCAAAGCGGGTGACATTGTAGAGAAAGGCGAGATTTTAGCTGACGGTCCATCGATGGAAAAAGGGGAGTTAGCGCTTGGTCGCAACGTGCTTGTTGCGTTCATGACATGGGATGGATACAACTACGAAGACGCGATTATTATGAGCGAGCGTCTTGTAAAAGACGATGTGTATACATCCATTCATATTGAGGAATATGAATCCGAAGCGCGCGACACGAAGCTCGGTCCAGAAGAAATTACGCGCGATATTCCAAACGTCGGTGAAGATGCACTTCGCAACTTAGATGAACGAGGTATTGTACGCATCGGTGCAGAAGTGAAAGATGGAGACTTGCTTGTCGGTAAAGTTACTCCAAAAGGTGTTACTGAGTTAACTGCTGAAGAGCGCTTGTTGCACGCTATCTTTGGCGAGAAAGCACGCGAAGTTCGAGATACTTCTTTACGTGTACCGCACGGTGGAGGTGGAATTGTCCTCGATGTCAAAGTGTTTACTCGCGAAGACGGCGATGAGCTGCCACCAGGTGTAAATCAACTTGTTCGTGTGTACATTGTACAAAAACGGAAAATTTCCGAAGGTGACAAAATGGCAGGACGCCACGGAAATAAAGGGGTTATTTCCCGTATTTTGCCTGAAGAAGATATGCCGTTTTTACCAGATGGTACACCAGTTGATATTATGTTAAACCCGTTGGGCGTACCTTCGCGTATGAACATCGGGCAAGTACTCGAGTTGCATCTCGGAATGGCAGCAAGAAAGTTAGGTCTTCATGTTGCTTCGCCTGTATTTGACGGTGCTCGTGAAGAAGATGTATGGGCGACGTTAGAAGAAGCAGGAATGGCGCGTGATGCGAAAACAGTTTTATACGATGGACGCACTGGAGAGCCGTTTGATAATCGAGTTTCTGTCGGCATTATGTACATGATTAAGCTTGCGCACATGGTTGACGATAAATTGCATGCTCGTTCGACAGGTCCGTACTCGCTTGTGACGCAACAACCACTTGGTGGAAAAGCGCAGTTTGGTGGTCAGCGTTTCGGTGAGATGGAAGTATGGGCGCTTGAAGCATACGGTGCAGCTTATACGTTACAAGAAATTTTAACTGTCAAATCAGACGATGTAGTTGGCCGTGTGAAAACATATGAAGCGATCGTAAAAGGCGAAAACGTTCCAGAACCAGGCGTTCCTGAATCGTTTAAAGTATTAATTAAAGAGTTACAAAGCTTAGGTATGGACGTAACAGTTTTATCAAGTGATGAAAAAGAAATTAGTATGGAAAACTTCGGGGAAGATGATGACGTTCAACCAGTTGACATCATCCCACCTACAGATGAGTCAGCCAAAGAAGATGAAGGCGTTGTTGTAAAAGAATAGTGTGTTGACATAAGGGTAAAACCTGGATATTAAAAGGGAGGTAGGCCCCTTGTTAGATGTAAATAAGTTTGAATATATGAAGATCGGACTCGCTTCACCCGAGAAAATTCGTTCTTGGTCGTATGGTGAAGTTAAAAAACCAGAAACGATTAACTATCGAACATTAAAGCCAGAAAAAGATGGCCTGTTTTGCGAACGTATTTTTGGTCCGACAAAAGACTGGGAATGTCATTGCGGAAAGTATAAGCGCGTTCGTTATAAAGGTGTCGTTTGTGACCGATGCGGTGTCGAAGTCACACGCGCAAAAGTTCGCCGTGAGCGCATGGGTCATATTGAACTAGCAGCCCCTGTTTCACATATTTGGTACTTTAAAGGAATTCCTAGCCGCATGGGACTTGTCTTAGACATGTCCCCTCGCGCGCTAGAGGAAGTCATTTACTTTGCATCTTACGTTGTGACCGATCCAGGCGATACGCCGCTAGAAAAGAAACAGTTACTCTCTGAAAAAGAATATCGCGCGTATCGCGAGAAGTATGGAAATTCGTTCCAAGCTTCAATGGGTGCGGAAGCGATTAAAAAATTGTTACAAGACATCGACCTTGAAAAAGAAGTAGAAACGTTAAAAGAGGAATTGAAAACAGCACAAGGGCAGCGTCGTGCCCGTACAATTAAGCGCCTTGAAGTGCTTGAAGCGTTCCGTAACTCTGGCAACGATCCGTCTTGGATGATATTAGATGTTTTACCGGTTATCCCACCGGAGTTGCGTCCGATGGTACAGTTAGACGGTGGACGTTTTGCGACATCTGACTTAAACGATTTATATCGTCGAGTCATTAACCGGAACAATCGTTTAAAGCGTCTATTAGACCTTGGAGCGCCGAACATTATTGTTCAAAACGAAAAACGAATGCTTCAAGAAGCTGTCGATGCGCTAATTGATAACGGTCGTCGTGGCCGCCCGGTCACAGGACCAGGAAATCGTCCACTTAAATCGCTTTCTCATATGTTAAAAGGAAAGCAAGGTCGTTTCCGTCAAAACTTGCTCGGTAAGCGCGTTGACTATTCTGGTCGTTCGGTAATCGTTGTCGGCCCGAACTTAAAAATGTATCAATGCGGCTTGCCAAAAGAAATGGCGCTTGAGTTGTTTAAACCGTTCGTTATGAAAGAATTAGTAGAACGCGGCTTAGCGCACAACATTAAAAGCGCGAAGCGGAAAATTGAGCGCGTTCACCCAGAAGTTTGGGATGTTTTAGAGTCTGTCATTAAAGAGCATCCGGTGTTATTAAACCGCGCACCAACGCTTCACCGTCTTGGTATTCAAGCTTTCGAGCCGACGCTTGTAGAAGGGCGTGCGATCCGATTACATCCACTTGTATGTACGGCGTACAATGCGGACTTCGACGGTGACCAAATGGCTGTGCACGTACCGCTTTCGGCAGAAGCGCAGGCAGAAGCACGTCTACTTATGCTCGCAGCACAAAATATTTTGAACCCGAAAGATGGAAAGCCAGTCGTTACGCCTTCACAAGACATGGTTTTAGGAAACTACTATTTAACGATGGAACGTGAAGGTGCAGTCGGAGAAGGAATGGTATTTAAAGATACGGACGAGGCGTTGTTAGCTTACCATAATGGTTATGTTCATTTGCATACACGCATCGCTGTTCATGCCGGTTCGTTGAAAAACGAAACGTTTACAGAAGAGCAAAACAATAAATTGCTTATCACAACAGTTGGAAAGTTAATCTTCAATGAGATTTTGCCGAAGTCATTCCCGTATATTAATGAACCGACGCAAGAAAACATTGAAGAACGAACACCAGATAAGTATTTCTTAGATAAAGGTGTGAACGTGAAAGAAGAAATCTGTAAGCGTGCACTCGTTCCACCATTTAAGAAAAAAATTCTCGGTAATATCATCGCGGAAGTCTTTAAACGTTTCAAAATTACAGAAACGTCTAAAATGCTTGACCGCATGAAAGATCTTGGCTTTAAATACTCAACAAAAGCTGGTATTACAATTGGTGTAGCCGACATCGTTGTCTTGCCTGAAAAACAAGAAATTTTAGAAGAAGCACAAGCAAAAGTTGATACGGTATTAAAGCAATTTAGACGCGGTTTGATTACTGATGAAGAACGTTATGAGCGCGTTATTTCGATTTGGAGTGCAGCGAAAGACAAAATTCAAGGTCGCTTAATGGAGTCGCTTGATAAGCGAAATCCAATTTTCATGATGAGTGACTCTGGAGCCCGCGGTAACGCGTCGAACTTTACGCAACTTGCAGGTATGCGCGGATTAATGGCGAACCCAGCTGGACGTATTATCGAGCTTCCGATTAAATCTTCGTTCCGTGAAGGTTTAACCGTACTTGAGTACTTCATTTCAACCCACGGGGCACGTAAAGGTCTTGCGGATACAGCGTTAAAAACAGCAGACTCTGGTTATTTAACACGTCGTCTCGTTGATGTTGCACAAGACGTCATTATTCGTGAGGATGATTGTGGCACAGATCGTGGTACGTTGATCCGTGCGTTAAAAGACGGTACAGAAGTGATCGTGAAGCTTGAAGATCGTCTCATTGGACGTTATGCACGTAAGACGGTGAAACATCCGGAAACGGGCGAAGTGCTCGTGCGTGAAAATGAAATGATTACAGAAGACATTGCGACCGCGATTGTCAAAGCAGGTATTGAAGAAGTATGGATTCGTTCGGCGTTTACATGTAACACCCGTCATGGTGTATGTAAAAAATGTTATGGACGCAACTTGGCAACAGGTGCGGAAGTTGAAGTTGGTGAAGCGGTCGGTATTATCGCAGCCCAATCGATCGGTGAGCCGGGCACACAGCTTACAATGCGTACGTTCCACACAGGTGGGGTAGCAGGAGACGATATCACACAAGGTTTACCGCGCGTACAAGAGTTATTTGAAGCACGTAATCCAAAAGGTCAAGCCGTCATTTCAGAAATTGATGGTGTTGTTGTGGCGATTAACGAAACGCGTGATCGTCAACGTGAAATTGTTATTCAAGGTGAAGTCGAGACACGTATGTATACAGCCCCTTATAGTGCCCGCTTGAAAGTGCAAGAAGGGCAGAAAGTTGAGCGTGGTCAAGAATTAACAGAAGGCTCGATCGACCCGAAAGAGTTGTTGAGAGTCAAAGATATGAACGCTGTACAAGAATACTTGTTGCGCGAAGTACAAAAAGTGTACCGCATGCAAGGGGTAGAAATTAGCGATAAACATATCGAAGTTATGGTCCGTCAAATGCTCCGAAAAGTGCGCGTCATTGACGCGGGCGATACAGACTTGTTGCCTGGCACATTGCTTGATATCCATCAATTCACAGATGCGAACGCAAAAGTGTTGATGGAAGGCAAACGTCCAGCGACAGCTCGCCCAGTATTACTTGGAATTACGAAGGCATCGCTTGAAACAGATTCGTTCTTGTCTGCGGCTTCATTCCAAGAGACAACGCGCGTCTTAACGGATGCAGCAATTAAAGGAAAACGTGACGAGTTACTTGGATTAAAAGAAAACGTCATTATCGGTAAACTTGTTCCAGCGGGAACAGGCATGGCTCGTTACCGCAAAGTAAAGCCGGTAATTAAAACAACAAAAGACGAGGATGCTGTTACAACGAAATGATGATGATCCTGTTGCTAGCTCTGTTTGCTAGCAACAGGTCAAAAAATAATAGTTGACACAGCACTCAGAAAGTGATAGTATAACAAAGGTGTTCCGAAAACCTGTCACTTTGGAGGATATGTTACATGTCTTATGAAAAAGTCGCACAGGCGAAACAGATTATTGTAGGAACGAAACAAACAGTACGTGCTCTGAAAGATGGGAACGTTAAAGAGGTAGTCATTGCTGAAGATGCTGACGTAGCTGTGATTGAAAAAGTCATAAAAGCAGCGAACGATCGAAACGTTCCAATTGTAAAAGTCGATTCAACGAAAAAGCTTGGAAAAGCATGTGGGATTGACGTAGGAGCTGCAACTGTTGCGATTATTCGTTAAAAACTGTTTTTGTGGGTTACTACAAAAACTTTGTTTTTGCATAAAAATGAGCCACCTGGATGTGTGGGCTTGAATTTGATTGTGAAGGGAGGAAATTTACCATGCCTACAATTAACCAGCTTGTACGTAAAGGTCGTACAAAAAAGGTAGTGAAATCTAAATCACCTGCGTTAAATAAAGGGTATAACAGCTTCAAAAAAGTTCAAACAACTGTTTACTCTCCGCAAAAACGTGGAGTATGTACACGTGTAGGTACAATGACACCAAAGAAGCCAAACTCTGCGCTTCGTAAATATGCCCGTGTACGTTTATCTAACGGTATCGAGGTAACTGCATACATCCCAGGTATCGGTCACAACTTACAAGAACACAGCGTTGTATTAATTCGCGGTGGACGTGTAAAAGACTTACCAGGGGTACGTTACCACATCGTCCGCGGTGCTTTAGATACAGCAGGTGTAGCGAACCGTATGCAAGGTCGTTCTAAATACGGTGCGAAAAAACCAAAAGCAGCTAAGAAATAATATTCGACATCTTTTGTTGATTTTTACTGAAAGGAGGAAAAACTATGCCACGTAAAGGTCCGGTTCCTAAACGAGATGTGTTACCAGATCCAATTTACAATTCAAAGCTAGTTACACGTTTAATCAATAAAATTA
Organism: Anoxybacillus flavithermus; assembly: GCF_002742685.1. Classification (GTDB taxonomy): domain Bacteria; phylum Bacillota; class Bacilli; order Bacillales; family Anoxybacillaceae; genus Anoxybacillus; species Anoxybacillus flavithermus_E. The sequence goes on from NZ_PEDM01000018.1 coordinate 27,583, forward strand.
TGATTGACGGTAAAAAAGGTAAAGCACAAAAAATTCTTTACACAGCGTTCGATATCATTCGTGAGCGCACAGGTAAAGATCCAATGGAAGTGTTTGAGCAAGCGTTGAAAAACGTTATGCCAGTTCTTGAAGTTCGCGCACGCCGTGTTGGTGGTGCAAACTACCAAGTTCCTGTTGAGGTGCGTCCAGAGCGCCGTACAACATTAGGTCTTCGTTGGCTCGTGAACTACGCTCGTCTTCGTGGAGAAAAAACGATGGAAGAGCGTTTAGCAAACGAAATCATGGATGCAGCAAATAACACAGGTGCAGCTGTGAAAAAACGCGAAGATACACACAAAATGGCAGAAGCAAACAAAGCGTTTGCACACTATCGTTGGTAATTTTTTCGTTAAATTAAGAATAGGTGAGAGCGATGCGGTTGAAACTAAAAAGGCATGCCCATCGCTCATTCGCCTATATTCCTATATGCAAATAAAATTACGATACTTCATTTAAGGAAGGAGAAAAAATCCATATGGCAAGACAGTTCTCCTTGGAAAACACTCGCAATATTGGAATCATGGCTCATATTGACGCCGGTAAAACAACTACGACAGAGCGTATTCTTTTCTACACAGGACGCGTTCATAAAATCGGTGAAGTTCATGAAGGCGCAGCAACGATGGACTGGATGGAGCAAGAACAAGAGCGCGGAATTACGATCACATCCGCAGCGACAACTGCTCAATGGAAAGGCCATCGTATTAACATCATCGATACACCTGGACACGTCGACTTCACGGTAGAAGTTGAGCGTTCATTGCGTGTATTAGACGGTGCAGTCGCGGTATTAGACGCACAATCAGGCGTAGAGCCGCAAACAGAAACAGTATGGCGCCAAGCGACTACATACGGCGTTCCACGTATCGTTTTCGTTAACAAAATGGACAAGATTGGCGCAGATTTCTTATACTCTGTTAAAACGCTTCATGAGCGTTTACAAGCGAATGCGCACCCTGTTCAATTACCAATTGGTGCAGAAGATCAATTTACAGGCATCATCGATCTTGTTGAAATGTGCGCATATCACTATCACGATGAATTAGGAAAAAACATCGAGCGCATCGAGATTCCTGAAGACTATCGTGATATGGCGGAAGAATACCGCGGTAAGTTAATCGAAGCGGTTGCAGAACTTGATGAAGAATTAATGATGAAATATTTAGAAGGGGAAGAAATTACGAAAGAAGAGTTAAAAGCTGCAATTCGTAAAGCGACAGTTTCTGTGCAATTCTTCCCAGTATTTTGTGGTTCTGCATTCAAAAACAAAGGTGTTCAATTAATGCTTGACGGAGTTGTTGACTACTTACCATCGCCAGTCGACATTCCTGCGATTAAAGGAACTGTTCCTGATACAGAAGAAGAAACAGTTCGTGAAGCGCGTGACGATGCTCCTTTTGCAGCGTTAGCGTTCAAAATTATGACAGACCCTTACGTTGGTAAGTTGACGTTCTTCCGCGTATACTCTGGTACATTAAACTCTGGTTCTTACGTGTTGAACTCAACAAAACGTAAGCGTGAACGTATCGGTCGTATTCTACAAATGCACGCAAACCACCGCGAAGAAATTGCACAAGTTTACGCTGGTGACATTGCGGCAGCTGTAGGTTTAAAAGATACAACAACTGGTGATACGCTGTGTGATGAAAAAGACCCAGTCATCTTGGAGTCTATGCAATTCCCAGAGCCAGTTATTCAAATCGCGATCGAACCGAAGTCAAAAGCTGACCAAGATAAGATGAGCACAGCATTGCAAAAACTTCAAGAAGAAGACCCAACATTCCGTGCATGGACAGACCAAGAAACAGGTCAAACGATCATCGCGGGTATGGGTGAGCTTCATCTTGACATCATCGTTGACCGTATGCGTCGCGAGTTTAAGGTAGAAGCAAACGTTGGTGCTCCTCAAGTTGCGTACCGCGAAACATTCCGTAAATCTGCACAAGTTGAAGGTAAATTTGTGCGTCAGTCTGGTGGTCGCGGTCAATACGGTCACGTTTGGATCGAGTTCTCGCCAAACGAAGAAGGAAAAGGCTTTGAATTCGAAAACGCGATTGTCGGTGGGGTTGTTCCGAGAGAATACATCCCTGCAATTCAAGCAGGTCTTGAAGATGCAATGCAAAACGGTGTTCTTGCTGGATACCCAGTTGTTGACATTAAAGCGAAATTATTTGACGGTTCTTACCACGATGTTGACTCAAGCGAAATGGCGTTCAAAATCGCTGCTTCTATGGCATTGAAAAACGCAGCGGCAAAATGTGACCCTGTATTGCTTGAGCCAATCATGAAAGTAGAAGTCATCGTCCCTGAAGAATATTTAGGTGACATCATGGGTGACATCACTTCTCGTCGCGGTCGCGTCGAAGGTATGGAAGCTCGCGGTAACGCACAAGTTGTTCGCGCGATGGTTCCACTTTCTGAAATGTTTGGATACGCAACTTCATTGCGTTCAAATACACAAGGTCGCGGAACGTTCACAATGGTATTTGACCATTATGAAGAAGTTCCGAAGAGCATTGCTGAGGAAATCATCAAAAAAAATAAAGGTGAATAATTGATTTTCTAGCATTGTTCAAGTATAAATACTTATGTAAGACTTGGAAGTGGACGTGCCTGTGCACTTTCACTTCCGAGCATTCTATATTCTATACTTAATAAAAAACACTAAGGAGGATATTATAATGGCTAAAGCGAAATTCGAACGCACGAAACCACACGTCAACATTGGTACAATCGGCCACGTTGACCATGGTAAAACAACTTTAACAGCTGCAATCACAACAGTTCTTGCGAAACAAGGTAAAGCAGAAGCACGCGCGTATGATCAAATCGACGCTGCCCCAGAAGAGCGTGAGCGCGGAATTACAATCTCAACTGCACACGTTGAGTACGAAACTGACAACCGTCACTATGCACACGTTGACTGCCCAGGTCACGCTGACTACGTGAAAAACATGATCACAGGTGCTGCGCAAATGGACGGCGCGATCCTTGTTGTATCTGCTGCTGACGGTCCAATGCCACAAACTCGTGAGCACATTCTTCTTTCTCGCCAAGTAGGCGTACCTTACATTGTTGTATTCTTAAACAAATGCGACATGGTAGACGACGAAGAGCTTTTAGAGCTTGTTGAAATGGAAGTTCGCGATCTATTATCTGAATACGACTTCCCTGGAGACGAAGTTCCTGTAATTAAAGGTTCTGCGTTAAAAGCGCTTGAGGGAGATCCAGCTTGGGAAGCGAAAATCATCGAGCTTATGAACGCTGTTGATGAGTACATCCCAACTCCACAACGCGAAGTTGACAAACCATTCATGATGCCAGTTGAGGACGTATTCTCAATCACTGGTCGTGGTACAGTTGCTACAGGTCGCGTTGAGCGCGGTATCTTAAAAGTTGGTGACCAAGTAGAAATCATCGGTCTTTCTGAAGAGCCAAAAGCAACAACTGTTACAGGTGTTGAAATGTTCCGTAAGCTTCTTGACCAAGCTGAAGCTGGTGACAACATCGGTGCGCTTCTTCGTGGTGTTTCTCGTGACGAAGTACAACGCGGTCAAGTATTAGCGAAACCAGGAACAATCACTCCACACACAAAATTTAAAGCACAAGTTTACGTATTAACAAAAGAAGAAGGTGGACGTCATACTCCATTCTTCTCTAACTACCGTCCACAATTCTACTTCCGTACAACGGACGTAACAGGTATTATCCAACTTCCAGAAGGTGTTGAGATGGTAATGCCTGGTGACAACATCGAAATGACAGTAGAATTAATTGCGCCAATCGCGATCGAAGAAGGTACAAAATTCTCGATCCGCGAAGGTGGACGTACAGTAGGTGCAGGTTCTGTATCTGAAATCATCGAGTAATCGATAAAGTGGTCTAGCTTGCTGCTAGACCACTTATTTTTTACTTCATTGAAAATGTATAGCGAAATATGTATAATAGGAAAGGCAGTTTGGGAAGAAAAGAAATAAAAAAACTTGCATTAGGTATGAATTTTATATATAATAATAAACGTTGGTCTTTGACTGCGATGAAGTGGAAGGTTGCTGACACACCCGGCCGCTTTGCCATGGCGAGTGTGAAGGAAATTTCCATGGAGAATGTCTATTTTAAAAATAGGCGAAGAAGGAGGGAAAATAATGGCAAAAGAAAAAATTCGTATTCGTTTAAAAGCATATGATCATCGAATTCTTGATCAATCTGCTGAGAAAATTGTGGAAACTGCAAAGCGTTCAGGCGCGACTGTATCTGGACCGATTCCGTTACCAACTGAAAAAACGGTGTACACGATCTTACGTGCGGTTCATAAATACAAAGACTCTCGTGAGCAGTTCGAAATGCGCACACATAAACGCTTAATTGATATCGTCAATCCGACTCCACAAACAGTAGATTCTTTAATGCGTTTAGACTTACCGTCTGGTGTCGATATTGAAATCAAGTTGTAATTGCGATATAGGAGGTGTGAAAGATGAAAGGAATCTTAGGAAGAAAAATCGGCATGACTCAAGTGTTCGCTGAAAACGGAGATCTTATTCCTGTAACAGTTATTCAAGCGACTCCAAACGTAGTTCTTCAAAAGAAAACGATTGAAAACGACGGTTATGAAGCGATTCAATTAGGTTTTGAAGATTTACGTGAGAAGTTGGCGAACAAGCCTCAAAAAGGTCATGCTGCGAAGGCAAACACCACACCTAAGCGCTTCATTCGTGAAATTCGTGGTGTAAATCTTGCAGAGTATGAAGTAGGTCAAGAAGTAAAAGTGGACATTTTCAACGAAGGTGAAATCGTTGACGTAACAGGTACGTCAAAAGGTAAAGGTTTCCAAGGTGTAATTAAACGCCACGGACAATCTCGTGGACCAATGGCTCACGGTTCTCGTTACCATCGTCGTCCTGGTTCAATGGGTCCGATCGCTCCAAACCGTGTATTTAAATCGAAAGAGCTTCCAGGCCGCATGGGTGGCGAGCGTGTGACGGTACAAAACTTAAAAGTTGTTAAAGTGGATCCAGAACGCAACTTAATCTTAATTAAAGGAAATGTACCAGGTCCAAACAAAGGACTTGTAATTATTAAAAGCGCGGTTAAAGCGAAATAATTTCTTTAAGAAAGGAGGAAATACCCAATGCCAAAAGTAGCATTGTACAACCAAAACGGAGAAAACATCGGTGAAATTGAATTAAACGATGCCGTATTTGGTGTTGAACCGAACAAACATGTGTTATTTGAAGCGGTAATTATGCAACGTGCTTCCTTGCGTCAAGGAACTCATAAAACAAAAAATCGTGCAGAAGTAAGCGGCGGTGGCCGTAAACCATGGCGTCAAAAAGGTACTGGACGGGCTCGCCAAGGATCGATCCGTTCTCCACAATGGCGTGGCGGTGGTATTGTATTCGGTCCAGTTCCACGTAGCTACAGCTATAAACTTCCAAAAAAAGTTCGTCGCTTAGCAATTAAATCAGCTTTATCTTCAAAAGTGCTTGAAAACAGCATCGTTGTATTAGACAATTTAACGCTTGAAGCACCGAAAACAAAAGAAATGGTTAAAATTCTAAACAATCTTTCTGTTGATCGCAAAGCGTTAATTGTAACAGCAGATGCAAATGAGAACGTTATTCTTTCAGCTCGTAACATTCCAGGAGTCACAGTTGTTACAGCAAGTGGAATTAATGTTCTTGATGTACTCAACCACGACAAGCTTATCATTACGAAAGCTGCTGTGGAAAAAGTAGAGGAGGTGCTTGCATAATGAAAGATCCTCGCGATATTATTAAGCGCCCCGTCATTACTGAACGTTCAACAGAGTTAATGACTGAGAAAAAATATACGTTCGAAGTTGATGTGAAAGCGAATAAAACAGAAGTAAAAGACGCGATCGAAGCGATTTTCGGCGTGAAAGTAGCGAAGGTCAACATTATGAACTATAAAGGGAAGTTCAAACGTGTTGGCCGCTATAGCGGATTAACAAATCGCCGTCGCAAAGCGGTTGTTACATTAACGCCTGACAGCAAAGAAATCGAGCTATTTGAAGTATAAGTTTAAAAGTGAAGGAGGGAAACGGACATGGCGATTAAAAAATATAAGCCAACGTCTAACGGTCGTCGTGGTATGACGGTTTTAGACTTCTCTGAGCTTACAACAGATAAGCCGGAAAAATCGTTGCTTGCCCCTTTAAAGAAAAAAGGTGGTCGTAACAATCAAGGTAAATTAACAGTTCGTCACCAAGGTGGCGGTCATAAGCGTCAATATCGTATTATTGACTTTAAACGCGATAAAGATGGCATTCCAGGACGCGTTGCTACAATCGAATACGATCCAAACCGTTCTGCGAACATCGCGTTAATCCATTACGCTGATGGTGAAAAGCGTTACATCATCGCACCGAAAAACTTAGAAGTTGGCATGGAAATCATGTCAGGTCCAAATGCGGACATTAAAGTAGGTAACGCATTACCTTTAGCAAACATTCCAGTTGGTACAGTTATTCACAACATCGAATTAAAACCTGGTAAAGGCGGACAATTAGTGCGCGCTGCAGGTACATCTGCACAAGTGCTTGGTAAAGAAGGTAAATACGTACTTGTTCGTTTATCTTCAGGTGAAGTTCGCATGATTTTAGCAACTTGCCGCGCAACAGTCGGTCAAGTTGGTAACGAACAACATGAGCTTGTGAACATCGGTAAAGCTGGACGCGCTCGTTGGTTAGGCATTCGTCCAACAGTTCGCGGTTCTGTTATGAACCCAGTCGATCACCCACACGGTGGTGGTGAAGGTAAAGCACCAATCGGACGTAAGTCTCCAATGACTCCATGGGGCAAACCAACGCTTGGATTCAAAACGCGTAAGAAGAAAAATAAATCTGATAAATTTATCGTACGTCGTCGTAAAAAATAACGGGGTTGAGCTACGGTTCAAAAGAACCGTAGAGCAATCACGAAAGGAGGTTCACTTATGGGTCGCAGCTTGAAAAAAGGTCCTTTTTGTGATGATCATTTAATGAAAAAAATCGAGAAGTTGAATGAAACTGGACAAAAACAAGTGATCAAAACATGGTCTCGTCGTTCGACAATTTTCCCACAATTCATTGGTCACACAATCGCTGTTTACGATGGGCGTAAACACGTTCCAGTTTACATCACAGAGGACATGGTCGGTCATAAGCTCGGTGAGTTCGCGCCAACGCGCACGTACAAAGGTCACGCTGCTGATGACAAGAAAACAAAACGTTAATATGAGAGGAGGCTTCATTTATGCAAGCTAAAGCTGTTGCTAGAACGGTTCGAATTGCTCCTCGTAAAGCTCGTTTAGTAATTGATTTAATTCGAGGAAAGCAAGTGAGTGAAGCAGTTGCGATTCTTCGCCATACGCCAAAAGCTGCTTCTCCGATTATCGAGAAAGTATTAAAATCTGCAGTGGCAAACGCAGAACATAACTATGACATGGACGTGAACAAACTCGTTGTTACAGAAGCTTATGTGAACGAAGGACCAACATTGAAACGTTTCCGTCCTCGTGCACAAGGTCGTGCGAGCGCAATTAACAAACGCACAAGCCATATCACGATCGTTGTTTCAGAAAAGAAGGAGGGATAATCAGTGGGTCAAAAGGTAAATCCAATCGGTCTTCGCATTGGTATTATCCGTGATTGGGAGTCAAGATGGTACGCTGAAAAAGATTACGCGGACCTTTTACACGAAGATCTTAAAATTCGCGAATACCTCACAAAGCGCTTAAGCGATGCAGCTGTTTCTCGCATTGAAATCGAGCGTGCAGCAAATCGTGTAAATATTACAATCCATACAGCGAAACCAGGAATGGTAATCGGTAAAGGTGGATCTGAAGTTGAAGCGCTTCGTAAAGCGTTAAACGAATTAACTGGAAAACGTGTTCATATCAACATCGTTGAAATTAAAAAGCCAGACTTAGAAGCAAAACTTGTTGCGGAAAATATCGCGCGTCAAATTGAAAACCGCGTATCATTCCGTCGTGCGCAAAAACAAGCAATCCAACGCACAATGCGCGCAGGTGCTAAAGGAATTAAAACGATGGTATCTGGTCGTTTAGGTGGAGCAGATATCGCTCGCTCAGAACATTACAGCGAAGGAACAGTTCCACTTCATACTCTTCGCGCTGACATCGACTATGCAACGGCAGAAGCGGACACAACATATGGAAAAATCGGCGTGAAAGTATGGATTTATCGTGGAGAGGTCCTTCCTACGAAAAAGAAAACTGAGGAAGGAGGAAATTAATCATGTTAATGCCAAAACGCGTAAAATATCGTCGTGAACATCGCGGTCGCATGAAAGGTCGCGCAAAAGGCGGTACAGAAGTACATTTTGGTGAATACGGCTTACAAGCGTTAGAGCCAGCATGGATTACAAACCGTCAAATTGAGGCTGCTCGTCGTGCGATGACTCGTTACATGAGACGTGGCGGTAAAGTGTGGATTAAAATTTTCCCTTCAAAACCATACACAGCAAAACCACTTGAAGTGCGCATGGGTTCCGGTAAAGGTGCTCCAGAAGGTTGGGTAGCTGTTGTTAAACCTGGCAAAGTAATGTTCGAAATCGCGGGAGTTTCTGAAGAAGTCGCTCGTGAAGCGTTACGTCTTGCTTCTCACAAACTTCCAATCAAATGTAAATTTGTAAAACGTGAAGAAATTGGTGGTGAATCAAATGAAAGCTAAAGAAATTCGTGAACTTACCACTGCCGAGATTGAACAAAAAATTAAAGCGTTGAAAGAAGAGTTATTCAACCTTCGCTTCCAATTGGCAACAGGTCAATTAGAGAATACAGCACGTATTCGTGAAGTACGCAAAGCGATTGCGCGTATGAAAACTGTTATTCGCGAAAGAGAGATCGCTGCTAACAAATAATTGATATCGAGAGGAGGTTCGCACAATGAGTGAACGCAACAATCGTAAAGTTCTCGTCGGCCGTGTTGTTTCCGATAAAATGGATAAAACAATTACGGTTCTTGTAGAAACTTATAAAAAGCATCCTCTTTACGGCAAGCGCGTAAAGTATTCAAAAAAATATAAAGCACATGACGAAAACAACGTAGCAAAAGTGGGCGATATCGTAAAAATTATGGAAACACGTCCTCTTTCTGCGACAAAACGTTTCCGTCTTGTTGAAGTAGTTGAAAAAGCTGTTATTGTTTAATTAATATGTTCGGGATGATGGATACAAATCCGAAAGGAGGTTTCGTCAATGATTCAACAAGAAACTCGTATGAAAGTTGCTGATAACTCTGGTGCACGTGAAGTGCTTGTTATTAAAGTGCTAGGTGGTTCTGGTCGTCGTTATGCGAACGTTGGCGATATCGTTGTGGCGACAGTTAAAGATGCAACACCAGGTGGCGTTGTTAAAAAAGGTCAAGTCGTTAAAGCGGTTGTCGTTCGTACAAAACGCGGCGTGCGCCGTACAGACGGTTCTTACATCCGTTTTGATGAAAATGCTTGCGTAATCATTCGTGATGACAAGAGCCCACGTGGTACACGTATTTTCGGACCAGTTGCTCGTGAATTACGTGAGAAAGACTTTATGAAAATCGTTTCTTTAGCTCCAGAAGTGATTTAATGAAAAGGAAAAGCCTTTTAAGGAGGTGCGATTCAGATGCATGTAAAAAAAGGTGATAAAGTACAAGTAATCTCTGGTAAAGATAAAGGCAAACAAGGCGTTATTCTTGCTGCGTTTCCAAAGAAAAACCGAGTGCTTGTTGAAGGTGTAAACATCGTAAAAAAACACGTAAAACCTTCTCAAGCAAATCCACAAGGCGGCATCATCAGCCAAGAGGCGCCAATCCACGTATCAAACGTAATGCCTCTTGATCCAAAAACAGGATTACCAACTCGTGTTGGATACAAAGTAGTTGACGGTAAAAAAGTTCGCTATGCGAAACGTTCTGGTGAAATCTTAGACAAATAATGAAGTGATCGAGGAAGGGAGGTACTCAAATGAACCGCCTTAAAGAAAAGTATGTGAAAGAAGTTGTTCCTGCTCTTATGAGCAAGTTTAACTATAAGTCTGTGATGCAAGTTCCAAAAATCGAGAAAATCGTCATCAACATGGGTGTTGGTGATGCGGTACAAAACGCAAAAGCGTTAGATAACGCAGTAGAAGAACTCGCATTAATTTCTGGTCAAAAGCCAGTTGTTACACGCGCGAAAAAATCAATCGCTGGTTTCCGTCTTCGTGAAGGAATGCCAATTGGTGCGAAAGTAACGCTTCGCGGTGAGCGTATGTACGAGTTTTTTGATAAGCTCGTGTCTGTTTCTTTACCGCGTGTTCGCGACTTCCGTGGTGTTTCTAAAAAGTCTTTTGACGGACGCGGCAACTACACATTAGGTGTAAAAGAGCAATTAATTTTCCCTGAAATTGACTACGATAAAGTAAACAAAGTTCGCGGTATGGACATCGTCATCGTTACAACTGCGAAAACAGATGAGGAAGCTCGTGAATTACTTACGTTGCTCGGTATGCCATTCCAAAAATAATCATTCCCATTCGTAAAAAGAGGGAGGCGAAAACGTGGCTAAAAAATCAATGATCGCGAAACAAAAACGTACACCAAAGTTTAAAGTGCAAGCGTACACTCGTTGTGAGCGTTGTGGACGTCCACACTCTGTATATCGTAAATTTAAACTTTGCCGTATTTGTTTCCGTGAATTAGCGTATAAAGGTCAAATTCCTGGTGTGAAAAAAGCAAGCTGGTAATAAACCCATGAGTTGGGAAGGAGGTAAAACATAATGGTGATGACAGATCCAATTGCAGATATGCTTACTCGCATTCGTAATGCGAACATGGTGCGTCACGAGAAACTTGAAGTTCCTGCTTCAAAAATTAAAAGAGAAATCGCTGAAATTTTAAAGCGTGAAGGTTTCATTCGTGATGTCGAGTACATTGAAGATAACAAACAAGGTATTCTTCGAATTTTCTTAAAGTACGGTCCAAATAACGAGCGCGTAATTACAGGTCTTAAACGCATTAGCAAACCTGGTTTGCGCGTGTATGCGAAAGCTGATGAGGTACCACGTGTATTGAACGGTTTAGGAATCGCAATTCTTTCAACATCTCAAGGTATTTTAACTGACAAAGAAGCACGTCAAAAACGTACTGGCGGCGAAGTGTTAGCATATATTTGGTAATTATTTTGCAACGAATGGAGGTGTAGTACATGTCACGTGTTGGTAAAAAACCATTGGAAATTCCAGCTGGTGTTACAGTTACATTAAACGGTAACACAGTTACTGTAAAAGGTCCGAAAGGTGAACTTACTCGTACGTTCCATCCAGATATGGTCATTAAATTAGAAGGAAACGTTTTAACAGTTGAGCGTCCAAGCGATGAAAAACATCATCGTGCGCTTCACGGAACGACTCGTAGCTTACTTGCGAACATGGTTGAAGGTGTTTCAAAAGGTTATGAGCGTGGGCTTGAGCTTGTCGGTGTCGGTTACCGTGCGACAAAACAAGGTAAAAAGCTTGTATTAAGCGTTGGATACTCTCATCCTGTTGAAATCGAACCAGAAGAAGGACTTGAAATTGAAGTGCCTTCACAAACAAAAATTATCGTTAAAGGTGCGGACAAACAACGTGTTGGTGAATTAGCAGCAAACATTCGTGCCGTTCGTTCACCAGAGCCTTACAAAGGAAAAGGTATTCGCTATGAAGGCGAAGTTGTACGTCGTAAAGAAGGTAAAACAGGTAAGAAATAATGCTGCTTAGGTAAATGAAAGGAGTGACACGAATGATCACTAAGCTTGATAAAAATGCAGTTCGCAAAAAAAGACACGCTCGTGTTCGTCGTAAAGTAGTAGGAACTGCGGAACGTCCACGCTTAAATGTGTTCCGTTCAAACAAACACATTTATGCGCAAATTATTGACGATATGAAAGCTGTGACACTTGTTAGCGCGTCAACATTAGATAAAGAGTTTGACTTAGAATCAACAGGCAATGTTGAAGCAGCTCAAAAAGTGGGCGAATTAATTGCTAAACGTGCGCTTGAAAAAGGAATTACATCGGTTGTATTTGACCGTGGCGGATATTTATATCATGGACGTGTTAAAGCACTTGCAGACGCTGCTCGTGAAGCTGGATTACAATTCTAATTAAGAAGGAGGGACAGAGATGCGTCGCATTGATCCAAATAAACTTGAACTAGAAGAACGCGTTGTTGCCGTTAACCGCGTAGCCAAAGTTGTAAAAGGTGGACGTCGTTTCCGTTTCGCTGCGTTAGTCGTTGTTGGTGACAAAAACGGTCATGTCGGCTTTGGAACAGGAAAAGCTCAAGAAGTTCCAGATGCTATTCGCAAAGCGATTGAAGACGCGAAGAAAAACTTAATTACTGTACCGATCGTTGGTACAACAATTCCACATGAAGTGATTGGACATTTCGGAGCAGGTGAAATCATTTTAAAACCAGCATCTGAAGGTACAGGGGTTATCGCTGGTGGTCCTGCACGTGCGGTATTAGAATTAGCAGGCATTAGTGATATTTTATCGAAGTCAATCGGCTCCAACACACCAATCAACATGGTGCGCGCAACAATCGACGGTTTGAAACAGTTGAAACGGGCTGAAGAGGTAGCAAAATTGCGCGGTAAAACAGTTGAGGAACTGTTAGGATAAGGGAGGGAAAAATGATGGCGAAAAAATTAGCAATTACCCTCACTCGCAGCGTAATTGGTCGTCCGCAAGACCAACGCGTGACGGTTAAAACATTAGGTTTGAAAAAATTGCATCAAACAGTTGTTCATAACGATAATCCAGCCATTCGTGGAATGATTAATAAAGTTTCTCACCTTGTAACAGTAAAAGAATTAGAAGAATAAGGAGGTGCCTAGACATGAAGCTACATGAATTACAACCAGCACCGGGTTCCCGTAAAGAACGCAATCGTGTTGGTCGTGGTATCGGCTCTGGTAACGGAAAAACTTCTGGTAAAGGACATAAAGGGCAAAACGCTCGCTCTGGTGGCGGTGTACGCATCGGCTTTGAAGGTGGTCAAACACCTTTATTCCGTCGTTTACCAAAACGCGGCTTTACAAACATTCATCGTAAAGAATATGCGATCGTTAACCTGGAAGCATTAAATCGCTTTGAAGACGGTACGGAAGTAACACCAGAATTGTTGCTTGAAACAGGCGTAGTAAGCAAGCTAAAAGCAGGCATCAAAGTTCTTGGCAACGGTGAGCTTACGAAAAAATTAACAGTGAAAGCTCATAAATTCTCTGCTTCTGCAAAAGAAGCGATCGAAGCTGCTGGCGGTACAACTGAGGTGATTTAATGTTTCGAACAATCTCCAATTTTATGCGCGTGGGTGATATAAGAAGAAAAATTTTGTTCACCCTTCTTATGCTCATTGTATTTCGCATCGGTACGTTTATTCCTGTGCCGGGCGTCAATGCAGACGTATTAAAAATGCAAGACCAGTTCAATGCCTTTGGGGTATTGAACACATTCGGTGGTGGCGCCTTGAAAAATTTCTCTATTTTCGCGATGGGCGTCATGCCATACATTACGGCATCTATCATCGTACAACTATTGCAGATGGATGTTGTTCCTAAATTTACGGAATGGTCGAAACAAGGAGAAGTAGGCCGCCGTAAGCTCGCTCAGTTTACTCGCTACTTTACAATTGTGCTTGGTTTTATCCAAGCGTTCGCTATGTCATACGGTTTTCATAATATGTCTGGTGGTGTACTCATTAAAAACCCAGGCATTCCGACATATTTGCTTATTGCGCTCGTTTTAACAGCTGGAACAGCCTTTTTAATGTGGCTTGGTGAGCAAATTACGGCGAAAGGTGTTGGGAACGGCATTTCTGTTTTGATTTTTGCAGGGATTGTCTCAGGTATCCCAACAACGCTCAATCAAATTTACGTTCAGCAGTTTGAAAATGCTGGCGATCAGCTGTTTTTACGCATCGTCACAGTACTACTAGTCGCTTTAGCAGTTGTTGCAGTCATCGTTGGTGTCATTTATATGCAACAAGCTTTCCGGAAAATTCCGATTCAGTACGCAAAGCGATTAGAAGGACGTAGTCCAGTTGGTGGTCATTCGACACACATTCCATTAAAAGTGAATCCGGCGGGTGTTATTCCGGTTATTTTTGCAGTGTCGTTTATTATTACTCCACCGACGATTGCATCGTTTTTCGGCTCGAATGATGTAACATTGTGGATTAAAAAAGTTTTTGACTACACGCAACCAGTTGGGATGATTATATACATCGCTTTAATTGTTGCCTTTACGTATTTTTATGCGTTTGTTCAAGTTAATCCAGAACAAATGGCGGACAATTTGAAAAAGCAAGGTGGTTATATTCCAGGCATTCGTCCAGGAAGAAACACGCAAGAATTCATTACACGCGTTTTATATCGATTAACTTTCGTCGGAGCTCTATTTTTAGCAGCAATCGCTGTTCTTCCTGTCTTCTTTATCGAGTTCGCTAAACTACCGCCTTCTGCTCAAATTGGGGGAACGAGTTTGCTGATCGTCGTCGGCGTTGCTTTAGAGACGATGAAACAGCTAGAAAGCCAATTAGTAAAGCGCCATTATAAAGGCTTTATTAAATAAAAAGAGGTGTTGGGAATTTTATTCCCTCTACCTCATATAGAGCTGAGGGGGAGAAATTGATGAATTTAGTATTAATGGGTCTGCCGGGCGCTGGAAAAGGAACGCAGGCAGAAAAAATTGTTGAGAAATACAAAATTCCTCACATTTCTACTGGGGATATGTTTCGAGCAGCGATCAAAGAAGGAACAGAGCTCGGTTTGCAGGCGAAGTCATATATGGATCGCGGTGATCTTGTGCCAGATGAAGTGACCATTGGCATTGTTCGTGAACGATTAAGCAAGGACGATTGCCAAAACGGATTTTTGCTTGACGGTTTTCCACGAACAGTCGCTCAAGCAGAAGCGTTAGAAACACTTCTTCAACAATTGGACCGTTCCATTGACTATGTCATTAACATTGAAGTAGATAAGAGCATTTTAATGGAACGTTTAACAGGGAGACGCATTTGTAAAGAATGTGGAGCGACGTATCATCTTGTATTTAATCCACCAACTCAAGCAGGTGTTTGCGACAAGTGCGGTGGAGAGTTATACCAACGTGCAGATGATAACGAAGCGACCGTAGCAAATCGTCTTGAAGTCAATATGAAGCAAGCGCAACCGTTGCTTGATTTTTATGCAGCGAAAGGATACTTGCGCAACATTAATGGACAACAACATATTGATCAAGTGTTTGCTGACATTTGTGAATTACTTGGGGGCTTACAATAATGATCATTTGCAAAACCCCACGCGAAATTGAAATTATGCGTGAAGCTGGCCGTATTGTTGCCTTAACTCATCAAGAATTACAAAAATATATCGAGCCAGGCATCACGACAAGAGAGCTCGATCATATTGCTGAAACGTTCATTCGTAAACATGATGCAATTCCTTCGTTTAAAGGATATAATGGATTCCAAGGGAGCATTTGTACGTCCGTCAATGAAGAACTCGTTCACGGCGTTCCGGGAGACCGTGTGCTTCGCGAAGGAGATATTATTAGCATCGATATTGGTGCAAAATATAATGGATATCATGGCGATTCGGCTTGGACATATCCGGTCGGGGCCATCTCCGAAGAGGCAAAAAAACTGTTAGAAGTGACAGAACAGTCATTGTATCGCGGATTGGAAGAAGCGAAACCTGGCGCACGGTTAACGAACATTTCTCATGCAATCCAAACGTACGTTGAGGCGCATAACTTTTCCGTTGTGCGTGAGTATGTTGGGCATGGAATTGGTCAAGACTTACATGAAGATCCGCAAATCCCACATTACGGTCCGCCAAACAAAGGACCGCGGTTAAAGCCAGGAATGGTTCTATGCATTGAACCGATGGTGAATGCAGGAACCCGTTATGTTCGCACGTTAGAAGATAATTGGACGGTTGTCACAGTAGATGGCAAACTTTGTGCTCATTTTGAGCATACGATTGCGATTACTGAGACGGGATATGAAATTTTAACAACACTTTGAACGCTTTAACCTTCTTTGCGGATGCGCATCGTAAGCTTTAAACTGGTCGTGTTAGTTGAACATGTTACTCATTTCAAAAAAGAAGGGAGAGCCGTTCAATGGCGAAAGACGATGTAATTGAAGTGGAAGGTACAGTCGTTGAAACGTTGCCTAATGCGATGTTCCGAGTAGAACTTGAAAACGGTCATACTGTTTTAGCTCACGTTTCAGGTAAAATTCGTATGCATTTTATTCGTATTTTACCAGGTGATAAAGTGACGGTGGAATTATCACCTTACGATTTAACACGTGGAAGAATTACGTATCGATATAAATAACACTCCGCACGAACAAGGAGGTAAGTTCACATGAAGGTTAGACCATCTGTAAAACCGATTTGCGAAAAATGTAAAGTCATTCGCAGACGCGGAAAAGTTATGGTTATTTGTGAAAATCCAAAGCATAAGCAAAAACAAGGATAAAACTTGAGGAGGTGTACAAATCATGGCACGTATTGCAGGTGTAGATATTCCTCGTGACAAACGTGTAGTCATTTCATTAACATACATTTACGGAATCGGTAAAGCAACTGCACAAAAAATCTTAGCAGAAGCTGGTGTATCTGAAGACACTCGTGTTCGCGATTTAACAGAAGAAGAATTAGGAAAAATTCGCGAAATCGTAGATCGCTTAAAAGTAGAAGGAGATCTTCGTCGTGAAGTATCTTTAAACATTAAACGTTTAATGGAGATCGGTTGCTACCGTGGTCTTCGTCATCGTCGCGGATTGCCAGTTCGTGGCCAAAATACGAAAAACAATGCACGTACACGTAAAGGTCCACGTCGTACAGTAGCGAATAAGAAAAAATAATTAAGTAAAGGAGGTTCATGAACGAATGGCACGTAAAACGAATACGCGTAAACGTCGTGTAAAAAAGAATATTGAATCTGGTATTGCTCATATCCGTTCGACTTTTAACAACACAATCGTCACAATTACAGACGTTCATGGAAATGCAATTTCTTGGTCAAGTGCAGGTGCATTAGGCTTCAAAGGTTCTCGTAAGTCTACTCCGTTTGCTGCACAAATGGCTGCAGAAGCTGCTGCAAAAGCATCAATGGAGCATGGCATGAAAACTGTTGAAGTAAACGTAAAAGGTCCGGGTGCTGGTCGTGAAGCAGCGATTCGTGCACTTCAAGCGGCTGGATTAGAAATTACAGCAATTAAAGATGTTACACCGGTTCCACATAACGGATGCCGTCCGCCAAAACGTCGTCGTGTTTAATTTCCCTGTATAGAATTTGCGTATGTGTCAATAATGGGATATAGTCATTCTTACAGGGAAATGAAAAACAGTTGTTGTGCACATTCGGGAACTTATTCATGGGGGAATTTCGATTGAGCTGTCATCGGTTTAATCGGGGTTTCGACGTTTTGAAGGAGGGTTAAAGGAATGTTGGAAATCGAAAAGCCGAAAATCGAAACGGTTGAAATCAGCGAGGATGCCAAATATGGCAAATTCGTCGTTGAACCACTTGAGCGTGGATATGGTACAACTTTGGGTAACTCCTTACGTCGTATCCTGTTATCCTCACTCCCTGGTGCCGCTGTAACATCTGTTCAAATAGATGGTGTATTGCACGAGTTTTCAACAATTGATGGCGTCGTGGAAGATGTAACAACAATCATTTTAAACATTAAGAAGCTAGCGCTAAAAATTTATTCGGACGAAGAAAAGACGCTTGAGATTGATGTACAGGGTGAAGGAGTCGTTACAGCTGCCGATATTACTCACGATAGCGACGTAGAAATTCTCAATCCAGACCTTCATATTGCGACATTAGCAAAAGATGGTCGTTTACGGGTGAGAATGACAGCAAAACGCGGACGTGGGTATACGCCAGCTGACGCTAACAAGCGCGAGGATCAACCGATAGGTGTTATCCCGATCGATTCCATTTATACGCCGGTATCGCGCGTATCGTACCAAGTCGAAAATACGCGCGTCGGTCAAATGACAAATTACGACAAGTTAACGATCGACGTGTGGACAGATGGTAGCATCGGCCCGAAAGAAGCAATCTCACTAGGGGCAAAAATTTTAACAGAGCACTTAAACATTTTTGTGAACTTAACAGATGAAGCGCAACACGCGGAAATCATGATCGAAAAAGAAGAAGATCAAAAAGAAAAAGTGCTCGAGATGACAATTGAAGAGCTTGATCTTTCTGTTCGTTCGTACAACTGCTTGAAGCGTGCTGGCATTAATACAGTGCAAGAACTTGCGCAAAAAACAGAAGAAGATATGATGAAAGTGCGCAACTTAGGCCGCAAGTCGCTTGAAGAAGTAAAGGCGAAGTTAGAAGAGCTAGGATTAAGCTTACGTAAAGATGACTAGTTAAGCGTTTGGTTAACTAGGCATTTTCATGTTAAAAGTGAAATAAAGGAGGGACATCACATGTCTTACAGAAAATTAGGACGCACAAGCTCTCAACGTAAAGCATTGCTTCGTGATTTAGTGACAGACTTAATCATTAATGAGCGAATTGAAACAACAGAAGCTCGTGCAAAAGAGTTGCGTTCTGTTGTAGAAAAAATGATTACATTAGGAAAGCGTGGCGATTTGCATGCACGTCGTCAAGCTGCTGCATTCGTACGCAAAGAAGTCGCAAACACGGAAACAGGTCAAGATGCGATTCAAAAATTGTTTAGCGACATCGCACCTCGTTACCAAGACCGTCAAGGTGGTTATACGCGCATTATGAAACTTGGACCACGCCGCGGTGACGGTGCTCCAATGGTCATTATTGAACTAGTTTAATACGTTTTTACAAGGGCGAGACAGTTTTTGAACTGGATCTATGCCCTTTTTTTGTTTTCTTTTTTGTAGTAGAGTAGAGAGTAAGAAAATTCAGAAGAGATGAGGAGAGAGACGTGGAAGTTGTAGTACGTGTAGAAAATGTAAGTTTTCAATATGTAAACGAACAAACATATGCTTTACAAAACGTATCGTTTCAAGTATACAAAGGCGAATGGGTAACGATTGTTGGGCATAACGGGTCAGGAAAATCGACGCTTGCGAAGTTGTTAATTGGGTTATTGCCACCGACAAGCGGAACAATTCACGCATGTGGGATTTCATTAAATGAAAAAACGGTTTGGGATGTTCGGAAGCGATTAGGCATTGTTTTTCAAAATCCAGATAACCAGTTTGTTGGAACGACTGTTCAAGATGATGTTGCCTTTGGTCTTGAAAATCGTGGCGTACCAAAAAATGAAATGGAAAAGCGCATAAAAGATGCGTTACAAAAAGTAGGTATGGAAAATTTCGCTAATGACGAACCGCACCGTCTGTCAGGTGGGCAAAAACAGCGTGTTGCCATTGCAAGCGCCATTGCTCTTCAGCCGCATATCATCATTTTAGACGAAGCAACATCTATGCTTGATCCGAGTGGAAAAAGAGAAGTACTTCAAGTGATACAATCGCTTCGTCACGAACATGATATGACTGTTATTTCAATTACTCATGATTTAAATGAAGTGGCAAAAGCTGACCGAGTAATTGTCATGAATAAAGGAAGGATCGCATTAGAAGGAACACCTGAACATATTTTTGCGCACGGAGCGAAGTTGGAAGAAATGGGGTTAGACTTACCATTCTCGCTCCAACTAAGTCAACGGTTGAAGGAAAATGACATTCCGATTACAACCGATCACTTGACAATGGAGGGGTTGGTGAGTGAATTATGGACATTGTATTCCGCGATGTCGAACATCGCTACCAAATAAATACCCCTTTCGAAAAGCGAGCGCTGTACGACATTCATATGGATATTCGTAACGGTTCATACGTAGCTGTTGTAGGGCATACAGGATCGGGAAAGTCTACCCTTTTGCAACATTTAAATGGTTTACTTCAACCGACAAAAGGGACGGTTCATCTTGGCAAATATACAATTACAGCAGGAAAAAAAGAAAAACATTTAAAGTCTTTAAGAAAAAAAGTAGGGATTGTTTTTCAATTTCCTGAACATCAACTATTTGAGGAAACAGTAGAAAAAGATATTTGTTTTGGACCGATGAATTTTGGCATGTCAGAACAAGAAGCAAAAGCTCGTGTTGGTGAGTGGTTAGCGCTTGTTGGATTGCCGGAAGAAGTGCGACATAAATCTCCATTTGCTTTAAGCGGTGGGCAAATGCGTCGTGTGGCTATTGCAGGTGTGTTAGCAATGAACCCAGAAGTGCTCGTGTTAGATGAACCTACTGCTGGATTAGATCCTCGTGGGCGAAAAGAAATGATGGATATGTTTGCGCAGCTTCAACGCCGAAAAGGAATGACGATTGTGCTTGTTACACATAGCATGGAGGAGGCAGCACGTTATGCGGATGACATCATCGTGATGCATCAAGGAACGATTGTGCGAAGAGGAGCACCAGAACATATTTTTCGTCATGTTGATGATTTGATAGGCCTCGGGCTAGATGTCCCTGAAACCGTTTTGTTTCAGCGGGCAATCGAACAAAAATTTGGAGTGCAATTTCATGCCCCTTGTTTGACGATAGAAGACGTCATCAAAAACTTACAAACGTTATTTACTAGGGTGAAGCGCATATGATGAACAATATGATTATCGGAAAATATGTTCCTGGAGATTCTCTTATTCATCGTCTTGATCCACGTACAAAACTGCTGCTCATGTTTATATATGTATTCATTGTTTTTCTTGCTAATAATGAATGGACATACGGGGTGTTGACTTTTTTTACGTGTGCGTTATTGTTTTTATCGCGCATAAAGCTTTCGTTCATAATTAAAGGATTAAAGCCCGTTTTATGGGTCATTGTGTTTACGTTTCTTCTTCATGTATTGTTTACAAAAGAGGGGAATATTGTTTTTCAATGGCTTGGGATCGAAGTGTACGATAAAGCGATTCAACAAGGGGCATTTATTTCTTTGCGCTTTTTGCTCCTTATCGTTGTTACAACGCTATTGACGTTAACAACGACGCCCATTGAAGTAACAGATGGTATGGAATCATTGCTTTCGCCGTTAAAAAAGTGGAATATACCTGTTCATGAACTAGCGTTAATGATGTCGATTTCCCTCCGTTTTATTCCAACATTAATGGAAGAAACTGAGAAAATTATGAAAGCTCAAATGGCTCGCGGTGTCGATTTTGCAAGCGGACCGCTATCAGAACGAATGAAGGCGATGACGGCGTTGCTTGTTCCGCTATTCATTAGCGCCTTTAAACGAGCAGAAGAGCTAGCGGTTGCTATGGAAGTGCGGGGATACCGTGGCGGGAACGGTCGAACAAAATGGCGCGAGTTGACGTGGAGGGGCATAGATACCGCTTTTATGATTTTGCTTGGCTTTCTAGCGATTGTATTATGGCTACTTCGTTCATAAAAAGGAGCGGAAATGGTGAGAAGAATCAAATGCACTATTGCATATGATGGCACATATTTTGCAGGTTATCAAATTCAGCAACAAAAGCGGACCGTACAAGGAGAGCTTGAGCGTGCGCTTTCGATCATCCATAAAGGACAATTTGTTCGCGTATATGCTTCAGGCAGAACGGATGCAACCGTTCATGCACACGGACAGGTGATTCATTTTGACACACCGCTGTCCATTCCAGATGAGAAATGGCCGAAAGCGCTAAATGCGCTCCTTCCCGATGATGTCATTGTTAAGGAGGCAAGTGAAGTAGCGCCTTCTTTCCATGCGCGATTTAGTGTGAAAAAGAAAGAATATCGTTACCGTGTCTGGACGGGAGAGAAAAACGTGTTTTTGCGTCATCATGTATATCACTATCCGTATCAACTTCATGTAACGAACATGAAAGAAGCGCTTCATTATTTCATCGGCACGCATGATTTCACAAGCTTTTGTTCCGCAAAAACGGAAATAGAAGATAAAGTTCGTACCATTTATGAAGCGGAATTGATTGAAGAAGGGGAAGAACTCATTTTCCGTCTTGTTGGTAACGGTTTTTTGTACAATATGGTTCGCATTATCGTTGGAACGGTGTTAGAAGTCGGACGCGGGGAACGGCGAGCTGAAGAGATAAAAACAATTTTAGAACAAAAAAATCGCAATGCTGCCGGAAAGACCGCACCGGGTCATGGTCTTTATTTGTGGAGCGTTTCGTATGACAACTAATCCAGGTGTAACATTTTCTTGACATTGGGTAATGAAAGAGATATTATATCATATGGTATGTATTTTAAACCCACGATTAGCCCCGGAAATTAATCGTGTTGAAATAAATATCGCTTGTTTATTTTTTATTTTAGGAGGGAAAACAAATGCGTACGTATATGGCGAAGCCAAATGAAGTAGAACGTAAATGGTACGTTGTTGATGCAGAAGGCAAAACGTTAGGACGTCTTGCTAGCGAAGTTGCTGCAATTTTGCGCGGTAAACATAAACCAACTTACACACCGCATGTTGATACAGGTGATCATGTGATCATTATCAACGCAGAGAAAATTGAATTAACAGGTAAAAAATTAACAAACAAATTATACTATCGTCATAGCTTACATCCAGGTGGATTAAAAGTAAGAACAGCTCTTGAAATGCGCACAAATTACCCAGAGCAAATGCTTGAAAGAGCAATTCGCGGCATGCTTCCAAAAGGTAGCCTTGGTCGTCAAATGTTCAAAAAATTACATGTCTATCGTGGAAGTGAACATCCACATCAAGCACAAAAACCAGAAGTTTATGAACTTCGCGGATAATTGATTAAAGGAGGGCATTATTTTGGCACAGGTACAATACTACGGCACAGGCCGTCGCAAAAGTTCAGTTGCGCGCGTGCGTCTCGTTCCAGGTGAAGGACGCATTATCGTAAATGGTCGTGACATTCGTGACTACGTTCCATATGAATCGTTAGTGGAAGTTGTAAAACAGCCACTTGTTTTAACAGAAACGTTCGGTAGCTACGATGTATTAGTAAACGTAAGCGGTGGTGGATTTACAGGTCAAGCAGGTGCGATCCGTCACGGTATCGCTCGTGCATTGTTACAAGTTGACCCTGAATACCGTCAAACATTAAAACGTGCAGGTTTATTAACGCGCGACTCTCGTGTGAAAGAGCGTAAGAAATACGGCCTTAAAGGCGCTCGTCGTGCACCACAATTCTCAAAACGTTAATCTCAACAAATCTCGGCAATTATTTGCCGAGATTTTTTTTTGTATCTCTCTCCTTCTTATGTGGACAATATGTGTGAGGAGGGATAAAAAGTTGGGAATACTTACGTCGTTTACGGTAAAAAAGGTAGAAAAGCAACTGATTGATGAACGAAATGCATTGCGCGATCTTTCTTATCGTGAACTGTGGGAACGTACGCGCACGTATTGGAAGCGATACATTGTTATTTCTGAATGTATTGAAACAATATGTATTGATGTGGCGATTGAAGCATATTTGATCGGAGTACATTATAGTCGTTTTATATATTATGGTGAATCAACGGAAACAGTGAAAAGACGTTGTGCTGATGAATATACGCAACTTATTTATGAATTGTATGAGCATATGAAGCAATACGGAGATGACTTGTACGATGTATGCGCTCGTTACATCGATGGATGGTGGAAAGAAGGAATCGAAAAAGGGCTGCGTCGTCTCCGTCTTCGTTTGAAGTAACCGTTCTAAATTCTCCTCTTGTCCCATATAACATAAATAGTGGGGAGGAGAAGGGATGAAAATACGTATTATTATTTTTTTCATTGTTTTTGTCCTTTTTTTACAGTTTTATGTCCTTCATGATCGCTCTTGGAAAGCATGGAGCTTACCGTTATCAGGAAAAATTATTGTTCTTGATCCGGGGCATGGAGGACCTGATGGGGGAGCGGTCGGAGGAGATGTTTTGGAGAAGGAAGTCGCGCTAGATGTGGCGTTAAAATTACGCGATTATTTACAACAACAAGGTGCACTCGTTCAAATGACGAGAGAAGGAGACCATGATTTAGCAAGCGAACAAACAAGGGGATATAGCCGAAGAAAAATAGAAGATTTACAACGTCGAGTCCAATTTGTGAATGAGTCAGAGGCACATTTTTTTATTAGCATTCATTTAAATGCCATCCCTTCGCCGAAATGGAGAGGCGCACAAGTTTTTTACTATCCTTCATTAGAGGAAAATGCAAGGCTAGCTAAGTTTATTCAACAAGAGCTACGCATCAATTTGGAAAATACACATCGATTGGCGAAGCCCATTCAAACCGTATATTTATTAAAAATGGCTAAAAAACCAGGAGCTTTAGTTGAAATCGGCTTTTTGTCAAATGAAGAAGAACGGAAATTACTAGCATCTTCAACGTATCAAGAACAGCTTGCCGCTTCGATTTACAAAGGTATTTTACGTTACGTGTCAAACGAACGCGATCCTTCTGAATGAGAAGGATTATTTTTTTTATACAGAAAATTATGTTATATTGAAAGTGTGAAACCGAATACATAAGGATTGGTGAGGCGCGATGTTGACAGAAAAACAAGTTGTGGAGCTACTCGAAACGATTTACGACCCTTTTTTGAAAAAAACGTTTAAAGAAACAGGAGCGATTCAAGAAGTCAAGATAAATGAGGAGAAAGGGTTAGTGAGCGTAAAAATCGCTTTAGCTAAAACAGGAACGGCAGAACAACTTCAAGTGCAACAGACGGTTGTACAACGTTTAAAAGATGCAGGAGCATCGTCTGTTGGGCTTCGTTTTGCTCAATTGCCATTAGAAGAGGGAAGTAAAACAAATGAGCCGATTTACTTAGCGATTGCAAGTGGAAAAGGTGGAGTAGGAAAGTCGACTGTATCAGTTAATTTAGCCGTTTCGCTTGCTCGACTTAGCAAAAAAGTTGGGTTAATTGACGCTGATATTTATGGATTTAGTGTGCCAGACATGATGGGCATTACAGAACGTCCAGTTGTTCGTGGAGAGAAAATTATTCCTGTTGAACGATTCGGTGTGAAAGTGATTTCGATGGGATTTTTTGTAGAAGATAACTCGCCGGTTATTTGGCGTGGACCGATGCTTGGTAAAATGTTAAAAAACTTTTTTGACGAAGTGGAATGGGGAGAATTAGACTACTTATTATTAGATTTACCACCAGGTACAGGAGATGTAGCGTTAGACGTGCATACGATGCTCCCGACATCGAAAGAAATCATTGTCACAACCCCTCATCCAACGGCTGCTTTTGTTGCCGCGAGAGCAGGGGCGATGGCGGTTCGAACGAATCACGAGGTTGTTGGTGTCATCGAAAACATGTCATATTTTGAAAGTAAAACAACGGGTGAAAGAGAATATATTTTTGGAAAAGGCGGTGGTCAAAAATTAGCTGAAGAATTACAAACGGACTTACTTGGTCAGTTACCGCTCGGACAACCTGACTGGAACGATGATGATTTTGCCCCTTCTGTATATGGCGAAGATCATCCAATTGGAAAAGTGTATATGGATATTGCTAAAAAAATTATCGCAAAGCTACGATGACGTTGCATTTTTCTTTCATGAGGATATATACAAAGGGTGTCTTGAGAATGGAGGGACACCCTTATGCTGTTTGATCCTCGCTTGATTCCTCTTGATCGGATTTTTTCTTACCGCCTTGCATTTCTTCTGCTGCTTTGATGAGAATGTCTTCAATTTTTGCTTTAAATAGCGGGCTACTAAATGTCTCTGTAATGACTTTTTGCAAATGGGCGCGGAAATCTTTATTTTTCATCTCTGTTTGTATTAATTTTTTCATTTCTGGGTTTTGCATAATGTCTACAATCATTGCTTGATATTCAGGGTCTTTCATTAGCGCTTTTAATAATTTTTCATGTTCTTCTTTCATGCTTTTCGCGAAATTTTGAGCGAACTTTGGGTCTTCAAACGCTTTTTTCCAAAACGCTTTTCCTTTGTCTGATGTTAACGTTTCTTCAATCGTTTTTTTTACAACTTCTTGATCCATGACGAGTTGCTGTTTTACTTTCTCATCGCTCATCACTTCTTGAATGGCTTTTTTTCCTTCATCTGTCTTTAAAATATCAACGACCATTTTTTTCGTTTGATCGTAATCAGGTTGTGCAGGAGTTTTTTCTTGTTGAGCGCACCCTGCTAGCGCTAATACACAACTAAATGCGAGGAGCAAAAATGTTCGATTCATCATTAAGGGCCCCTTTCAACAAGTTTCCTTACTGTTAATATTCAATATTCTTTGCAAAAATATTCGCTAGCATTTTTCTTATTTCGTTGATAGAATTTTGAAAGGGATATTGAGAAGTGGAGGGTACATTAGTGAATAGTCGAAAGTGGGTTCAATTGTTTTTTTCAACATTGTTTGTCGGTGGAATAAGTACAGGGATTGTTGGATTTGCTGTAAAATGGAATGAATACGCACATCTTTTTACATCGTTTGAGATAAAAGAAATTTTATCTGTTCTCGTTTGGCTCATTGGTGTTGGTTTCATTTTTAGTGTCATTAGTCAAATGGGCTTTTTTGCATATTTAACGATTCATCGTTTTGGTCTCGGAGTTTTTCGCTCTGTCAGTTTATGGAATGCAGTACAAATCGTTCTCATTGCTTTTGTTTTATTTGATCTCGTTTATTTTCGTTATCAACTGTTTGCTAAAGAAGGAGAATCCATTGTTAGTTACGTTCTTGTTGCTTTATTTATTTTTCTGTTTGGACTCATTGTTGCATACGTAAAAATGCGTGAAACAAACAAAGAGGCGTTTGTTCCTGCCCTGTTTTTTATGGTTGTTGTTACGGTGATTGAGTGGTTTCCGGTATTGAGAATTAACGAAGAAAACTGGTTGTACTTAATGTTGTTTCCCCTATTGATTTGTAATGCGTATCAATTGCTTACATTGCATAGACTTTTACGAAAATAAAATGAGGCTTGCTGCCTCATTTTATTTCTTTACTTTTTATATGGGCATTGTTCACAAGATCGGATATCGGTACGCTTTTATACTGTTCTTTTTTCATCCATGTGATAATTTGTTCTAGTGCTTGAGCGGTTTGTTTCGCTGAGTCTGATGCATGAAGTAACACAATATCTCCCCCTTTTGCATTTTGTGTCACATTTTCAACAATGGCATTTACGCCAGGATTAAGCCAGTCCTTTGAATCAACACTCCAATGAACAACAGTATGACCAAAAGAATGAACGACTTTTAAGACATTTTTATTAAAATTTCCTGTCGGTACACGAAGAAAAGGGGTATGTTTAATACCTAATGTATCAAATACTTTTTTGGCGTGTGCTAAGTCACGAACAATTTTCCCTCTCTCTAGTTCAGTATAGTTTTTGTATTCATAACCCATACTTCCGATCTCGTGCCCATCGTCTACGATTTTTTTTACGATGCGTGGATGGCGTTCAGCCCAAGAAGCAGATAGAAAAAATGTAGCTTTCACCCCATGTTTTTTTAACACGTTTAAAATAGGTATAGCATTTGTTTCTCCCCAACTAATATCAAATGTCAAAGCAAGTTCATTTTTTTTGTTTTCGACTTTGTAAATGGCTTTCGGTCCAGGATCCGTGGAAAATACAGATTTACTTGCAAGCTGTTGAATGTATAAAATCGAAGCTGTGACAAAGGCAATTGATATAACAAGAAGCCATGTTTTTATTGTTTTTCCGTTGATTATATAAAAAAATTTCAATGTTTGTCCCCCTTTGTCTTTTTTATGACCATCTTATGCAGGAAATAGAACGATATGATTAATGAATAAACGAGAACATTTTTTTAAAAAATATTGTTGACAAAAAAATAAAGCGTATGTTAAATTAATAAACGTCGTCAGCAATTAAAAAACACGGTTGACGATAAATGAAAGAAGTGTTAAAATACTAAAGCCGTCATTTGACGGAGATGTTCCTTGAAAACTGAACGAAGCGAAAAGCGTAAAGAAGCTAAGGATAACTTTTCTATGGAGAGTTTGATCCTGGCTCAGGACGAACGCTGGCGGCGTGCCTAATA
>NZ_PEDM01000019.1 GCF_002742685.1 Anoxybacillus flavithermus
GCCTTCGCAGTTCGGGACTTTCACCCTATAGATTGCACCCATGCCGAGCACACCAAAAAAAGGATGTCCAACGCCAGACATCCTTTTTTGCTTTAATCGTTTAAGTCATAATGTTTTCCTTTTACTAAGTAAAAGACGTTTTCCGCAATGTTTGTGGCATGGTCTGCAATGCGTTCAATGTAACGTGCCGTAAACGACAGTTGAGTAATTTGCGACATCGCATCTGGATGTGCTTTTGTGCGCTCAAGTAACTCCCGAATCGTTTCCCCGTACAGACGATCCACTTCATCATCCATATCAGCCACTTTTTTAGCTGCAACGACATCTTCTGCGTAATACGCTTTTAACGTTAACGAAAGCATATTCACAGCTATTTCATGCATTTTTTCTAACTTATTTAATGACATAACAAACGGCTGCTCCCCGATTCGAATCGCTGATTTTGCGATATTGACAGCAAAATCTGCCATACGCTCAACATCTGTGGCAATTTTAATGGCAACAATAATGCGGCGCAAATCAATGGCAACCGGCTGTTGTTTCGCAATTAATAAAATGGCAAAATCGTTAATTTCCTCATCAAGCAAATCAATTTTTGTGTCGTTTTCAAGCACTTGTAATGCTAAATCGTTATTTTTTGTTTTTAACGCTTCAAACGACTGAGTTAGTGCAATTTCTGCAAGACTTCCGAGCTGTAATAGTTGATCGCGCAACGTTTGTAAATCGTAATCAAATTTTTCACGTACAGCCATATTCACTCCCCCTTTTATTTTGAAAAAATCGTGCGAGCACGCCCGCACGATTTTTTATCCGATTATCCAAATCGACCTGTAATGTAATCTTCTGTTCGTTTATCGTCTGGATTCGAGAATAGTTTGTCTGTGTCGCTATACTCGATCACTTCACCGTTTAAGAAGAAGGCCGTTTTATCAGAAATACGCGCCGCTTGTTGCATGTTATGTGTAACGATAATAATGCTATAGTTTTTCTTTAACTCTTGCACAAGCTCTTCTACTTTTAATGTTGAAATAGGGTCAAGCGCCGATGTTGGCTCATCCATTAAGATGACATCTGGCTCAATCGCTAAACAGCGGGCGATACATAAACGTTGTTGTTGTCCACCTGATAATCCGTATGCATTCGTATGCAAGCGGTCTTTTACTTCATCCCAAATCGCTGCACCGCGCAAACTTTTTTCGACAATTTCATCTAAAATTTTCTTATCGCGAATACCGTGAATGCGCGGACCGTATGCGACATTATCATAAATCGATTTCGGGAACGGATTCGGCTTTTGGAATACCATACCAACTTGTGTGCGCAATTCTTCTACACGATATGATTTATCAAAAATATTGCGACCGCGATACGTAATTTCCCCAGATGTACGTACACTTGGGACAAGTTCAATCATTCGGTTTAATGTTTTAATATACGTTGATTTTCCACATCCTGACGGACCGATAATCGCTGTGACTTCATTTTCATAAATATCTAAGTCAATATTTTTTAGCGCGTGATGTTCGCCATACCATAAATTTAAGTTTTTCGTCCGATACACAACATTTTTTTCACTTCGTTCTCCAGCTTGTTTATTTTTACGTTCTTTCACAACTGTTAATTCCATTAATAAGTTCCCCTTTCAACGCGCAATTAATAACGTTTTTGAAACTTGTTGCGAATGAAAATGGCAATCGAGTTCATAAAGATTAACACAACGAGCAATACGACGATTCCTGCTGCGGCTACGTGTTGGAAATCCGCCTGTGGACGTGACGTCCAGTTATAAATTTGCATCGGCATAACTGTAAATGTATCAAGAATACCACGTGGTAAATACGCTAAAAACGTTGGAATACCTAAAACGACAAGCGGTGCTGTTTCACCGATCGCACGAGATAATGCTAAAATGCTACCTGTTAAAATACCAGGGATCGCTGCTGGAAGAACGATGCGATAAATCGTTTGCCATTTCGTTGCTCCCATACCATACGATGCTTCGCGCAATTGATTCGGCACGGCACGAAGCGCCTCTTGTGCCGCAACGACGATGACAGGAAGAACAAGCAAACTCATCGTTAAACCAGCCGCCAAAATGCTACGCCCTAAATTCAATTCACGAACGAAAAGTGTTAAACCGAGTAAACCGAATACGATCGACGGAACACCTGCTAAGTTGGAAATATTCGTTTGAATAAAATCTGTAAATCGATTTTTTTTCGCATATTCCTCTAAGTAAATGGCTGTTCCCACCCCAAGAATGAGCGAAACAGGAGCAACGATAACCATTAGCCATAATGAACCGACTAACCCTGCTTTTATCCCTGCATTTTCAGGACGGCGGGAAGGAAAGTTATTTAAAAAGTCAATGTTTAGCCAGCCAATTGCTTGAGTGAATATCCGATATAGAAGGACGACGAGAACAATAAGTCCAAATAACGTCGCTAAGAAAAATAAAAATTTTAACACGTTATTGCGCAATAGACGACCGTTCATATGTTGAACGACACGTTGTTTATCAATTAATTTTCCCATGATTAGTACTCCTCCCTAAATCGACGAGAAATGTATTGTGCGAGTAAGTTCATGGCTAATGTAAATACAAACAGCGTCATACCGACTGCATAAATGCTGTAATACACCGTTGTACCGTATCCGGCATCTCCTGTTGTCACTTGAACAATGTATGCTGTTAACGTTTGAATCGATTTTGTCACATCAAACGTAAAGACTGGAGATGAACCACCCGCTACTGCTACAATCATTGTCTCACCAACAGCACGAGAAATCGCAAGCATAAACGATGCCGCAATACCTGACGTCGCTGCAGGAAGGACGACTTTTAATGCTACTTCTAATTTCGTTGAACCGAGGCCAAGCGCTCCTTCACGAATGGAATTTGGCACGGAACTCATCGCATCTTCAGATAAAGAAGCAACCATCGGAATAATCATAATACCCATGACAATTCCTGGGCTTAACGCATTAAAAATCCCTAAACTTGGAATGAATTTTTGTAAAAGAGGTGTAACAAACGTTAATGCGAAAAATCCGTATACAATCGTCGGAATTCCCGCCAACACTTCTAATATCGGTTTCAACATTTTCCGTGCTTTTTCAGACGCATACTCACTCAAGTAAATCGCTGAAGCTAAACCGATTGGAATCGCAACAAGCATGGCAATCGCTGTCGTTAAAAGCGTCCCCGTCACAAGCGGAGCGACACCGAACGAACCTGTTTTTTCATCCCATGGAAGCCATTCTTTGCTCGTTAAAAATTCAACGATCGATACTCGCTCAAAGAAAATAAATGTTTCAAATAACAACGTGAATAAAATACCGATTGTCGTCAAAATTGAGATGGTCGCTGTCAACAATAACAACTTTGGCATTAGCCATTCCATAATCTGTTGTCCGCTTTGCTTTTTCTTATTTTCTTTAATCATATCACGGACGGAATATGAACGATTCCCATCTGTCATCGCCATAATATGAAAACCCCTTTCCAAATTCATGGCAAGATGAGAAGCGAAACATGGTCGCTTCTCATCTTTACGTTTCATTATTTTAATCCTTCAAGCTTTTTCAATTGCTCTTGATATTGTTCTTCTGGAAGAGCTACGTAACCAACTTCTTCAACAAACTCCGCACCGTTCTCTAATAAAAATTTCGCGAAATCGTATACTTGCGCTTTTTCCTTTAATGATTGTACGTTCACATACGTAAATAGTGGACGAGAAAGTGGCGCGTATTTACCGCTTTGAATCGTTTCGTGCGTTGGCTCAACTGGACCGTTTCCACCATCAATTGGCACAGCTTTCAACTTATCTTTATTTTCAATGTAGTAAGCAAATCCGAAGTAACCGAGCGCGTTTTTATCTCCTGCAATTCCTTGAACAAGCACGTTATCGTCTTCAGATAATTGCGCTGTTTTGTTTAATGGTTGTCCATCTAAAATCACTTCATCGAAGTAGTCGAACGTACCAGAGTCGTGTCCCGGTGAGAACAATTTAATTTCTTCATTTGGCCATTCTGGACGAATGTCTGACCATTTCACCTTGTCATCACCGTTTACTGCACCTGATGTGAAAATTTTCTTTAATTCATCAACTGTTAAATAATCAACCCAGTCGTTATCCTTATTTATTAAAACAGAAAGACCGTCAAATGCGACTTTAAACTCTTCAAATTGAATGCCGTTTTGCTCAGCGGCTTTCTTTTCTTCTTCTTTAATTGGACGAGAAGCGTTTGAAAAGTCTGTTTCACCTTTCGTAAACTTTTCAAATCCGCCACCTGTTCCCGACAAACCAACAGATACTTTTACATCTGGCTGTTCACCCGCATACGCTTCAGCGGCAGCTTCAACAATCGGATAAACAGTAGATGATCCATCTACAACAACGTTTCCACTTAATTGTTCTCCGCCATTTTCGCCACCTTGCTGAGCGCCACCACCACATGCTGTTGTAAATGCTAATACAGCGCTTGTTACACTTGCGAGTGCAAACCATTTGCTTTTCTTCATCGTTTGATTTCCCCCTACTTTTTCATTAGTTTTTGTCCCACGAGTTATAGAATAATGGAAAGGTATTAAATTCGTTTTAAACGAATGTTAAGCTTTTGTAAATTCGCTTTCTTTTATCTTTCCATTGTTTGTTCCTCATTATTCAACGGTTCAGTAGAGGGTTGCTCTCCGAATTGGCGCTTTGTTTTCAATTCAAAATATGCATCTAAAATTTTTCTTCCGATGTAGTTATTGATCGGATAATGGTTTCTCGGATTTTGATATACCCACGGCACAACGACCGCAAACGCCACCTCTGGATTGTTATATGGTGCAAAACCGACTAGCGTCAAATTGTATGTTGATGTCATTCTTCTTGATTTAATCGGTCCATCGTAAAACGCCTGTGCGGTTCCTGTTTTTCCTGCTGGGTCATACGGTGCATTCGCGAAAAAGGCGCGCGCGGTTCCATTTGAACCGTGCATAACACGATAAAACCCTTCACGAACACGTTCAATGTACTCTGTTTTCATATCAATTCGGTTTAACACTTTCGGTTCAAAGGAATAAATGACATTTCCCATTTGATTTTTTTCGCTAATTGGTTCACGAATTTCTTTCACAACGTGTGGTTGAATGCGATATCCACCGTTCGCAATCGTTGAAACGTATTGCGCCATTTGAATTGGCGTGTATACGTCAAACTGCCCGATGGCTAAGTCAAGCAAATGACCCGGAAGCGTACTTTGTCCAGGCCAGCCAATAATTTCTCCGGGCAAATCAATCCCTGTTTTCACTCCTAAACCGAACTGGTTAAAGTATCGCCGCATAATCGAAAACGCTTCTTTTTTAATCGGTAGCGCTTGATGCGGACGATACGTAGAACCTGCAATCGCAATCGCCGTTTTAAACATATAAACGTTCGATGACATTTCAAGCGCCTTTAAATCATTCATCGGTCCTGGACGAATACCGCTATGCGATTTTTTCGTTGGCGTCCCTTTAATATATAACGGTTCGTCCATCAACACTGTGCCCGGTTGGATGACACCTGTTTGAAATCCTGTTAATACGGTCGCTCCCTTTACCGCCGATCCCATGGCATAAGCAGATGTAATCGTTCCAAGGGCATAATCTTTTAACACAACTTTTCCGTTTTCATCACGTGTATATCGCTTCCCAGCTAACGATAAAATTTCTCCTGTATTCGGATCCATCATGACAACGAAAGCGCGATCAAGCAATTCCGTTCCACCGCGCCGTTTCATTGTCATTAATTCTTCTTCAATAATTTGCTCGACACGTTGTTGCAATTCCATGTCGATCGTTAATACAATGTCTTTGCCACGCTGTCCTTGCGACATTTCAATCGTTTCAATAATATTTCCTGCTTTATCCGTCACATTTTTAATTTTTGCCTTTTGCCCGCGTAACACATCTTCATATTGGGCTTCGATGTAACTTTTTCCTACACGGTCATTTCGGCTATAATCACGCGCCAAGTAATAATCAAGTTTCTCGCGCGGCAATCCTTCTTCTGATGATGTAATATTGCCGAGCACTGTACGAAATGTATCACCAAATGCATAATGACGATTCCAATCTGTTGTGACATCTACACCGGGCAGTTCTTCCAAATGCTCGCTAACCACCGCATATTCTTCGTCCGTTACCCCTTCATTTTTTATCATTTGTGGCGTTAAAGCGTATCCGCTATTCATTTCCCGAAAAATAGCAACAACTTCAAGTTCTTTTTCTTTAATCATTTTTACATCTTCTTCTGTAATACGCTCCAGTTGCAACCGATAAATATCTTTATCTTTTAATTTTTTTTCTCGAAACAGCTTCCATTCTTTTTGGGTAATTTTTTGCTTTGCCTTCTCTTCGTTTGTTAAAATCCAATAATCTTTTATATCTCGCTCGGTGACACGTTCGGTCGGCTTTTCAATGTATGTTGCTAACTTTTTCGCTACTTCAATCATTTCAGAAGGTTTTGTTGTTTGTGTACGCGTATACGTGATCGCATGAAGAGGTTCATTGTCGACAACGATTTGATGGTTGCGGTCATAAATTTTGCCACGCGGCGCTGGTGTATTAACCGTTACGTTTTCCGTACGCTCTACTTCTTTCCGATATTGTTCCCCATAAACAATTTGGATGACACCTAATCGTAAAATCAGCGCAGAAAATAGTAAAAAAACAGCAAAAAATAATACATTTAATCGAAACGGCAACTGCGTTCGTTTTTTCTTTTTCCTTGCCTTTTGAGCTTGCTTTATTTGCTTCAAAACGAGCGAGCACCTCCTTTACTTGCTCCTTCCTCATTGTAAAAGAAACGCTCGCAAATTTCTACATGGAAAGTTGAATACGTCGCACAAAAAAATAAATAATGAAGTGACCAGCTCCAACAATTAACATTAATGATGGAATTGCTTCTTTCGCGTCAAATAATGTAATGGCTAATAAAAACAATAACACAGACGTTGCACGTCCACCATTTAAAAACAGTTCCCGCATCACAATATATTCAATTCTCCATTCTTTCGCATGATTACTTTGACCAATGACGTCAAATGTAAGCGACAAATATGGAACAAGTAAAATCGGATAACCAATAGCAATAAGCGCTCCATATACCATTAGCTTTGTGTACGATAAATTAAAAACGAGTAAAAAGACAGAGGCGTATAGTAATAAACCGCCAAATAAAATAGCGCGCAATCGCCAGCGTTGCTTTATATATTTGGACGCAAACGAGTACGTCATAAACGACACGATGGCGTTAATCAAGCCAAATATGCCAAGCGCTTTTTCTGTTCCCGTTGTCATAAATAAAAAAATGGAAACGATAAACACAAACGTTCCTTCCCGAAATCCTTGAAAAAAGTGGGCGTTCGTGATCATTCTCCAGTTTTTATTTTTCTTTCGTTCATTATATACCGAGCGAAGCGCAAAGCGCCCTGACGAGCCTCGTCGATGCAAAAGAAAGCTAAGTATCACAGCAGCAAGAAATAAACATAAGGAAGCTAAAAAAGTCGCCATATACCCCGTAAACTTCTCACTTGAAGCGATAACCCATCCTGCTAGCGGTGGACCAATCATTCCCGCCACAGACGTCATCGCCCCAAGCAATCCATTAAATAAATCACGCGTACTCGGCTCAGTAATTTCAAATGTTAATACGTTAAATGCGAGCCAATAAAATCCGTAACCAACACCTAGCAACCCGCCAAGTAAAAATAAATGATTCATCGCCTTATTTCCGCTAAACAATACAACTAAAAAAAAGAGAGCTAAAAACGTAACGCCCATTCGTAAAACAATGACGCGATCAATCTTTTTCGCAATTTGCCCAGCAACAATAAACGCAAGTGGTTGCCATGTAACAATTGCTAAATTGTACACGCCAAGGGCATGAAAACTGTTCACTTTTTTCCAAACATATACGTTTACAAACGTATTCGACAAAGCGATGCTTAAAGAATACAATCCACCAATCGCCAATAAAAGAAACAATTGTCTATGCGCGCGGATGTGCGCGATGATTCGTTTCCATCTGTTCATAAGCAAACTCCCTTTCTTGACAAGTAGTTTGCCTACTCTTTTATAGCGATATACAAAAAGAGCCCGACAAAATTTGTCGAGCTCTTCATCATTATTTTGCAGCCGCGTAGCGTTTCGCCACTTCATTCCAGTTAACAACATTCCAAAATGCTGAAATATAATCTGGACGGCGGTTTTGATATTTTAAGTAATACGCATGCTCCCATACGTCTAATCCTAAAATTGGTGTTTTTCCTTCCATTAACGGTGTATCTTGGTTTGGCGTGCTTGTTACTTCAAGTTGACCGTTATGAACAACAAGCCAAGCCCATCCAGAACCGAAGCGCGTAGCTGCAGCTTTTGAAAATTCTTCTTTAAACTTTTCAAAGCTACCGAATGTGTTGTTAATCGCTTCAGCTAATTCGCCTGTTGGTTCACCGCCACCATTTGGTGAGAGAATAGTCCAAAAGAGCGAATGATTTGCATGTCCTCCTCCGTTGTTACGAACGGCTGTACGGATGTTTTCCGGTACTACATCTAAATTTGCCATTAATTCTTCAATTGTTTTGTTTTGCAATTCCGGATGACCTTCAAGTGCTGCATTTAAGTTTGTTACATATGCGTTGTGATGTTTTGTGTGATGAATGTTCATCGTTTCCTTGTCAATATGTGGTTCTAACGCGTCGTAAGCATAAGGCAATTGTGGTAATTCAAATGCCATACTTCATTCCTCCTCATGTATTATGTAATTGGTCACAAATGAAACCGATAAATGATATTTAGAAACAGAAAAGTTTCATAAGTGAACCTAATTTAAGAGTACCAAAATAAAACGAATGTTTCAAATTATTTGCAAAAAAACCTCGCTAATTTACTTAGCGAGGCAAATGGACCCTGCAGGACTCGAACCTGCGACCAGACGGTTATGAGCCGTCCGCTCTAACCAGCTGAGCTAAGGGTCCAAAATATCCGATGGTAATTTTATCAAAAAAGGTGCATATCGTCAATACATACTACACTTGAAACAAAATGGTTGTGTAACGAACATAAAAAGAAGTAGAATGAGAAATGATGATGGGTAAAGGATGTGAATGATGATGTGGAAACGATTATTACAAAGTCTTTATTCTCCTGTACATATTGCCCGCTTTCGCTTTCATCCGATCGGAAAAGCGATTAGTTACGTGTTCTTTTTATCGCTCATTGCGACGTTGCCGATTGCCGTTTACTTTACGATAAGTATAAACAAAATGATTGGCTCAACGCATCAACTATTGACCGAAGAACTTCCTCCGTTTGAAGTCGTTGATGGAATATTGATATCGAATGAAAAAGAACCCATTGAGCTTGCACGTCCTGACGTGACGATGTTATTCGATAGCACAGGTACACTAACAACAGATGATGTAGCACGTTACACAAATGCAGTGGCGTTTTTAAAAGAAGAGTTTGCGCTTGTGGCAAATGGACACGTTCAATCATATCCGTATCGTATCATGCAAGTGGATCGCTTTACAAGCAAAGACGTATATGAATTTACGCGCACGCTCCAATCGTTACTCCCTATCGTCATTTCGCTATCGTTTTTTGTTTTATACTTTTTCACATGCACAAGCAAATTTCTTTACGTTACCGTCCTAGCGTTTATCGGTCTCATTTTCCGTGGCACATTAAATAAACGTGGGACGTACCGTCACATGTGGAGCCTTTCCGCTTACTCCATTACGCTAGCGACGATCTTTTTTACCATTATGGAGTCATTACAAATTGTCGTTCCATACGCTGTCGCGTTAGATTGGTTCGTTTCTATCACCATTTTGTTTGTGTCTATTAAAGAACTTCCTTCCGTGAAAGAAGCAGGCTGATCGGCCTGCTTCTTACAATTTAAATGCTGCAGTTATTGTGGATAACGACTGAGACAATTCGTTTAACCGTTCACCGACACGGTACATATCATTCATTTGTTTCGTTTGGTCATACGAGACCGACATCATTTCTTCCGCGCTTGCTAGCGTTTGTTGGGCAACCGAAGCAAACGCTATCGTTACAGTCTCAATCATCGGTAATAATTGTTGAAACTGCTCTAGTTCATTTTCCATTTCCCCTACGTTGCGATTGACGCGCTGAATTTCTTTTAATAAATGATCAAACGAACGCTTCGCTTCATTTGCAGACGTGATCTGATGTTGTAAATGGGTGACCATCCCTTCAAACTGGTTTGTCGCATGAATGGATACTTCTTCCATCGAAAAAATGGATGATGTAATTTCTTCCGTTGCTTTTGAAGCATGTTCGGCCAGTTTCCTCACTTCTGTGGCGACAACCGCAAATCCTTTTCCTGCTTCACCAGCGCGCGCTGCTTCAATTGTTGCATTAAGCGCCAATAACTTCGTTTGCTCGGCAATTTGTCGAATGACATCTACCACCTTTGTAATTGACATAGAATGGTGTTTAACACTTTGAATCGTGTCATTTACTTTTTTAAATTGCTCGGCAAATGAATGAATATCCGCAATTAAATGCGATAGCCTCTCTTCTCCACCTTTCGAAGACTGATTCATATCGCTAGTGCTTGCTGAAATGTTTTGCACGCTCACTAACACATGTTGCATTCGCTTTTTCATCTCATCTACTCGATAAATACTTTCATCTGAAGCATTTGCTGTCTCTTCTGCCCCTCGCTTTACGGTTGCAATAGCTGCCATGAGCTGATCGTTCGACTCAAGGACATGTTCAGACACATGCTCTAAGTCGCCTCCTGTAATGGCTAACTGTCGTGTTGTTTCGTTCATTTCACGTATGACATTTTTCATGCTCATCAACATCCGTTGGAAACTGCGTGCAAGCGAATCGATTTCGGGCGTTGTTGAATAAATATGTTCGTCAACGGTTAAATCTCCCCGCGACAATCGGCTCATCGCATGGCGAAGTTGGGCAATCGGCTTCGTTAGTCCATTAACTAACCGCCTAATCATAAACGTCGCAACGATGACGCTGACCATAATGGCAATGAGGGTTATATTGGCAAGTTGTTGAATAGGTTGCATAAACTGTTCATCAGTTACGGCTACAACGTATGTTCCTTTTAATTCTTGAATCGTTTTATATGCAAATGTATATGTATGTCCGTTCCACTTCAAATGTGACACACCATTTTTTTGTTTTTTAATTGTTTCTTGGATCGATTTTGGTACATTTACATGTTCATTTCGCTCAAATGTTTTTACTTGTCCATCCCCAATTAAAAACATGTCTACGCTTAACCCGTCTTGCATTAGTTCCGCTTTTTGTTGTTTTACTGCCGAACGCAAACTTTTTTCAAACATTTGTTCATTTCCGGCATGAATATACATAAGATTGCGTGCCACTTCAAACATCATCGTCGCTTCTCTTTCAAGACGGTCTTCAATCGCTTTTACCGTCGTTTCTTTCGCTTGATGATAAGCAATCATCCCAACAGTGCTAAGCGAAGTAAATAGAACACTAAAAAATAAAATGAATAGACGGTTTTGTAAACTAATTTTTAATAACCACTGTTTTACTTTCGGCGATGGTTGAATACGAAATATTCTTATATACGGTTTTATATTTTTCAATTGCTGTTTGATTTGTGCACGCACGGCACGTCCCCCCTTCGACAAATACAGACAAAGAATACCAAAAAAATATAAATGCTATATGAAGTGAATGTTAAGGGATGTTAAGGGAGTGTAATTTTTACTCATATCTTATAAGGACAAGCCATATGAATAGAGAAAGAAGAAATATAGGTGGGAAATAGAATGAAAAACATGTTTATGTTTCTTATCTTCATCGCTATATGTGCCATTGCTTACCATGATCTAACAGACGGAACGATTCATACGGTTCGTTCGCAAACAACAGACAAACAAACGAACGAGTTAGCGTATCGCGAAGTAACCGTCCAACGTGGCGATACACTCCTGTCCATTATCGAGCGTGAAATGAATGGCAAATTGCCGGTGTCTATCGATCAACTCATTACCGACTTTCAAGCGCTCAATCCGCATGTGAACGCACATTCACTTCAAGCCGGAAAAACGTATCGCATCCCACACTATAAACAGAAATAGCAAAAACATTGTCAACAAATAAGAAACATTGCTACAATAAAAAATGACTTGATTAATACGTTAAAGGAGCGATTGACGCGTGAGTGAAATCATTCATCGTTCAAAAACCCGTCCTGTTCGTGTAGGAAATATTACAATTGGCGGGAACAATGAAGTCGTCATTCAAAGTATGACGACAACAAAAACACATGATGTGGATGCAACCGTTGCCCAAATCCACCGACTTGAAGAAGCTGGATGCCAAATCGTTCGCGTTGCTTGCCCAGATGAAAGAGCAGCAGATGCGATCGCTGAAATAAAAAAGCGTATTAATATTCCACTCGTTGTCGATATTCATTTCGACTATCGCCTTGCTTTAAAAGCGATTGAAAACGGGGCGGATAAAATTCGCATTAACCCTGGAAATATCGGAAAGCGTGAAAAAGTCGAAGCCGTCGTCAAAGCAGCAAAAGAGCGTGGCGTACCGATTCGCATCGGGGTGAACGCCGGCTCACTTGAAAAACGTATTTTAGAGAAATACGGCTATCCTACTGCAGACGGGATGGTCGAAAGCGCTTTGCATCATATCCGCATTTTAGAAGACCTTGATTTTCAAGACATTATCGTGTCATTGAAAGCTTCTGATGTTCGCTTAGCGATTGAAGCATACGAAAAAGCGGCTCGCGCATTCGATTACCCGCTACACCTCGGCATTACGGAATCAGGTACGTTATTTGCAGGAACAGTAAAAAGTGCGGCGGGACTCGGTGCCATTTTAAGTAAAGGAATTGGCAACACCGTGCGCGTATCCCTTAGCGCAGACCCTGTCGAAGAAGTAAAAGTGGCTCGCGAGTTGTTAAAAGCATTCGGTCTTGCGGCGAACGCTGCAACATTAATTTCTTGTCCAACATGCGGACGAATTGAAATTGATTTAATCAGCATCGCAAATGAAATTGAAGAGTATATCGCCCAAATTAAAGCACCGATTAAAGTAGCCGTTCTTGGTTGCGCAGTAAACGGACCTGGAGAAGCGCGTGAAGCTGACATCGGTATTGCGGGGGCTCGCGGAGAAGGATTATTGTTCCGCCATGGACAAATTGTGCGTAAAGTACCAGAAGAGACGATGGTTGAAGAATTAAAAAAAGAAATCGACAAGTTAGCCGAAGAATATGCATTGAAAGGAAATCAAAAATAAGAGGGGATACTCCCCTCTTATTTTTACAAAAATTGGATGAAAAAGCTTAAAATAATGGAAACAGCACCAATGCCAATCGCCCAAGCACCTAGTGTTTCTGCTCCTCGACGGCGGGCGATAAATCCGAAAATAATGCCAGCTGCCCCCATAATGACTGGCATAAGAAAAAGGGAAACAACCGATAAAGCAAGCGCAAGCCAGCCAACGCCACGACCGTTTTCTTCGCGCTTTACCTCTCGATCAGAAAATCGAATCGGCTCAGCAATTTCACCTGCTGTTTCTTCCATAAAATCTTGCTCAATATTTGGGACCGTATCTATTCGTGTATTGTCATACGCTTGACGTTCATTGTCCATGACAATTCCCTCGCTTTCGTAAAATGAGGAGCACTATTATTATGCAATAAGCGATACGTCATTATAGATGTTACTTTATGTCAATGTTATAATGGGCAAGAAACACCCATCATAGAAAGGATGAACAAACAATGATGAAACGCCGATTCGGCATCGATATTGATGGAACAGTCACATGTCCGAGCACATTTATTCCATACTTAAACGAGTCGTTTCAAAAAAATTTAACGCTCGATGATATTACTGATTACGATTTAGTTCCTTTTTTAGATACGACAGAAGAAAAATTGAATGAATGGATGGAACAATATGAACCGATCATTTACAGTAAAGCCCCTCTTGCGAACGGAGCATTAGAGGTCATTAATAGCTGGAAAGATGAGTATGAGCTATATTATATTAGTGCGCGAGGTCGCCACTTATATGAAATCACAGAAAAATGGTTTCAACAACACAGTGTTCATTATCATCATATTGAGCTTATTGGTTCGCACAATAAAATTGAAGCAGTAAAAAAATATGGAATCGACATTTTTTTTGAAGATAAATACGATAACGCATGCGACATTGCGGAACAATGCCTTATCCCTGTCATTTTATTTGATACTCCGTACAATCGTGGTCCGCTACCGAAAGAAGTCATTCGTGTGTACAATTGGCATGAGGCGAAACAACAAGTAGAAAAATTACTTACAACAACAAGCTGACATTACGCGTCAGCTTGTTGTTGGCACATCGGACACATTCCGTACACTTCAAATTTATGTCCCGAAATGGTGTATCCTTGTAAATCTTCCATCAATTCGTTCATTGGACAAGTCACAAGTTCTTTCGTTTTACCACACGACATACAAATAAAATGGTGATGATGATGGTGCATATTGCATGTAAACCGAAAGTGCTTTTCCCCGGATAGCTCAGTCATTTCTAAAATACCGAGTTCGACAAATAGTGCTAAGTTGCGATAAACCGTATCAAAACTAAGTCCGGGATACCGCTCTTTCATCACATCAAGCACATCTTTTGCTGTTAAATATTTATCTGTTTTTGCAAACAGCTCAAGCATTTCTTCGCGCTTTCCTGTATATTTAAATCCCTTTTCTTTCATTAGCCGTAGCGCTTCAGAAACGTTCACGCTTCGTCATCCTCTCTTCCATTTTTTCCACATAATCGCCCCAATTAATATACAAACAGCTAATAAAACAATTGTCCCACCAGGGGCTAAATTCAAATAATAAGAAAGAAACAACCCGACAATGACCGCAAACTCACCAAATATAACAGACAACCATAGCGCTTGTTTAAATCCTTTCGCCATTCGAATGCTTGCGGCAACAGGAAGCGTCATGAGTGACGAAACAAGCAAAATGCCGACAATTCGCATCGAGGCAGCAATGACGAGAGCGACTAACACAATAAAAACAAAATGGAGCGACTTTACTTTTACTCCCGATGCTTGCGCATATTCTTCGTCGAATGACAAGATAAACCATTCTTTATAAAACAGAAAAATGACAGTAAGCACAATAAAAAAAATGATGCTAATCGCCCATACGTCTGTTCGGCTTACTGCACTTACGCTTCCAAATAAATAGGAAAACAAGTCGGTATTAAAGCCATCCGCAAGTGAAATAAAAATGACGCTTAAACCAATGCCTCCTGATAAAATGATCGGAATCGCTAATTCTTGATAATGCTTATATACCGTACGCAACTTTTCAATAAATAACGAACCAACAACGGAAAATGCCATGCCAATATAAATAGGATTTAATGTCGAAAACGTTAAAAATTTTTTTTGTACAAGTAAGCTGGCTGCAATTCCCGCAAGTGTTACGTGGCTTAATGCATCGGCAATAAGCGATAACCTTCTGACAACAATAAATACACCTAAAAGAGGGGCGATAAATCCGATCAATATCCCGACAATAAACGCGTTTTGTAAAAACTCATATTGAAATAAAGCTTCTAACATACACACCCCCCTTTCTATGCATGATCGTGAGTAAGTAAGTGAAGATGATGCCCGTAAAATGCTGCTACATCTTCTGTTTTTAGCTGCGCAAACTGTTGCACACTTCCATGGAAATGTAAATGTTTGTTTAAACATGCGACATGCGTCACTTTTTCCGTAATCGTTCCGATATCGTGTGTTACGAGGAGTAACGTCATATGATGTTGCTTATTTAACCGTTCAAGCATATCATAAAAATTTTGCACATGATGCACGTCAACCCCGACAGTTGGTTCATCTAAAATTAAAAACTCTGGTTGGGACACGATGGCACGAGCGATGAATACACGTTGTTGCTGACCACCCGAAAGTTCCCCGATATTACGATGAATAAACGGGCTCATGCCAACCGCATCGATCGCTTCATATACCGCTTTTTCATCGCTTTTATTTAATCGTCGAAATAAACCTAGCTTTCCTGTTAAACCGCTCGCGACAACTTCGTACACGGTCGCAGGAAATCCGGTATTAAAACTGTTTGCTTTTTGAGATACAAAACCGATTTTATGCCAATCTTTAAACTGCTCAATCGGTGTGTTGAACAAAAAAATTTGCCCCGTCTGTGGTTTTAACAAACGTAAAATA
Organism: Anoxybacillus flavithermus; assembly: GCF_002742685.1. Classification (GTDB taxonomy): domain Bacteria; phylum Bacillota; class Bacilli; order Bacillales; family Anoxybacillaceae; genus Anoxybacillus; species Anoxybacillus flavithermus_E. The sequence goes on from NZ_PEDM01000019.1 coordinate 16,271, forward strand.
CATTTTAACAATGTCGATTTTCCTGATCCATTCGGACCAACTAAACCGACGAACGCACCTTTTGGAATGCGAAAATTAATATGTTGCAATACATCTTCATCATCATATCGAAACGATACGTTCTCAACACGTAAAATATCATCCATCGTTTGACCACCTTAATTCAAAATGATTCCGATTCATAGTATAGCGCATTTATTTTCATTAATGAATAGCAGACTTAAATTTCGCCCCACGTACTTCTTGTGTGTTCATAATGGTAATAAAAGCATTTTGATCAATTTCGTATACAATAGACTTCAGCTTCGTCACCTCTAAACGAGTAACGACGGCATAAATGACTTCTTTTTGCTCGTCCGTATATCCACCTTTCCCCATTAACTTCGTCGTCCCACGTCCGAGTCGATTTAAAATCGCATCTGACACTTCTTCATAGCGGTCTGATACGATCAAAACTGCTTTTGTTTCATCTAACCCTTGAATGACGGTATCAATCGTTTTAAAAGCGATATAATAAGTTAAAACAGAATACATCGCTTGCTTTGGTCCGAATACAAACGCCGCCCAAGTAAAAATAAAAACGTTTGTAAACATGACAAATTCTCCAACGGAAAACGGCAATTTTTTCGTCATTAAAATACCTAAAATTTCTGTGCCATCTAATGAACCACCATGGCGAATGACAAGTCCTACACCAGCACCGAGAATAGCTCCGCCAAACACTGTCGCCAAAATGGAATCTGTTGTGAATGGAGATACATGGTGAAATAACCGTTCCATAACAGCTAACACAACGATGGCATACAGGGAGGAAAGCATAAACGTCTTTCCGATTTGTTTATAACCGAAATACATAAATGGTGTATTTAACAAAATAACAAGTGTCGCAAAGTTCAACCATGCGTAATTTGGAAGAATGCGATCAAGAATAAGAGATATACCGATTATCCCACCATCAATAATTTCATTAGGCACTAAAAACAGCTCGATCGATAACGCTGCGAGCGTTGCCCCAATTGTCATCATCACAAGACGATACAGCAAATGGCTAAGCGTCTCTTTTTTATGTTGTCTTTTCACTCCAATCTCCCCTTTCATCTATATTCATTATATCATTGCACACCTTTCTTTTCCCGTTCATATCGTAAACAAGGAGGGATGCCATGTGAATGTATATCATAAAATTGTCCAACATAAAATGAAATCCATCACCGCAAACGAGTTAATGACATATGCAAAAGAATATAACGTTTCACTTTCGCCAAAAGATGCGGAAACGATTGTTCAAATGATGCGCGAAAAGACGATTGATGTGTTTAATGAACAAGAGAGAAAAAGCTGGATTCGTGAACTCGCTTATCGCACATCACCGCAGCTCGCTAAACAAGCCAATGACTTCATTCGCCAATTTATACAGTAAGAAGGCTGCCTACAGACAGCCTTCTACTCAACAATTTTTTCGCGAACGTTTGGGTCAAACTGTTGTGCACGCAACATGGCAATTTCGAATTTATATGGTGGCTTCGCAGACGCTTTTTCACCGACGTATGGCGTTTCTAAAATTTTCGGCACATGCATAAGCTGCGGGTGATGCACAATATAATTTAGCGCATCAAAACCGATATAACCAAAGCCGATATTTTCATGACGGTCTTTACGGCTTCCACAAGCATTTTTACTATCATTAATATGCAATACTTTGAGACGATCAAGCCCAATAATACGATCGAATTCATCTAATACTCCATCAAAATCATGAACAATATCGTACCCTGCATCATGCGTATGGCACGTATCAAAGCAAACAGACAATTTATCGTTATGTGTCACCCCGTCAATGATTTTCGCTAACTCTTCAAAACGACTTCCACACTCCGATCCTTTGCCTGCCATCGTTTCTAAAGCAATTTGTACTTGTTGATCAGTTGTAATTACTTCATTTAATCCTTCAATAATTTTTTCAATTCCTGCTTCAACGCCTGCGCCAACATGCGCCCCCGGGTGCAGGACAAGCTGCTTAGCACCAATCGCTTCCGTTCGTTCAATTTCCGAACGTAAAAAAGAAACACCTAGAGAAAATGTATCGGCATTCACTGTATTGCCGATATTAATGATGTACGGGGCATGTACAACAATTTCATCAATCCCATGTTCTTTCATATGGGCAAGTCCTTTATCAATGTTTAGTTCTTCAATTGGCTTCCGTCTCGTATTTTGTGGCGCTCCTGTATAAATCATAAACGTGTTCGCCCCATACGACACCGCTTCTTTACTCGCAGCTAGCAGCATCTCTTTTCCGCTCATCGATACGTGTGAACCAATTTTTAACACATTCTTCTCTCCCTTATTTCTTTTTCGCTCTTTGTTTTTGTAGCTGTTCTCGCAATTTTTTCTTATATCCCGGCTTCACTTTCTTTTGTTTTTTCGCTATTTTTTCAACGAGTTGCTCCACTTCATCCACTTTTTTCTCTTTTTTCCGTCCGTTCCATGCATCAAGCTCGATCCATTCACCGTGACGCAAATCACGATGGAGAAAATGAATTCCTTTCTTTTCTAACTTAACTAATGCATGTTGATCTGATGATTCATAAATCGTTGTAGCAATGCCGGCATAACCTGCACGTCCTGTTCGACCGGCGCGATGAACATAAAAGTCTAAGTCTGACGGCAATTCGTAGTTAATGACATGACTGACACCTTCAATATCAATTCCACGCGCTGCCAAATCTGTCGCGACAATGTATTGAAATTGCAAATCACGAATCGCTTTCATCATTTTTTTCCGTTCACGCGGTGATAAATCCCCGTGTAGCACACCTGCTTTTAATCCTTTGTTAATTAAGCCGTTGGCTACTTCGTCAGCTGTTTTTCTTGTATTGACAAACACAAGTGCTAAATATGGATTGTAGCTAACTAATATGTCATGTAAAAGCTGTAAACGGTCGCGATGACGAAGTGGGATTAAAATATGCTCAATTGTTGATGCTACGACTTGTTTTGGTGCGATATGAATATGAGTGGGATTCTCCATATACTTTTTCAAAAACGGCTTTAACTTTTCTGGAATTGTTGCAGAAAAAACAAGCATTTGTAAATCTTCAGGCATACGGCCTGCGACGCGATCAACATCTGCAATAAACCCCATATCAAGCATGACGTCTGCTTCATCGACGACAAGCATGTGGGCTGTATGGACAAATAACGCTTGTTCGCGAACGAGATCATCAATGCGCCCTGGTGTACCGATAACAAGATGAGGCTGTGTTTTTAGTTTTTCAATTGATCGTAACTTATCCGTCCCCCCAACAAAACACCGAGCTGTAATGCGGTGATCATTTGGACAAAATTTTGTGATTTTTAATACTTCATGATAAATTTGTGTTGCCAATTCACGTGTCGGTGCAGTAATGACCGCTTGTACTTCATCTACACGTGGATCGATTCGCTGAATGATCGGCAATAAATAAGCATGCGTCTTCCCTGTTCCTGTTTGCGACTGACCGATGACACTCTCACCACGCAAAACAGCAGGAATGACACGCTCTTGAATAGATGTCGGTTTATGAAACTTTAAATGTTGAATCGCCTCTATAATAAACGGATGAAACGGAAAACGTTCAAACATCGTTTCTCATCCCCTTTCTCGTTTCAATAAAAAATAGACTAGTTACATATTATATACGAACATAAACCGTTCATTCAACTATATGAGCTTTCTTGCATATCGTAATATAGATAAAATGAGCAAAAAGCTTTACTATGTAAAGAAAGGAGGAAATTCATTGCGACGCCCATTTATGTTTCCACCTTCACGTTCACCGATGCCACCCATGTGGCAACAGCCAATGATGCGACAAGCACAAGGAGGCATGTTTTCCCGATTGTTTGGCAATCAACTGCCTATGCAAACACTTGGTGCTCAAGGAGCATTACCGAGCATTGATTCGATGTTAACAAATGTACAAAAAATGTTAAACATGGTTCAAACGATTACACCAATGGTGCAACAATACGGTCCACTCATTAAAAGCGTACCATCAATGATGCGGATTTTCCGTGAATTGAAACAATCTGACAACACAAACGAAACAACGGAAACAGCAAATGCAACAAGTGCAGCGACAACTGAAAAACAAGTTGAACAGCAATCATCAAAAAAACAACGTCCCGTTCCAACAGTAAAGGAGAAAAAACAAGAAAAAACATATGAAAAAGGGAAATCCATTCCGAAACTATATATTTAACTTTTGTATGTTCGCTTCTTCTTTTATATAATGAATACGACAAACACGCCAAGAAGGAGCGATCCATTATGGAAGTCATTAAAATTACGCCACGCGGATATTGTTACGGAGTCGTTGATGCGATGGTTATCGCGCGCAACGCCGCGCTCAATCCGACATTACCAAGACCGATCTATATTTTAGGCATGATCGTTCATAATAAACATGTAACCGATGCGTTTGCAGAAGAAGGAATTATTACACTTGACGGTCCGAATCGACTTGAAATTTTAGAAAACATCGATCATGGCACGGTCATTTTCACCGCTCACGGCGTTTCACCTGAGGTGAAACAGCGCGCGAGAGAAAAAGGACTTGTCACCATTGATGCCACATGCCCAGATGTCACAAAAACACATGATTTAATTCGCGAAAAAGTAGCGAGCGGATACGAAGTCATATACATTGGAAAAAAGGGACACCCTGAACCTGAAGGGGCTGTCGGCGTTGCGCCACATGCTGTTCATTTAATTGAAAAAACTGAAGATGTAGAACAACTGGATATTCAATCGAAACACATTATTGTGACAAACCAAACGACAATGAGCCAATGGGACGTAGCACATATTATGGAAAAAGTGAAAGAAAAATATCCACATGTTGAAATGCATCGTGAAATTTGTTTAGCGACGCAAGTGCGGCAAGAAGCGGTCGCTGAACAAGCAAAAGAAGCGGATGTGACGATTGTTGTCGGTGATCCAAGAAGCAATAACTCCAATCGACTGGCACAAGTATCTGAAGAAATTGCTGGAACGAAAGCGTATCGTGTTGCAGACGTGACTGAAATTGACATTGAATGGATTAAAGACGCCAAAAAAGTCGCAGTGACTGCCGGCGCATCTACACCAACACCGATTACAAAAGAGGTTATCGACTTTTTAGAACAATTTGACCCGAACAATCCTGAAACATGGAAACGTGAACGAAAAGTACCACTTAATAAAATTTTACCAAAAGTGAAAAAAAGAGGCGAATAAGCCTCTTTTTTATATAAACGTAAACGGCTCTGTGTTCGTTTGTGACACGTATATATCGACATCAAATTTTTGTTGTGCACACATCGTTCTTAATACGTTTGCTACCCCTTCTTTCATCACTTTTTCGACATGATGTCCCGGATCAACGACATTCAAGCCGAGCATGAGTGCATCATGTGCGACATGGTAATATAAGTCACCTGTCACGTACACATCAGCACCGCTCATTTTTGCTTGGTGAATATATTTATTTCCGTCTCCACCAATGACAGCAACTTTACGAACGCGACTTGTTAACTCCCCAACGACACGAACAGCCGGTACATGCAATGATGTTTTCACATGTTCCGCAAATTGCTGCAATGTCATCTCCTCACTTAATGTTCCGATTCGTCCGAGCCCATATATCGCCCCTTTATTGTCAAGTGGATATACATCGTATGCTACTTCTTCATACGGATGTACTTGTAACATCGCTTGAATGACTTTTCGTTGCAAGCGTGCAGGAACAATCGTTTCGATGCGTACTTCTTCTACTGTTTCTAACTTTCCTTGTTGACCGACAAACGGATTTGTTCCTTCTTCTGGTAAAAATGTGCCCACTCCTTCACTATTGAATGTACAATGGCTATAATTTCCGATATGTCCAGCCCCCGCATCACCAATCGCTTTTCTCACCGCATCGGCATGTGTGCTCGGCACATATACAACAAGCTTTTTCAGCGGCTCTTCATACGTCGGAACAAGGACATCAACGTTTTGTAATTGAAGCGCTTCAGCGAGCCAATCATTTACCCCGCCTTTTGCGATATCTAAATTTGTATGTGCTGCATAAATCGCAATATCATGTTTTATACATTTTTCAATCATACGACCATACGTCTGATCGGTAACAATATGTTTGAGTGGACGAAAAATCGGTGGATGATGCGCGATAATTAAGTCAATGTCATGTGCGATTGCTTCATCGACAACATGTTCTAATACGTCTAACGTAATCATGACGCGACGAATCCGCTTGTTTAACGTACCGATTTGTAAACCGATTTTATCCCCTTCCATCGCTAAATGTTTTGGAGCAAACTGTTCAAATAGTTGAATGACTTCATATCCGTTTGGTGTCTTCATCGCTTCAACGCCTCCTCTACCATCTGCAATGTTTCGAGAAATTGTTGTTTCTTTTTGATCGCCTCTTCTGTTTTCGCATGTTTCAATTGTTCAATCACATTGTGCCAATGGTTCATTTCCATTGCCCATTTTTTTTCAAACACTTCATTTCTTTCTTTCAATAAAAACGGACCGAGCAACAATTCGACATTCAGCTGCGTATATGGCCGATGAGGATTACCGCGCTCGGCAACAAGCACTTCATACATTTGCCCATCTTCTTCTAAAATGCGCTCGTCAATAAGTTCCCATTGATTCTCTAATAACCATTTCCGCACAATGTGTGCACCGACATTTGGTTGTAAAATGAGCCGTTTAACAGCTGTTAATTTTTCCTTTCCTGCTTCTAAAATGTTTGAGATGAGTGTGCCTCCCATCCCGGCAATCGTGACACAATTCACCTCATTTGGCGCAACAACTTGTAGTCCATCCCCTTTACGAACGGAAATGACGTGAGAAAGTCCGCATTTCTCCACTTGTTGCTTTGCTGAGCGAAATGGCCCATCCGCCACTTCCCCCGCAATCGCTTTTGTTATGTATCCGTGCAAATACGCATAGCATGGCAAATAAGCATGATCTGAGCCGATGTCTGCTAGTACGCTTCCTTTTGGAATAAATGAAACAACTGTTTGTAACCGTTTAGATAGCTGTAATTCGTTCAATGATGACCACCACACTTTTTTCTTCAGTTTATCATGTTTTGCAAAAAACGAAAAATCCCTTCACCGAAGTAAAGGGATCTTTCTTCTCCGTTTATTTCAATTCAGCAAGCCATTTTGCCATTTCTTCTGCTTGATCCGCAGGAACTAATCCAGCTGGCATGCTTCCCCGACCGTTTGTGATGACCTCTTTAATTTGATCAACAGATAGACGGTCACCTACACCTTTTAACGCTGGGCCAACGCCACCTTCATAGTTCGCACCATGACATGCTACACAGCTTTTTTTGTAAATGTCTTCTGGACCCGCAGCAGCTGTTTCTTCTGTCTTCGCGCCGCCTTCTTTCTCTTTCGCAACTTCTTTCATATCCCCGAGGCCTTTTACAGACAGAAAGAAAATGAGGCCAATTCCCATTACCATAATGAGTGCAAATGGGATTAATGGATTACGATTCATACTTTACCCTCCCTTATGTAATAAAGCATGTTTTTCAAAATGAAAACGTTACAAACAATTTTATTGTACTTTAAATTCCCATAAAGGAAAAGCCCTGTATGTAAATTTTTTAAATGAAAAATGAAGAAAAAAGAAGAATGATGCCGACAACCCCTGAAATGATGAAATACATAAGCGAAAAACGCCAACCGATCAACAACCAAACGAAACAATTACACATAACTGTTATCGCCAATGCGCTCATATTTCCTGAAAAGTACACATCGCATGCACGAATGGAAAGAAGAAGAAGCGACAAAGCGCCGACAATTAGGGCGATATGGGTAAGCATTTTATGTTGTGCAAAAAAACGTACAGTCATAAAACAAACTATGACAAAAAGTGACAAAATGAGCGTTTGCAAAACGAACGACAATTCAGTAAAATAAATGACAAGAAGGGCAAAAGGTAAAAAAATGCCGATCATGATCATCGTAAAACGAACAGCCCATGTCGGAACTTGCTTCGTTGACTGATCGACATCGTTATGGTTCCCTTCTGTATACAACGCAAGCAAAAAATCGCAATATTGTTCCGGTAGCAATCGCGTTTGTTTCCAGTATTTAATTTCATTAATAATAATTTCTTTTCGTTTTTGTTCCATTGAATACGCATTCCTTCCTAAATAAAGAAATAGCTTACTTCCATTGTAAGAAGTAAACTATTTCTTGTAAACGGTTATTCTAAAAAGTCTTTTAGGCGCTTACTTCGACTTGGATGGCGAAGTTTGCGCAACGCTTTCGCTTCAATTTGACGAATGCGTTCGCGCGTGACACCGAACACTTTTCCGACTTCTTCAAGTGTTCGTGTACGTCCGTCGTCAAGACCGAAGCGAAGACGAAGGACATTTTCTTCGCGATCTGTTAACGTATCTAGCACGTCTTCAAGCTGTTCTTTCAACAGTTCATACGCTGCATGTTCGGCTGGAGATGTCGCATCTTGGTCTTCAATGAAGTCACCTAAATGCGAATCATCTTCTTCACCAATTGGCGTTTCAAGTGAAACAGGCTCTTGGGCAATTTTTAAAATTTCACGCACCTTTTCTGGCGTTAAATCCATCTCTTCTGCAATTTCTTCTGGAGATGGCTCGCGACCGAGGTCTTGTAAAAGTTGCCGTTGAACGCGAATGAGTTTGTTAATCGTTTCAACCATGTGAACAGGAATGCGAATCGTACGTGCTTGGTCAGCAATTGCACGCGTAATCGCTTGGCGAATCCACCATGTTGCATATGTGCTAAATTTATATCCTTTGCGGTAATCGAATTTTTCAACCGCTTTAATTAAGCCCATGTTTCCTTCTTGAATTAAGTCAAGAAAAAGCATACCACGACCAACGTAACGTTTTGCAATGCTCACAACAAGGCGAAGGTTTGCTTCAGCTAAACGACGCTTTGCTTCTTCGTCTCCTTGTTCGATTCGTTTGGCTAACTCAATTTCTTCTTCTGCAGACAATAACGGAACACGGCCAATTTCTTTTAAATACATACGAACAGGGTCGTTAATTTTTACACCTGGTGGAACGCTTAAATCGTTTAAATCGAACTCTTCGTCTTTTAAATCGTCGAAGTCTGGATCTTCTAAATCCGTATCATCTAAATCGGATTCCCCGACGACTTCGATACCTTGCTCAGTTAAATACTCATAATATTCGTCCATTTGATCGGAATCGAGATCAAACGAGGATAATCGCTCAGCGATTTCTTCATAGGTAAGAACACCACGTTTTTTACCTAGCTCGACTAATTGTTCTTTCACTTGTTCTAACGTTAAATCGGAATGTGTTGACTTTTCAGCCATTTATTCCCCTCCTTCCAAAATGCAAAGACTTTCGCATCGCGATGATTTCACTAGCAATGCGTTTGGCGCGCTCATAATCTTTTTGGCGTTCAGCTTCGCGCAACTGCGTTTCTTTTTGCTTAAGCAACTGTTCTTTCGGATAATTGAGCACGCATTGAATATAATCTTGTAACTCCGCTGATGAAATATCTTCGTTGATCGGCATCATCGACAGCTCTGTCACAATGCGTTTTAGTTGCGGATCATGAATGCGTTCAAGCAACGAGCTTACATCGGGTTCGTGTCCTTCTTCGTAAAATGCATATAAATAGGCGACAATAGCGCGATGTTCCTCGATATTAAATGCGCCTTCGATCGTCTCTTGCACGGTCAATGCGATCGCTTTATCGCGCAACATATGAGCAATTAACATCCGTTCTGCTGTTTGAAAAGCAGGTAACAATTTCGCCTTCGCAGGCACAATTACTGTTTCGCGGCGCTCATGTTTCCGTTCTGTTTGTTGCTTTTTCCCATGAAGCGTCATTTGTTCACGTAACGCATCCATAGAAATCGAAAACTCATCCGCTAGTTGTCGCAAGTAATAGTCAACTTCAATAGCATTAGATAAGCGACTAATTTCTTTAACTGCTTCTTCAATGTAACGAAGCCGTTCGCTTTCATTTTGTAAATGACGCCCACGCTTCAAATATTCTAGCTTAAATGCGGTGAGCGATAAGCTTGCATCAAGCACATGGTGACGAAAACGATCAGCACCATATTTTCGCACGTATTCGTCAGGATCGAGTCCATCTGGTATCATCGCCACTTTGACATAACAGCCAGCCTCCATAAGCGTCTCTGAAGCTCTGAGGGCAGCATCAATTCCAGCTCGATCGCCATCATAACAAACGATGACAGATGAAGCGTTTCGCCGTAGCATGCGCGCCTGTTCTTCTGATAAAGCCGTCCCCATCGTTGCTACCGCATGAGAAATGCCAGCTTGCACAGCAGCAATGACATCCGCAAACCCTTCAAACAACACCACTTGCTGTTTTTGGCGCATCGGCACACGCGCCTCATGGAAGTGATATAAAATGTTTCGTTTGTTGAAAATAGGTGTTTCAGGACTATTCAAGTACTTCGGATCTTCGTTTCCGAGCGCTCTCCCCGAGAATGCGACCGTTTCTCCATGATGGTTGTGGATCGGAAACATAATGCGGTGACGAAAACGATCAAAATATGAGTCCTCTCCTGATTTTTTTACGATTAACCCTGCACGCTCCATCAGAGGAAGCGAGAAACCTTTGTTTGTTAAAAATGTAACAGCCGCATTCCAAGATGGCAAAGCATAACCAATTTCAAACTGTTCAATGATTTCGCGCGTAAATCCACGATGAAGTAAGTAGCTTAACGCTTCCTCTCCTTCATTTGTATGCATCAGCAAATGATGATAAAACTTTTTTAGCAGCTCATGCGCAGCGATCATCGCTGCTGTTTCTGTCCGCTCAGCTGTTGGATGATCATCGACGATGTGCGACAAATCCACATTTGCTCGCGGTGCCAATCGCTTCACTGCCTCTATAAATGTGATTCCTTCGATGTCCATCAAAAACGAAAACACATTTCCGCCTGCCCCACAACCGAAACAGTGATAAATTTGCTTTTCTGGTGAAACAGAAAAAGAAGGTGTTTTCTCTCCGTGGAAAGGACATAAACCAAAATAATTGCGTCCTTGTTTTTTGAGCGAGACATACTGTTGGATGATGTCTACAATATCGACTGAGCGACGAATGTGCTCAACCGTTTCTTCAGGAATGCGTTGTCCCATATTTCAACAGCTCCAAACATATTTCGACAAAACGTGTGGCTTTGATCTAATTGTTTTGTATGTTTTTTATTCTCCATTGCGCGAAACAATCCTTCTTTTTGAGAAAAAAATATTGTCGAAAATCCCGATGCATTGTCACTTGACAATTAGCTATAAATAGTTTATTCGTCCTATGTTCAGTCTAAACCTGTTTTATCACAATTTTTTATTATAATATAAAAAATGTTAGTTGGCTATACAAATGTTTTTATGAAAAAGGAAAAGCACATATCACTTGTTGTGATTGTGCTTCGTCTGTTTATTTCCCTCTTTTGCGCATAATATTCATAATGACATTCGCTGTTTCTTCAACTGCTTTATTTGTCACATCAATGACTTCGCAACCAATTTTTTTCACAACTCCATCAAAATATTGCAATTCTTCTTTAATTCGGTCAATGTTTGCGTAAATGGCGCGGTCATCTAAACCGAGCGACTTTAACCGCTCCCGACGAATTTCATTTAACTTTTCCGGACTAATTTTTAAACCGAAACATTTTTCAGCCGGCACTTGAAACAATTCTTCTGGTGGATCGACTTCTGGAACAATCGGCACGTTAGCGACTTTAAAACGTTTATGGGCTAAATATTGCGATAGCGGGGTTTTTGACGTGCGCGACACCCCAATTAAAACGATATCAGCTCGCAAAATGCCACGCGGGTCACGTCCATCATCATATTTGACTGCAAATTCGATCGCTTCAATTTTTCGGAAATAGTCTTCATCTAACACGCGAATCGGTCCTGGTTCGCAACGTGGTGTCATTTGAAATAGTTGCTCCATCTGTTCAATGAGCGGCCCAATAATATCGTATACAGGAACTCCTTCACGTGCTGCTTCGGCTAATAAAAATTGGCGCATTTCCGGCACAACTAATGTAAAAACGATAATTCCTCGGTTCATTTTTGCTAACGCGACAACCTCTGATAATGTTTCAACATCTTCTACGTACGGAACACGCCGAAATTGAACGAGCGCCCCTTGGAACTGACTCGCTGCTGCTTTAACAACGAGTTCGGCCGTCTCTCCTGCTGAATCGGATACGACGTATACGATTTGACTCATGTTTTTCCCCCTTTAAAGCACGTCTTCTTTTGCTAACGCGACAAGCACCTTTGTCATATTCGTTTTCGTAATGCGCCCAATGACTTCATACCCTTTGTCCACTTTCTTGACGACTGGCATCGCATCAATTTGCTTTTCAATTAACTTTTGGGCGACGTCAATAAGTAAATCATCTTTTTCACAAAATGTAATATTCGGCATTCGCGTCATAATAATATTGACAGGGATCGATGTCAATTCTTGTTTTCCGATGCTGGCGCGCAGCAAATCTTTTCGGGATAGCACGCCGACAAGCAACGACTCCTCATCCACAACAAACAACGTGCCGACATCTTCTAAAAACATCGTAACAATCGCATCATAGACGCTCATGTTTTCATGAATGACAACCGGAATGGACTGATAGTCGCTCACTTTAATTTTTCTAATTTTATCAGCAAGCAGTTGCGTTCCTGTTTTTCCTGTATAAAAATAGCCAACACGAGGTCTCGCTTCTAAATACCCTGCCATCGTTAAAATCGCTAAATCCGGCCGTAACGTCGCCCGCGTTAAATTGAGCTTTTCCGCAATATGCTCACCTGTAATCGGCCCGTGGTCTTTGACGATTTGTAAAATTTGTTCTTGACGTTTATTGAGTTCGATTGTCGCTCACCACCTTACAATAGGCTACATTATAACATCATATTATAATTCATCTTCGTATTTTGCAAACAAAAGTGGGAAGCGGACAACGCTATATTTGTCCGCTTTTACCGTCTAACGTATGTAGTTGCTGTAAAAAACGTTTCGTCTTCAGCGAAAGACCCGAATATTCATCGTAATAAGCTGAAATAATCGTTTGTAGTTGTTGTTTCGTTTCCTGCTTGACAGCGATTTGACCGATGCGGGACAAATCTACGTAGTAAAAAAGGCGAAGTAATTTCAAAACCGATGAAGTCATCGGAATGCGGTGTGGATCGTGCTCAAAACAACGGTGACATAAAAATCCTCCTTGTGAAATCGAAAAAGCAAACGTTCCTTCTTTTTCTCCACAAACAGCACAGCCATCTAACTTCGGATATAATCCAAATGCCGGAAGCAATTTCATTTCATATATGTACGTTAATACTTCGGCGTCGAGTCCTTCGTTCATGTACGTCAATGTTTGTAAAAGGAGTTCAAATAAATATGGATTTGGTCGTCTTTCTTCTGTTGCTTTGTCTGTCAATTCAACGACATACGAGGCATATGCTGTTAAAAAAATGTCTTCACGTATATGGCGCATCGTTGAAAGCAATTCCCCTTGATGTAAACTTCCAACACCGCGACTTTTTTGAATCAAATAAATGCCGTATGTAAATATTTGCGTAACAGAAGAAAGGCGGCTGCTCGGCTTTTTCGCACCTCGTGCCATGGCAGCGACCTTTCCCCATTCGCGTGTAAATATTGTAACGATTTTATTCGTCTCTCCATAGTCAATCGTCCGAATGACAATTCCTTCACATTTTTCGAACATATAACATAACCTTCCAAAGTTACAGGACGTGATAATCTCGTTCAGCTAAATGATACGTTGAATCGCTCACTTGCTCTTGCGTTTCGCGTTCTAGCTCCTTAAATAACAGATACGTGTCAATATTCCCTGTTTGACTAAATAGCTTCCAGGTAAAATCGAGCATCGAACCACACCTTTCTCTCGTTAGTTGACGGTGATTGAGCAGCTCACTTGTAGTTTGCCCGTTTGTCGCTGTCACGATGTGTTTTAAAATTTTACAGTATTAATATTCATCTTCGCGATAGCCAAGGTCTCGCAACTGTGCCATTTTATTGCGCCAATCTTTTTGTACTTTGACCCACAACTCTAAAAACACTTTTGAACCGAGTAGCGCTTCAATATCGACGCGCGCGCGCTGGCCGATTTCCTTTAACATTTGACCACGCTTCCCGATAATAATTCCCTTTTGCGAATCGCGCTCAACGATAATGGTGGCTGCGACATATACGGTATCGCTATTTTCCCGACGTTCAATCGAGTCGATGACAACTGCAATGGAATGTGGCACTTCTTCGCGCGTTAAATGGAGCGCCTTTTCGCGAATAAACTCAGCAATAATAAATCGCTCTGGATGATCCGTTACTTGATGCGAAGGATAATATTGTGGTCCTTCAGGCAAGTAGTTTTTAATTTGTTGCAACAACGTTTCTACGTTGTTTCCTTGTAACGCTGAAATAGGAATCACTTCGGCAAACGAATGGAGTGAGCGATATTGCTCAATCAGCGGCAATAAATCGTCAGGATGCACTTCATCAATTTTATTAATGACTAAAAATACCGGCGTTTGTACTTGTTTTAAACGTTCGATAATAAACTCATCGCCGCGACCGAGCCCCTCTACAGCATTCACCATAAATAAAATTAAATCGACTTCTTGCAACGCGCTTTGCGCTACTTTCACCATAAAATCGCCAAGCTTATGTTTCGGCTTATGAATGCCTGGCGTATCAATAAAAATAATTTGTGCGTCATCAGCCGTGTATACACCTTGAATTTTATTGCGCGTCGTTTGTGGCTTATCGCTCATAATCGCAATTTTTTGCCCGATGACGCGATTTAAAAATGTAGATTTCCCTACATTTGGTCGTCCGATAATTGCTACGAATCCTGATTTATATCCTTCTTGAACCATAAAAACCTCCATCGCATAAAGTATGCTTACTTTTTATTTTACCAAAATATGAACACGATTTCACTACTATTTATGAAAATGTAAAGAATTTTTAAAAAATACATACAAATAAGGTGAGAAAATGGAAATACCAATAATCATAGACAGCAAAGCAAAAACGAGAACAGCTCCAGCTGCTAAATCTTTTGCTTCTTTCGCCAACGGTCGATATTTGTCCGTCACTAAATCAACCGTCCGTTCAATTGCGCTATTGACGATTTCTAAACTAATGACTGCTCCAATCGTCACAAGCAACACGAGCCATTCCATTTTTGAAATACGGAACATCACGGCAGCAGCGATAACAGCCATCGTTGCTGCTAAATGAATACGCATATTTCGCTCATGACAAATGGCAATTCGAATGCCATTTAAAGCATATAATACGCTAGCAACAAATCGCTTCCAACGCATAACCGATCATCTCGTTAAGCCGAACTGTTGTAATAATTGTTCTTGTTTCGCAAACATTACTTTCTCTTCTTCTTCCGTTTCATGATCATAACCGAGCAAATGTAAAAAACCGTGTACCGCTAAAAAACCAAGTTCACGCATAAACGAATGACCGTATTGCTCTGCCTGCTCACGCGCTTTTGGAACGGAAATGATAATATCTCCTAGTACAGGAGGCACATCGGCACCGACAATTTCAATTTCTTCTTCGCCCATTTCTTCAAGCGCAAACGAGATGACATCGGTCGGTTGATCTTTTCCACGATAATCGCGGTTGATTTCGCGAATTTTTTCATTATCCACAAATGTGACACTTACTTCTGCCCCATCTGGCACATGTTCTTCCTTTGCAGCATGTTGTAATAACTGTTCAATAAGCTCGATTTGTTGTTCTGTTATTTCATTCGTTTCATCCATAAAGTCAATAATTAACATATTCTTCCCTCTCTCTGTTAAAGTGCAAAAAGGACCCACGTGAGGGCGGGTCGCATTTACATTCCTGCATCTTCATATGCAGCGATAATTTTGCCGACAAGCGGATGACGTACAACATCAGCTTGCTCTAAAAAGACGAATGAAATTCCGCTTACATTCGTTAAAATGTCTTTTGCAATCGCAAGTCCAGAACGAACACCTTTTGGTAAATCCACTTGCGAAATATCACCGGTAATCACCATTTTCGAGCCGAAGCCAAGGCGCGTTAAAAACATTTTCATTTGCGAAGGGGTCGTATTTTGTGCCTCGTCTAAAATGACAAACGCATCATCTAATGTTCGCCCGCGCATATATGCAAGCGGGGCAATTTCAATTGCACCGCGTTCAATTAATCGTTGCGTATGTTCGTGACCAAGCACGTCATGAAGCGCATCGTAAAGTGGGCGTAAATACGGATCAACTTTTTCCTTTAAATCCCCCGGCAAAAAGCCTAAATTTTCGCCCGCTTCCACAGCAGGACGCGTTAAAATAATCCGCTTGACTTGTCCGTTTTTTAACGCTTGTACAGCCATCACAACGGCTAAGTACGTTTTTCCCGTTCCTGCTGGCCCGATGCCAAAAATTAAGTCGTGACGCTGGATGGCAGAAACGTATTGACGCTGGCCGAGCGTTTTGACGCGAATCGCTTTTCCTTTCGCATTTTTTCCAATTTCTTCGTTGTACAGTTCAACGAAATAAGAAATCGTTCCATTTTTCGCCATTCGTAGAGCATAAAGCACATCCCGCTCACCAATGACGATCCCTTTGCGAATGACAAGCAACAAATGACGAAGCAATTCATCAACGAGCTCAATATGCTGTTTGCTTCCTGACACGCTTATCGCCTCTCCACGCGTCACAATCGAAACTCCGAGTTCTTGCTCGATACGTTTTAAATGAACATCGTGCGTACCAAACAAAGCAAGCGCTTCATCTGCATTTTGTACGTTAGGATAAATCGTGACAAACTGTTCCGACATTCCTCAGTCTCCTTGAATAATTGGTTGTGGTGTCGCAATGTTTTCAATGACTTGGTAATGCATTTCTACTTTTACTTTACCATTCTCCTTCGTCTCATGCAAAACTTTTTCACCTTGAATGATTGCATCTGCAGGTAGCTGTCGCTGTAACTGTTCACGCGCGATTTGTTTTGCTACCGCTTTTGCTTGTTCGTACGAATACTCACGAACAGCTATTTCTTTTTCACGCCACACGACTTTTTCATAACGAATCGGTAACGTCCATGTCAAGAAACGAAACGTTTTTTCATCGACTTGTTTTTCAAATGTTGAAAACTGTTCTTTATGATTCCAAAAAAACGGAACTTTCCACGACCAAAAACGAACATAATGCGTTTCGCGCTTTTTCCCTGTCAACATATAAAACGTTGTTTTCATCGGAACAACAACCGTAGACTTGTACCACGTCTCCCCTAAAATTTGACCGCGCGCTGGCACGATCTCTGTTTGTCCTTCTTTGCCAATAAAACCGGAAACGAGCAACTGTCCTGGAACGACATGATCATTCACTTCTACAACCGCTTGACCTTGCTCAACAAACATATACGTAATGACCGCTTTTTTCTTCGCAACAAGATGTTGTGGCGTATTCGATTTCGTTTGTGTCGGTTGCTTTTTTTCAACGACTTGACAATATAACGTTGTTCCACGCCATTCAACACCAATCCACGTCACTGTGTCCATATTATTTATTAACGTTCGCTGGATCGTTTCGGGACTCGGAATAACAAACTGTAACGCACCACGTTCAACCCCTATTTTTTTTAATTGTTGCCTCACAGTATGTTCCACCGCTGGATTCGCTCCTACTATTTCAATGCGCCAAATCATATTGGACAATAAAAAAACGATGCACATAAAGGCAACTAATCCGACAACGATACCGCTATTTTTCCATGACGCTTTTAACCAAAATGGTGCCCCTCGCCGTTCGAGAACATATAGCTTACATCCACTTTTTCGCATCGTTGCTCGCACATGGCGAATATCACGAAGAAGCATATAACACGTGAGCGAATGTTCCCCTTCTCGCCTCACGTTCCATACGTATATTCCTCGGCGTGTAAATTCGTTTAATAACCGTTCTAATCCTTTTCCAACAATACGTATGCGCAAATTGCCTGACATTCGATACACCCATTCGTTTTTCACACTCGCCCCCCCTTATTCTTCCAAATATAGCACTTGGCTAATTTTCCCTTCGAGCAAAATTTCTTCCGGCAAAATCGTTTTAATACTAAACGATTCCCCTTTAACAAGTAGTTGCCCGTTTTTTAACAACAAGCGTAATTCGCGATCTGTAAACAGAAGCAAACCGCGATGGTTTTCTATGTAGATATGAATATGTCCAATCACCGTAATGCGGGGGAGGTCAGCGACAACATCCGCAGGCAGTTCCATTTGATTTGTTAACCATTGTCGCATTTTGTTTTTCCATTTTCCGATCATAAACAAAACCCCCTTTCATCTCATATGTATGAGTGAAATGGGGGTTATAGCACTTATTTTCTACCGTACGGACGCTTTGCCCGCGGTGGACCGAGCACCTCTGAAAAAATCACACCTTGCACGAGCGGATGTGTCGGCAATTGTTTCGTCTTTTTATGCTGCTCTTCTGCTGGCTGTGATACAGTCATTCGTTCTTGCGCCTTCTTAATAGGATGTGTCATTTTTGGCTCCATTTCTGTCGCAATGACTGTTGTTTTTTGTTCTTGCTGTTGTTTTCTTTCAACTGTTTCCTCCACAGTTTTGATACGTTTTCCAATCCAAGAAATAAACGCTCCTAAAATAAAAACGACAAATATGTTGTCAAGAAGCCACTCGATGAGCACCATCATTTATTCCTCACTTTTTTTCTTCATCTGGGTTTTGCGTGAGTTTTCCAATCGAATCACGCATATTCGTATCTGCCATAATGTTTTTTAAGTTCATGTAATCCATGACACCGAGCTTTCCAGAGCGGAGCGCTTCTGCCATCGCCAGCGGCACTTGTGCTTCCGCTTCAATAACTTTTGCCTGCATTTCTTGGACCCGTGCTTTCATTTCTTGTTCAAGCGCAACAGCCATTGCACGACGTTCTTCTGCTTTCGCTTGCGCAATTTTCTTATCTGCTTCAGCTTGGTCAGTTTGCAATTCTGCACCAATATTTTTCCCAATATCGATATCTGCAATATCGATCGATAAAATTTCAAATGCAGTTCCTGAGTCTAACCCTTTTGCTAATACTGTTTGTGAAATCATATCTGGATTTTCAAGCACTTTTTTATGATCGTCCTGAGACCCGATGGTAGAAACAATGCCTTCTCCTACACGTGCAATAATCGTTTCTTCTCCCGCACCACCAACTAATCGATCAATATTTGCTCGTACAGTAATGCGCGCTTTCGCTTTCACCTCAATACCATCCATCGCTACACCAGAAATAAATGGCGTTTCAATGACTTTTGGATTAACGCTCATTTGGACAGCTTCTAGTACGTTTCGTCCTGCTAAATCAATAGCGGCACAACGTTCAAACGTTAAATTAATATTCGCTCGTTGTGCAGCGATTAAAGCATTAACGACGCGGTCAACATTTCCACCTGCTAAATAATGGCTTTCTAATTGATTGATCGTTACATCTAACCCTGCTTTTTTTGCCTTAATTAACGGATTAATGACACGCGATGGAATGACGCGACGCAATCGCATGCCGATAAGCGTAAAAATACTAATTGGAACACCCGAAGCAATGGCAGAAATCCAAAGCATAACTGGAACGAATGAAAAAAATACAGCTAACAATACAAGTCCTAACGCAATTGCAATAATAAATAAAAGTTGATCTGGTGTCATATGATCTCCTCCTCTTTTTTACATTCTCGAACAACGATTTTTAACCCATCGACATAAACGACTTCAATTGGACGATTTCGCTCTATATATTCCCCTTCTGTGACGACATCTACACGTTCGCCATCAATGAGCGCCATTCCTGCTGGCCGCAATACGGTAAGTGACACTCCGCGCTTTCCAATTAAATCTATGCGCGCTTCATGGGAGACATATCCTTTTTCATTTCGCTGCTCATCCGTTAGCACAATTTTTTCGAAAAGGGCCATTTTCTTTTTACTAACCCGACTAAGCCATAATCCCATCATGAGCGCACTAACGACGGCTATCGATAAAGAAATCGTAATGAAAGGGGAATGCTTAGCTGCTAAAAATAAGCTCCACACGAGCGTACCCACTCCAGCAACACCGATTACCCCACCTGGCACAAACAACTCAATGACTAACAAAATAAGGCCAATACCAAATAATATAATCGCACCGACACTTGTTAAACCAGCTGCTAAATGCGATGAGAAAAAAAGCAAAAAGCAAACGAGGCTTCCTGTTCCTTTCCATCCCCAGCGCGCATCGTATAGTTGCCAAACAAACAACACGCTGCCGACGATGAGTAAAAGCGCAGCAAGAAACGGATGCGTGAAAGCAATAATGAAACTGGCCATCGTTTTTCCTCCTTTCACCTCTCTCATATGTACGGATGAAAAGAAAAAAAGTTTCAAAAACAGAAAAACACCTTACGATATCGTAAGGTGTTTTAACTTAAATGTTGTTGAACAAGTTTGTTTACGAGCGAACCGTCCGCTTTTCCTTTCACTTTCGGCATGATCGCTCCCATCACTTTACCCATATCCGCTTTTGAGGAAGCGCCCACTTCGGCAATCGTTTCTTTTACGATTTGCACAAGCTCTTCTTCGCTCAACTGCTTCGGCATGTAAAGTTCAAGAACCGTAATTTCTTCCTTGACTTTATCAACAAGGTCTGTGCGACCAGCTTTTTCAAATTCTTGGAGGGAGTCTTTACGCTGTTTTAATTCGCGAGAAAGTACGGTTAATTCTTCATCTTCGGTCAACGTTTTGCCAAGTTTAATCGCTTCATTTTGTAAAGCGGATTTCACCATGCGAATGACCGATAATTTGTCTTTCTCTTTGTTTTTCATCGCTTGCTTCATATCATTGTTCAAACGTTCGAGAAGACTCATAAATACACCCTCTTTTAATATTTGCGCTTTCTAGCCGCTTCAGACTTTTTCTTACGTCTTACGCTTGGCTTTTCATAGAATTCGCGCTTTCTTGCTTCTTGTAACGTACCTGTTTTTGAAACCGCACGTTTGAAGCGACGAAGAGCATCTTCAAGCGACTCGTTTTTACGAACGATCGTTTTCGACATCCTACTTCCCTCCCTCCGAACAAAACCGCTAATCCTTGGCACATGTTAAGACATGTACTTTCAAAGTATAATATAACCAAGTTCATAAGTCAACTTCTTTTTATTTATGAGCTTAACCGAATGGTGTCATGAGCATCATCGATGACGCGAACAAATTCTCCTTCGTTATATGGATAGCCTGCTTTTGTAATTTTCACTTTCACAAGTTGACCGACCATTTCTTCTGTTGCTGGGAACTTCACTTTTAAATAGTTATCTGTATAACCGACGTATAATCCGCTCGTTGGATCTTCTTTATAAAGCTCTTCTGGAATGACTTCAAGCACCTGTCCTTCAAACTTTGATGCGTACTCTTTCGCTAATTGATCGGAAAGTGCAATTAAACGATGTACGCGCTCGTTTTTGATTTCTTCATCAACTTGATCTGGCATTCTTGCTGCTGGTGTGCCCGTCCGTTTTGAATATGGAAAGACGTGCAGTTCGGAGAAGCGTTGCTCGCGAATAAATTCGTATGTCTCCATAAATTCTTCTTCGGTCTCGCCAGGGAAACCGACAATGACATCTGATGTAACAGCTAAATCTGGAAATACTTCACGTAAACGCGCCAGTCTCTCCGCGAAAAATTCGGTTGTATATTTGCGACGCATCCGTTTTAACACCTTATTTGAACCAGATTGTAAAGGAATGTGTAGATGACGGACGATTTTATCGGACTGTTTTAATACTGCGATGACTTCATCTGTAATTTGGCTCGCTTCAATCGATGAAATACGCAATCGTTTTAATCCTTTTACTTGTTCGTCGATATCGCGCAACAACATGGCGAAGTTGTAATCTTTCATATCTTCACCATATCCGCCTGTATGAATGCCCGTCAACACAATTTCTTTATAGCCTGCGTCAACGAGTTGTTGCGCCTGACGAATCACTTCCTTTGGATCGCGTGAGCGCATTAAGCCGCGCGCCCATGGAATAATACAAAACGTACAAAAGTTATTGCACCCTTCTTGAATTTTCAGCGATGCTCGCGTTCGATCGGTAAATGCAGGCACATCAAGCTCTTCGTATACGCGCGTTTTCATAATGTTGCGCACACCGTTAATAGGCTGACGTTGTTGTTTGAACTGCTCAATGTACTCTAAAATTTTGCCGCGATCTTGTGTACCGATGACAATATCAACACCTGGAATCGCCATGACTTCCGCAGGGGACGTTTGCGCATAACATCCTGTTACACATACGACCGCATCAGGATTGCGACGCACCGCGCGACGAATCACTTGACGGCTTTTTTTATCGCCTGTATTTGTTACTGTACACGTATTAATAACATATACATCGGCATGGTTTTCAAAATCTTTTCGTTCATATCCTGCTTGTTTAAATAACTGCCAAATCGCTTCTGTTTCGTAATGATTCACTTTGCATCCTAACGTATGAAATGCAACCGTTGGCATGTATATCACCTCACTTAAGTTCCCATTCATAAGATACCGCGGATAATGCGTATAACGGTGCCGTCTCTGCCCGTAAAATACGTGGACCAAGACTACATGCGACAAACCCATGTTCTTTTAATAATGCCACTTCTTGTTGAGAGAGGCCGCCTTCTGGTCCAAAGACGATAAGGAGAGAGTCCTCTTCGTTCATCGTTTGAAGAAGATGAGCAAACAAACGGTGGTTTCCTTCTTTCGCCTCTTCTTCATACGCAATACATTTATAATTGATGTCGCGCGCCCATGCAATGAGTTCACGAATCGTCATCGGAGCATAAACAGATGGCATATAAGCCCTGTGGGACTGTTCAGCCGCTTCTTTGACGATTTTTTGCCAACGTTCCACTTTTTTATCGCCTTTTTTCTCGTCCCATTTGACGATTGAACGAGAGGTGATGAGCGGAAGGAAGCCTTTTGCTCCAAGCTCTGTTCCTTTTTGTAAAACGAGTTCGTATTTATCTCCTTTTAACAATCCGCCTGCGACATATACGTGTACAGGAAGTTCAACGTTTGCCTCTATCCATTGTATAATACGGCAACGAACAAAATCATTGGAAATTTGTTCGATCTCACAAAGCATCGTCTCACTACGTTCATTACAACAAAGAAGGCGATCCCCTTCATTCATGCGCATCACCCGTCCGATATGATGGACGTCATCGCCAGAAATCATGACGTGATCGCCAACGATTTGCTCGTTACGTACAAAATATCGTTGCAACACGAACACCCTTTTTATTGTTTTTTCGCAATAAACGCAACCCAGTCTTCCATCGTTAACGTTTCTTCAATTATAAAACCAGCGCGGAGAAGCCCTTCCTTTACTTCTTGTTTTTTTGTTTGAATGATACCTGATGTAATAAATACGCCGCCTGAGCATAACAGGCGATACGCATCGTCGACAAAACGAAGAATAATTTCAGCTAAAATGTTTGCGACGATGACATCTGCTTGTTCATCGACTCGATCAAGTAAATTGTTTTGCGAAACGGTGACGACATCTTGTACTTTATTTAACTTCACGTTCAATTTTGCACTTTCTACCGCAACCGGATCTAAATCGAGCGCATGGACACGTTTTGCCCCTAACATCGCAGCAGCAATACTTAAAATGCCTGATCCTGTACCGACATCAACGACTATATCTCCTTCTTTAACCGTTTTTTCAAGCGCTTGAATACACATCACTGTTGTCGGATGCGTCCCTGTGCCAAACGCCATGCCCGGATCTAATTCAATAATTAATTCATCGCTTGAAACCGGTTCATACGTTTCCCATGTCGGAACGATCGTGAAGCGTTCAGAAATTTTAACCGGATTGTAATATTTTTTCCATGCCGTCGCCCATTCTTCTTCGTTCACTTCACTAATTGTAATTTTATTTCGTCCAATATCGATGTTATATAACATTAAGTTGTTAATCGCTTGTTTAATTTCTTCGACCGTTTCACCTAAAAAACTATTTACCGGTAAATATGCTTTAATAATGACGCCTTCTTCGGGGTAATCGTCAGGATTGAGTTGGTAGATTTCCCCGTAAGTCGTTTCGCGCTCTTTCGTTAGCTCAAACGGATCTTCAATGACGACGCCACCTGCACCTGCTTCATGTAAAATATTCGAAATTGCCTCGACCGCCTCGTGTGTTGTATGAATGCTTATTTCAGACCATTTCATAAACCTACCAACTCCTCCTTCACGTTACTCCCCTTTAAATGCTCGCTTCACTTTTGCAAAAAAGCTGTCTTCTTGGCCATTCCCTTGACTGAGCTGTTCAAATTCACGCAATAATTGTTTTTGACGTTCAGTTAATTTTGTTGGCGTAACAACGCGAACGCGAATATGTTGGTCTCCTTTTCCGTATCCATGCACATTCGGTACTCCTTTTCCTTTTAAACGGAATTTTGTACCTGTTTGCGTACCAGCAGGAATTTTCAATTTCACCTTTCCATACAACGTCGGCACTTCGATATCTGCACCGAGCGCGGCTTGCGTAAACGTAATTGGCATTTCACAATAAATGTCATCACCATCGCGCTCGAAAAATTCATGTGGTTCAACGTGAAAAACAATGTACAAGTCTCCAGATGGTCCACCGTTTATTCCTGGCTCTCCTTGACCTGCTAGACGCAATTGTTGACCGTCATCGACACCAGCAGGAATTTTGACGTGAATTTTTTTCCGTTTTTTCACGCGGCCAGTACCGTGACACGTCGAACATTTTTCTTTAATAAACTGCCCTGTGCCGCCACAGTGATGACAAGGGCGACGATTGACGATGCGACCAAACGGCGTCGCTTGCTCGATCGTCAACTGACCTGTACCGTGACAATGCGCGCACGTTTCTTTTTTCGTTCCTGGTTTCGCACCAGAACCGTGGCACGTATCGCACGTTTCTTCACGTGGAATTTCAATATTTGTTTCTTTCCCGAATACCGCTTCTTCAAACGTCAAACGCATCGTATATTGCAAGTCTGCCCCTGCACGTGGCGCGTTCGGATCGCGTCGGCGCCCACCGCCAAAAAAGCTACTAAAAATATCTTCAAAACCACCGAATCCACCAAAATCAAAATCAGCGCCGCCGAATCCACCAAACTGTTGATTCGGATCTGTATGACCGAACTGATCGTAGTGCGCACGCTTTTGGTCATCACTTAACACTTCGTATGCTTCTTTAATTTCTTTAAACTTTTCTGCTGCATCGGGCGCTTTGTTAATGTCTGGATGATACTGTTTCGATAACTTTCGATATGCTTTTTTAATTTCTTCTTTTGTCGCGTTTTTACTCACACCGAGCACTTCATAATAGCCTCGTTTACTCATGATCACCCACTCCCGACTCGTTCACATGAACGTAATTTTATCATTGTCTGAACTTGTTGTGCAATACATTTGATGTTTCCATAGCAAAAAAGTCAAAGCCAAGGCAGGCCTGACTTTGACTTTTTGTTTGTTTACTTATCTTCTTTCACTTCTTCAAATTCCGCATCGACGACGTTGTCGTCTTTTTTGCCTTCGCTTTGTTGTGCTTGCGCTTGTTGAGCCGCTTGTTCATATAGCTTAACAGAAAGCTGTTGCACAACTTCTTGCAACGCGTTTTTCTTCGCGCGAATGTCTTCGATATCTTTGCCCTCAAGCGCTGCTTTTAATGCATCTTTTGCTTCTTGCGCTTTTTTCACATCCGCTTCATCTACTTTTCCTTCTAATTCTTTTAACGTTTTTTCTGTTGTGAAAATGAGATGATCGGCTTCGTTGCGAAGTTCCACTTCTTCCTTCCGCTTCCGGTCCGCTTCTGCATTTTCTTCTGCTTCTTTAATCATGCGTTGAATTTCTTCTTCAGATAAGCCAGAAGAGGATTTAATTGTAATCGATTGTTCTTTATTTGTACCTAAATCTTTCGCACGTACGTGTACAATACCGTTTGCGTCGATGTCAAACGTTACTTCAATTTGTGGCACACCGCGCGGCGCTGGTGGAATGTCTGTTAATTGGAAGCGACCGAGCGTTTTGTTGTCAGCAGCCATTGGGCGTTCACCTTGTAAAACGTGAATGTCTACCGCTGTTTGGTTGTCTGCTGCGGTCGTGAAAATTTGTGATTTGCTTGTTGGAATCGTCGTGTTACGTTCAATTAATTTTGTAAAGACGCCACCCATCGTTTCAATACCGAGTGAAAGTGGTGTCACGTCTAACAATACGACGTCTTTGACGTCACCAGCGATAACCCCACCTTGGATTGCTGCACCAATTGCAACAACTTCATCTGGGTTTACACCTTTATGCGGTTCTTTTCCAATTTCTTTTTTAATCGCTTCTTGAACAGCAGGAATGCGCGTCGAACCACCGACAAGAATAACTTTATCGATATCTGCAGGCGTTAATCCAGCGTCTTTTAACGCTTGACGAACAGGTCCCATCGTACGCTCAACTAAGTGGGCGGACAATTCTTCAAATTTTGCGCGCGTTAACGTCATTTCCAAATGAAGCGGGCCGTTTTCGTTCGCGCTAATAAATGGCAATGAAATTTGCGTTTGCATGACGCCAGAAAGTTCTTTCTTCGCTTTTTCTGCCGCGTCTTTTAAACGCTGCAACGCCATTTTGTCTTTCGATAAATCGATGCCATGTTCTTTTTTGAATTCTTCGACTAAGTAATCGATAATGACTTGGTCAAAGTCGTCACCACCAAGATGGTTGTCCCCAGCAGTTGCTTTTACTTCGAATACACCATCGCCTAATTCAAGAATCGATACGTCAAACGTACCGCCACCAAGGTCGTATACGAGAATCGTTTGATCTTCATCCATTTTATCTAATCCGTATGCTAAAGCAGCGGCTGTCGGCTCGTTAATGATACGCTCTACTTCTAAGCCAGCGATGCGGCCTGCATCTTTTGTCGCTTGACGTTGTGCATCGTTAAAATATGCAGGAACAGTAATGACCGCACGTGTAACAGGTTCACCTAAATATGCTTCTGCGTATGATTTTAAGTATTGTAAAATCATCGCAGAAATTTGTTGTGGTGTGTATTCTTTTCCTTCGATTTGCACTTTATAATCTGTACCCATATGGCGTTTAATTGAAATGATTGTATTTGGGTTTGTGATCGCTTGACGTTTTGCGACTTCACCAACTAAACGCTCACCGTTTTTAAACGCAACGACAGATGGCGTCGTGCGACCTCCTTCTGGGTTTGGAATAACTTTTGGTTCACCGCCTTCTAATACAGCGACGCAAGAGTTTGTTGTACCTAAGTCAATACCGATAATTTTGCTCATACATAATCCCTCCCTATTGATTTACTTTGACCATTGCCGGACGAATGACACGATCTTTTAGTTTGTAACCTTTTTGAAACTCTTCAACGACTGTGTTTGGTTCATAGTTTTGATCGTCGACTTGCATCACCGCTTGATGCACATGCGGATCAAACGGTTTTCCAACCGATTCAATCGCTTCAACACCTTCTTTTTTCAGCGCTTCGATTAGTGAACGATAAACCATTTCCATTCCTTGTAAGAGCGATTTTGCTTTTTCATCTTCTACTTGCACTTGTAATGCGCGTTCAAAGTTATCTAAAATCGGCAACAAATCAGAAACTAGGCTTTGCGCGCGATATTTTTCAGCAGCTTCCATATCTAAACGCACACGGCGACGATAATTGTCAAAATCAGCATGCAAACGAAGGAAACGATTTTCTGTTTCTGCTAACTTCGCTTCCAATTGAGCAATTTTTTCGTAAGCGAGCGCCAACTCGTCTTTTTCTTCTTGTTGTACTTCTTCACTTTGCATTTGCTCTTCTTGCGCTTGATCACTTTGTGCGTCTTCATTTTGTTGCTGAACCGTTTCATCATATGTACGCTGTTCTTTCTCCATTTTCTCACCTCCCTCAAACACTCGAAAAGCGGATGGGGAAATTCCCCATCCATAATATTGACATCGCTAATCTTTTTGATACCACATCGTTAATACGTTCGATAGGTCGGTCGCAACAAGGTTCAACAACGAAATCACGCGCGAATATTCCATACGAGTTGGACCAAGAACCGCAATTGTGCCTAGTTTCTCTCCACCAACAGAATATGTCGCTGTAATTAAACTACAATTTTCCATTCCTTCGACGTCGTTTTCTGTGCCAATTTTCACTTGCACACCTTGTTGCTTATGCTTTCTTAATAAACGATAAAACTCTTTTTCTTGTTCAATGACATTAAATAAAGCACGAAGTTTATCAATGTCGTTAAATTCCGGTTGACGAAGCATATTCATTTTTCCGCTTAAAAACATTTGCGCAGGCGCGTTTAAATCTAAAGAAGCAGAAATCATACGCAACATGTGGTCGTAGCTTTGGATATGTTCACGCAAAACGTGCGTAACTTCCGTTTGAATTTTATCTGTTAAATCTTCTAATGGCACACCCGTCAACCGATCGTTTAAAATGTTTACCATCTTTTCGACATCAGATGTCGGAATAGAAGGTGGGAGCGTGACGACATGTTTTTCGACATATCCTGTATCCGTCACAATGATCGCAACAGCTGTTTCCGCATTTAGCGGGACAATTTGAATCGTTTTTAATTTATGTTCTTTTACTGAAGGGCCGAGCACAACCGTTGTATAGTTTGTTAAATCTGATAAAATTTGTGCTGATTTTTGAATAAGCTTCTCTAATTCGTATATTTGCTCATGAAAAATCGATCGAATCGTTTGGATGTCTTTTTGTGTTAATCGAAAAGGTGGCAATAAATGATCAACGTAATACCGATACCCTTTTTGAGACGGAACACGACCGGAGGAAATATGTGTTTTTTCGATAAAACCGAGCTCCTCTAAATCAGCCATCTCATTGCGAATGGTAGCCGAACTAAACGTAATTTGTTCCTTCTTTGATAACGTCCGTGAACCAACCGGTTGCCCTGAACGAATAAAATCATCGACAATAATTTTTAAAATTAACAATTGGCGATCTGTTAGCAACGCTCATCACCTCTGTTAGCACTCTAATAAAGCGAGTGCTAAATCTACTATTAAGGTATCAAATTGCACTTGTCGTGTCAAGATGAAACACCGAGAAACGATTGAAATACTTCGTTTCCGAGCAATTTGCCACGATGGGTAAGGAAAATCGCTTCCTCCGTCTCTTCAAGCAATCCGTTTTGTTTTTGTAAAGCGATTGCTTCATCAAAGACGTCATGCACCGTTTTTCCATATCGTATAAAAAATTCATTTTTATTTACCCCTTCGATTTTTCGTAAACCAAGAAACATATGCTCTTCCATTTGCTCTTCTTTTGATACAACATGCTCGCCTACATGTGGCAACTGCCCTTGCTCAATGAGCTGTATATATTTTTTAATCGGACCCGCGTTTACATATCTTACGCCGTTCATATAACTATGCGCTCCTGCACCAAATCCGTAGTAGTACTCATTATTCCAATATGTCATATTATGGCGGCTATCAAACCCTTTTTGAGCATAGTTGCTTAATTCATATTGTTCATATCCATTTTGCTCCATTTGATCCATAATGATCTCGTACATATATGCTTCTTCTTCTTGACTTGGCAACGGCAACGTCTGTTTTTTCATCAAGTTGTAAAATACTGTTTTAGGCTCAATAATGAGCGAGTAGGCAGACACATGTTGAATCGGGAGCGAAAACGTTATACGTAACGTTTCTTTCAGTTGATCGATCGTTTGCGTCGGTAATCCGTACATTAAATCGATATTTATATTATGAAAGCCGAGCTTGTGCGCGCGCTCAATCGTCTCGGTTGCCGCTTCTTTCGTATGTGTACGTCCAATGCGCTGCAACAATCCATTATCAAATGTTTGTACCCCAAAGCTTAGGCGGTTAACCCCCCATTGCTTGAGCACATGCAACTGTTCGTCACTTACCCCATCTGGATTCGCTTCAACAGTAAACTCAACATTCGAAGCGAGTGGGACAATGCGATAAATAGCACGCAACAATCGCTCAAGCTGCTTAGCAGTAAGCGATGTCGGCGTTCCCCCACCGATAAATACGGTCTGTAATTTTGGCGTCGGAACACGTTCAAACGTCCGCTCCATTTCGATGATTAACGCGTCAATATAAGCATCAACCGGTTGTTGATGTAAAAATACTTTATTGAAATCACAATAATGACAAATGTGCGTACAAAACGGAATATGAATATATGCTGCTTGAATCATTTGCTTCACCCTTTTCTATGCAAAAAACCGCAGAAACATTCTGCGGTTTATTTTTGATCGTCCATCTTTAACACAGCCATGAACGCTTCTTGCGGCACTTCAACGGAGCCGACTTGTTTCATGCGCTTTTTCCCTTCTTTTTGCTTCTCAAGCAACTTCCGCTTACGCGAAATGTCCCCACCGTAACATTTCGCTAATACGTTTTTGCGCAACGCTTTAATTGTTGAGCGCGCAATAATTTTATTGCCGATGGCAGCTTGCACAGGTACTTCGAATTGTTGGCGCGGGATTAAGTCTTTTAATTTTTCAACGATCACTTTTCCACGGTCGTATGCAGAATCGCGATGAACAATAAACGATAACGCATCAACTTTTTCACCGTTTAATAAAATGTCCATTTTCACAAGCTTAGACGGCTTATAGCCGATTAATTCATAGTCAAACGATGCGTACCCTTTTGTACTCGATTTTAAAATATCAAAGAAATCATATACGATTTCAGCAAGCGGCAGTTCGTACGTCAACGTAACGCGACGCTCATCTAAATATTGCATATCACCGAAAATACCGCGTTTCTTTTGACATAGTTCCATAACAGGGCCAACGTAATCGTTTGGCACCATAATTGTCGCACGTACATACGGTTCTTCCACACGTTCAATTTTTTGTGGATCTGGCATGTTTGATGGATTATCGACAGCTAGTTCTGTTCCGTCGGTTAAATATACTTTATAGACAACGCTTGGCGCTGTTGCAATAATGTCAATGTTAAATTCACGTTCTAAACGTTCTTGGATAATTTCCATATGCAAAAGTCCTAAGAAACCGCAACGGAAACCGAAGCCGAGCGCTTGTGACGTTTCCGGTTCAAACTGCAACGCTGCATCATTTAATTGTAGCTTTTCTAATGCCTCGCGCAAATCGTTGTAGCGCGCTGTATCGATTGGATACAATCCGCAAAACACCATCGGGTTTAAACGACGATACCCTGGAAGCGGCTCGCTTGCTGGGTTGTCGGCATGTGTAATCGTATCCCCAACACGCGTATCGCTAACGTTTTTAATGGACGCTGTTAAGTATCCAACATCCCCGACGGTCAATTCGTCGACGACTTTCGCTTTTGGCGTAAATACACCAACTTCAACGACTTCAAACTCTTTTCCTGTCGCCATCATTTTAATTTTTTGACCTGCTTTCACCGTTCCTTCTACGACGCGAATGTATGCGACAACGCCTCGATACGGGTCATAAAGCGAGTCGAAAATAAGCGCTTTAAGCGGTGCATCTGGATCGCCAGATGGGGCAGGAATTTTTTGAACAATTTGCTCTAAAATCTCGTCGATCCCGATGCCGACTTTGGCTGATGCCAACACAGCTTCGGATGCGTCAAGACCGATCACATCTTCAATTTCTTGACGAACACGTTCAGGGTCGGCACTTGGTAAATCAATTTTATTAATAACAGGTAAAATTTCCAAGTTGTTATCGATCGCCAAATATACGTTCGCAAGCGTTTGCGCCTCAATGCCTTGCGCTGCGTCAACGACTAAAATTGCCCCTTCACACGCCGCTAAGCTACGTGACACTTCGTACGTAAAGTCGACGTGCCCAGGTGTATCAATGAGATGTAAAATGTAGTCTTGTCCATCTTTCGCTTTGTAATGAAGCTGGACGGCATTTAATTTAATCGTAATGCCGCGCTCGCGCTCTAACTCCATCGAATCGAGCGCTTGCTCTTTCATCTCGCGCTCAGATAGCGCACCCGTCTTTTCAAGAATGCGATCAGCAAGCGTAGATTTGCCGTGGTCGATATGTGCAATAATGGAAAAGTTGCGAATGCGATCCCTTCTTTTTAGTCTCTCTTCACGATTCATCTATGTTCCACTCCTATAATTTCCGAAATACGCTAGCTTTGATTATAACAACAACGTTTGCAATATTCAACGCAAAAAAAAGAAAAGGCGGAGCGTTATCCTGCCTTTTGTATCAATGAGAGCATTTGTTCAACGAGCGAATGAACGAATGTCGCAAGTTTTTGTCCCGCTTTTGAAAACATGTTAAACGTCTCCATTTGTTGCAGTTTTTCTTTTTTTTCTTCAATCGATTGCCCAAGCACGATCGTTTCGTCTTTTGATACGTGTACAACTCGCTCAAGCGATGGATCGTTATACCCTTTCATTTTGCGCATCCCTTCGTTCGCTTGCTCCATGCCGAGCAATACACCTACTAAAAAAATGACGGCGATGAGTAAACTTTGAATCGTAAATCTTACCATCTCACTCACCTACTTTTTTTCTGCCGATTGTGTCGCATTTACTTTTTCTGCTTGCCAATAATATTCGCTAAATACGTCAGCAACGGCTGATACTGTTCGATACAACTCTTGAAACGTGTTATCCACACCACCAAATTCAATTAAAATCGCGTTTTCTGATAAATCTTGGTTGAATTTCCCGTTTGTGCCGACCCCTTTTTTCTCAAACGTTCCGCGACTCAACCCTGGATATTTTTTTTCTAGTAACTCATGCAATTTCGTCACAAGCTGTAAATTTTTTTCATACTTCGCATTTTCCCCACCAATAATAAACGATACTCGTGCATAGTTCACTCCATTAATCGTCACCGTCGTATCATTGCGACGACGGGAATCGCGGTGAATATCGATTAAATATTGCACGTCACGATTGTTTGCCATCGCTTCAACGATCGTTTTACGCGACATATCATACGCTTGATAATATTCCATATTATTTTTTAACAATTTCCCGATAAAATCGGTCGTATCAACAACAACACCGA
Organism: Anoxybacillus flavithermus; assembly: GCF_002742685.1. Taxonomy (GTDB): domain Bacteria; phylum Bacillota; class Bacilli; order Bacillales; family Anoxybacillaceae; genus Anoxybacillus; species Anoxybacillus flavithermus_E. The sequence goes on from NZ_PEDM01000019.1 coordinate 49,414, forward strand.
TGCCGCGCTTTTCTAGTTCTTCGCCTAATTTTTTTCCGACTTTCGTTACATTCACAGTCGGATGATGGGCGAAGTTTGGATTCGTCACTCCTTTTAATGCAGGCAAATACGATTCTTGCGTATGTGTATGATAAATATAAACAACTTTCTTTCCTCCTGTCGTTTGTGAAGGGGCAGGAGCAGGAGGCGTTTCTTCCTCCTGAAGCAGTTCTTGCGCAGCTTCACGCTCAGCAAGCAACACTTCTAAAGGAGGAGGCGATTCATATGGGATGTTTGTAAAATCCGTTCCTTCCCCAGCTACAATAATTTCGCTATCATACAAAGAAAAACCAGGAAGCTCTCGTCCGAGCAAACTGCGTGGATCGTTCAAATTCACACTTGTCGTCATTTGAAGAAAATACTGGGAATATGATAATTGTTGTTTATTTTCCGGCAACATTTGACGAAAGTACACATTTTCAAAAGAGAGCAAATGTACAAGTGATTCGGTTGAAAACCGATTTGTCACTTCATGAACAGAAGAAGAAGAAAAGCGATATGTTGATGTCGCTGTCATCGTGGCAACAACTGTCAACGTCCCCATAAATGTAAACAAGATAAATACAAGCCACTTTTTTATATTTGCTCCGTGAACGGTTACCATCATTTTCATCACTTCACCCTTTCAAAGCTTGTCTACTCTATCAGTATGACAACGCTTTGAAAGATAGAACGAAAAAACTAATGTGTGTATGCTCCGACGTTTTCTTGATCAATCCGATGATGCAAAGCAGCATTCAACCCGCTCGCCAATATGTTTGCCATTTCTTCGATAAATACATCTACTTCTTTTGGCGTAACCATTAAATTATGGCCGATCGGGGCAAGCACTTCATAAATTAACTGTCGCTTTTCTTCGTCATCCAATAAACCGACCATCCCTAAAAAAGCTGAACGATCTGATTCGTTCGGTAAATCTTCTTCCGTTAACTTTTTTTTCCTTCCAAATACGAGGCTCGCTGGAGCAAGCGCACGAGCAGCCCGATCGCCTTCCTTCATTTCGCGACCGAGATGCTTTAATAACAAATCAATCGTGTCGCTTGCAATCGATACAGCGTCAACAACAGTTGGCACACCGATAGCAATGACCGGAATACCTAACGTTTGTTCGCTTAACTCTTTCCTTTTATTTCCAACACCCGATCCTGGATGAATGCCTGTATCGGAAATTTGAATGGTAGCATTTACTCGTTCAATCGAACGCGCGGCTAACGCATCAATCGCAACAATAAAATCTGGTTGAATTTTTTCGACAATACCTGCAATGACATCGCTCGTTTCAATGCCGGTCATCCCCATCACTCCTGGAGCGAGCGCGCTCACCGAGCGAAATCCGTCTTGGACGCTTTCGGGCTGCAACTGAAATAAATGGCGCGTCACCAATAAGTTGGACACAGCCAGTGGACCGAGCGCATCAGGTGTCACTTGCGCATTCCCTAATCCAACAACAAGGCAACTGGCTTGTTTTGAAATGCCAAGTTGCTGCAAAAAAGCATGAAAATGTTTGGCAAATAGTTTTTCTACTTTCTGTTGTAAATCTGTATCTTGTGTGCGAATGCCTTGTGCTTCAATGGTTAAATACTTCCCTGCTTTTTTTCCTAACGTTTTTTCCCCTTCTTCCGTCACTTCTACAAATGAAAAATGAACACCGTCTTCTTCCCAGTCACGAATCAATACCCCCTCAAGCGAAGTTTCCTGGTTGCTTTGTAATCGTTCTTCAATCGCTATTTCATGCGCTTCAATGGCTAAATCCGTTCGTACACTATACGGCCGTAAATCGATCATACAGTCTCCTCCATCATTTTTTATCATTTGTTTTATCCATTTTCCTCCTTTTTCATACAATCGCACTTTTCCGGCTTTGCCCTATTGCATAATTAAGAGCAGTTTGGTAGAATATCACTTGTTCTTATTGTTCATCGAACTGTCGCGTATTGAACGTATATATTTGCGATCGGTTAACGGAGGTGAAAAAAATGGCAAACATTAAATCTGCAATTAAACGTGCAAAAACAAGCGAAAAGCGTCGCGCTCATAACGCATCTATGAAATCAGCAATGCGTACTGCAATCAAAAAATTTGAAGCGCTTGTTGAGTTAAAAGACGTGGAAAAAGCAAAAGAAGCTTTCGCATTTGCAACGAAAAAAATCGACAAAGCGGCTAGCAAAGGCTTAATCCACAAAAACGCTGCAAATCGCTATAAATCACGTTTAGCGAAAAAATTAAACAGCATTACAGCATAATGAAAAAACAGCTTGTCATACGAGACAAGCTGTTTTTTTCCATTTCGGGAGGGGATATATATGCATTGGGTAAAAGAACAGTTAAAAATGATTTCGCTATTTTCCCAACTATCCGATGAAGAACTAGATGCCATTGTACATATTGCAACCGTCCGCACATACAAACCGAAAACGCTGGCCTTTATGCAAGGTGATCCGCTTGATCGCGTCTTCTTTATCGCTCGTGGTACGGTGAAAATTTACAAAACAGATGTCAGCGGAAAAGAGCAAATTATATCTATTTTACAAGAGGGGGATATGTTTCCACACACCGGCTTTTTCCGACGTGGCACATACCCGGCACACGCTGAAATGATGGGTGAAACGATGCTCATCATCATCCCCATCGAACAATTTGAACAAACACTCATTTGTTATCCACAATTATGCATAAAGCTGTTTCGCATCATGGGTGAAAAAATTATTGAATTACAAACACGTTTAGAAGAACTTGTTTTTCACAATACAGCTGAACAATTAGCCCGACTTTTCATCCGATTAGCAAAAACAAATGGTGTATATGTCAATGGCCGTTATCGGCTGAAAGCGATGCTTACAACTCGCGAATTAGCCAACATGATCGGCACTGCGCGCGAAACAGTCAGTCGTGTACTTAGCCAAATGAAACAACAAGGCGTCGTAACAACAGATGACGACGGCTACTATATCATTGATGTCGATGCGCTAATCGAGTAGGAGGAGGTGATTAACCTCCGTCCTCTCACACCACCGTACGTACGGT
>NZ_PEDM01000020.1 GCF_002742685.1 Anoxybacillus flavithermus
GCCTTCGCAGTTCGGGACTTTCACCCTATAGATTGCACCCATGCCGAGCACACCAAAAAAGGTAGTCGAGCGACTACCTTTTTAACTTGCTTTATGCTCAAGTCTTAACCGATCAGCGACCATCGCGATAAATTCTGAGTTTGTCGGTTTCGCTTTTGACATGCTGACGGTATGGCCGAATAAAGATGAGATAGATTCCAAATTGCCTCGACTCCATGCCACTTCAATCGCATGACGAATCGCTCGCTCAACGCGACTAGCTGTCGTATTATATTTTTTAGCGATATCTGGATAAAGCACTTTCGTAATTGATCCGAGCAACTCGACATCGTTGTATACCATCGCAATTGCTTCACGCAAATATAAGTATCCTTTAATATGTGCAGGAACGCCGATTTCGTGAATAATGTTCGTAATACTTGCATCTAAATTTTTTGGTTTTCCTCCGTCACGAATTGGCGAAAGAAGCGGTCGTTTGAATACGGCTGGCTTTTTCCCACATACGTGACGAATTTGATTGACTAAATGTTCAATGTCAAACGGTTTTAAAATGAAGTAAGAAGCCCCAAGTTCAACCGCTTTTTTCGTCACATCTTCTTGCCCAAATGCTGTGAGCATGATTACGTTCGGTAATGGTTGTTTCATCATGCGTAGCTTTTCTAACACAGCCAAACCGTCTAAATGCGGCATAATAATGTCAAGAACAAGAACATCAGGATCGCGATCGCGCAACAATTGCAAGCAATCTTGCCCGTTATATGCAACGCCAATGACTTCCATATCTTCTTGGCTTGTAATGTATTCTTCAAGCAAATGCACTAATTCTCGGTTATCATCTACAATACAAACTTTTATTGTACTCACGAAATCCTTCCTCCCTAAAGCAATGATCTTTTGTCACATACGTGCTTAATTCGCCACAACGGACAAAAATCCTTTTTCTTTTGCAAAATTAGTCAAATAATTTATATTTTTCATAAAACATTCGTGCATGTTGTTTCTTTCATTTTACACTACATGTTTACGTCATGTCATGATAAAATATGACAAATTGTGTGAGAAAACAAAAAGCAAGCTAATATTAGCTCGCTTTTTGTTCGTTTCGATCATAAATGTTAATTCCAGCTTCATGTAGCATCCATTCGATATGCACACCGTAGCCAGATGTCGGATCGTTAACAAATACGTGCGTCACAGCTCCGACAAGTTTTCCATCTTGAATAATCGGGCTGCCGCTCATCCCTTGTACAATTCCACCTGTTTTTTCTAACAGTCTTGGATCAGTTACTTTGATCACCATTCCTTTTGTAGCAGGGAATTTTTGCGGTGTGACACTAACAATTTCAACATCAAACGCTTCTACCCGATCTTGTTCAACAACAGTTAATATTTTTGCGGGTCCTTTTTTTACATCTGTCGACAAGGCAATCGGCATTGGCTTATCAAAAATACCGTTTTGAATCGGCTGTGAAAGCTTGCCGAAAATACCGAACGGGCTGTTTGTTTTAATGTCACCAATCACTTGTTTATCGCTTGAAAATCTCGCTAATTTTTCGCCTGGACTTCCATTTCTTCCTTTATCGATGGCCGTTACCGTCGATTTGACGATCGTTCCATCACGAACGACGATCGGCTTTCTCGTATCCATATCAGAGATGACATGTCCGAGTGCCCCGTATATATTTGATTTCGGATCGAAAAACGTCATTGTCCCAATTCCTGCTGCTGAATCACGGATGTATAACCCGATACGATACGCCCGATCGTTTTTATCTTTCAACGGAGTGAGTGTGGTTTCAAACGTCTGATGGTCACGAGCAACGGTTAATCGTAAAGGTTTCCCCGTTTTTCCCGCTTCTTCAATGAATGGAGAAACATCTGTCATTTTTTCGATTTTTTGTCCGTTAATGTGAGTAATCGCATCCCCCACTCGAATGCCAGCCGTTTCACCTGGAGATTGTTTTCCTTGTTCCGTCTCCACTAAATGGTGACCGACAACGAGAACCCCAACCGTATTTAACTTGACTCCAATCGATTGACCGCCAGGAACAACTTTAAAATCTGGTAATACTTTCACATTTACTTGTTTAACCGGAAATCCTGCCATTTGTAAAATGACATCACTTTCCCCAACATGCTCTCCGGTAATTGCTAACTTTTCCTTTGGATGAACAGAAACAGCGTTTGTCGTTATCGTTTGAACAGAACCAAATACAGGTACATGCGCCGTTTGTCCTTGAAATAACACAAGTTGTTTCGGAATGTTTACATATTTTCGAAATGGTGTTGCCATACTTAGAACGATAAAAGAAACAAGGAGAAAAGCACCTATTCCTTTTCTTAATTTGTCAAAATCCAAAGTCTTCACTCTCCTCGTTCCTACGTACACACCGAATCCTACATTATTTAATGTTGCCTGAAACAAATGAAATATAACCGAATAAAACGAAAAAACAATGCCAATGTCGGTATTTATATTGTTTCGTTTTTAATTTTTTCCGCTAATTGTAACAACTCACGCGCATGCTGTTTCGTTAGTTCTGTAATTTCTACTCCAGAAATCATACGGCTAATTTCGTTAATTTTTTCTTCTTCATTTAACGCTTCCACCGTTGTTTTTGTCCGTCCATCCCTCGTTTCTTTTGCAATAAATAAATGAGTATCCGCCATCGCTGCCACTTGTGGTAAGTGCGAAATACATAATACTTGCGAATGACGTGCAACGCGATAAATTTTTTCTGCAATGGCTTGAGCGACACGACCACTTACACCTGTATCGACTTCATCAAAAATAATGGACGTGACACCTTGATGTTTAGAAAAAATACTTTTTAAAGCAAGCATCATGCGCGACAATTCTCCACCTGATGCAACTTTGGCAAGCGGCTTTAACGGCTCTCCTGGATTTGTCGAAATGTAAAACTCAACTTCATCCATTCCGTTCACCTGCAACTTGACAGGTGTTCCATCGAGCAGCGGATCATCGTACGATCCTTGACGTTTCCGAAAGACGACATCAAACGTCGTTTTTTCCATGTATAAATCTTTTAGTTCTTGATGAATGTCATCGATGAGTTGTTTCGCATATTTCATACGCAATTCACTTATATGTTTCGCTTCAACTAACAAATCCGCAGTAATAGATTGAAGTTCGGTCTGCAATTTATGGATATGATCATCGCGGTTTTGAATCGTTTCAATTTCTTCTTCCACTTTCGCCGCATATTCTAAAATGTCACGTACCGTTTGACCGTATTTCCGTTTCAAGTGATTAATTTCGTTTAAGCGACTTTCAATTTCATCAAGCCGAAGTGGATCATATTCTAACTGATCTAACTGTGTACGTAGTTGGTGAGCGACTTCTTCTAACAAATAATAGCAATTCGATACAACTTCTTGAGCTTGTTTCACTGATGCATCGATATCACTCACATGGTCTAAATGGTTCATCGCTAATCCAATCCAATCAAGGCCGCGTTGCTCCCCGTAAAGCGCCTCATAGCTGCTTTGTAACGCCTCGTATACTTTTTGAAAGTTGACAATTTTTCGGCGCTCTTCCATTAGCCGTTCATCTTCATCTATTTGCAACTCTGCTTTTTGAATTTCATCTAGCTGAAAAGTTAATAAATCTAAACGATGTGCCATTTGTTGCTCATTTTCATTTAACTTTTGCAATTGACGCCTGATTCGTTCGTATGTGGCATATAACACACCGTATTCTTTCAATGCATCGCGAATACGGGTGCCTCCATATTCGTCTAATAAGTGCAAGTGTTTACTTTCATCGAGCAACTCTTGATGTTCATGTTGTCCGTGGATATCAACGAGCGTGGAGCCAATTTCACGCAATGTCGCAATCGTGACTAATTTCCCGTTTACACGACAGACACTCTTTCCATTTATTGTTAGTTCTCGGCGAAGCACAATCATCCCATCGCTTATATCAATGCCGAGTTCGGCACATTTGCTGTAACATGGATGATCGTCTTGTTCAAGCAAAAAAAGACCTTCAATTTCTGCTTTTGCTTCCCCGTATCGAACAAATTCTGCCGAACCGCGTCCGCCAATTAACAAATGAATAGCATCAATAATAATTGATTTTCCCGCTCCCGTTTCTCCAGTTAAAACAGTTAATCCTTTTTCAAACGAAAGCGAAAGAGATTCAATAATGGCAAAATTTTTAATGGATAACTCTGCTAACATCTTCCGCTCACACCTTTATTACAGCATGTCCAACAATCGTTTTGAAATAACTTCTGTATCTTCTGGCGTGCGGCAAATAATTAAACACGTATCATCCCCACAAATCGTTCCAACAATTTCATCCCATTCTAAATGATCAAGTAGTACACCGATGGCATGTGCATTTCCTGGCAACGTCTTCATGACAAGCAAATGACCGGCGCCATCAATTTTCACAAACGCATCCATAAGTGCTCGTTTTAACTTTTGAAGCGGATTAAATCGTTGATCCGCAGGTAAGCTATATTTATAACGTCCATCTATCATTGGCACTTTCACTAAATGCAATTCTTTAATGTCGCGAGACACCGTTGCTTGTGTGACGTTAAAACCTTCTTTGCGCAACATATCAACAAGTTCATCTTGTGTTTCAATATCATGGTTTGAAATAATTTCACGAATTTTAATATGACGTTGTCCTTTATTCAACGAAAACACCTCTTTCGTGTGTATAACATATGCATATTTATACTTCTATGTTACCGAACGATAGACGGGCAAACAAGAGGGAATAACCGATCGTTATTCCCCCACATGCTCTTTATTTTCTTTCAGTTCATCATGCGCCCGAGCAACTACTTCTTCTGGAGAAAACGTCAAGCGATTTTCTCCTACTTCTTTGCCTTCCCAACGTAAATGAAGTAAAAATTCAATATTTCCGTCACCACCTGTGATCGGCGAGTGGGTTAGTCCAATAATGTCGTATCCTTCTTGTTGGGCGAATGCCGTAATCGTTTCAAGGACGTGTATGTGCACACGTGCATCGCGGACAATTCCTTTTTTTCCGACAAACTCTTTTCCCGCTTCAAATTGCGGTTTGACTAAAGCAACTACATCGCTATGCGGCACTAAAATGTTTTTTAAGACAGGCAAAATTAATTTTAATGAAATAAATGACACGTCGATTGTTGCAAAATTCGGCAAACCGAGCTGAAAATCACTCGGTTTCACATAACGGAAGTTTGTCCGCTCCATGACTACAACACGCTCATCTTGACGCAGTTTCCACGCAAGCTGATTGTATCCCACATCAAGAGCGTATGACAACTTCACACCGTTTTGCAACGCACAGTCTGTAAACCCGCCTGTCGATGCACCAATATCAACCATAATCTTATCTTTTACTTCAAGCGAAAATACGTGTAACGCTTTTTCAAGTTTCAGTCCCCCTCGACTCACATACGGTAGTGCATTTCCTTTCACCGTAAGCGGAATGTCAACCGGCACTTTTTCTCCTGGTTTGTCGAGTCGCATTTCGTTCGAATATACGAGGCCAGCCATAATTGTCCGTTTCGCCTTTTCGCGCGTTTCAGCCAACCCACGTTCCACAAGCAATACATCTAAACGTTCTTTCTTCCCTTTCATCTCTCATGCCCTTTTTCTTTTTTTCGGAGTTAATAAACAAATCCGTTCCATTACATGTTCGGTTGTCAACCCAATTTCTTCAAGAAGTTGTGACACGCCACCATGTTCAATAAAACGGTCCGGAATGCCCATTCGATCGATAATCGCTCCATGATATCCATGATCATGAGCAAATTCAAGTACCGCGCTACCAAATCCACCTTGCAACACCGCTTCTTCAATTGTGAGTAACGGCATATTTTTTTGTAGCAGCGTGTGCAACATTTGTTCATCTAGTGGCTTAATAAAACGGGCGTTGACAACTTGTATAGAAATGCCTTCATTTGCAAGGCGTTCAGCAGCTTGAAGCGCCATCGGAATCGTTGTACCGAACGTTAAAATGGTAGCGTCTGTTCCTTCACGCAACACTTCCCATGTACCGATCGGGATTTTTTTCAATTGCTTATCCATCGGCACACCGAGACCGTTGCCGCGCGGAAAACGCATCGCAATCGGACCGTCATCATATTGAATAGCGGTATATACCATATGTTGACCTTCATTTTCATCTTTTGGCATCATTAATACAATGTTTGGAATGTGACGTAAAAAGGCGATGTCAAACACTCCTTGATGCGTTTCACCATCCGCACCAACGAGCCCTGCGCGATCGATTCCAAGAAACACGTTTAAGTTTTGACGACAAATGTCATGAACAACTTGGTCGTACGCCCGTTGTAAAAAGGTTGAATAAATTGCTAAAAACGGTTTCATTCCTTGCGTCGCTAAACCAGCAGCCATCGTTGCGGCATGTTGCTCGGCAATACCGACGTCATACATGCGCTCAGGAAACTCACTTGCAAATCCTTCTAATTTGGATCCAACAGGCATCGCTGGCGTAATTGCAACAATGCGACGATCCTCGCGCGCTAATTTACGCACCGTTTCACTCACAAGCGCACTCCAAGATGGAGCTGATTGCTTTGTTTGAATGAAATCACCTGTTTCAATTTTATACGGTCCTGTTCCGTGCCACGTTCCGACTTTGTCGCTTTCCGCCGGATGATATCCTTTTCCTTTTTTCGTTATGACATGAACAAGAACAGGCCCTTTCGTCTTTTTCGCATAATGTAAGTTTTCAAATAAATCTTCAAAGTTATGGCCATCTACCGGCCCAAAGTACGTAAAGCCTAACTCTTCAAAAAATACGCCTGAAACAAGCAAATATTTAATGCTATCTTTGACACGTTCCGCTGTTGTAGCAAGCTTTCCACCGACAGCCGGGATTTTCTTTAACAACATTTCTAATTCATCTTTTACCCAATGATACTTCCCTGCTGTCCGTAGTCGCCCGAGCACATTGTGCAGCGCTCCAACGTTTGGAGCAATCGACATTTCGTTATCATTTAAAATGACGATCATATCCTTTTTCTCATGTCCGATATGGTTTAATGCTTCTAGCGCCATTCCGCCGGTGAGTGCGCCGTCTCCAATAATCGGAACGATATATTCGTCCGTTCCTTTTAAGTCGCGCGCAATCGCCATGCCCATCGCAGCAGATAACGATGTCGAACTATGCCCCGTTTCCCATACGTCATGTTCACTTTCGCTCCGTTTTGGAAAACCGCACAATCCTTTATATTGTCGCAACGTATCAAACTGACTAGCACGACCGGTTAAAATTTTATGGACGTACGACTGATGCCCAACATCCCAAATGAGTTTATCTTTTGGACTGTCAAACACTTTATGCAGAGCAATTGTCAATTCAACGACTCCAAGATTCGGGCCAATATGTCCACCTGTTTTTGATAGCTTTTCAATTAAAAATTGTCGAATTTGCTCGCTCAATTGAACAAGCTGTTCATTTGACATTTGCCTTAAAAATTTCGGGTTTTGAATCGCTGTAACATCCAACGCGATCACTCTCTTTCATGTAAGCTAAAACAACCGATATCATACAGTTTTTATGTATTTTAATTATACAGATAAACATGTTTGTACGCAAAAAAGAGCCGCTTACACGAACGTGTGAACGGCTAACATTTCTTTTCCACTATACCACATGTTGCTTATTTCCTCAACGCTATTAATGATCACGTGTTTCGACAATATTACAAATATAATGTAATAAGGATGCATCCACCCCAACTTCGTCAAGAAGTTTGCGCGCCTCTTTCATATGATCATAAAGTTTTTTCTTTGCCCCATCAAGCGTCAAAAGAGAAGGGTACGTCGATTTATCATTTTCGATGTCGCTACCTACTTTTTTCCCGATTTTTTGTTCGTCTCCCTCAATGTCTAAAATGTCATCGCGAATTTGAAACGCTAAACCGAGATGGTCGGCAAATAATGTTAATAGCGTTAATTGTTTTTCTGTTGCTTCACCTAATATTGCACCTGCTCGGACGCTGTATTGCAACAACTTTCCTGTTTTATGACGGTGAATGTATTCTAATTGTTGCAAATGAATCATTTTTCCTTCTCCTTCAAGGTCGGCTACTTGTCCGCCAACCATCCCTTCAGGTCCAGCTGCTTTCGCTAATTCAGAAATGAGACGAACTTTTACGTCGGGTGAAATCGCTTCAGCATCCGCAACGACTTGAAAGGCGTATGTCAGTAACGCGTCGCCTGCTAAAATAGCATTGGCTTCACCAAATACTTTATGATTTGTCGGTTTACCACGCCGTAAATCATCGTTATCCATACTTGGCAAATCATCATGAATGAGTGAATACGTATGAATCATTTCAAGCCCACAGGCAACCGCTATACCGATATCAACTTGTTTACGAAACGCATGTAACGTCGCAAGCAATAAAAGAGGGCGAATGCGTTTGCCACCTGCTTGCAACGAATATAACATCGCTTCTTTGATCGTCTCAGGTGCCCGCAATGACTCAATGTATACGGGGAGTTGCTGTTCAATTTGCTCTTTATATTGTCGCAATAACCATTCCACGCCTATTCCTCCTGCACCGTAAACGGTTCAAGCTGTCCATCTTCTCGTAAAATAAATTCCATTTGTTTCTCTACTTGTTGTAGTTTGTCGTGACAAAACTTCGACAATTTCATCCCCTCTTGGAAAAAGTGAATCGCTTCCTCAAGCGGAACGTCCCCTTCTTCTAACTTTTGCACAATTTCTTCGAGTTTGCTCATCGCTTCTTCAAACGTCATACGTTTTCCTCCTCAATATCAGAAACAATACAATGTGCGCGTCCGTCTTGAAAACGGATATGAACGCGATCTCCTGCTTGCAATTGTGTTACTGTCTTAACGAGCTTGTTTTGCTCATCGTATGCAAGACTATAGCCACGTTCCATAATTTTCAATGGACTAAGTGCGTCGAGCTTTGCCATCATTGTTGCGAGCGACCATTTTTTTTGTTTGATCACATCGCTCATATTGCGAACGATGGTTTGTTCTAACATGCGAACACGGTCAGTCGCTTTTTCGATTCGTGATTGCGGATGGTGGGCCAACAATGTCAGCTGAAGTTGCTGAAGTTTGTTTTCTTGTCGTTTTAACATATCGTTCGTTTGCCGTTGCAATCGATCAACAAGCATATCTAGTTGTTGCTCTTTTTGTTCGTAAAGCCGTTTCGGATAGCGAAACGCATACGATGAACGTAACGATTGAAGCCGTTTTTGTTCTATATTCATTCGTTCTTTCATTGCTCGAATGAGACGTGCTTGTTGATCAGACACACGCGAAAGCAAATCTGCGACATGCGGCACTGCAAGCTCTGCTGCACCCGTCGGCGTCGGTGCACGCAAGTCCGCAACAAAATCAGCAATCGTGTAGTCTGTTTCATGCCCGACAGCAGAAATAATCGGAACGCGCGAGGAAAAAATTGCCCGCGCCACAATTTCTTCATTAAACGCCCAAAGCTCTTCAATCGAACCACCACCGCGTCCAACGATGAGCACATCAATATGTCCCATGTCATTTGCTTTTTGAATCGATTGAACGATCGATAACGGAGCTTGCTCCCCTTGAACGAGCGTCGGAAATAAAATAACTTTCGCTAGCGGATAGCGGCGCCGGATCGTCGTTAAAATATCGCGAATCGCTGCACCCGTCGGCGATGTCACAACGCCAATATGTTGCGGAAATTTTGGAATTGGCTTTTTATGCTCTTTATTAAATAGCCCTTCTTGCTCCAGTTTCTTTTTTAATTGCTCATACGCTAAATAAAGCGCGCCGACACCATCCGGCTGCATCTCTTTGACATATACTTGATACGTCCCGCTCGGCTCGTATACAGAAATTTCACCGCGTACAAGTATAGTCATTCCGTTTTCTGGCTTAAATGTCAGCTGGCGATTATATCCTGCAAACATAACTGCTTGAATGCGCGCTTGCTCATCTTTTAAAGTAAAGTACATATGTCCACGCGAATGATATGTAAAGTTGGAAATTTCCCCTTTAATCCATAAATCTTGCAAATGGGGATCGACTTCAAATTTCCGCTTAATGTACTTCGTTAACGCTGCAACGGTTACATACCTCATTTCTGTCACAAAAACAACCTCGCTTATTTATGTTGTTCACGCGCTGCTTGTACTGTATTGTGCAACAACATCGTAATTGTCATTGGTCCAACACCTTTTGGCACAGGAGTAATGTAGCTTGCTATTTGTTTTACATCATCAAAATCGACATCTCCACATAACTTTCCGTTTTCTAATCGATTCACGCCAACGTCGATCACAATTGCTCCTTCTTTCACATATTGTGACGTAATAAGCTTCGGTTTGCCGACCGCAACAATTAAAATATCTGCTTGACGTGTGATCGCTTCTAAATCGTTTGTGCGCGAGTGACAATACGTTACCGTCGCATGTTCGCGTAAAAATAGTTGACCAACCGGTTTACCAACAATGTTACTGCGTCCAACGACAACGACATGTTTTCCTGCAATATCAACTTGCAAAGATTGAACCATATATAAAATGCCATACGGTGTACAAGGTAAAAACGTTTGTTGTCCTGTCATCATTCGTCCAATGTTAAGCGGATGGAAACCATCGACATCTTTTTCAGGCGCGATCGCTTCAATCACATGTAGCTCATTAATTTGCGGCGGTAGCGGCAATTGAACTAAAATACCATGTACTGAACGATCTTCATTTAAACGAGCAATTTGCTCTAACAAAAACGCTTCGGATATGTCGTTTGGAAAAGTAAGTAAAATCGAACGGATGCCAATCTCTTCACATGCTTTTTGTTTCGCTTTTACGTACGATTGTGAAGCGGGATGATCTCCAACGAGGATGACCGCTAATGCGGGCTCAATGCCTTGTTGTTTTAACTGCTCGACTTCTTTTGCTAATTGTGCGCGTTTTTCTTTCGCTAGTTCAAAACCGTTAATGATTTGTGCTGCCATAAATCCTTCTCCCCCTTATTTGTTTAAGACAATGTTTCTTTTATTTTCGCAAGTACGCCGTTAATAAAGCGACTTGATTTTTCATCACCAAATACTTTGGCTAATTCAATGGCTTCGTCCATACTTACACTCAACGGAATATCATCCATATATTTCATTTCAAATACAGCCATACGTAAAATGGAACGATCGACGTTGGCAACACGCTCTAACGTCCATTTTTCTAAATGTTGGCGCAATAAATCATCAATTTCTTTTTGGTGGTTAACTACGCCAAAAACAAGCATCCCCATAAACGGATCTGTTTCTTCTTCAATGACGTTGGCAACCGCTTCGTGTGGTTCAATGCCTCCCACGTCAATTTGAAACAATGCTTGCAACGCTTTTTCTCTTGCTGTATGCCGTTTCATGACCAAAACCCTTTCTATTCATATTGTCGAAAATTATATCATGATCATACCATATTTCGACGAAAGAGAACACTCACCCATCGAAAAAGGGCGATCTCATAAACGAGATTGCCCTTTTTCGTTACTCGACTTCCGTCTCTACTTTCGGTGTTTCAAATTGAACGCCAACAATATGAACGTTTACTTCAGCTGTTTCTAATCCTGTCATCGTCAACAACGCTTGGCGAACGTTTTCTTGAATTTTTTGAGAAACAGATGGAATGGATACGCCAAAGTTCATCACACAATAAATGTCAATGACAATGCCGCGGTCCGTTAAGTCCACTTTCACACCTTTACCGTGATTTTTTTTTCCTAGCCGCTCAACGACACCTGCAGCAAAATTACCGCGCATTTGCGCTACGCCTTCAATTTCAGAAGCCGCAATGCCTGCGATCACTTCAATCACTTCCGGTGCAATTTCTACTTTACCTAAACTGTTATGGCCATTTTCCATTTCTAATACGTGTTCAGACATAACAAATCCCCCTCCTTCATCATTAAGAGTTCATTACATCGTATGTTTCTAAAAACTTTGTATTAAAGTTTCCTTCGACAAATTTTTCATGTTCAAGCAATTTTAAATGAAATGGAATCGTTGTATGAACCCCTTCGATCACAAATTCACTCAGAGCGCGTTTCATACGTGCGATCGCTTCTTCGCGCGTCGGTGCATGAACGATCAACTTCGCAATCATCGAATCATAATATGGCGGAATCGTATAACCTGGATAAGCAGCAGAATCGACTCGCACCCCAAATCCTCCTGGTGGTAAATACATTTGTATTTTCCCAGCCGATGGCATAAAGTTTTTCGCGGGATTTTCTGCATTGATTCGGCATTCGATAGACCAGCCGTTGAACGTCACATCTTCTTGTTTCAACGTTAATTTCTCACCAGATGCTACGCGAATTTGCTCTTTAATTAAATCTACACCTGTCACCATTTCCGTCACCGGATGTTCCACTTGAATGCGCGTGTTCATCTCCATAAAATAAAACTGACGGTTGCGGTAGTCGTAAATAAATTCGACCGTTCCTGCTCCTGTATATTGAACGGCTTGCGCTGCTTTGACAGCTGCTTCTCCCATTTTTCGACGCATTTCTCCATCAAGTACAGGAGATGGTGTTTCTTCTAATAGTTTTTGTAAACGGCGTTGGATTGTACAATCGCGCTCACCAAGATGAATGACATTTCCGTATGAATCTGCTAGCACTTGAATTTCTACGTGACGGAAATCCTCGATGTATTTTTCAATATACACCCCCGGATTTCCAAACGCTGTTGCTGCTTCTTGTTGCGTGATCGTAATTCCTTTAATGAGCTCTTGTTCATTCCGAGCGACTCGAATGCCTTTTCCACCGCCACCCGCAGTTGCCTTAATAATAACAGGATACCCGATTTCGTTCGCTAGCGCAATTGCTTCATCAATGCTTTCAATAATTCCTTGTGAACCGGGAACGATCGGAACCCCAGCTTGTCTCATCGTCTCACGCGCAACATCTTTTGTACCCATTTTTGTAATTGCTTCTGGACTTGGTCCGACAAACGTAACGTTACATTCTCGGCATAGTTCAGCAAAATCAGCGTTTTCAGCTAAAAACCCGTAACCTGGATGAATAGCATCACATTGAGTTAAAGTTGCCACGCTCATGATGTTTGTGAAATTTAAATAGCTGTCTTTAGACGTTTTTGGACCGATACAATATGCTTCGTCGGCTAATTGAACATGAAGTGCTTCACGATCCGCTTCAGAAAATACAGCAACCGTCTCTATGCCAAGCTCCTTGCACGCCCGAATAATCCGAACAGCAATTTCCCCACGATTGGCAATTAACAATTTTTTCATCATCACGATCGCTCCTTTATTCAGGCTTCACAAGGAATAAAGGTTGTCCATATTCAACGAGCTGGCCGTTTTTCACAAGCACTTCTACAATTTCTCCATCCACTTCCGCTTCAATTTCATTAAACAATTTCATTGCTTCAACAATACATACAATCGTATCTTTTTTCACTTTATCGCCAACTTTTACGTACGGTGCGGCATCTGGTGATGGCGCTGCATAAAACGTACCGACCATCGGTGATGTAATCGTATGTAAGTTTTCTGTTGCAACAACTTGTTTTTCCGGCTTCGCTTCTTCTTTCACTTCCACCTTCTCAACAACTGGTGCCACCGATGTTTGTTGTTGAACGACAGCTGTTTGTGGCACGTCCATTTTTGGTGTAGCAACAACAACTTGTTCAGCTGCTCCAGCTTTTTTCATTTTAATTTTTGAGCCGTCGTGTTCATATACAAACTCGACAATGTTTGACTCGTTTACTAATCGGATTAATTCGCGAATTTCTTGGATTTTCAACATTGACTTACACCCCTCGCCCCATCATTTGTAGAAAAAGATTATACAATACCATGATACGACACACCTTTTCCATTATTCAATAAAATGATAAGAAAATGTTAGAAAATTTATATCTGGTCATAAAAACAATTATTATTATATAGTATTATAAAATTTATTTTCAACCGAAAAAAATAACCGGTTTCCCGGTTATTTTTGAAAACGAACAGCTACATCTTGTACGCGGCCGATCTCGCTTTGAACGAGTTGGATAATTTCATTCGCTGCTTTTTTCGAATGTTCTTTTGCTTTCACTGTAATATGCACTTGATTTTCGTGAACGCGAACGAGGGCATCGTCATATCCTTTCGATTTAATTAATGTTTCTAACACCGCTTCTTTTTCTGCAATATTGGAAAGCTGTTGCAACTGATCAATCGCTTTGCTTTTTTCTTCGGCAGATACGTTATTGGAAGCGACAATGGCGTTCAACTCTTGACGTAACTTGCTTCGCTCATCTTCAATTTCAAGTCGAAGGGCTGTAAATAAATCATCGCTTCCTGTATTCGTTTGTTCGACAGTCACGTCTTCCTCATTTGCAACTTCTTCTTTCATCGCTTCATCTGTCGGTTTTAAGTCTTTTTCATTGTTTGCCTCTTCCTTTTGTTCAAACGCTACTTGCTCTGTGAGCTGAGGACTTGTTACATAATACACCGATAAAACGACAACTAAACTAAACATTGTTAACAACCAAACTGTTTGCTTTTTCAACATATGTTCTCCCCCTTACTTTTTTGGTAAAACAGCAACGCGATGGCTTGGAACGTTCAACGTTCGCGTCACTGCTTCGACAATCCATTTTTTTACTTGCACTTGATCGGCTCCTTTCGCAACGACAAGCACACCTCGAATTTCTGGTTTTTTCGTTTGCAAAACGAGAGGTGTTTCTTCGTCCCCTTTGCGCACGATCACAATTTTTTCGTCTGTTGATTCATCTTGAATTTCACGCTTTCCGCCTTCTTTATCTTCTTCCGTCGTTCGTTTTTTTTGAACGATTGCATTTTTTTCAAGTACATTTTGTTCTGTGGCATCGACATTTACGATCACTTTTACTTCACCGACGCCAACAATCGCCTCAAGCGCTTCTTTTAATTGTTGTTCATATCGCTCTTCATAGTCTGCAATTTGCTTCAATTTTTTTTCTTCATCTGTTTGACGAAATACAGTTTGAGTCGTTTCCTGTTGAACGCGTTTGGATGCCGAAAAGTTGAACACGTTGCCAAAGATCATAAATGATAAGCCGATGATTAACAGAATGGCAATCAATCCGTTTTTTTCAATCCATTGTTTCACCCCTCCCTACTCCCTCCTTTCTAAATGAATCGTGATCAGTTCTGGATCTACTCCCCACATATGTGCTAAAAAGTGGGCAATGTCGTCGTGTTTTTCCGTTATTGCTGGCGATGATTGAATGCGAATCGGTTTCACAACAGAAGTCGTTTCCTCTGCCAACTCTACTGTAATCGCTTCAATCGGTGGAGGGGTTTGTTCCGACTCCCCGATCGTTAATGAAATATCCGTCACCGTTAACCCATATGTGTACATCAACTCCTCAGCCGCTTTGTTCTTTAGCTGGACAGCCATTTGTTCTAAAATATATGCACGTTGTGAGGCTTGTATTTCTTTTTTCTTTCTTTCGATGTCATTTTCGAGCGTTTCATTTTGCTGGTGTTGAATTGAAGCAAACCACGTATCTACATTCCCATGAAATAAACGAAGAAGTGGAGAAAATAAAATAAAAATAAACAGTAAACCAACAACCATCTTTATATATTTTTGAAATGAACCGTTTGGTAAAATCAAATCGATGATCACGGCTAACAAGATAAATGTAATAAGATGGGAAACCCATTCCGTCAATAGTCCCACAGCCTCTATTCTCCTTTCAGCGAACCATCATCGTTAAATTTCCTGCCGCGATAATGACGGTCATACTTAAAAAAAACATAAGCGATACGATCATTAGAGCAACAAGCACATACATGATGCTCTTGCTCATGATGCTCAAGCAGGAAATGACGATACCTCCTCCCATCGGTTGTAATATAGCAGCTGCTAGTTGATAAATAAGCGCGATGACTAAAATTTTGATCGCTGGAAACGATGCAATAAGAAGCAACAGAGCCACTCCGAACAATCCAACTGTATTTTTTAATAAGACCGAAGCGGTAACGACTGTATCGGCTGCGTCGGTAAACATCCGCCCGATAATCGGAATAAAATTTCCTGCCATAAATTTAGCTGCTCGTATCGCCACTCCATCTGCAATAGCTGTTGTCGCTCCCTTGACCGACAATACACCGAAAAAGATCGTCAACATTACACCAAGTGAACCGACGCTAATGTTGCGCAACAAATCGGCTAATTTTGTTACTTTGTAATGTTCGCTTAATAAGCTAACAATGCTTAAAATTGTCGCTAAAAACAAAAGTGGTAATGAAAAATGCTCAACGATCGTTCCTGTGATATTCATAAAAAACAACACAATGGGGTGAAAAAAGGCTACGGATACAACACCACCAGACGACGCCATAAGCGCAAGTAAAATCGGTAAAAGAGCAATCATAAAACTCGTCATCGTTTGAATGGCCTCTTTTGCGTACGTCACCGCAACATGAAAACTATTTAGCGCAATAATCATCAATACCATATAGACAACCGCATGCGCTACTTTGCTCACAGCGTGATGTGAAAATGCGTTTTGTAACGATTGTAAAAATAAGCTAAATACCGTTAGTAAAATAAGCATACCAAGCAATTTTCCATTCGCCATAAGCTCGTACAATAAAAACTTGATAAACGCCTGTAACCATTCACTAATCGATAGTTCTTTTTCGCCATTTATAAACTGCCAAAACGATCCTTTTTGACTTTCTGGCAATAGCCCTCCATACTGTTGAACAATGTGATCCCAATATTGTTTCAACGACTCTACACCAACTTGTTCCGCGTGTTGTTTCACTAGTTCATTCGTTGGCGGTGAAGCTTGTACGAGAGAAGGCAAGAAAAAAAGAAGAAAGAGAAGTAAGATAGGAGCGCGCTTCATGTCATCACCCCTTCATCGGAAGAAAACTTAAAATCGTTTCGATGAGAGCAGTTAAAATCGGGATGGCCATCGCTAAAATCAAAATTTTTCCACCTAACTCAATTTTTCCAGCGATCGCTCCTTGGCCTGCATCTTTCGAAATTTGCGCGCCAAACTCCGCAATATAAGCAATGCCGATAATTTTTAAAATCGTTTCGACATACACCGTTTGAACGTGCGCTTCATTTGCTAACGTTTGGACCATACGAAAAATGTCTTGAATGCGGTCAATTAAAAATAAAAAAATAGCTGTTCCAACAAAAACGGTTAACAAAAGCGAAATATTCGACTTATGTTCGTTTAAAATCGTCACTAAAAACGTGGCAATAAGTCCAAGTCCGACAATTTGTAAAATATCAATGAGTGTTCCCTCCTAACTTTGAAACAAAAAAACAGATTTAATTTTTTGGAATAAGTCTTGAACGATTGAAATGACTAAAAATAAAATATAAATAAACCCTAATAATGTAATCCATTGTGCATATTCCTTTTTTCCAATTCCTTCTAAAACAGCATGCAAAAAAGCAACGACGATACCTACACCAGCAATTTGAAAAATTAAATCTACGTCAACACCCATTTCGAATGTCCTCCTCTATATGAGTAAAAGCACGATGAGAATGCCCGTTAATACACCTAAACTTTTCATCATTTTTTCATAACGTTGTTGTTTTTCAGTCGCATCTCCTTCTTCTCTCTCTAAATGCACCATCGTTAAACGAATATAATTTTGCTGAATTTCATGATCATATTGTCCAAGCGTCTCGCCAAACTGTTTCATAATTTCCAATTCCCCTTCTTTTAAGGCGGTCATTTTCCATACTTCGTGTAAACTTTCTTCCCATGCTTGATGTGCGTTCATCGTTCCTTTTTGCAACTTTTGCGCAAACGATTCAAACAGCCATGATAACGGTTTCGATAGTTGCTGAGATAATCGAAACGCGGCGTCCATTAATGGCGTATGCCCATACATAATTTCTGCTTCAAGTGACTGCAACGCCATTTTTAACTGGCGCAACTGTCTTGTACGCTCTCGTAAAAGTCGCGACGCTTCAAAACCTGACCATGTCGTCGCCATTATAATGCATATCGCTCCAATCCATTTCATTTACATCACACTCATCTTTCGATATACATCACGACCGTTTGAATCACGAATGGCTTGAATCGTTCCAGGACGTCCGATATTCGTCAATTCAACAAATCGTTCAAATACAGCTTGTTCTATAATTGGGCGCAGTGATGGACGTTTCATCGTATCGTCTAGTTGACGACCGTGCGCTGTCATAAATAAGCCCACTCCCGCATGAACCGCTTCTAAAATCGCGATGCAATCCGCTTCGCTTCCAATTTCATCGACAACAAGAACGTTTGGGCTCATCGAACGGATCATCATCATCATCCCTTCTGCTTTCGGGCATGCATCGAGCACATCAACGCGATAACCGAATGTAAATTGCGGAATGCCTTTGACACAACCAGCAATTTCTGACCGTTCATCGACGATGCCTACTTTTTGAGGTGCAATATGCCTCTCTTTCACTCCGATGCTTACGATGCGTGCGATATCGCGAAGAAGCGTTGTTTTTCCTGTTTGTGGTGCCCCAATGATCATCGTATTGAGCCATCGTCCATCGTATAAATAAGGAAGAAGCGGCTCAGCCATGCCGATTTGTTGCCGAGCCATCCGAATGTTAAATGACGTAATATGTCGGATCGCTTTTACTTTTCCGCCTTCTGTAATTACTTTTCCAGCTAAACCGACTCGGTGTCCGCCTTGAATGGTGATGTAGCCTTTTTTTAACTCTTCCTCGATTGTGTAAAGAGAATATTGGCTTAGTTTATTTAATAGCTCGACACCTTCTTCCGTTTGTACAACATGCGGACATATGTACGACCTCCCACCAGCAATGACTTCCAGCGGCCGTTGAATACGAATGCGAATTTCTTCAATCGTAGACTTGTGAAAAATAGAAGACGATTGAATAGCATCAACGAGCGTTTTAGGCAACATCTCAAACACTGCTTGCATCCTCTTCCCTCCCTCATTTCACGACATAAATACCGATTAATATGCATACAACCCCAGCGCCGATCCATACGAGTTTAAACAATGACAACTCATTCGCTACTGCAACAAGCCCAATTATCATGACAACGAAAAAAATCGTCGGACCAACAATCGCGAGCAATGTATTGACCGCAATCGCCTTTTTTACATCATTGAGCGACAGCATAACAATCGCTGCGCTTAATTCAATCGCCGCAGATAAAAAACGTAGACCAGCCATCGTCCAAACAGTCGCATCAATTTTCATCGCATCCTCCTTGTACAACGGTGCTAGTACAACGTATGCGGAAATGGCGGGATTCAGAAGTATAGAAAGGAAAATTTATAGTGAAAGATGTTTGCAGATAGAGAGGGGAAGTCATACAATGTTTGTATAAAAAGTAATAATTTAAAAAGATGTAATGAAGGGAGGGAACGGTTTGAATTTAAAATACGTTATCGGTTTATTTATTTGCCTAATTCCCACTCTACCAATTATGAATTTTGCATTGAAACGAGTGGAAACTTCTAATATAAATTCAAAACAAATCGATGCTATATTATACATAAACTTGCCGATTTTTCTTTATTTTTATTTATTTTATATTTTTCATAAAAATGAACTGTCATTTATTTCTTCCGCCCTTATCTTTCTTTACTCTCTATTTTTTGTTACTTTATTTATTGCTAGTGCCATTAAAGAGGGGATTGCACGAAAAATCATAAACATTTGGAAAGATTTATGGTAAAAAACCTTTTGCTAATTCTTTGAATGAAGGAGGGCACAGCAAAATCGGTATACTAAACAACAATGGAAGGGGATCGAGATGGCATACGTCATTCGCAAAATGAAACAAGAAGATATAAAACAAATTCAATATATAGCGAAAATAACTTGGAATGTTACTTACGAAGGAATTATTCCTTCAGATGTGCAAGAAAATTTTTTAAAATCGGCTTATAGTGATGAGCGAATGAAACAACGATTAGATCGTTCTATCCTCTTTGTTGCTGAAATGGATGAGAAAATTGTCGGGTTTGCTAACTTCTCTCCGATAGGGAAAGATGGAAGTGTTGAATTATGGGCTCTCTATGTTCATCCAAAACAACAAGGCAAAGGAATCGGTTCAGCCTTATTGCAAAAAGGGATACAAATAGACGGTGTAAATGAAATTTATGTAAATGTGGAAAAAGATAATCAAATCGGAAAGACCTTTTATGAAGCTAAAGGTTTTGAAGTTGTGAAAGAGTTTGTCGAAGAATTTGATGGTCATACGTTAAAAACAATTCGAATGGTGCTAAAACTTAAAAAATCCCATATACAAAATTCAGCTTGTTGACAAAGCCAACAAGCTGAATTTCTCACTTTTTACAATTTTCCATTACGCACGTGATACATATGTGCCATCTGTTGTGTTAATAATTAATACATCGCCTTCGTTGACGAAGAACGGTACTTGAACAACAAGGCCTGTTTCTAACGTTGCTGGTTTTGAACCGCCTGATGCTGTATCGCCTTTAATGCCTGGCTCGGTTTCAACAACTTTTAATTCAACTGTGTTTGGCAATTCGACACCAATCGTTTCACCTTGGTACATCATAATAAATACTTCCATGTTTTCTTTTAAAAACTTTAATTCATGTTCAATTTGTTTTGCAGGTAGCTCAATTTGCTCATATGATTCCATATCCATGAACACGTGTTGATCGCCGTTTGCATATAAATATTGCATTTTGCGGTTGTCGATTTGTGCTTTGCTTACTTTTTCACCTGCGCGGAACGTTTTTTCTTGAATTGCACCTGTGCGCAAGTTACGAAGTTTTGAGCGAACGAACGCCGCACCTTTTCCTGGTTTCACATGTTGGAATTCGATGACGCGCCAAATGTCACCATCGACTTCAATTGTTAAGCCTGTACGAAAATCGTTTACTGAAATCATGTTCATTTCCTCCTACGTCTATAAAGTAATGAGATCTTTTGGTGAAAGAGTGAGCCGCTCATTGCCGTTTTCTGTAATGACGATGTCATCTTCAATGCGAACACCGCCTAATCCCGCTATGTAAATGCCCGGTTCCACCGTCACAACCATTCCCGGCTGTAGCACTGTATCCGAACGCATCGAAAGCGCCGGCATTTCGTGTACTTCCATGCCGAGACCATGACCAGTGGAATGCCCAAAATACTCACCAAATCCGCAAGCAGAAATGTAATCGCGTGTGAGCGCATCTGCCTCTCGCCCTGTCATCCCTGGACGAATATGTTCAACACCACGAAGCTGAGCTTGCAACACGACATCATATATGCGCTTTAACTCGTCACTTACATCTCCAACTGCAACCGTTCTCGTAATATCAGAGCAATATCCTTTATAATATGCCCCAAAATCAAGCGTGACGAACTCACCTTTTTCAATGACTTTATCTGTCGCCACTCCATGTGGCAACGCTGAGCGCACGCCGGATGCAACGATAATATCAAACGATGAACTTGTCGCTCCTTGTTTGCGCATAAAAAATTCTAACTCATTTGCCACGTCTATTTCACGCACACCTGGGCGAATAAAATCGAGAATATGATGAAAGGCGGCATCGGCAATTTCGGCTGCTTCCTTTAATATCTTAATCTCTGCTTCTGACTTAATCAAGCGTAACTTTTCAACTGCACCGGAAACAGGAACGAGCGTCGCTTTGATCGCTTTTTCATATGCTGAAAACGTTGCATACGAAAGATCGTCTTGCTCAAATCCAAGCTTTTGAATGCCTAATCGTTCGACTTGTTTCGCTACTTCTTCAATGAGCGTTTGCGTATGTTGCACAATTTCATATCCTTCAATTTGTCTTGTCGCTTGTTCAACGTAACGAAAGTCAGTAATAAATACGGCATCCGTTTCGCTAATTAAAGCAACACCAGCTGTTCCAGTAAAATTCGTCATATAGCGACGGTTATAATCGTTTGTAATGAGAAATCCGTCAATGCCATGTTCGGCAAATTGTGCACGAAGTTTTTGTACTTTATTCAATGTTATTTCTCCTTCCCTTCAACGATATCAAGCAACGCTAAAATCGCCAACCGATATCCGTTCACACCAAGTCCGACAATTTGTCCGGCCGTCACCGGAGCAAGAACAGATTGATGACGAAACGGCTCTCTTGCGTGAATATTTGAAATATGTACTTCAATAACTGGCGTTTGTATGCTAGCAATCGCATCACGCAAGGCGTAACTATAATGCGTAAACGCCCCAGGATTGAAAATAATTCCATCGTATAACGATTCCGCCCGATGAATTTGGTCAATTAACGCCCCTTCGTAGTTGCTTTGATAACACGTTAACTCCGCCCCATACTCACTAGCAAATTCCGTTAGCTGTTTTTCTAGTTGTGCAAGTGTCGTATGGCCATAAATATGTGGCTCTCTCATTCCGAGACGATTTAAGTTCGGACCGTTTAAAAGGAGGAATCGAACCATTCCCCTCTCCCCCCTTTGCTGATGAAAATACATATGGTTATTTTACCACATCGACCTGTTTTTGTCGCCTCATCTCTGCTACTTCGAATGAAATGGAATAACCGATAAACATTCCATATAAAATGTAAAAGCATACCATCGTGACAACCGTATTTCGCTCAAGTTGTGGAACGGCTTTTAACTGTGGAAAAATTGGATTTAAGACGTAAAAAACAAGCACCCATAACCCGATGCCGAAAGCGACGCCTGGCCAAATGCCTTGACGATTTTTTAAAAAAGCATAGTATACAAACGCGGCAACGACAGAAGCAATCCCAATGAACAAAATCGCAATCGTCTGACCAAGCGCTTCGTTTTTCCAATCACCGATCGCCCACGGTTGCAAAATGAAGTTTGGCGCGACTTCTGTAAAATGAAAAAAATAAGCACAGTATGCGAGGAAACTCCAAAATACACCTCCAATAAAACCGATCAGCGCGACTTTTGCTAAAACGGGCATTGGTTTTTCTCTTTTATTTTGTTCCAGTTGTGCGTCTTGTTTCATTTTTGTTTGCACAGCAATCACCTCCGTTTTTATCTTGTCCAAAATGTTGCATCTCATGTGTATGAGCTCTCATTTTTGGCAACAATACAAATACAAACAATACATCGACCTAGAGGTTTTTATCGTTTTCTTGTAGAATATAAGAAAAAAGAAAATAGGTTGGTGTCTTCTTATGAGCAAAAACGTATACGGTGGGCAGGCAGTCATTGAAGGCGTCATGTTTGCTGGACGCAATCATTCCGTCACGGCCATTCGCCGCAAAGACGGTGCGATTGAGTATTTTCACGTTCCACGCGAAACAAACAGAACGCTTGCTTCATTTAAAAAAATTCCGTTTCTTCGCGGCATTTTTGCCATTATTCAAGCAAGCGCAAACGGATCGAAACATTTACAATTTTCAAGCGAACGATACGACCTCGATCCGACCGAAGATGAAACGTTGCAAGCGGAACCTCCGTCCAAATGGACGATGATTTTAGGTGTTGCACTGATCGGCGTGTTGTCGTTTCTATTCGGCAAATTTATTTTTACCCTTATTCCTGTATTTTTGGCTGAATTAACGAGACCGATTTTCCCATCGGACACAGCTCAAATACTTGTAGAAGGATGTTTCAAACTTCTTTTACTTTTAGGTTATATTTACTTTATTTCGCTTACGCCACTTGTCAAACGACTGTTTCAATATCATGGAGCAGAACATAAAGTAATTAATGCCTATGAAAATGGTTTACCATTGACGGTTGAACATGTACAACAACAATCTCGCCTTCATTATCGTTGTGGCAGCAGCTTCATTTTATTTACTGTCATCATCGGCGTATTCGTTTACATGTTCGTCCCGACCGAACCGCTTTGGGTGCGCGTGTTAAATCGCTTAGCGCTCATTCCTGTTGTATTAGGACTATCGTTTGAAGTATTACAAATCACAAACGCGTTGCGGCATGTTCCTGTGTTGCGTTGGTTAGGCTATCCTGGTTTATGGCTACAACTATTAACAACGAAAGAACCGACTAATGATCAAGTGGAAGTAGCGATCGCATCATTTCAACGTTTGCTTGAGTTAGAGGGAGAAGCGACGAACGAGCAAGAAGAAGTGGTGTAACATAAAGGAGGTGGATCGATTGCGTCGGCGCCCATTCCCGCTTGTCACTTTGCTTATTGTGTTCGCTATTGTTGGGTTTTCTTATCGTCTATGGAACGATCCGATGCAGTTGTTGAAACAAGTGTTTCTCATCGGATTGGTCGCAGGTGTCTTTTATGGCATATATAAATGGATACAAAGACAAAACTTTAGTCGTTCGTATCAAAAAGCGGTAAAACAATCGAAAAAGCTCCACCACCAGAAAACGAAGCCGACGTCGAAAAAACAACCGCGCCCAACCGCTTTAAAGAAAAAGCACGCTACTCATTTAACAGTCATTGAAGGAAAAAAAGGAAAGAAAAAAAATCGGGCTTCTTTTTAACCCGATTTTTTCTTTTAATACGTCCACGTTTTTAAAAATTGTTTGGTGCGCTCTTTTCCAAACGAAATGAGCTTCTTTTTTTCTTCATCCGTCACTGAGAAATCGGTGGCAACGACATGTTTGACAGGAAGGAAAACGATGTTTTTTTCATGGCGGCGTGAAATGTACCGTTCATCGTGCGCCTCGCGCATCGTTTGAAACAACGCTTCATACAAATCAATGGCATTATTAATTTTCTTTTTGGCTTTTTGCGCCTGTCTTGCGCTTAGTTTGATGCCTAGAACAGGTCGTTTTTTCCGTTCTTCATCAAATAAAAAAATCGGGAAATTGCTTAGTAAGCCACCATCAACGACAATATGCTTCCCTTCGTCTGTCTTTAACCGCACAGGCTCAAAAAAATAAGGGATGCCGATGCTCATTCTGACCGCTTTGGCGACAGGAAAACGGAGAGGATCAATGCCGTATTTCGGTAAATCATCTGGCAAAATAAGCATCGTGCCATTCGTTAAATCAGAAGCAACAACGCGTAATCGTTCGTGAGGCAAATCAGCAAACGTGTACACTCCTTTTTTACCTAGCTGCTCACTTATCCATCGTTCGAGCTTTTCTCCTTTGTATAATCCTAATTTCCAATAAAGAACGAGCCATTTTAACCACGCATACGGAATGATCGTACGTCGCTCATCGAGAAAATCCATTAAATTCATATCGTCCATCATGCCTATCATTTCCTTGCTTGTAAATCCCGATGCAATAAACGAAGCAATAAGTGCCCCTGCGCTCGTACCAGCAAGCCGTTTAAAGCGAAAACCTTTTTCCTCAATCGCCTCGTATGCCCCAATCAATGCGAAACCTTTAACGCCTCCACCGGAAAATACACCATCAATCTCCATGCTCTTCCCTCCTCGCCATATATGTATGAAAAATGGGAGGGATTGAGCATAAAAAACAAAAAAGAACAAGCGTTTATGCCTGTTCTTGCTCGTTTTGCCTTTGAATGTTGCGAAGCGCTTCAAGACGTGACCGATCTTCCTCAAAGTATTGTACTAAGTCACCGATGCGGTCAATTGCATTCCAGCTTAAGTGATGTTCGATTCCCTCAACATCGCGATAAATGTTTTCTTCATCTACACCAATGAGACGCATAAATTGTTCAAGCAACTCATGGCGATACACAAGCCGCTTGCCGATTTTTTTTCCTTTCGGAGTAAGTACGAGCCCTCGGTATTTCTCATATACTAAATATTCGTCTTTATCAAGCTTTTGAACCATTTTTGTCACAGAGGAGGGATGAACAGATAACGCTTCAGCAATATCCGATACGCGGGCGTATCCTTTTTCTTCGATCAATATATAAATTTGCTCAATATAATCTTCCATGCTTGGTGTTGGCATATGTGTCCCTCCTAAACAAACATCCGCAATCATTATGATTATAACATGTTTACCAAGCATGACAACTATTTACGTAAAATATTCAATGGTTGCTTCGGGAAAAAATTGTGCAATATAGGAACGAATCGTGTCATTCAACCGATTGGCTTCTTCATCTTGATACACATATTTTCCAATTCCGTATCGTCCCCATTTATATTTTCGTTTCGTTTCATCAAGGTCCAGTTTCGTCTTCGGATATCGTTTTTGAATGACTGTTTTCGCTGGTTTTGTAAAGCGATGTTGAATTAATTCAAACGTTAAATTTGTTAGGTCGATGCCTTGCAAGTTTTTGTTCAGTCGTTCAAACAGCTCAAAATATCCTTCTTCCCAATCGTCATGCATATAAATCGGAGCGACGATAAATCCGAGCGGATAGCCAGCATGCGCCACTTTTCGCGCCGCCTCTAGCCGTGCGTCAAACGAAGACGTCCCCGGTTCAAAGTTTTGAATAACATACCGTGAATTGACGCTAAAACGAAAGCGTGTTTTTCCATTATGTTTTGCATCAAGCAAATGATCGACATGTTCATATTTTGTGACAAAACGAAGTCGACCATATTCCGTCGCACCAATAAATTCAATCGTTTTTTTTAACGCATGCGTCAAATGGTCGATGCCGACAATGTCGGACGTACAAGCCGCTTCAAAGCGCGTAATTTCCGGAGCGCGTTCATCAATATATTTTTTCGCTTGAGCAAAAATATCATCCAGATTGACGTACACACGAATGTAAGGTTTGCTTCCAAGCGTCGTCTGTAAATAACAATAATGACAATGCCCCATGCATCCCGTCGCTAGAGGAATCGCATATTCTGCCGATGGTTTAGATGTATCAAATTTTAATGTGCGCCGAACACCGACAACAAGCGTTGATTTTGCATTGCGATATTGCTGAAGCTCGTTATCTCCCGGAATGCCGCGCACTTGGTTATGCGATGTCGTTTCGCGAATGTCGATATGCATACGTTTAAATTTTTCATATAACTCTTTGCCGAGCGGATAATGAAGCGCTTCGGGCTCAAAATAAACAAGCTGGGGAATAAATGGCTTCATACAATCACCTCAATGTTAGTATGGTTTATTCGTATGAGGTGATGAAATACAATTTTTGTAATAAAATAAGGAACGGGTTTTCCCGTCCCTTTTTACGTTATAAACCACATTTTAATTGGGCACCGCAACTTGTGCACGTGTTGCAGCCACCGATTTCTTCGACCGTTCCTTCACGGCATACTGGACAAACGTTTCCAACTTCTGAACCGATCGTAACGTCCGTTGCGCGTAAATCTGGAATCGTTTCAACAAGGGCAACAGCCCGCTTTTTCGGTTCTTCTGGCAGAAGCTCTAGCTGCTCTTCGACCGCATGTTCTTCTGCTTTTAGTGTTAATACTTGCGCATCGCGGCTACCATCGACATAGACTGTTCCACCTTTTGCTCCACCTCGCCATAACCGCTCGTACACTTTTTGCACTTGCTCGACCGTATAGCCGCGCGGTGCATTCACCGTTTTTGAAAGGCTTGAATCGACCCAACGTTGAATAATGCACTGGACATCGGCATGCGCTTCTGGCGATAAGTCCATGGCGGTTACAAACCAATGCGGCAAGTTGTTCGGATCCGCTTCTGGATGTTTATCTAAATATTCTTGAACGATATCCGCCTTCACTTCAATAAACTTGCCGAGACGGCCGCTTCGATAATAAGAGAAGGAAAAATATGGTTCAAGTCCTGTGGACACGCCGATCATGGTCCCTGTGGATCCAGTCGGAGCAACCGTTAATAAATGCGAGTTGCGAATGCCGTATGTTAAAATATCTTGGCGAATATCGTCCGGCATTTTTTTCATATAACCGGTGTGAATAAACGCTTCACGCAATTTCATCGTTTCTTCTTCCGTTTCGCCAACTAAAAACGGAAAGCTTCCTTTTTCTTTCGCAAGCTCAATCGACGCACGATACGCCGTTGCCGCAATTGTTTTAAACAGTTCGTCAACTAACTGGTTTCCTTCTTCCGAACCATACTCTTTCTCGCAATAAATGAGCAAATCCGCTAGCCCCATGACGCCAAGACCGACGCGGCGCTCCCCAAGCGCTTGCTTTTTATTTTCCTCAAGGAAGTATGGGGTTGCATCAATAACGTTATCTTGCATACGGACACCGACTTCAACCGTCCGCTTTAATTTTTCATAATCCACAACTTTATTTTCTTTATCGACCATATTCGCCAAATTAATTGCAGCTAAATTACACACAGAATAAGGTGCGAGTGGTTGTTCACCACACGGATTTGTTGCGACTACTTTTTGTCCGTACGCTCTTGCATTCGTCATGTCGTTGGCGTTGTCGATAAAGAAAATGCCTGGTTCTGCAGAATACGTTGCGCAAATGTTAATGAGCTTCCATAGCTCGCGGGCACGAATTTTTCGATAGACGCGAACGCGATAGCCCATTTTCTCCCATTCGCGCACATCGCCGACTTCGTGCCATTTTTCATTGTAGATGCGCATTTCTTCTTCCGAGTACGTTTCAACATCCGGGAAGCGCAATTCGTATTCTTCATCGTTTTCTACTGCCTGCATAAACTCTTTCGTTAAGCAAACAGAAATGTTCGCTCCTGTTAAAAAGTCCGGATTGTGCACGCTATACGTACCGCCTGTCCGCAACTTTTCTTCCGCATCTTTAATAATTTTTTCTGAAAAGCCGCCGTATCCTGGGATGTTTTTGTAGTTGACGATCCCTTGATACATCGCGCGCTCTTGTTCAGTAAGTGGCGTAAACTTTAATTTTTCTCTCGCTGCTTTTTGAATACCTTCATCTTCTGTATTTTCAAGCAAATAGCGCAAAATGCGCGGATTTTGCATTTTTGAAATAATAAATTCAATAATGTCCGGGTGCCAATCGGCTAGCATAATCATTTGAGCGCCACGCAATTTGTTACTCACTCATTTGAGTGGGCTAGGTCATTTCTGCCTAGCTCTCTGTCTTTCGAACAGAGATCAGACTATATCATCAAAGAAGAGAATGTTTC
Source organism: Anoxybacillus flavithermus (assembly GCF_002742685.1). GTDB lineage: Bacteria > Bacillota > Bacilli > Bacillales > Anoxybacillaceae > Anoxybacillus > Anoxybacillus flavithermus_E. Next base: position 28,906 of record NZ_PEDM01000020.1, read on the forward strand.
ATATTTTCGATTCAATTTTATATCTCCATGTTGATAAAGGTGATGGAACAATTTGTTCACATCTTTAATGCTGGATATATGAAGATCAAAGCATCCTTCTTTCTCAGTTAATGAATGGACATTTTGCGCAATATCTTTAGACTTCAAAAACTTCAAGATTCCTTCTAACAATTGCCTCGATCCAGTAATACCAAATCGTGTTTTTAAGTAAGTTTTATCCCTTTCTTGGTAATATCTCTTATATACTCTTATATGTCCATCAGCATCAAATACTCCACGCAAGAAGCTCCATTGCAACTTGTCGCTATTAAACTCTATCCAAGTTTCATTCCCTGTTTTTTTAGGAGTTATTCCCAACCCCATCAAATCATTACACATTTTTGTAGAATTAATAGTTAATGAATATTTGTTTTGCTCATTAGGTGCATTTCTTTTTCTAAACTTGATCGCCTCTTGCATGTTTAATTCTTTTGCTATATCGTAAATCAATTGTCTATCTTCTTCTGCTAAAGTTAAGACAAGGCGCTTTGATTTTTTACGATCAAAAATTGTGCCATCACCTAAGATATAGCCAACTAAATATGCTTGATTCGGAGTTTTTATATCAGAGAAATAATTTTCACAATAATTATATTTTTTGTTAGCTAATTTACCTGCTTCCCCAGGATTTCTGATTTCAAACATTTTCGTTTCTTCATTCCATCTTCTTAAAGTTCCTCTACTTACACCTAATATTTTGGCTATTTTAACTTGGCTATATCCTTCTTTATGGAGATCTTTTGCTTTTTTCAATATCTCTTCTTTGTCTCGCGCCTCGTAACCTCGTTGTCGAGTGTTACGATTTACTCCTTCCATGGTTCCCCTCACTCCAAACATTTTTATTTATTACATTCATTGTATGGAGAACTGTAGGAAGTTTCAATAGTCGTTGAACCTTCATCTCCGTTTCCAGAGATGCTTGGCTGCTGGTCGCCCATTGTTCCATCCAATTGATTTTTACACCGTCACGCTTGCCGTTGCCAGCTACGTTGTGGTTCAATTGGCTTTAGGGGGTTCCAGCAATTCGCGAGATTTTACTCCCGCCAATGGCACTACTTTAACGGGAGCCACCTTGTTCGACAAGATGGGTTAGTTTTGCAATGTCGTCTAGCCATGACACCGATCCGGATGATTTTCCGTTCACTCCGCGCGCGAGTGTATTGCGTGGACGAAGGGTCGAACCGTTCGTTCCGACACCGCCACCGCGGCTCATAATTTCCATCACTTGTTTTCGATGTTCGGAAATGCCCTCGCGAGAGTCTTTCACAAACGGCATGACGTAACAGTTAAAGTACGTCACTTCTGTCCCAGAACCTGCCCCGTACAATACGCGTCCAGCTGGAACAAAATTTAGGCTGACGAGCTGTTCATAAAACTTTTCAAACCACTCTTTTCGTTTTTCTTCTGTTTGCTCCACAGCGGCTAGCCCGGTTGCGTTCCGCTTTGCAATTTGCTCATAAAAAATTTCAAGTGGCTTTTCAATGACATCGAGGGAACGAACAACAATGCCTGTTTTCGCTTCCCCTCCTTCCAACACATGACGATATTCTTCTTCAACAAGCACGTGTGCTTTTTTATTTTCCCAGTCCAACTCAACGATAAATCCAAGGCCACGCGCTGGAAATTTCGGATCTTCCTTTACCGTTAAAACGACAAAGTCTCCAATGCTTAACGTCAACTTTTCCGTATCTTTAAACGAATAGCGATCAAGCATCACTAAACGCGACACACCCTTATATGTAATGTGCATCTCAGGAGTAATCGGGTGCACTTGTGGGAATAGGCGAATGTCTTCGTTTAGCTTGTCCACATTCACCGTCATTTTTTCAGAAAACGCAACCGTCATTTTTTACCTCTCCTCTACCAACATAATCTTACTACATTAAACTACCATATATCGACAACAATAATCAATAAAAAAATCAATATGTAGTATGATTTTTTACAAAACGCATACTACATATTGATAATTAAGTCAAGCGTTTTTTATTTGTCAAGAGAAAAATTTACCGTTTGAAATTCCATTCATCTGTTTCGTATTTGTTTTTCGCTAGCTGCTGAACGTAAAAAAACTCATCGTCTGTTAATTCATATCGTTCCAACTGAATGTTTAAACCTTTTTCAAACCCTTTGAAAAATGCTTCTTTCGCCTCATCGATCGTCACTTTTCGATCGGTTAGCTCATTGATCGCAACCGCTTTGTTTTTAAAATTTTGTCGTAACCGCTCTTTTACTCGTTCGCTCGGATACTTAAACAAGCTAAAAAGCATCTCTTCATCTAAATCTAATAAAATCGAGCCATGTTGTAAAATGACCCCTTTTTGTCGCGTTTGGGCGCTTCCTGCCACTTTTCTTCCCTCGACAACAAGTTCATACCAGGATGGTGCATCAAAACAAACAGCCGAGCGCGGATTTTTTAAATCTGCTTTTTCTTCTTCTGTTTTTGGCACGGCAAAATACGCATCAAGTCCTAGAAAGCGAAATCCTTCTAAAATGCCTTGCGAAATGACGCGATACGCTTCCGTCACCGTTTGAGGCATAGCTGGATGCGCTTCTGATACGATAACGCTATACGTCAACTCTTGATCATGAAGCACACCGCGTCCACCGGTTGGACGTCTCACAAAACCAAGACCGTACTTTTTGACCGCTTCCATATCAATTTCTTTTTCGACTTTTTGAAAATAGCCAATCGAAAGCGTTGGTGGATTCCAACCGTAAAAACGAATGGTTGGCGGAATTTTTCCTTCGCTATGCCATTCCAACAACGCTTCATCAAGCGCCATATTAAACGCTGGGGAACAGTTGCCTGAGTCAATAAAACGCCATACTTCTTTTTCCATCTACTACACCCTTTCCTCTATCATTTTATAGTGTAGCAAACATAATAAGTCAATGGAAAATGCTTTGCTTCTTGTCTAAAACATTTATATAATAGACATGGCAACGATGAAAAGAAGGAGGGACATCATGACAATCGCTCTTATTATTCTCGGAGCAATTATTGTGTACGCGGTCATTACATACTTTTACCAGAAACGAATCGTTCAAACGCTGACGGAAGAAGAGTTCCGCGCAGGCTATCGAAAAGCGCAACTCATCGATGTTCGCGAACCCGATGAATACGCTGCTGGTCACATTTTAGGAGCACGTAACATTCCGCTTTCACAATTACGTTTGCGCATGAAAGAATTGCGTAAAGATCAACCCATTTACTTATATTGTCAAAGTGGAATACGTAGCAGTCGCGCTGCGCAAATGTTGTATCGCAACGGCTATCGAGACTTATACCACTTAAAAGGTGGCTTTAAAATGTGGACAGGGAAAGTGAAGAAAAAATAAGGTGCCAAGCCAACAAAGCTGGCACCTTTTGTTTTATTTCTGATAACGTAAAATGGGTTTGCGAGCGGCCGTTGTTTCATCTAAGCGTCTCACGACCGTTGTATGCGGCGCTTCTTGGACGATTTCTGGCGTTTCTTCCGCTTCTTTTGCGATTTGAATCATTGCATCGATGAACGCATCAAGCGTTTCTTTTGACTCGGTTTCAGTCGGTTCGATCATCATGCACTCTTCAACGATGAGCGGGAAATAAATTGTCGGTGGATGGTAGCAGAAATCAAGGAGACGTTTCGCAATATCAAGCGTACGTACTCCTAATTTCTTTTGTCTCTTTCCTGACAAAACAAATTCGTGTTTGCAATGACGGTTGTATGGTAAGTCGTAATATTCAGCCAATCGGCGCATCATATAGTTGGCGTTTAATACCGCATATTCTGTCACTGCTTTTAAGCCGTCTGGGCCCATCGAGCGAATATACGTATACGCGCGAACGTTAATGCCGAAGTTTCCATAAAACGGCTTCACACGCCCAATCGCTTGCGGTCTGTCATAGTCGAAATAGTAGCCGTTTTCCCCTTTTTCCACCGTTGGCTTCGGTAAAAACGGAATGAGATCCGCCTTCACGCCGACAGGACCTGAACCAGGGCCACCGCCGCCGTGCGGACCGGTAAACGTTTTATGAAGGTTTAAATGCACAACGTCAAAGCCCATATCGCCAGGGCGCGCTTTGCTTAACACCGCATTTAAGTTGGCTCCGTCGTAATACAGCTTTCCGCCTGCTTCATGCACGATTTCTGCCATTTCTAAAATGTTTTCTTCAAAAAGACCGAGCGTATTTGGGTTTGTGAGCATAAGCGCGGCTGTATCTGGACCGACGACGCGGCGTAAATCGTCTAAATCGACTAATCCTTCTTCGGTCGACTTTACCGTCACCGTCTCAAAGCCGGCAACCGTTGCCGACGCTGGATTTGTCCCATGGGCTGTATCTGGAACAATCACTTTCGTTCGATTGTAGTCGCCATTTGCTTCATGATAAGCGCGAATCATCATCAGTCCTGTCCATTCGCCATGCGCCCCAGCGGCTGGCTGCAACGTCACTGCGTCCATGCCGGTAATTTCTTTTAAATGCTCTTGTAAATCATACATTAATTCAAGTGCCCCTTGCACCGTTTCTTCCGGCTGAAGCGGGTGAATGTGAGCAAATCCAGCAAAGCGGGCAACGTTTTCGTTTATTTTTGGATTGTATTTCATTGTGCAAGATCCAAGCGGATAGAAGCCCGAATCGACCCCGTGATTGCGCTTCGATAGCGCTGTATAATGTCGCATAATGTCAAGTTCCGACACTTCTGGGAGTTCTGGTGCTTCTTTTCGAATATAGTCGGTTGGAACGACTTGTGCGACATCAATGGCTGGTACGTCTAGTGCTGGTAAGCTATATCCGATTCGTCCTGGCTTGCTTAATTCAAAAATAAGCGGCTGGTCTTTATGCATGACAATCCCCCAATTCTTTCACAAGCGTGTCGATTTCTTCTTTCGTGCGTAGTTCCGTCACTGCAATTAACATACAGTTTTGTAGTTCTGGATAATCACGTCCGAGATCGTAGCCACCAATGATTTCTTTTTCTAGTAACTTTTTATTCACTTCCGCTATCGGTTTGTTCATACGAACGACAAACTCGTTGAAAAACGGACCTGTAAATACGACATGAAAACCATTGTTGACAAACGCCTCTTTTGCATAGTGTGCTTTTTGAATATTCATCGTTGCCATTTCTTTTACGCCGTTTTTGCCAAGGGCAGTCATCGCTACCGATGCAGCGAGTGCGTTTAACGCTTGGTTGGAGCAAATATTTGATGTAGCTTTGTCGCGGCGGATATGTTGCTCGCGCGCTTGTAATGTCAACACAAAGCCGCGTCGCCCTTCTTCATCCGTCGTTTGTCCGACAAGACGTCCCGGAATTTTGCGCATAAGCGCCGATTTTACCGCAAAATAACCGCAATGTGGACCGCCAAATTGCGTTGGAATCCCGAACGGTTGAGCGTCACCAACGACGATGTCTGCACCGAACTGGCCTGGCGGTGTTAATACCCCTAACGCGAGTGGATTGCTTGCGACAACGAACATTCCTTTATGTGCATGAACGATGGGCTCCATATCTTTTAGCGGCTCGATTTGTCCGAAAAAGTTTGGATATTGCACAATGACGCATGCCACGTCTTCATTCATTTCTTTTTGCAAGGCATCCACATCCGTCACGCCGTTTTTGTGCGGAATTTCTACTACCTCAAGCCCCGGTCCTTTTGCGTACGTTTTCACAACATCGCGATATTCCGGATGCACCGTATTTGATAATAACACTTTTTTCTTTTTCGTATGCGCTGCGCTTAATAACGCTGCTTCTGCTAGCGCTGTTCCACCGTCATACATCGATGAGTTCGCCACATCCATGCCCGTTAATTCACAAATCATCGTTTGAAACTCGAAAATCGCTTGCAGTTCTCCTTGTGAAATTTCTGGCTGATACGGTGTATATGCGGTATAAAACTCCGAACGAGAAATGACGTGATCAACAATCGTCGGAATGTAATGATCGTACACCCCCGCTCCTAAAAACGAAATGTGTGTCTTCATATTTGCATTTTTTTCCGCTAATGCCATCAACTCTTTCATTAACTCCGGTTCTGATTTTGCCGGTTTAATGTTGTACTCACCTTGAAAACGAACGCTTTCTGGAATGTCAGAAAACAGTTCATCAATCGACTGCACCCCAATTGTTTGTAACATTTGTTGCTTATCTTCTTCTGTCATCGGCAAATAACGATGAAGCATAGCTCTCTCTCCTCACATTATTTTGTGCGCTTATAAAACGGTGTTGCCACCACTTTCGCCTTTAACCGCTTCCCACGAACGTCTACTTCTACTTCTGTATCAAGTGCCGAAAACGCAGTAGAAATAAGTGCTAATCCGATATTTTTTTTGAGCGTCGGTGATTGTGTTCCTGTCGTGACAACGCCAACTTGCTCATTATTAACATATACCGCATATCCGTGACGAGGAATGCCTTTGTCAATCATTTCAATGCCGACAAGTTTCCGTGGCGTTCCCTCTTCTTTTTGTTTCGTCAATACTTCTTTTCCGAAAAAGTCAACGTCTTTATTCGTTTTAACCGCAAATCCAAGCCCTGCCTCGATTGGCGTAATGTCCTTTGCCAACTCTTGCCCATAAAGCGGCAAGCATGCTTCAAAGCGAAGCGTATCGCGTGCACCGAGCCCGCATGGAAGCACTCCTTCTTCTTTTCCTGCTTCTAAAATGGCTCGCCAAAGCGTTGGGGCATCTTCTGCGTCGCAATATAGTTCGAACCCATCTTCTCCTGTATATCCTGTCCGGGATACGAGCGTTTGAACACCAGCGACATTAACGTGATCGACAAAAGCAAAAAATTTGATTGTCGATAAATCAATAGTTGTTAATGGCTGTAACACTTTTTCCGCAAGTGGTCCTTGCAGTGCTAGTTGTGCGATATCGTTTGAAATATTGACTAGTTCAACATCCCCAAATACATGCGCTTCAAGCCATGCAAAATCTTTTTCAATATTTGCGGCATTTACAACAAGAAGGTAATGATCGTCTCCTTTTTTATAAACAAGTAAATCATCAACGGTTCCCCCTTCTTCATCGCACATAAGCGTATACTGGGCGTGACCGTCTGTTAATTTGGCGACATCGTTTGTCATCATTTTTTGTAAAAAAGCAAGACTATCTTTTCCTTTCACTTCAAACTCACCCATATGTGACACATCAAATAATCCTGCGCGCATCCGTACAGCTTCATGTTCTTCTTTAATGCTAGAAAATTGCACAGGCAACTCCCAACCGCCGAAATCAATCGTTTTTGCGCCATACTCTGCATACAACGAAAATAACGGTGTTCTTTTTAACATACGCTTCCTCCTTGTTCATAAAAAAAAGACAGACGACCCCCATATTGTCATATGGTAGTCTCTGTCCTTTCACCTGAAAGTTTCCCTAATATTACATAGGTGTCCTCGTGGGTGGTTCACGTCTGTGAACGCTCTCCAGAGCCGCGTCAAACAAGAGTTCTTTTGCCTGAGAGATTCGTGTTGCCACTTGCTCCTTCGGCGCTACATCTCGTAGTCTCTCCCCTTGTTCTCATCCGCCCGTATACAATTGTCGCTCTTGTGCCACACTACATGTAAACATATAATGAAACAATTTTACAAACTTTCTTACGTTTCTTATTATCTTATAACTTCTCGTTTGTCGCAACACCTTTTTATAAATAAAATACGTAAATTTATTTCGTTTTAACTAAAAATGTTCGGAAAATGAGGGATGCTTGATGAACGTCACTATGCATTGGGAGAGAAGTTGGAAGGATGAATTTGTCACACGTATCGAACGTGACGGTCCGTGGTCGAACTGGGAACTGTATGAATTAGCGCTTGAAGCAACGAAAGCGTTAACCATCCCTCAGTTTGATGGGTTACAAGCGCCAAAACATTTGCCGCATATCACCATTTTACCTCATCAATACGACGTTGCCCGTCAAGTGGTCGAACAAATGAACGGAAAAGCCATTTTAGCTGATGAAGTCGGTCTAGGGAAAACCATTGAAGCTGGATTAATTTTAAAAGAATATATGATTCGTGGGCTTGTGAAAAAGGCGCTTATTCTCGTTCCAGCTTCTCTCGTTTCACAATGGGTACAAGAATTAAATGAAAAATTTTTTATTCCTGCTGTTGCCCAAAAGAAAAGTTATGTATGGGAGCAGTGCGATGTTGTCGTTTCATCGATAGATACCGCCAAAAAACAACCACATCGGGACATCATTTATGAACAAACATACGATATTGTCATTATTGACGAAGCACATAAATTGAAAAACAATAAAACGAAAAACTATGAATTTGTTCAAGGGCTGAAAAAGAAGTTTTGTTTACTATTAACAGCAACCCCAATTCAAAATCGTGTAGAAGAAATTTTTCATCTCGTTTCCCTGCTGAAACCAGGACATTTAGGAAATGCCGAACAATTTCAAAAAAGATATGGAAAATTGCGCACATTACACGATGATGCTCATTTAAAAGAGCTTATTCGCAAAGTGATGATTCGTCACCGTCGCCACGATACAGGAATTGAATGGACGAAACGGCACGTTGAAACGATTTTCATTGAGTTCTCGGAAGCGGAGCGAAATGTATATGAAACAATTCAGCGGTTCAAGTCTCCTTTGTTAGATACATCGCTGTCACATATGACGTTATTGCGTGAAATATGCAGCAGTAAAGAAGCGCTTTTTTGCACGTTAAAAAACATGCTTGAACAAAAACCTCATCTTGAAACGACAATTAGTGCATTGTTACAAAAAATGAACGATATCAACGAACATACAAAAGCGAAAAAAGCGTTAGAGCTTATTCAAACAATAAACGATAAAGTCATTGTATTTACAGAATACCGAGCGACTCAATTGTATTTGCAATGGTTTTTTAAACAGCACGGCATCTCTTCCGTACCGTTTCGCGGTGGATTTAAACGTAGTAAAAAAGATTGGATGAAAGAGCTGTTTCAGCATCGTTCCCAAGTGTTAATTGCAACCGAGGCAGGGGGGGAAGGGATTAACTTACAGTTTTGCAATCATGTCATTAACTATGATTTGCCTTGGAACCCTATGCGTTTGGAACAGCGAATCGGACGCGTCCATCGTCTCGGACAAACGAAAGATGTCCACATTTATAATTTTGTCGTGCGCAATACGGTCGAAGAGCATATATTTACGTTACTGTACGAGAAAATTCAGCTATTTGAACGGGTCGTCGGTGAACTAGATGATATTTTAATGAAGCTACAGTCTCCTGCATTTTCAAACCATTTAGAACGCATAATTGCTCAGTCGAAAAGCGAAGGAGAACTGAAAATAAAAATGCAAAATCTTGTAGAAATTTTAGCGAATACGGAGGAACAGACACATGCAGCAAGATGACATCCAATCTTTTCTTGAACGTTTTTTTACCGCCGCCCATTGTCCCATTGTCGAACGTAGCGATGGACATATACGTGTTCAACTCACCGTTGAGATGGATAAACAACTCATGAATCGCCCGTTTTATTGGCATTATGTTGAGCGCATCGGTGCTATAGGTGAACCGTTGCAACTATCACTCATCACGAAACGATCGATTCACGAAAAAAAGGGAGAGCATATTCATTTTGGTTCGCCACGCCTTCATCAAATTTTTTCGATCGCTAAAATGAACGGACGGTTCGTTCGACTCTATGAGCAAGTATTCGAACGATCTGCCGCTCTTCATCCGTGGCTTCATACAAACATATTGCTTTCATATGAATGCGACCGGAAGCAAGATCGTTTATTATCGTTAGGTATTCATCTCATTAGCGGAACAATCGTCGAGTCGTTTTACGACGTGTTAAAAGAAAAACAATGGGGAGTCACTGTTCCAGATTATTGCTTTACGATTTCTCCACTTATTAAGCCAATTAGTGGACTTGCGCGTCTTGAAGCTTTTGTTGAACGTCTCATCGCCTCCGAAACGCATGAGTGGGCAGATGCGGCGCGCGCGCGTTGGGAAGAAGACTTAGCATTACTGAAACATTTTTACGAGGGGATCGAAGAAAAACAAGAAGAGTATGAAAAAGAAAAAGAAGCGTTGCGACAAAGGTATGAACCGAGAATTCACATTTCCATTATCAACGGTGGTGTATTTTATTTGGAGGCGAAATAAGGCTAGCATTAGCCTTATTTCCGCTTAAATAAAAGCATAATGGCATACGGAATAACACCGAACCAGCGATATAAAAACGGCTGCTTTTGTTGTTTTTTTAGCTGTTTCTTCTCTTGTCTTTGTCTTTTCCGTTCGTCTTTCGGTTGGTCTAAATATTTTACAACTTGCTCAGTCATAAATTTAACATAATCGTTTCCTGCCATCGTTCATCACCTCGATGCTAGTATCGTCAAAAACGAGGTGATTTAAGCAAAGATACAATGTTTTCTACGATGTCATCTATCGTGCGATTTGTTGTATCGATCGTCATATGTGCTTCACGATACCATGCAAGTCGTTGTTCAAATAGCTGTTTTATTTGACTTTGTTTATTTTCTTCCATCAGTAGCGGTCGGGTCTCATCATCAGCTAAACGCCGAAACAATTCATGTAGCTCACAATGCAAATAAATGACGATTCCATGCTCACGCATAAATTGACGATTTTCTTCTTGAATGACAATTCCGCCACCTGTTGTAATAATCACATCTTCCTTTGGAAGCTTCTTTAATGCGTCTCGTTCATACGCCCGAAACGTCTCTTCCCCCTCTTCCGCAAAAATCTTTGTAATCGTTTTTCCAACTTGTTGTTCAATATATGCATCCGTGTCTATCACAGATAGCTGTAATACTTCTCCTAATCGTTTTCCAATTGTCGTCTTTCCTGCCCCCATAAATCCTGTCAAGTAAATCGCCCTCATATTCTCTTCCTCTCTTAGTATAGTTCTTTCCACTCCGAAATGTCGTTTGTTAATACATGAAATTGAAACTGAACATCATAGCGAAATTGAGCATTCGTTACACATGATACATTGACAGACCAAACATCCGCTCCGTTTTTTGCTGCCCTATACGTTGCCCGCCCGCGAGAAAATGAAATCGTTTGGCTTAATGATGTCACGTTTTCTGGTGCATTGGCAAGCGTTTGTTTCACATCATTGAGTGTTTGTTTCATCAAATAGTCTGCTTCGTACCATTTCTTTTCCTCTTCAAAAAACTGTATTTCTGTATGATACAATGCGACAGAGTGAAGAAAAAGAGCGCTCATTAATAACGCGCACATGATGGTAAAGGGAAAAATAACGCCCCGTTCATTTTTCATGTTAACGAAAAAATGGGATAAACGCTTCATATGATTCTCCTTTATCTGTGAATACATGGATACGAATGCCTGTTTGTTCTTTTTCATACGATATATGTTGAATAAATTGAAGCATAATTTCATGACCAGTATCATTTACGCGCCTCCGAATGATCGTTCCATACTTTTCGTACGTCACGCGCTCACCCGTCCATTTATTGAATTGAATCGTTGTGCCGTATATATGAACGTCTTTTGATTCTCTCAGTTCTATTTTTGCTTGTTGGATGAAAACAACCCATTCAAAATAGTCAAAGTTTCCGCGTTTTGTTGTATAGCTCAACGATAAATGAAATGCTTTTGTCAATAAAGATAAAATGATGAAAAAAACCGTAAGCGACATTAATATTTCTATTAACGTAAAGCCTTTTTCTTTTTGAATCATTGCAACAATGTCTCACATCTTTCTTTTGTTCTTTTCAGCCCATCTTTCCAACGAACACATCGCTCATTCGATCGCATAAATAATGAAAATGTGCGTTTCCCACGAACGACAAGCGTTTCGTTTTCACGTTGTTCATTCATCATTGCTTCATATAAAATTTGATTTGCGATCATTTCCATTTTTTTATTTTCCCGTTCTACAACAATCGTTGTCCAATGAACAAGGAGCATAGCGATCAAACCGCTCCATAAACTAAGCGAAACGAGCAGTTCAATAAACGTAAAACCGTTACAATTTTTGCGCATACAATCGTCCTTTCCCTAATTGAAAAACGATTTTATATTTTTTACTTCCATATGCAACAAGAAGCGTCCCAGCTTTATTCACATTGCCATTCGGATAATAATAAAGCGGCGGCGATAACGTAGCCATTTGAAATTGAAACGGGGAGGGAAAAGAACGAGCAAATAGCTCCTTTCCAAACGTCCCTCCTTCTTTCACCTGATAACGGCATGTATCGAAAGAAAATATAATCGCTACCGTCTTTTTCCTACTCATTGCATATTGTTGGGCATATAACATATCGTTTTTGAATTGTTCTAAAAAATATTGTAACTGCCGTTCAGCTAATACTTGCTGAAGGGGTGGAACGGTAAACGACATGATGCTTGTCACAACAAAAAGAACGATTAACATTTCGATCAACGTAAATCCTCGTTCATTCACTTTCTAAAACGTCCCCTTCACTCGTAATAACGATCTCTTTTCCATTCGGACAACGGTTACTTTCAATATATTTCCCATCTACTAACTGTTGCACCGTCGGAATCGTTCCTTGCTCCATCTCATATGCTTTGACTTGAGACTGAACCATTTTGATAAAAGCTGAACATCCTTTCTTATTAATCATACTGTTATGTTTTGTCACATTTGGGATCGTAATTAAAATCAAAATGGTAATGACCATCAACACAATTAACATTTCAATTAACGTAAATCCTTTTTCATTTCTCATATACATCCCCCTCTATATATGATTTAACAGTTGAAAAATAGGCCACAACATAGCGATATACATCAAAATGACAAAAATACCGATACAACTAAGCAAAAGTGGTTGCGTAATATATACAATTTTTTTTAGACGGTTTTCTAATTTTTGCAACGAAAACTGGCTGTAATGAAATAATTCTTGCACTAATTCTCCGTTAGACTGACCATGACGAATGACGAAAGGTAGTTCTTGTTCGTAATACTTCCGTCGTTGAATGATTTCATCCAACTTTTCGCCTTCACATAACTGCTGTTTCATAATTTTCGCTTCCTCTTTCAGTAACGGAAGGTGGGATTGATGCTCAAAAATTTGTAGCGCCTCATAAATGGACAGTCCTCCTTTTAACAAGTGGCTTAATTGTAACGAAAACACTTGCGTATGAAATGACACAATCCATGAACGGACGAGAGGAAGCTTCATAAACAAATCCATTTGTTTATGAATAGGCCACGAACGAACGAACAGCAAATAAAACAATCCTAAAAAAGCAACGATGATGAACGCAACGGAAAGTATACGTGGAAGCCATATAGTGAAAGTAAAAAGGAATGTAGAAAAAGATGAACGAGCATGAAACGAAGAAAGAAGGTGAGAAAACTGTGGAGCTAATACTTGCTGAAACATGAAAAACATCATGATACAAAAACTAAAAAGAAATAATGGATAACGCAACATACGCTTCACTTGCTCGATGTAACGTGCCCTCATTTGTCCGATTTCCCCTGCTTCAATCAATCCATGAGCAAGTTGACCGTGTTTTTCAGCAAAAAACACATATCCTAAAAGATGAGAATGAAATTGCATGCGAGAAAAAGCTTCATGAATCGGTACGCCTGCTCGCAATGCATGTACACAATCGTCAAGATCGCGTTGCTTTGCAGGAGATTGCTGAATTTGCAAAAACTCAATCGCTTGAGCAAGCGAATACCCTTTACTAAGCAATTTTCCGAGTTGGAGAAAAAACGCGCTTTGCTCCTGCAACGTCCAATTACAACGTCGCTTCATCTAACAACCAACTTTCAATAACTCTTTCATGTAAAAAACCGAGTGCAATTCCTTTTTTAATCACATCTTTTAATCGAGTGTACATATATACCGCCTGCTCTCCTTTCGCTACTCTCATTGCTTGCGCTAGTTCATTTCCATATAGCAGTTCATAAACAGCTGCTCGCCGGACAGGTCGATACTGTCGACAAAAAGGTGAGCACTCTCCTTCACAAAACGGACATTTCAATTGCACAAGACGTTGCGCGGTTACAGCGACTAACGTTTGAGCCATTTCTTGAAATGGCACACCGAACTCAAGAAGGCGATAAATCGCTCCAACCGCATCTTTCGTATGCATAGTTGTTAACACGAGATGTCCTGTTAACGAGGCGCGAACGGCAATTCGCGCAGTCTCAGCATCACGAATTTCCCCAACCATAATGACATCTGGATCGTGGCGGAGAATCGCTTTTAACCCTGCCGCATACGTAATACCCGCTTTTTCGTTTACTTGCACTTGCAATACATCTTCCGCCCGCTTTTCAACCGGATCTTCTAGCGTAATGACATTTCGTTGAAAATGGTGACGACATACGTTTAACAAACTATATAGCGTTGTCGTTTTCCCAGATCCAGTCGGTCCTGTGAAAATCATAAGCCCATGAGAATAGTTTAATAAGGCGAGCAACTTTTTTACGGTTGAAGGAAAGAGCGCGAGTTGTTTAAGCGGAAGAAATGAGTGTAACGGAAGCAAGCGGATAACTAAGCTTTCATCATAGATGGTAGGCAACGTTGATAACCGAAGATGTATCGTCGTGTGGGTGAGGTTCATTTCCATCGCTCCGCTTTGCGGACGACGACGTTCTCCAATATCCATATCAGCGAGAAATTTAAAGTGGGCAAGCAAACGTTCACATGTCTGTTTCGATAACACATTTTTTGTAACGAGCATTCCCCCTAAGCGAAATTGTACGAGCGCATCTTGTTTGCGTGGAACGATATGAATGTCGGAAGCTTGAAGCATATAAGCTTCTTCAATTAGGCGATCAGCTAGCCGTTCAATAGCCTGCAACGCCATCCCCCTTTCTCCATTTTTTTCGCCTTCATTATTCAACATGTTTCGTCAAATTCCTTCTTGATTCGTAAAAAATTCAAAAAAAATATTCACCCATATGTGGGTGAAAGTCATGAAACACATGCGCGCTGATATTTTTTTGCGATGTTTTTTAACGCTGATGGGTTATAGCCAACAACGAGCCGCTTGCCATCTGTAACAATTGGACGCCGAAGGAGACGAGGTTCTTTCACAAGTAGCTCGACAACTTTCGATAACGGCCACTCTTCAACATTTTCAACAAGTTGCTTAAACGATTGACTGCGCGTCGCTAAAATTTCATCGATTCCTTCCGTCGTCAGTGACAATAAATGCAATAACTCTTCATAGGTTGGTGTTTCACGAAACAAATGACGCTCACGAAATTCAATATTGTTGGTGCATAACCATTTTTTTGTTTTCCGGCACGATGTACAACTCGGATGCATATATACAGTCAGCATAGCAACACACTCCTCCCTCCACTTAGTTATACATATTGTATAACATTTGTTTAACATTTGTATATAAATTTGTTTTAAAACTTTGTGAACGTTACAAAAAGATAGGGAAAAAGGCCTATATATGCATTTCCATTGTGGAAATACATGTATTATAATGTAAATGAATGAACATATAGGAGTGAGACATAATGGACCAAGTATTAAAAATTACAAGCGTCCTTGCTGATCCGACTCGTTACGAAATTTATCAGTATATCGCGAGAAAACATCAAGAAGTAACCGTTCAAGAAATTGCTGACGCTTTTCATATTCACCCAAACGTCGCTCGTCTTCATTTAACAAAACTAGAAGATGTCAATATGCTTGTATCCGAAACGAAAAAAACAGGAAAAGGTGGCAGACCGAGCCGATTATACCGTCTATCTGATGATGTGATTCAACTCCATTTTCCATTTCGTGATTACCAGTTATTATCGAAGATCACTATTCAGGCAATGATGAAACTCGGAGATGCAGGGAAACAAGCGTTGTATGAAACAGGGAAGCTATTCGGACAAGAACTTGTACAACAACACGTCCAATCGATGCAAGCGCTTGAACAGTTGAGTGTGGAAGAAAAAATGAGCATTTTACAAAAAGCTGCCGAAGCAGCTGGATTTTATCCGACATTCCATTACAGTGAAAATCAAGGGAAAATTTATTTTGAAATTTTCAACTGTCCGTTTAAAGAGCTCGCTTTTACACATCCAGACTCGGTTTGCTATATGCACAACGCCTTCTTGAAAGGAATGCTAGAAGTATTATTTACAAACGCTGAACTTGTGACAGAAGAAATTATGCCGTCAGGTTGTAATTCATGCACGTATCAAGCCATTCTTAAAAAATAGAACGTTTACACAACCATTTCAATTACATTATAATAAGTAAGGGAAACGGTCAGAAAAGGAGGGATACATATGGATCGTATGTTCCGCGTCTTGTCATTTTGGACAGGGATTTTTGCTGTCATGTTCTATCTTGGCCATATGCATACAACATCATTATTGTTCCTCGGCCAAACAGGATTCTTTCTTTTGTTAAGCTACTTAAAATTAACAGAAAGAATGTACATTTACATTTTCGGTGCGTACTTAACGGTCTTTTTTGCCGGATTTACGTACTGGACAACATTTATGATGGTTCCTGGCATGGGCGAGTAAAAAGCGATGAGTGCACCTCATCGCTTTTTTATGTAAAAATAGGAATATTCATGTTCTTTTGCTGCACCATCACTTGAAACGCCCTGCCGATATCGCTCATAACGAGTGAGCGAATGGCGCGATTGTGTCGACTTTGCTCAGAAAACGGATTCGGATCATGATGTTCAATGAGTCGATTTAAAATACCTGCCTGCAATAAAAACTCATCTTGACGCCATAAATGGGTAAATGCCCAGCCCGCTTGCTCCCCATAAAAACGTAACGCATCCCATTGAATATGCGTCGTGAGATCCATTTCTCCAGGATAACGAAGCGGATCATCAATAAGCTGATGACGATAATAACCACGCAAACTGCCTTGTTTTCGTGCTGGATGTTTCCACTCTTCATCTGTGTACCCATAATCAACTGTAAAAATAATCGCCCCATCAATCGCTTGATCAAGCTCAAAAATAAACTTTTTCATCGCTAACGGGATTTCAAATCGCTGCCCATCAACGAGCTGAATGTTCCGCTCTGTCAAATATTGAACGATCTCCTCGTTTTCAAGTAAATGATGTTGTTCAACAAGCTGATCGTCTTCTACTACAACGAAACATTCATATATTTGCCCGTTTCGTTTCTCAATGACATGAACAGGAAACGCATCAAACAATTCGTTGCTATATACAATACCAGACAAAGGAGAAGAAAGTTCAGTAAAACTAGAGATGATACGTACGTGATCCATAAACGGAGCAAGTATTTCCGCTTGTTTTTCCCTATGATATGGACTTGTTTCAATAATCATATATTGTCCTTGGGAAAACGTTTTCGGCGATTGACGTTTCCATTGTTCTAAAACGGCATAAGCAAATCGACCTGTTCCTCCACCGATTTCACATATCAGCGGCCGAACATGATATGTTTCTATTAAACGAATAAACACGCTCGCAAATACGTGCCCAACAATATGCCCCACGTTGCTCGTTGTTATAAAATCCCCCTCGCGTCCAATTTTTTCTTTCTGTCTCATATAATATCCATACTGTTCATCATACAATGCCCATTCCATGTACTCTGCGTATGACAAACGCTTATTTCTCATTTTTTCTAACATTTTTTTATTCGCACCCTTTTTCACTATTGACATAGTGTTAAATTTGTTATATTGTTAATTTAGTAGCTTAACTATATCCCCTCCCATTTTAGGAAATAAAACATCCCCCAAACCCCCTTCTCTGTATGGAGAAGGGATTTTTTTTGCCTAAAAACCATTCAAAAACGGATTCGTGTCCATCTCTGTCCCGATCGTTGTTTCTGGACCATGACCACATAACACAACTGTCTCTTCTGGAAGAACTAGAAGCTGGCGATGAATGCTTTGCAACAGCTGTTCGTAATTTCCTCCTGGCAAATCGGTGCGGCCAATGCTTCCTAAAAATAAGACGTCTCCTGATACGATCGCTTGAGCATCTTCTACGTAGTACGATACACTACCTGGGGAATGTCCCGGTGTTTCAATCACTTGAAGGGAGAAATCACCAATCGTCAATGTTTGCTCTTCTTCAAGCAACACGTCAGCTTCGTTTACAGTAATCGTTTCTCCCATAAATAATAAAGACCCGTTTTTCATTGGATCAGTTAGCCAATGTTGTTCTTTTTTATGTACATATACAGGAATAGACCAGTGATTTCTTACATCGTCAACTGCTCCAATATGATCAAAATGAGCGTGTGTAAGCAAAACAGCTAGGGGCGTCCAACCATTTGCTTCAATATGCTGAATGAGTTTTTCTCCTTCACTACCCGGATCAAAAATTAAACATGTCCCATTTTCATGAACAAGCACATACGCATTTGTTTGCAACGGTCCTAAAGGAATTCGTTCCCACTTCATCACATTTCCTCACCTTCCACACATATTCTATCTTAATTGTACACGAACAACATACGTTTTGCACCTCGACAAACGTAACAAAAACGATTACAATGGAAAAGGAATAATCGGTATACATAAGGAGGGGAAGTTATGCCAACAGGGATCATTTTAGTCGTGATTTTTACGTTAGTCACATTGCTCGCTGCTTACGGTGTCATTCGTTCGTTGCGCGAGAAAAATTTCCTCGGCGTATTGCTCGGGATCGGCACTGTTGCCGTATTCGGTTGGTTTACAATTATGACTGTTATTCATCACGGATATCCAGTTGCCCATTAAAAAGACGCCAACGTATCGGCGTCTTTTTACGTACGAGCAAGGGCGGTCATAAAAATACCGATGCTTTCATTGTAAATAGAATGAAACTGGGAAAACGGGAGCGGATTAACCCCTTCACCAAGCTCAATTGTATACCCACATCGCTTCCAATTGAAAATAAACCAATCACGGTATCCCGCATGGCTGTCAATATACCGAACAGGTACATAACCACTCCATTTCGCAAATTCATTTACTTCTTCCTCCGCTTCAGGTGGCTCACATTGTTCATATCCCCAATAAATTTCTTTTCCTTGCGTATGAAATGCGAGCACTTTTAAAAAATCGCGTTCTTTTGTCAACGTTGCCATTGCCTGCACTTCTGGTTCAGTTAGCGCAGAAAAACCAGGAAAGTCACGCGGTGCAGGTGCTTTTGGAATTTTTCTTTCTTTCTCTACTTCCCACTTTGCAGGAAATTGATTGTTTAAATCAACCCCTCGAATATTTGCTTTCCATTGTGAAAAATTTTCACTCCCCCCGTTTATGCGCACCACTTCATCTTCATAATGTTGTGCCGCTTTTTTTCCGTGTAATACAAGATCCACTCCATCTGGGTTTACCATCGGAACAACCGATAAAGTCGTTTTTTTATACAAATGTTGTACATCATAGCCACAAAGATGTTGTTTGTCTTGTAGCGCTTGCACATAGTCGCGAACAAACGCCATCACAACTGCTGAAGTAATCCATTCGTTTGCGTGAAACGAAGCATTCATATGCACATATGTTTCACCTTCACCAATTTGCAATTCCACAAGCGGTTTGTTTAACACACTTCTTCCGATTTCATGTATACGAACAATCGAATGATGTTGCAATTGATCGATATCATGCATTAATGCCGAAAAATCGTACATCGCTCTCTCCCCCTTACTTTATTGTATGAATGATGAATTTGTCCATATGTATACCATTCATTCTCCGTCGAAGGCTTTCATATGCCTTCCCCATAAAAAAAGCTAGCCCTGTTGTAAGAGCTAGCTTATTGTTTATTTTCTTGTTGTTTATTGTAGAAGCGCAACAAGTCCCCATATACAATTTTGTCAGAGTAATCAAGCTCTTGGCGCGCCTTTTCCATATATGGTTCACAGTAAGATCCATCGACTTCTATTCCCGTTTTCTTATCATAACATGCGTTTTTCGTGTATACATAATCTTTTGTCACGAAGCTACCGTCACGAAGAACGACAAAGTCGAGCTTATCTTTTGAAAATAAATCTTCACCAAAATGAATTTGATTGCGCGTATCAATACCGAGCAAGTGGAGCAATGTTGGCTTCACATCAATTTGCCCAGAAACTTTTGAAATCACTTTCGGATGTTTATCCGTCACACCCGGAATATGAATGATCAATGGAACACGTTGCAATTGAACGTGGTCAAATGGCGTAATTTCATCCTTACCTAAATATTGAGCCATCGCTTTATTATGGTTTTCAGAAATACCATAATGATCTCCATACAGAATGATGATAGAGTTGTCGTACAATCCTTCTTTTTTCAATTGCTCAATAAATACTTTTAACGCCTCATCCATATATCGAACCGTCGGGAAATAACGGTTTAACGTCCGGCTATTTGATGTATACTCTGGAACCATTTTATCCTCTTCCCCTAATTCAAATGGGAAGTGGTTCGTTAATGTAATGAACTTTGTATAAAACGGCTGTGGTAATGTTTTTAAATGTTGTACAGATTGTTCAAAAAACGGAATGTCTTTTAAACCCCAACCAACTGAATTTTCCTCCGTAATGGTATAGTCCGTCATTGAGAAGAAGCGATCATACTTCATTGATTGATACATCACATCACGATTCCAGAAACTTTTATTATTTGCATGAAATACGGCTGAATAGTAGCCATAGTTTTTCAATATTTCTGGCGTCGCGTTATACTCATTTGTCGCATGTGTGAAAAAGACAGCACCCCGACCAAGTGGATATAAAGAGTTCTCAATGAGAAACTCAGCATCAGATGTTTTTCCTTGTCCTGTTTGATGATAGAAATTATCAAAGTAATAACTTTGTTTAATAAAGTCATTTAAAAACGGCGTAATTTCTTGTCCATTTACAGTGTTGTTAATCACGAAACTTTGTAACGACTCCATCGAAACGATGATCACATTGCGACCTTTTGCAATACCGAACAATTGTTTATTCGGTGCTTTCTCGTTTGCATTAATGTAGTTTTGAATATCCGCTAATTCACTACTATCTGCTAATGCACGTTGCGCTTTCGAACGCGACTGCAAAATAATATCGTATACATGATAATTGTATATACCTAAGTTTTTAATTAACATTTCACGGTCAAACGTGCGCGTTAACAGCTCTGGGCGCTCTGTTTCCGCTAGTCCTAGGTTAAACAAAGCGATGGCTACTGTCGCAAGAAAATACGTACGGCGAAAACGTTTTGTCGCTGGCACATATTGAGCAATAGATACTTTTTTATATGCCATCCAAGCAAGCAATGCAACATCAAGGAAAAAGAAAATATCAGAAACGTTCATCAATTCAAATATACTATTTCCTAAGTCGCCCATGTTGTTCGTTTGAAATAGCACAGGAATGGTAATAAAGTCACTAAAAAAGCGATAAAACATAACGTTCGCATACAAAACAAACGAAATAATAAAACTTGTAATGACAATATAGCGATTGCGTCGCTTCTCACTCATAAATAAAGCAAGCCCAAAAATAAATAACAGGAAGCTTAACGGGCTAATGAACAAAATAAACTCCTGCTTCCATGACTCAATTTTTATATCGAAACTATTTTTATAGACTAAATACGTCTTCATCCATAAAAGTAATACCGCGAAAAGAACGAAACGGTATTTTTTCATATGTCTCCCTCCTTTAATCCATCCACATCCGATGCTTATTCTATGCTGTATGAGGTATATCCGTTTTTTTACATTTTTTTATCTTAACCAAAGACAATATTAATACTTTCTTAACAAAAAAGCAACTGTTATCTTAAACTATGAACGATATAATAGACAAGTCGCTCATCCACATATGACTGTTTTACACCTTTTCTTTAAAAAAGGCAAGACGTTTTTTGCCGACAAATTTTCGAATCGAGTAGGAGGAGGTGATTAACCTCCGTCCTCTCACACCACCGTACGTACGGT